>JAPOYJ010000005.1 GCA_026706635.1 Gemmatimonadota bacterium | reverse complement strand
CCCTCGTGGAGGACGTCGAGCGCGGTCAGGCGGATCCTCGCGCGACGGAGGTAGTCCCGCGCCAGTCCCGCGTTCTTCATCCTTCGCGCACCCAGTAGGGGTTGCCGTGCGAAACGCGTTGCGAGATCCTATCGGCGACGATCAGGCGCCGGACAGCCGCGAGGGCGCGCGACACCAGAAGCCGCCGTTCGAAGAGGACGAGGCCGTCCACGGCCACCTCCGCCCACAGTCCCGACGGCGTCTCTCCCTCGCCCGGCAGGTGGACGAAGTGCGGTTCGACGCGGTGCCCGTCCCACTCCAGAGCGGGCCGTTCGTCCCACCGCCGGTAGAGCGCCCGCGACACGGCGACCTCCTCGCCCACCACCAGGAGGACGTCGAGATCGGACTCCCACGGCGGATGCCCTCGCGCCCAGGAGCCGAAGGCGACCACCCCCAGCAGCGATTCGCCGACATCCTCGAAGGCCCTGCGAACCGTCCTGACCCCAGGATCCGGAAGCTCGCCATCCGGCGATCCCAACTTGCGCGCACAGTGCCGGTTGAGCGAGATCCCCCGCGACGCCGCCCGAGCTCGCAGCGCGGCGTGCAGACCCGGATCGATGCGGACCAGGAAGCGGCCGGAGGCCGGACGCTGCTGTCTTCCAGAAGTGGTATCATAGTCCATGGCTGAATGATACTACGCATGCGGCACAGCGACAAGGGTGCGTGTGCCGTGCCGGAACAGGTCGCCTGCGACGCCGGCTGGCCCGAAGCCGGTTGAGACTCAGGCCGACGTAGGCGGCGGGGCGACCCCGACGGATCCCCTTCGATACCGACACGAGCGAGTCGGAGGGGCTCGTAGCCCCCGTCGGCCCACACGGCCCAGCCAACAACGCCGCGCACCGCCCAACACGTCACCGGCACCCCGCAATCCAACCGGATCCCGCGATAAACGCCCGAAGGAGTCACGCTTACGCTTAGAAAACGGACGAGAACTAGCTAGCCGCGACCAGGGAATCGACGACGGCCCGGATCCTGGCGCGCGTGCCCGGGTCGTCCACTCCCCGGGAGCGGTTTCCGTCGCGGGGACGGATGTTGATCAGGGAGTCGAACTCGATCCAGTCCTCTCCCGCCTCCAAGGGGTACAGGTTGATGCCCCAGAGGTCCCGTTGCGAGGAGCCCTCGCCGAGGAGGGTGGCCTCGTCGTCCGCGTGGAGGTCGCCACCGACAGCCATGACACCGCGCGACACGTCCACGACAGCCTTGATCCAGTCTCCAAACTGCTCCTCCGCCAACCGGACAAGCTCGGAGCGGCGGATGGGCGTCGAGATCGTCCGTCCGTCCATCATGGGAGACTCCTCGGGCATCCGTCAGGACGGGTCGTCAATCCTGGCTCAGCGCGGCTCGACTCCGAGCTTGCGCCTCGGCACCGACGTTTTCCCTTGCCCATTCCCTGCCGAGCCGCACAACAAGGTCAAGAGCCCCACGGATGTCGGCCCATGTCGTCGCCGGATTGGTGATGCAGAGCCGGAGCGCGAGCGTACCGCGCAGGTTTGTGGAGGAGATGTAGCAGCTCTCGTCCCAGAAGACGCTGGCCAACACGTGTTTGTTCAGGGTGTCGATCGCATCTTCGTCGAGGTCGGCGGGCCTGACGCGGAAACACACGATGCTCAGCTCCGCCGGGTGCAGCAATTCCAGAATCGGATCGCTCCTGATTCGCCCTTCGGCGCGGCGGGCGAGTTCGAGGCCACGCGACACGGCGCGGCGGAATGCGGCCATGCCGAAGGTCTGCACCGACGCCCAGAGCTTCAGCGCCCGCGCCGCACGGGTGAGCTGCAGTCCGCGGTCGGTAATGTTCGGGTGGTTCGCACCCCAGATCGAATCCTGGATGACGTCGTGCCGCAGAGCGAACGGACGCTCGAGCGTGCGCACGTCCTTCACCAGCAGGCAACCCGCCTCGTAGGGCTGGAAGAACCACTTGTGCGCGTCGAGACTGATGGAGTCGGCCCTCTCGATTCCTGCGAGCGCTCGCCGACCATCCTCCGTCACGGCCGCGAATCCGCCGTAGGCCGCATCCACATGCAGCCATATGCCCTCCGCCTCGCAGTAGTCGGCCAGCGCCGCGAGTGGATCGACCGTGCCCGTGCTCGCCGTTCCGGCATTGGCGCACACCGCCATTGGGATGATCCCCGCGGCGCGGTCGGCGGCGACGCGATCCGCGAGGAGCTCCAGATCGAGACGGTACCGCCCATCGCTGGGCAGCGTGCGCATGTGCTCATGCCTCACGCCGACGGCAAACGCCGCGCGAGATATGGTAGTGTGGGTCTGGTCGCTCATGTAGAAGGCCGGGGTGGCGGGTGCCCCCCCCGCCTCCCGTGCTGCCACCAGGGCGTGCACGGCGGCCGCGGAGGCCCCGCTCACGAAGAGTCCGCCCGCACCCTCGGGATAGCCGAGCCACTGCCGCATCCAGTCGATCACGGTCAGCTCGATCTGACTGGGGCCGCTCGAGGTCAGCCAGGTGCACTGGTTGACGGTGGATGCGCTCGCCATGAAATCGGCGAGAACGCTCGGCCACGTCGGCGCAACCGGCACGAATCCGAAGAATCGAGGATGATCGAGCCGCGCGGCGAGAGGGAGAATCTCGCGCGCCATCTGTTCGATGACCTCGCCGACCTCCCGCCCCTCTTCGGGCGGCGGCTTGTGGAACCGATCGGCTAGGACCCTCGCAAACTCGCCTTCCCAAGGCCGGCTGTCTCGGAGGGCCTCGGCGCGGCCCACGAGCAAGTCCACCACTCTCCGTGCGCTCTCGCGCATCGCCTCGGGAGTCATCTCGAGATCGCCGTTCTTTTTCCGCACTAGACCCGCCTGGCAAGGGTGCGCGCTGGCCGCGCCGCGTAGGGCGGCTGGATGTGCGGCCGCCGGGGAGCGTGGAAGCTGCGAAGACCGAGACAATCTACTACGAGCTACTCCCGCACGGGGCTGCTGCAACCTATCTTTCCCCGTGACTCGTGACGCTATCCACGGGCTGCTATGGGAAAGACACGCATGAGCGCCCCGTCCCAGAACGCAAGGCCGCTTCCCGGACCGAAGGGGAGGCTCCGCAACACCATGCGGCGCATGGCCGACCAGGTCGAATTCATGCGCGGACTTCACGAACGCTACGGCGTCGTCGTGGGGTTCGAACTGCCCGGACTCAGGTGCTGCGCGGTCTTCTGCCCCGATCTCGCTCGGCAGGTTGTCGGGAGTGGCGAGACATACCCCCGGGCCTACCCGCCAGCGCTGAGGGAGCTGATGGGCGACTGCCTGCTCCTGTCCGACGGCGAAGATCACCGCCGTCGCCGCGAGCTTGTGACGTCGGTGCTCGACGGGGAGATGATGAGACAACAGTCCAGGATCGCGGTTCGCCGCGCGTCGAAGATCACGTCGCGGTGGCGTCTGGCGACCAGCCTGCGCATCCGCGAGGAGTTCGAGCGGTACGTGATGAGCTGCACCCTCGACATGGTGCTGGGCACCAGCTCGACCGTCCCCACCGAGCTCGGGGTGGACGCGCTGAAGAAGCTGCGCAGGGATCAGGTCTCCATGGGCTCGCCGCTGGGCGGCCTGCTCGCAGAGGTGCCCTGGCGGAATACGTCGCGGACGCGGCGCATCGAGCGGGAGTTCGGTGATGGGGTCCGCCGTTCGATCTCGCAGGCCCGCTCGGCCGAGCGCACATGCCCTGCCATGGCATCGCACCTGGCACGAACAGAGGGGTCGGACGGAGGCTCGTTCTGGTCCAGCGACGAGCAGCTACACGACGAGATTGCCATGCTGGCGCTGGGTTCTCCCGACAGCCCCATCGGCGCTCTGACGTGCGCCGTCCACTACCTCGACCGCTACCCGGAGGTACGGGACCGGGTCGAGGCCGAGGTCGACCGCGAGCTAGGCGGCCGCCAGCTTGCTGTCGCTGATCTTGACCGTCTGACCTTCACAAGAGCCCTATTCCGGGAGACGCTTCGTCTCTCGCCGCCCGCTCCGAATCTGTTTCCGCGCGCAGCCAGGCGCGATGCGGTTCTCGGCGGCTACCGGATTCCCAGCGGCACCGTGGTGTTCATCAACGTCGCGGTCATTCAGGAGAGCGCCGTGCACTGGGACCGCCCACGCGACTTCGCGCCGGATCGCTGGCTGGAGGAGGAGAGCGGGGAGAATCCGGCGTTCATCCCCTTCGGCCTGGAGCCGACCGTATGTCCGTTCGCGGAGTTCGGGGAGACGCTCTTCGTTGCCATGATCGCCTGCATCGCGCAGCGCCTGCGCCTCAGGCCCGTATCGAACCAGCACCCCAGGCGAGCGCATGCCGCGCTACTCGGCGTGAGGGGCCCGGTGCCGGTGACGGTGGATCGGCGGGACGCCCACGGCTGATGGGATCGCCGGCTACACGCTGGCCCAGACATCATCGCATTCAAACCCGCCAGCCCCGGATTTCACCCGCGCAGCCCGGCCACCAAGGCTTCGGCCTGTCTCGTCGCCGCCTGTTGCAAACTGCCCACGACCGGGTGGTCAAGCCTGGCCTTCCCCCCGGCTCCGATCAGCAGCGAGAAGTTCCTGGCGTGCGCGTCGGTGCCCCCCAGAACCCGGTTCAGGGCGACCACCTTTACGAAGGTGGGAAGGTCGTCGCCGGGACGGCCGCAGTGCGACCGAATTGCGCGGGCGATCTCGCGGCAGCCCGGTCCGCCCTCGCTTTCGTACTTGTTCAGTGGGCTTCGCCCCAGCGCTTGGCAGAGATCCTCCTGGTGCAGCCGTGCCAGACGACTTCCTGCCTTAATGCGGTCATACCTTTCGACGACGATGGCCGTCTCTTCGCCAAACCGGGTGTGCCGCGCCGTCCTCCCTCCAGACAGCGTCGTATTCGAAGTCGAGCCGCCCCCGGGCGTCACGGGTGATCTCGCCCACCAGCCGGCCGTTGGCCACCGCGATCAGGCGGTCGGTCATGGGGACTTGCGCCGGTGCGCATCCAGAACGCCCTGGAGATCGACGGCCTCGGACCGGTCGCCGGACTTGCGAAGCTCCGGTATCCCCTCGCCGTGCATCGTCGTGATGCGCTCCGGTACCGGATCTTCTACCTTCCTTCCGGAAGAGTCCCGATCAGGAGAGACCCCCTTGGGATCCGGTGCCACAACAACCCCCACCCGGCTCCAACCGACCGCTCGCACCTTTCGTTCGGCGGTCCACCGGGGCGTGGGGATGGGCCACGGTCGGAGGGGGCGGGAAGACGCTGTCTCTTTCCTAGCGACGAGTCCATCGATGAGACGCGGGTCCTGCGTTTCCGGCCATTGCGGCGGGAGTAGTCGCGGCGGTCGCCGACGGGATGCCGGGCTTGGCGCTCGACTGGCTCGACATCGGGCACTTGCGGTTCGACCGGTGAAGGCCGTGCGGTGGGCTCGCGCGGTCCATTGTTTGCGCCGGGCGCCTCTGGCAACGCTGCTGGCGGCGTCCCTGGCCGGGCAACTGAGCGCCGCCGACCGCGGATTGCTCCACCAGTTGCACGCACGGATCGCGGACACTTCGCTCTTCACGATCGGTGACGACCCGAACGAGCCGCTCCACGGGGTGATCGGCGCCGTGCTCACGGACGACGCCCTCATCATCGCCGAGGAGAGCACGCACTCGCTGCGGTTCCACGACCGGACGACCGGACGGCTGATCCGCGCGGTGGGCCAGAAGGGCGAGGGTCCGGGGGACTACGGCAACCTCGACCTGCTGCAGGCCGTGGGCGACAGGCTCTACACCTTCGACTCCTGGCTCATGCGCGTGACCGTTCGCGACCGCGCGGGAGAGGTGGAGCGCACGGTGCGGATCCAACCCTGGGGGGACTACAACGTGGCGGAGGTCGAGGGGATCTTCCCCGACGGCTCCATGCTCGTTTCCGGGTTGGTGTTCGGTTGGGCCGACAGGCCGACGATTCAGCGGGACGAGCGTGGGCTGTCGCGGTACGACGCGGACGGCAACTTCATCGGCGCCCTCGGGAGGTACCCGGGCTACGAGTACTACTCCTCACCGGAGAGCAAGCGGATCTACCCCTACCGCCGCGAGACCTTCGTCGTGGTCGTGGGCGACAGGTACCACATCGTCGACAACAAGGATCCGGCGATCGCGACCTTCGACGCCGCGGGGAGACTGATCCGGGAGCTTCCACCGGACGTGCCGACCGAACCGACCAGGCTCACCCGCGCGGGCCGCGACTCCCTGCCCGAGCTGGACGGCGTCGACCGTGACGACCTGCCCCGGTACTACCCCTTCTACGGGCGGACCCAGGCCGTCGGAGAGTCGTTGTGGGTGCCGCACTACCGCGGCCTAGTCCCCGACGGGGGGAGCGCCTGGAGCGTGTACTCGCCGGAAGGCGATCATGTCGGGCGAGTGATTGCGTCGGAAAGGCTGCGTGTGCTGGCAGTGGACAGGAATGTCGTGGCAGTGCTCCGCGTCGATGAACTCGATGTGCAGACGGTGGAGCTGCGGAGGATCGTGAGGCGCTAAGCGCGGACTAGGGTGCCATTCCTGCCGCTACAGTAACGCCGTTTCCGCCGCCACACTCTCGCCGAACCTGCCGCTGTCCCCCTTCCATGGGCCTCCCGAGACCGCTAGTGTTCCTCCATACCGACCGGGAGGCCAATCCCGAGCAAGACGCCGCATGACCTATCATCCGAGAGTCGTGGACCGCGAGCTGGCTGATCGCCTTCAGGCCACGGGAGCGGTTGTGATCGAAGGCCCCCGGGCCTGCGGGAAGACCACCACCGCAAGGCAGGAGGCCGCCAGCGAAGCAAGGTTCGACGTCGACGAGGCTGCACGCCTCCTGGCCAGCCTCGAGCCCGCCCGCGTCCTGATCGGCGACGTTCCGCGGCTGATCGACGAATGGCAGCTGGAGCCCGCAATCTGGAACCATGTACGGAGGGCGGTGGACGATCGTCGCCTCCCGGGCCAGTTCATCCTGACCGGATCCGCCGTGCCGGCCAATGACGCTACCCGCCACACGGGAGTCGGTCGGCTCACCCGGCTTCGCATGCGTCCGCTCTCTACGTTCGAGCTGGATCGCTCGACCGGCGAAGTCTCGCTGGCGGGCCTCCTCGACGGCGCGCGTGCCGAGGCAGGCAGGTCGGTGATCCACCTCCACGATCTGGCCGAACTGATCTGTGTGGGCGGGTGGCCGGTGAACCTGGGCCGCACCACCGCGCAGGCGCTCCGCGCCAACCATGACCACCTGGACGAGATCCGTCGCTTGGACATCGCGAGCGGGGACGGCAAGACGAGAGACCCGGTGAGGGTGGGCATGCTCCTCCGATCCCTCGCGCGGAACGTCGCGACCCCCGCCGCCATCGCTACCCTGGCCTCGGACACCGGCGAGGGAGTGTCCGCCATCAAAGCACACACGGCCGCCGACTACGTCAGGGCGCTGGATCGAGTCATGTTCGTGGAGAACCAGCCGGCTTGGCCCACGCACCTGCGATCGAGGTCAGTCCTGAGAAGCAAGCCGGTCCGGCATCTGGCCGATCCGTCGCTGGCCGTGGCGGCGGTGCGCGCGACGCCCGCCCGCCTGCTCCGCGATCTGGACTTCCTAGGGCTTCTCTTCGAGTCGTTGGTCGTGCGGGATCTGCGGGTCTACGCCCAGGCCGCGGACGCGGAGGTTTTCCACTACCGCGAGAAGGGCGGTCTCGAGGTGGACGCGATCGTGCAGGCCAACGATGGTCGCTGGGCGGCGTTTGAAGTGAAGCTGGGCGAGGGAAGGGCGGACGAAGGCGCTCGCAACCTGCTCCGGCTGGCGGCCAAGGTGGATGCGGGGCGGATGGGTAAGCCGGCGGCGCTGGGGGTGATCGTCAGCAGCGGCTACGGGTACACGCGGGAGGACGGCGTGGCCGTGGTGCCGGTGGGGGCGTTGGGGCCGTGAGGCACGCCGCACAGATGACCCGGCCGGCACCTTCCCGGAAGGAGTGACCCCCGAGGAAGTGCTCCGGCTGGAGCGAGTCCACCGGAGCCGCAACCCGCGCATCGTGAGGGTGCTGGTCGATAGTCCCAATCACCCCGCGCAGGCGTATCGGACCCGGCCGGCTGGTCCGCTGCAGAAGCACTGTGATGGGTTACCCTGCCGGTGCCGAGCCCGCAGTCGATCACAGCTCCCACCAAGTGCTCGATCAAAGCACCCGCATACCATCGGCCAGCGTACCAGAGCGACGCATAGCGGTCCCTTGCCATTGAAGTTGCTTGCAACCGCGAAACCGGACAGCTCGGCAACCAGACTTCCTTCCCCACCAGTCACCTCACTCACGCCACCGCCTCCACGGCCCCGCCCGCCGCATCCGCAAGTGGCTCCAGCAGATGGTCCGCAAGGTGCCGCACCACGGGAACGGCCAAGCCGTCGCCCGCCACATGATACGCGGAGTTGTAGTGGTCAGGCAGCCAGAAGTCGTCGTCAAGGCCCATCAGCCGGGCCGCCTCGCGCGGTGAGAGTAGCCTGGTTCGCACGCGTGCGCCCTCCACGACGATGATCGTCTGACGGCTGGAGCCTCCCACGGGGGTCCGGAGGCATCCGGCCACCCCGTCGAACCTCACCTCGGCCCGCTGTCGTCGCTCGCCGCGGGCGTCGGGCCGCGTGCGCTTGTAGATCGTTCCCACCGCACGGCTTCCCGTGGCACGGGCAGCGGCCACCTTGGCCTTGTGAACATCCGTCATCATCCCGAGCAGCCGCGCCGTCTCTTGCGGCGAATGCCAGTCCACGCCCGTCGGCCTGTCCTCCACGATGTCCGCGATCGCCGCACTTCGGCCCGCGGGAGCTGGCATCGGCCAGCGCCCCGATGATCGCGGCGAAGTCCCGTCCGCCGTGGGAGGTTAGGGCGCCGCACACGTTCTCCAATACGATCAGGCGAGGCGCGCGGCCCTCGGTCGCCAGCGCTTCGACCCCCCGCCCCCGGC
>JAPOYJ010000066.1 GCA_026706635.1 Gemmatimonadota bacterium | reverse complement strand
GCCAGCGGGGCGCTTCGCCGCTCTCGGTGCTCGCGCGAGATTATCCACGGACTGCTAATTGTCGGCTTCGTCGCTCCCCAAGACCTTCGAACCGAGCGCGGTCGAGGATCGCGTACGGCGCATGTGGGAGGAGGGGGGACACTTCGGAGCCTCCGCCGCCGCCGTGAAGGGGGGCGGAGAGCCCTATGTCATTGTGATCCCGCCACCCAACGTGACTTCCGTCCTCCACATGGGGCACGGACTCAACAACACGATTCAGGATGTGCTGATCCGGTGGCAGCGGATGCGCGGCAAGGTGGCTCTCTGGGTGCCGGGGACCGACCATGCGGGCATCGCCACTCAGAACATCGTCGAGCGCCAGCTGGCGCGCACTGGCAGGACACGCCACGATCTGGAGCGGCGGGACTTCGAGCGGCTTGTCTGGAAGCACGTGGAGGCCACCGGCGACCGGATAATCGGCCAGCTCAAGGCGATTGGCTGCAGCTGCGACTGGGACCGAACCCGCTTCACGCTCGACCCGGGGCTCTCGCGCGCCGTGCGCGAGATGTTCGTCAGGCTCTACGAGGACGGCCTCGTCTACCGGGGCGAATACATCATCAACTGGTGCCCCCGCTGTCTCACCGCGCTCTCGAACGAGGAGGCCGAGGGTGCCGAGGCGGAGGGATCGCTCTGGCGACTCCGCTACCCGCTCGCAGCCGGCCACGACCGGGCCGCGCATCGGTCGCGCGCTGCCGGCGCCCAGACGGTCGGTACCCTGGCGGACGGCCGCTGGTGCATAACCGTGTCCACCACCCGGCCCGAGACGATGCTGGGAGACACCGGCGTGGCGGTTCATCCCGACGACCCCCGCTACGCTCCGCTCGTGGGCACGGAGGTCGAGCTCCCCCTCGCGGGGCGCACGATCCCGATCGTCGCCGACGGCCACGTCAGCCCGGACTTCGGAACCGGCATGGTGAAGGTCACGCCGGCCCACGACCCCAACGACTTCGAGATTGCGGGGCGCGCCGGACTGGATGTCGTGAACGTCCTGACCGAGACCGGCGCGATGAACGCCAACGCGCCCGAGGCGTTTCGCGGAGTGGACCGCTTCGTGGCGCGCCGTCTCGTGCTCGACGCCCTGCGCGCCGAAGGCCTGCTGGCGGGGACCGATCCGCACGTGCATGCGGTCCCGCGGTGCTATCGGTGCGACACCGTCGTCGAGCCGCGCCTGAGCGAGCAGTGGTTCGTGCGGATGCAGCCGCTGGCCGAGGCGGCCCTCGAGGGGGCTCGCGAGGGCGCGGTCGCCTTCTCGCCCGATCGCTGGACCAAGGTCTACGCGCGGTGGATGGAGGGTATTCGGGACTGGTGCATCTCGCGCCAGCTCTGGTGGGGCCATCGAATTCCGGTCTGGTACTGCCGCGACTGCAAGGGCGCGATGGCGTGCCGCGAGAACCCGGAGGCGTGCGAGCTCTGCGGCGGCGGCGCGCTGGAGCAGGACCCAGATGTGCTCGACACCTGGTTCTCGTCGTGGCTCTGGCCCTTCTCGGTCTTCGGCTGGCCCGACGATTCCCCGGATCTCAGGGCCTTCTACCCGGGGCATGTCCTCTCCACCGCCCCCGAGATACTCTTCTTCTGGGTCGCCCGCATGATCATGGCCGGGTACCGGGCCATGGGCGAGGCGCCCTTCGCGCGGGTCTACCTGCACGGCACCGTCCGGGATGCTCGGGGGCGCAAGATGTCCAAGTCGCTGGGCAACGGCGTGGACCCCCTCGAGGTCGTCGCTCTCTACGGTGCGGACGCGCTGCGCTTCACGCTACTGGCGGGCGCCGGGGTCGGGGCCGACATCCGTCTCGACCACGAGGACCTGGAGGCCACCTTCGCGCCCGGTCGGAACTTCGTCAACAAGCTCTGGAACACGGGCCGCTTTGCCGTGATGAGCGTCGGGGACGATCCGATTCCGCCGCTGGCCGATGTGCGGTCCGACCTGGCGCTCGAGGACCGCTGGATCCTATCGCGTCTGCAGCGAGCGATCAGGCGCGTGGACTGCGAACTGGACGCCTTCCGGATGCAGGGGGCCGCGGAGGCTCTGCGGGACTTCGTACGGGGCGACTTCGCCGACTGGTACCTGGAGAGCGTCAAGGATCGCCTGCGGCCGGACGGGTACCGGCGCGCAGCGGCCCGATCGGTGCTCGCCCATGTGCTGGGAAGCAGCTGCCGCCTCCTGCATCCGCTGGTCCCCTTCGTGACCGAGGAGCTCTGGACCGTCCTCCCGAGGGCGGAAACGGCGGAGGCAGGGGAGGGCAGGCCGCTGGTCGCGGCTAGGTGGCCGACTCCCGACCCGGACTCCGTGGACGCGGAGGCCGAGGCCGAATTCGGTCGCTTCAAGGAGCTGATCGGCTTGGTGCGGGGGCTCCGCAAGGAGTACGGTGTAGGGGAGGGCGGAAGGGTCGTGATTCACCTGGTCGGGGGGGCGAGCGGGTTCGCGAATCTGCGCGGCGGGCTGCTCGAGCGCCTGGCCCGCATCTCGTCGCTCGAATCGACAGCTGCACCCCCCGGGGAGGCCGGAGCGAGCGCCGTCCTTAGCGACGGGACCGAGCTCTTCATCCCACTCACGGGTGTGGTCGATGTGGCTCGCGAGGTGGACCGGGCCCGGGGGGAGATCGAACGTATTGAAAATCTGCTTGAAGGAATAGAAGCTAAATTGGCTAATAGCAAATTCTTGACTCGTGCTCCCGCAGCAGTAGTGGAGCGAGAGCGGGAGAAGCTGGCGAGTTGTAAACTCCAGTTGACAAAATGGAAACGCAAGTTGACATCGCTCGGAGGAGGCGAGTGAGGCGGGGTTGGGCGCTGGTCGCAACCTGCGCACTGATCGCCGCCGCCTGCGGTCGGCGCGAGATCCCCAGCGGGGGGCCAGAGGACCGCTTCCCGCCATTCGTGGTCGAGACGATCCCCGATACCTTCGCCACGATCGAGCCGGGCGACCTGAGCATTCGCTTTCGCTTCAGCGAGCGGATCAGCGAGCGGCCCTCGGGGGGCAGGCTGCGCGACGCTGTGGTGGTTTCGCCCGAAGTTGGCGACCTACGGGTGAAGCACCGGCGCCGCGGTCTCGCAATCAGCGCCGGAGAGGGGTTCCTCCCCGACCGGGTCTACCGCGTGACGCTGCTGCCCGTGATCCGCGACATGTTCGGCAATGCGCTCGTCGATCCATTCGACCTGGTGTTCTCGACCGGCGGCGAGATGATCCCGAACGTCGTGGCCGGGGTGGTCGAGGATCGGGTGACGGGCGACGTGGTGCCCGAGGTGCGGGTAGCGGCACGCTTCCCGCTCGAGGACGACACCCTCGTTCACTGGAACTTCAGCGACACGGCGGGGATCTTCTCGCTCCGCTACGTCCCGGTCGGCCCCTTCGAACTCTGGGCGTGGCAGGACCGGAACCGAGACGGCGAGCTGGGCGAGACGGAGCCCCAGAGCCAGGTGCGCCCTGGCGAGATCCGGGAGGCGCTCGACACCACCCTGGCGGTGCTCACCCTGGTCGAGCCGGACACCATCCCGGCGCGTCTCGCGAGGGTGGAGATCACCGACTCGGTCACCCTCGCCATCGAGATCGACGACTACATCGAGCCCGAGCTCGTGGAGGGGACGATCGTCGGTGAGCTAGTAGTGGTCGGGTTCGACACGACGGGGGTGGCGAGCGAGGTGGATTCGGTGCCGGAGGACGAAGCACCCGCGATCTCGGCTGGGCAGGAGGAGGCGGACACGACCGAGGAGGCAATCTCCCCGGACGGTCTGGGCGAAGCCGCGCGCGAAGGTGCCGATTCGCTGGCCGTGGCGATGGAGGCCGACACGGTGCCGGTCCGCGCTCCGCCGGAGCTGGGCGACACGCTCGCCGTGCGCATCTTCCAGGAGAACGAGTACGAGGTGTGGAGCGAACGCCGAAGGGACTCGATAGCCAGAGCGAGAGAGCTAGAGGAGCTTGCGGAGGCGGACTCGGTCGGGGCGGCGGCCGGAGAGGACGCCACCGAGGGGCGGGGAGCCGGAGTCCACCAGCGGGAACGCGGTCGCGATCCCGAGGAACCGACCGACTCGGTGCCGGACTTCGCCCGCACCGTCTCGGGGCTCCTCATTCCGCACAATTCGCTCGTCGGCGTGCTCGAGGAGCCCCTCGTGCACGGGGTGCTCTACGAGCTGACGCTCGGCGGGATCGTCAACATCGCCGGAACGGGGGGTGGAGGTGGAGTCGACACCCTCCTCTGGGAGTGGCCCGAGGTGGCGGAGGACGATGAGGCGGAGGAGGGGGCCGAGGAAGCTGACTCGGTGCCGGCGGATACGCTCGAAAGCCCCGATTCCGCCGCACTCGCTGATGGCGAGCGCCAGGACACGACGGCGCAGGAGTCGGTGCCGCCGGATACGCTTTCGCCCGACACCGCGAAGGCCGCCGACAGCGTCACCTCCCCGGACACCCTGGCCCTTCCCGAGGGAGCGCGACCCCCCGACACGGACCAGCGGGGCGGCCAGGATGGCGCGATCCGACCCTCCGGCGCGGCGAGGGCGGTCAGCGGCACCAACCGACGCTCGGGCCGTGGCCTCTGACGCGGATCGCCGTCGAGCGATTCCCGGAGTCGACCGCCTACTCGCCCGCCCGTGGTGCGAGGAGCTCGCAGGGAGGCACGGGCGCGGCTGGGTGACGGATCGGCTCCGCTCGGTGCTCGCGGAGGTGAGGACCGGTGTGGTGCCCCGACCCCCGGACGACGACGGCTACGCCGATCTGGTGGCGGCCGAGATCGCGGACGCCGAGCGCTCCACCCTGACGCGGGTGATCAACGCGACCGGTGTGATCCTGCACACCAACCTGGGGCGGGCGCCGCTGGCACCGGAGGCCGTGAGAGCCATGTCGGCCGCGGCCGGGTACGGGAACCTCGAGTTCGACCTGGAGACGGGCAGGCGCGGGTCGCGCTACCTGCACTGCGCCGATCTGGTCCGGGAGCTCTGCGGATCCGAGGACGCCCTTGTCGTGAATAACGGCGCGGGTGCCCTGGCGCTTGCGCTCGCCGCTCTGGCGCCACGCAGGGGAGTGGTCGTTTCGCACGGGGAGCTGGTCGAGATCGGTGGCGGGTTTCGGATCCCGGAGGTGGTTGGGGCGGCTGGGTCGCGCCTAGTGACGGTGGGGACGACGAACCGCACCAGAGTCGAGGACTACGAGGCCGCGGTCGGGGAGGGCGACGTGGGGGCGATCCTTAAGGTGCACCGCTCCAACTTCTCGATGAGCGGCTACACGGGCGACGCATCCCTGGCGGAGCTCGTCGCTCTTGGGGATCGGATCGGGGTGCTGGTGATCCACGATCTGGGATCGGGACTGCTGGTCCCGAGCGCCGACCTGGGGCTTCCCTCCGAGCCCACCCCTGCCGAGAGCGTCGCCGCAGGGGCTGACCTGGTCGTCTTCTCGGGGGACAAGCTCCTGGGTGGACCGCAGGCGGGAGTGATGGCGGGGACGACCCGTGCGGTGGGGCTTGCGAGGTCGCATCCGCTCTGCCGTGCGCTTCGCTGCGATAAGGTGGCCCTCGCCGGGCTGGCAGCCACGCTACGGCTGCACCGAGACCCGGAGCTGGCGAAGCAGCGCATTCCCGCGCTCCGCATGATCTCCACCCCGGTCGGGGAGCTGGGGCACCGGGCCAAGCAGATAGTGGCGACGGCCGCGCGGCAGGGCGAAGAGGAGGGTCTGCCGCCACTCGCGGCCAGGGTGGATCATGGCCACGCCCTGGTGGGGGGCGGGACCTTCCCGAAGGCGCGAATCCCGAGCGTGGCCATCGTCGTGGAGGCTGGCGAGGCGGTGAATGGGGTTCTGGCGCGGCTGCGGTCACACGATCCCCCTGTCGTCGCACGCGGGAGGCAGGGGCAGGTCTTCCTCGACCTGCGAGCCGTCGATCCAGGCGACGATAGGGTCCTTGTGTCGGCGCTCGCCGGCCTCCCTATCTGCCAACGTAACAGGGGACACGAGAGAAGAAGTCAATAGCCCCCTGCGCTCGCGCGTCGCCACCGCCACGTTGGTGTTGGTGGTGCCGGCACACAACCCCCTCGTGACGAAGGGAGCGTAGCTATGGCGAAGCTGACGACCCCCGGCGCGCCCTGCGTTTCCGCGCTCCGCTGGGCGGCTGCCTTCATTTCCGTCGTGGCGGCCTTCGTGCCGCAGCCCTCCCGTGCACAGCCCGCCGACACGCTCGAGCGCCAGTGGGAGCGGGAGAGCTTCGACACACTGCCTCTGGTTCGGCCGATTCTCCTGCTGGCGACGTCGTGGGGCGAGGTCTGGGTAACCGATGTTGGAGAACGCGCCGTCTTCCGGTGGTCCGCCATGGGCGAGGAGCTGTCGCGCGTTGGCGGCGTGGGCGAGGGGCCGGGCGAGTACCTTCGCCCCGGACTCCTGATCGAGATGGACGGCGATTCCGTCGGCCTCTGGGACCGCCAGCTGCAGCGGATGAGCTTCTTCGGGCGGAACGGGGAGTTCCTGAGCGTGAGGGTAATGCCCGTGGCTGTGAGCGCTCATGGGTTTGTAAGATCCATGGGCCTGCGGGGCGACACGGTCCTGGCAATGACGATCACATACCCTGGCATTGAACCGGGTCCACGGGACAACCAGGCCGTGTTGTGGCGGTTCGTCGGCACCGGTCTTTGGCCCGACTCCCTGTTCGCCATCCGGGACGAGAGCATAGCGACCATCCGTCACGAGGGCGGGCTAACGCGTTTCCTGGCTCCCTTTCGTGGCCGGACATACGCGTTCCTCTCGAATCGGGGAAGCGTGGTCGTGAGCCACGGCGAGGACAGCGCGCTGTCGGTGCTGGACGGCCAGGGGCGCCAGATGCGGCGGGTTGAGCTGGACCTCCCCCCGCCTCTCGCGGTGACGAGGGCGGACCGGGAGCACTTTTCGGACTCGCTGCGCCTGGCGCTTGAGGACGGTATAACGCGAACGGAAGCTAGCCCCGCCGACCTCGCCACGCTGCGAGGGCAGCACAGGCGCCTGCTCCAAAGTCTCGAATTTCCCAACCACCATCCGCGCTATACCGATGCGTTCCAGGACACGGCCGGGTCGCTCCGGCTGCGCATGGCCGCCCCGTCGAATGCGAAGCATGTCGAGTGGCGGGCGTACGATCATATGACCGGCGGCCACCTGCGGTCGGTGTTCCTGCCCAACGGTGCCTTCTTGAACACGAGAACTGCTGACGGGTCGGCGTTCTTCGTGACTCAGGCGGACGAGCTAGGCCAATCCCGGCTGGTGATGTACGGAAGATAGCCGATTTGAGCGGGTTAGGCCCGGGGCCGGATTGCCGTTTTTTTTGCCGAAGTGGACTTTACCCCCGGGGAGAAAAACGGAGAGTCGGTCGGCCTGGTCAGCCGGGCCGGGCCGCCCCGATGGCCCCCCGGACGGAGGCCGAGGGGCGTCGGTGCAGTCACGGCTTCATGAGGCCCCGGCGGGGCGGCGGCCTGGCGGCTGCGGCCAATCGGCGTCGCGACCCCCGGGGCGGCTCGACCGCGGCCCGCGGCCGGCAACCGACCCACGGGGGGGGATTGGGGACGCTGGTGGTGCCGCCGGGCGCACAATAGCGGCCCCGCTCGCGCGGAATTGTAAAGTCAGATTTACATATTGTAAACTATAGATTACATATCGATCGATGGTGCGGTGTGGCGGGTCGGGCCGGACCTCCCCCGCCTCTTGCAGTGACGAGGGCGTATCGGGAGCACTTCTCGGACTCATGCGCCTCGGCGCGCGGCCGGCCCGGAGACCCGACAGAGACCCAGATCGCACGTTGACCTCTTCGCCCCTCGCCGGTAGCTTCCGCTATCCGCGTCGGGGATGGGTCGGGTCCTCGCAGGCGACCCGGTGCGATTTCAACGCGGACGCGGACAGGAGCGATTGCCAGGCGGTTTCCAGGAGGTGGCCGGATGGATATGACCCTGACGCCGAACGCAGTGCGGATGGTGCAGGGGTTCCTCAACCAGCACGGTGGCACACCCGAGGCGGGCCTTAGGGTCTCGGTGATGCCCGGAGGCTGTTCGGGCTTCCAGTACGAGGTCGACGTCGACAAGGCCCCGGAGAGCGACGACGAGATCCTCCTGAGGCACGGACTGCGCATCTTCGTGGACCCCTTCAGCGCACAATATCTCGATGGCCTCGAGATCGACTACGTGACCTCGCTTATGGGCTCCGGCTTCTCCTTCAATAACCCCCAGGCGACCGGAGGATGCGGCTGCGGCAGCTCCTTCACGGTGTAGCTGCTGGTGGCTCCGGTTGGCAGGCTGGCGGTCGGCAGCGGCCGCTAACATGGAGATTCTGACCTTTGTGGGCGGGCCCTTCGTTCAGAACACAGCACTCTTCATATGCGCGGACGGCGAGACCGCAGTCCTCTTCGACCCCGGTGCCGCGACCCCGACCGCTCTCGCCGAGGCCAGATCGCGGAGGCTGCGGTTGGCGGCGATCCTCCTCACGCACGCGCACCTGGACCACATCGAGGGGGTGGCGCTCGCGCACCGCGAGACCGGTGCCCCGATTCACCTCCACCCCCTCGACAGACCCATCTACGAGAGTGCCGACACGCACGCGGCCGCCTGGGGCGTGCCCTTCGACAGACCTCCGCCGCCCGATGCAGCGCTGGTTCCCGGGTGCGACCTCGCCTTCGGGGGCTCCAGCTTCGGTGTGGTCTTCGTTCCTGGGCACTCCCCCGGGCACGTCATCTTCCTCTCGCGGTGCGCACCGGTCGCGATCTCGGGCGATCTCGTCTTCCAGGGTTCGATCGGCCGCACGGATCTTCCCGGAGGCGACTTCGGCACGCTGATGGAGTCCATCCGCCGCGAGGTGCTGACGCTTCCGCCCGAGACGCGTCTATACCCCGGCCACGGCCCCGAGACGACGGTTGGGCGCGAGCGGCTCACCAACCCCTTCCTCGCCGAAGCACGCGGGATCGTGCGCTAGCAGCCCGTGGACAAACCTCCCACGGCATTCGAGCGGCGCTGCATCCCCGCT
>JAPOYJ010000078.1 GCA_026706635.1 Gemmatimonadota bacterium | reverse complement strand
TTCACATGCGGCTTCGTCCTCTCAAAGGTCTCCTTCGCCATTCCTGCCCCCATGCATAGAAAAAATGTCGCGTTATCGGGCCGCTACACTCCCGCTAGCACCTTCCTCTCGGCGTGCGGCGGCCTGCTGCTCCCGGGCCTGGCCCGGTCCACTTCGTCGTAGTGCGAGAACTGCATAGTGAATACGGCGCGTCCCTGACTGAGGGAACGTAGCCGAGTCGAGTAACCAAACATCTCCTCGAGCGGGACGCTCGCGCCGATCACCTGGGCATCGCCGCGGTCGGCCATACCCGCGACCTTGCCGCGCCGCGCCGCTAGGTCGCCCATCAGGTCGCCCATGTACTCGGGCGGCGTAATCACCTCGACGTCCATCACCGGCTCGAGCAGCACCGGGTCGGCGCGTCTGAGCGCCTCCTTCAGCGCCATCGAGCCAGCCACCCGAAATGCCATCTCGCTCGAGTCGACGTCGTGGTAGGATCCATCCACCAGGACGACCTTCACATCGACGACGGGGTAGCCCGCCACCACGCCGGTGGTCAGGGCATCGCGCACGCCGCGCTCGACGGCCGGTATGTACTCGCGCGGCACCGTGCCCCCCTTCACCCGGTCCTCGAAGGTGGAGCCCGCACCGGCCTCCGCCGGCTCGACGTCGATCACCACGTGGCCGAACTGGCCGCGGCCACCGGTCTGCCTGACGAACCTGCCCTCCACCCCGGAGGCAGACTTGCGTATCGTCTCGCGGAAGGCGACCTGGGGCCTGCCGACGCCGGCGTCGACGGTGAACTCGCGGCGCAGCCGGTCAACGATGATCTCGAGGTGGAGCTCCCCCATCCCGCTGATGATCGTCTGCCCGGTATCGGGGTTGGTGTGCACCCGAAAGGTGGGGTCCTCCTCCGCCAGACGCCCTAGGCCGCCGCCGAGACGATCCTGGTCGGCCTTGGTCCGAGGCTCGATTGCGACGGAGATCACCGGCTCCGGGAAGTCCATCGCCTCCAGGACGATCGGGTGCTCGCGGTCGCAGATGGTGTCCCCGGTGCGCACGCTCTTGAGGCCCACGACCGCCACGATGTCGCCCGCATAGACCTGCTCGCGCTCTTCGCGCTTGTTGGCATGCATCTGCAACAGCCGCCCCGCGCGCTCCTTGCGGCCCAGGGTGGCGTTCAGGACCGTGCTTCCCTTCGGCAGCTTGCCCGAATAGAGCCGCAGGTAGGTGAGCCTCCCGACGTACGGGTCGGTCATGATCTTGAAGACGAGGGCCGCCATCGGCGCGTCGTCGGAGGTCTCGCGCAGCTGGCTCTCCCCGTCCCCATGCGGCGGACGGCCCTCGATTGCGGGCACGTCGAGCGGCGATGGCAGGTAGTCGATCACCCCGTCCAGGAGGCGCTGAACGCCCTTGTTCTTGAAGGCCGAGCCGCAGAAGACCGGGAAGAAGGTGCCGGATGCGGTAGCCGAGCGGATTGCGCGGCGCACCTCCGCCTCGCTCAGTGGCTCGCCGAGCAGGTACTTCTCGAGCAGCTCGTCGTCGTGCTCCAGGGCAGCTTCGATCAGCTCGGTGCGCAGGGACTCGACGCGGGGGCGCAGCGAGTCCGGAACTCCGACCTCGACGATCGTTGCGCCGAGCTCGTCGTCCCAGACGTAGCCCTGCATCGCCACCAGATCCACCACCCCAGTGAAGAGGTCGGCCTCGCCGAGAGGGTACTGCACCGGGAAGGCGCTGGCACCGAGACGCTGCCGCATCATCGCGACGACGTTCTCGAAGTCGGCGCCGGTACGGTCCATCTTGTTGACGAAGGCGATCCGGGGAACCCCGTAGCGGTCGGCCTGGCGCCACACGGTCTCCGACTGGGGCTCGACGCCACCCACCGCGCAGAAGACGGCCACCGCCCCGTCCAGCACCCGGAGCGATCTCTCGACCTCGGCGGTGAAGTCCACATGGCCGGGCGTGTCGATGATGTTGATCCGGTACTCGGTGTCGTTCCGGCTCCAGAAGGCCGTTGTGGCAGCCGAGGTGATCGTGATGCCGCGCTCCTGCTCGAGCTCCATCCAGTCCATCGCGGCGGCGCCCTCGTGCACCTCGCCCATGCGGTGCAGGCGACCGGTGTAGAATAGAATGCGCTCCGTGGTGGTCGTCTTCCCAGCGTCGATGTGGGCCATGACGCCGATGTTGCGGAGATTGGGGAGCGGTGTGAGCCTGGGCATGTCGGTGTCTTGCGTTCGGTATCGTCTCGGCCTGTCAAAGAGCGTTCCCGCCGGAGGTCGCCTCTCCCTAGCCGGCCTGGGACCGGCGGCGGGACGGAGGGCCTACCAGCGGTAGTGCGCGAAGGCCTTGTTGGCTTCGGCCATCCGGTGCGTGTCGTCCTTTTTTTTCACGGTTGCTCCCTCCCCGCGACCCGCCGCGAGGAGCTCCCCTGCCAGACGCTCGGCCATCGTGCGCTCGGCGCGGCCCCGCGAGTGGCCTATCAGCCACTTGATCGCCAGCGCCTGGCGCCGCTCCGGCCTCACCTCGATCGGCACCTGGTACGTCGCGCCGCCCACCCGTCGGCTCTTCACCTCGAGGGCGGGCTTGACGTTGCTGAGCGCCTGCTGGAAGACGTTGATCGAGGGCTGCCCCGACTTCGCCTCCACTATCTCCATTGCGTCGTAGAATATCCGCTCGGCGAGCGACTTCTTCCCCTGCAGCATGAGCCCGTTGATGAACTTCTGGCAGATCGGCGACCCGAAGCGGGGGTCGCCCGGGGTCTCGCGGCGTACAGCCCGGGTGCGTCGGCTCATCTGGCTGCGCCTCCGTCCCTACTTCGGCCGCTTGGCACCGTACTTGGAGCGGCCCTGCCTACGGACCGAGACGCCCGAGGTGTCGAGCGTGCCCCGCACGATGTGGTAGCGCACCCCCGGGAGGTCGCGGACCCGGCCGCCGCGGATCAGAACGATCGAGTGCTCCTGCAGGTTGTGGTCCTCGCCGCCGATGTACGCAGTCACCTCGTAGCCGTTCGTGAGGCGGACGCGCGCCACCTTGCGGAGCGCCGAGTTCGGCTTCTTGGGCGTCGTCGTGTAGACGCGCGTGCAGACCCCCCGCTTCTGGGGGTTCTTCTGGAGCGCAGGCGACTTGTTCTTCTTCCTAAGCCGCGCGCGGCCCTTGCGCACCAACTGACTCAGCGTGGGCATCGGGGCGTCGTGCCAGCTCCTCTCGGGACTCCATGGGGTAGAAGGCTTTCCGGCCACCCTGGAACAACAAGGCGCGCCCGAACGCGAGCGCGCCTCGCCAACCCGCAAGCCGATACTCGGCTGCATTCCTGGGTAGCCTAGGGAGTGTAGCGAGAAAAATCGCCATGTCAACCGGGGTCTTGTCCAGGCGGCGAGCGAAGTGGTCCGGTGGGGACGCTCCGCCGGGCGAATGCCGTCGGGGTCCTGTTCGCGGACCGCCCCGCTGGCAAGGCACGACGAAGCGGGCTGCAAGGGCAGATAGCAGCGCTACCGGCCCGAGGAGCGACACAGAGCGAAGCCACGGACACTCGGAATGTAAACCACGGATTACATATTGTAAAGCGTAGATTACAGTGTGGACGGGCGCGACGAAGCGGTCCGGCGGGAATGCAGCGCTGCTCCCGCCGTGGGAGGTTTGTCCACGGGCTGGTGGGCGGCCAAGTCCCCCTACCGCAGTCGCCACGCCTCCCGGTCGGGGATTCCCCTGCTCCAGCGCACTACGTGGCCCGGTGGCACGCGCGGCGGCTCAGCGAAATCACCCCGAACGGCCCGGACCTGGCCGGTCCGGAGGTCGCGCACCATCGCCATCGTCGCCTCCGAGTCGGCGTCCAGGACGAACGAGCCGGGTCCCGGCCCACCGAGGACCAGGCTCGCGAGCGACTCCCAGTCCGCCGCCGGGGGCAGCAGAAACACGAAGAGGCCCGTTCCCTCCTCGGCGTCCGCTGGCTCGATCATGTCGAAGGAGAACGAGAAGAGCTCCTCGCCCGCATCGTCCCGCCCCGTCAGGTCGTAGTCGCCGGAGCCGTCGGGCAGCAGCGGACTGCCCTTCACCACGAGTGGCGGGTCCATCGACAGCTCGCCCGAAGCGGAGCGCGATCCCCACACCAGCAGCGACCGCTCCGCACCCCGCCGCACCTCCATCCTGTGCATGGTACGGTAGTTGGCAGCCGCCGTGAAGTGATAGCTGCCGATCCACCGCGGAGAGCAGTAGCTCATGAGGTCCTTCGTGCTCGGCCTGACGACCTCCTCGTCGCGGTGGTCGTAGCCCCAAGCGCCGATCCTCCCGTCCTCGTAGGGATACTCCCTGTCCACATCGCGTGGACCGCCGCACGGCGCGTGCCGGAGGCTGAAGTTGTGCCCCAGCTCGTGCGCCATCGTCGTTGCATCCAGCCTCGAGGCGGAGACCTCGCCGGAGATGTACGCCGCGCCGGTGGCTGCGCCCCCGGGATTCGCCATCAGGCCCATCCAGAAGTCGGTTGCTCCCTCCGCCTGCCGAATCGCCTTGGTCCTGCTCAGGACATCGAGGATCCTGTCGCTGTCGATCTCGACCGGATCGTGCCCCTTCACGACCAGCTCCCCGATGGGCAGCAGGTCGTAGGTCGGGTGGAGCAGCTCGTGGTCCTCTTCGTCGTCCGCCATCCCCTGGACGGCGTCGATCACCGACGAGTCCGGGTCCTCCGTGTAGAGGAAGGGCAGGAAGGTCAGCTCGGTGCTCCCCACCTCCTTGACGCCCGCGTAGAGACGGCCGCTCTCTGGAATCCGCGTCGTCGCCAGTATCTCGTGGTCGATCGTCGAATCGGGGTCGATCTCGATCACCAGCTCGAGCCCCTCCTCGATCTTCGAGGCCGGAATCACCACGTTCAGCGACTTCGCGAGCGACTCCTCGGAGATCTCGGTTGGGATCGCCTCGTTGGTGCCGTCGATATCCACCTTGTAGCTCTCCGCGTCGTCCACGTAGAAGGTCGCCGTCACCGGAGGCAGCGTCTCGGTCGTCGCCTCCACTGCGGTCACGAAGACCCTGAGCAGAGCCTCCTTGTCAGCGACCAGCGGCACGGGTTCGGAGAGCGACTGCACCGACTGTACCAGGTAGGCGTCCGCGTCGTGGCACAACGTCGCCTTTCGATAGCGTGTCCAGATGAACCACTCCCGCAGCTCCTTCGGCAGGCACAGCCCGGTGTCGTGCGCGTAGAAGTGCGTCAGGGAGGTCAGATTCGCGAACGAGGACGGAATCGGGCCGCTCAGGTCGGGGTTGCCGTGCAGGTAGAGCTCCTCGAGGACGCTCAGGTCGCCGAGCTCCGAAGGAAGCGGGCCCGAAAGCTCGTTGTCGTTCAGGTGGAGCTTACTGAGCAGGGGGAGATCTCCCAGCTCGGGCGGAATGGGCCCCGAGATGCGGTTCCCGGAGAGGTCGAGCCTCCACAAGAGGGGGAGATCGCCCAGCTCGGGCGGAATGGGGCCCGAGAGGTCGTTGTCGTTCAGGTCGAGCGTATGAACGGTGGCCATGTCGCCGAGCTCGGGCGGAATGGCCCCGGAGAGCCGGTTATGCGCCAGCCCGAAGATCTCGACACTGCCGAGGCCGCCCAGTTCGGGCGGAATCGAACCTGTCAGATCGTTGTCGACGACCGATAGGTCGGTCAGGTTGGAGAGTCTTCCGAGTTCCGGAGGAATCGATCCGCTCAGCTGGTTCTCGAAGAGATGCAATCCATGGAGCTCGTGCAGGTCACCCAGTTCCGAGGGAATCGGTCCGCTCAACTGGTTTTTGAAGAGGTGCAGGGCACTGAGGTTGTACAGGCCACCCAGTTCCGGTGGAATACTGCCGGTCAGGAGGTTGTCACTAAGGTCGAGGGTCAGGAGACTGGAGAGTTTACCGAGTTCCGGGGGTATGGGGCCGCTAAGATAGTTATCGAACAGCATAAGCCGTTCCAGCCTGGGGAGATCACCCAATTCGGGGGGCAGACGGCTTACAAGGAGGTTGTTGGTTAGCTCGATCCAGGTGACCTGTCCATCTTCGTCGGTCTCGACCCCGTACCACTCGTCCAGCGGGGCGTCGCTCAGCCAGTTCTCGTTGTACCACCATCCCGAGCCGCCCGTGGCGTGGTAGAGCGCCGTCAGCACCTCGCGGGGATCCGGGCACTCCTGTCCCGTGCGTTCAAGCGAGGGGATGCCGTCGAGCCATTCCTCGAACTCCTCGTCGTCCAACTCGCAGAGCTTCGTGTCCGCGTACCCGAATCGCTCCAGGTCGAGGTTGGTCAGTCGAAGGGGAAGCGGCCCAACCAGGTCGTTCGTCCCGATTTCGAGCTTCGTCAACCCCTCCAGATCCCCGACCTGGAAGGGGATCTTCCCTTTCAGCCCATTGTCCTCCAGGTCGATTTCCACCACGTAGCCGAACGAGTCGGCGCTGACACCGTACCAAGTGTCGAGATCGTCACCCACGAGCCAACCACCCGAGTTCTCCCAATCGGCGCCACTCGCGGCCTCGTAGAGCTCCTCCAGCACCTTGCGATCCGACTCGCCGCACCAGGGTCCCTCCACACTCCGCAGATTGTCGCGCCAGGCCACAAAGCCGGATGTCCGGGGAAAACAGAGGGACGTGTTGAACTGGAACCTGAAGGTGCGGAGTTTGCCGAGTTCGAGGAATGCGGCCGGAAGCCGACCTTCAAGCTGATTATACTCGACACGCAGCTCGGAGAGACTGTCAAGGGACCCCAGTTGGGGCGGCATGCTGCCGGTCAGGAGATTCTCGGAGAGATCCAAGGTCCTGAGGTTCTGCGGGTCACCCAGTTCGGGAGGAATGCCGCCGGTCAGCTGGTTGGCTCCGAGTCGCAGGGTCTTGAGGTTGTGCAGGTCACCCAGTTCGGGGGGAATGCCGCCGGTCAGGCGGTTGATGCTGAGATCCAAGGACCCGATGTTGTGCAAGTCGCCCATTTCGGGGGGAATACCACCGGTCAGGCGGTTGAAGGAAAGCGACAGGGCGGAAAGACCGGATAGTTTTCCGATTTCCGGCGGTATGGGGCCGCTCAGAGAGTTTCCCAGGAGCCAGAGGTATTTCAGTCTGGAGAGGTCGCCCAATTCGGGGGGAATCGGCCCGGTCAACTCATTGCTATCCATGAACGCGTACACGAGATTGGTGAGGTTTCCAAGTTCCGGAGGGATGGGCCCCGACAGGCCGTTGGACCTGACGTCCAGCGTCTCGAGGCTGGCAAGTCCACCGAGTTCTCCGGGAATCGTCCCCTTCAGGTTGTTGCGGAAGAGTTCCAGAGAGATGACGCGTCCCCGGTCGTTTACTTCTACACCGTGCCAGGTGTCAAGCGGGGCGTCCGTCAGCCAGTTGTCGTTGTTCGTCCAGCTCGCACCTCCCGTCGCTTCGTAGAACGCCTCCAGGATCGCTGGCTGCCGATCGGGACTAACCTTGACGGGGAAGGCCTGCGCGACGGAAAGGCCGCCTGGGTCCGAGGCCGTGACGGTGACGGTCGCGCTCCCCTCGGCGACTCCCACGACCCTCACGCTTTCGACCGACACGGACACCGTGACGATCCCCGTATCGGACGACTCCGCTTCGTAGCTCAGCGAGTCCCCATCTGGATCGCTGAAATAGGCGGAGGCGATCACCGTTACCTGGTCTCCGGCATGCGTATCAACCGCGGGGATCGAATCCACGACTTCCGGGGCACGGTTCGGGACGGTAAAGGGAAAGCTCTGCTCAGCGAAGAGGCCTTCGGGATCGGAGGCGGTGACCGTGATGTTGGCGTTCCCCCGCTCGACAGCGAGTACCCGGACCGTGTCGCCCGAGACCGCGGCGGTGGCGACGGCCGTGTCGGACGACTCCACCGCGTAGCTCAGGGCGTCCCCGTCCGGGTCGGTGAAGTAGGCGGAGACGACCACAGCGCCGGTCTCTCTGAGGTACTTCTCCAAGGCCGGGATCGAATCGACGGCCTCCGGCGCACGGTTCGCAACGGTGGCGGCAAAGCTCTGGCGGGCGGTGAGTCCCCCGGGATCCGAGGCCGTGACCGTGACCGTTGCGCTTCCCTTCGCGACCGCGACCACCAGCACCGTGTCGCCCGAGACGGTGGCGGTGACCACGCCTGTGTCGGACGACTCGGCGGTGTAGCTCAGCGAGTCTCCATCCGGGTCTCTGAAGTAGGCTGGGACGACTACCGGAGCACTCAGGCCGATGTGCGTCTCCACCGCCGGAATCGAATCGACCCTTTCCGGGGCGCGATTCGGGACGGTCACGGGGAAATTCTGCGTGACGAAGAGGCCCCCCGGGTCGGTGGCGGTCACCGTGACGGTCGTGGTCCCCTGAGCGCCCCCGGCCACCCACACCGTGTCGCCCGAGACGGTGGCGGTGACCACACCTGTGTCGGACGACTCGGCGGTGTAGCTCAGCGAGTCTCCGTCCGGGTCGCTGAAATACGCGGCGACGACCATGTGAGCGCTCTCCCCGACGTACGTCTCCATCGCGGCGATCGAATCGACCGCTTCGGGGGCGCGGTTCGGGACTGTGACCGTGAAGCTCTGCTCGACCGAGAGTGCGCCGGGGTCGGTGCCGGTCACTGTGATGGTGGCGGTTCCCTGCTTGAGCCCGATCACGCGCACCGTGCCGGCTGACGCAGCAGCGGACACTACGGCCGCGTCGGAGGACTGCGCCGAGTAGCTCAGCGCATCTCCATCCGGGTCGCTGAAGTAGCCGGAGACGAGGATCTCCACCGTGTCCGCGACAAAGACGCTCTGCGCCGGGATGCTGCCCATTGTCCCCGGCCCCCGGTTGGGCTCCACGGGGTCGTCGCAAGCCGGAGCCCAGAGGAGGGCTCCCACGATGAAGAAACATCGCACCGGAACCCATATCGCGGCTCTCACGGCTCTCGCTCCTAATCCTGGTTGACCAACTGCGACCGTGCACAATGACGTGCTCAAAGAACCGTGAACACGTCACGTCAGGATGTGACTAATCGTCACAGTCAGAGTGTAATGATAGTGAACGCGCCTTCAGCCGCAAGAGGTCGAGCAGAATCGGTCGATCAGGTGTCAATGGCCATTGAAAATGTCAGGGTTGTGGCCATCGAAAATGTCAGGG
>JAPOYJ010000050.1 GCA_026706635.1 Gemmatimonadota bacterium | reverse complement strand
TCAGAACCGGACAGATGTTGTGCTACGAAACCGGACAATTCATGTGCTCCCAACAGCCCTTGCGGAATGGCGTGGCGTACCCCATGATCCCACTGTAAGAGGTGATCCGGCTCACTTCCCAGAACGACCAATCGCGATCACAGAGAACTGACACTCCACCGAAAGGGAAGAACGACATGACAATGAAGCCGCCGATTCGGCTCCTGCTCCTGCTGGCTATCGCCGGGTTGAGCTACTTCTCCCCTGACCCGCTTCATGGCGACGCGGACGCCGATACAATCGTATGTACGATTATCGTAGCGGGCGGGACGGCCTGTGGATCCTGCGTTCACATCGAGTCTGGTTGCTACGCTTCCGGCTGCTGCTGGGAGGATGGTGACGACGAGGACGACGACCCCGACTGCAACATCGTGGACGGGTGCCCTTCTGATTGAAGACCAAACCGGAAGGATGAGGGGTGTCCTTCCGTGGCAGTCCGTTGCCCTGCTCGGCACGCTCCTTTTTCCCGGGCCGGAGCCGCTAAACGGGTTGGAGCAGACCGGATCTGAGTTCCGGGTCGCCGATCGGGCCGTTTTCGATTCCAAGCACCATCCAGATGATCGCGTCTCGGAACTTGGGGAACTGACCGATGCGATGTTCTTGGCACCCGATCGATTCGTACTCGTGGATGCCTCTTTGTTTCAGTTGGTTTTTGCCAGTATCGTGAGCGATTCGGTCCAGGCGGCTGGTCGTAGGGGAGATGGGCCGGGAGAGTTCAGAGGGTCACCGCGGTTGGTGGCCCGGGTGGCTGCGGGTGAAGTCGCTGTCTGGGACGGCCAGCATCGCCGCCTCTCGGTCGCGAGGGTTGTTGACGGGCAAGCGGTCGTCGAGGATGCAGCCTACGACAGATCGCTGTTTCGCAGCGGAGGGACCCGGCCGGTTGCCGTATACGCGAATGGAGCATTGGTCATCCGAGAGAACAGGTCACCTTCGACAAACATGTTCGAGGCCGCGACTCGTCAGCGAGGAGTGTTTCGAGACACCATAGCCTACTGGCTCGCGGAACCGGACGGTACGAGGCGTTCGTTCACGGGTGCGATGGGTTCGGAGATGTTCAGTTCGGTTTCGCCAAGAGGGCTTCAGGCTACGGCAAGGTCGACATCGGACGTGATGTTTGGAGCACTCTTGCGCCAGACGCAGGTGGGACAGCACTTCGCCTTGGCCCAGACCGACTTGGGAGTGGTCCGTGTATTCGACCGGCAGGGAGGAGTCTCGGCAGAAGTACCAATGCCGGTAGGAGCGAGGGTCACAGACGACCACATTGACGCCGAGCGGAACCGCCGAAGAGCCCGTAACGATGCCCGCGTCAAGGACGCTGAGCGGTTCGGGGGCGAGTTTGCCCGGATTGTGGCGGGAAGCAGTGAGAACCTTGACGACATACCGGCTAACGAAGTAGCGCCGCCGATTGATCGGGTGGTAGGGGACTTGGACGGGCGGCTCTGGCTCCGGTTGTTTCATCCAGACGGGGAGATCGAGCAGTGGCAGGTCTGGGACGTGTCTGCTCAGGAGATGCTGTTCACGCTCGCCCTACCCGTGGGGGAACAGGTTCTCGACGCGGTCGGAGACCGTGTGCTCGTCCGGACAAAGGACGAATTCGGCGTGGACTACCTGCTGGTCAGGGAGATGGTGGAAGCGAATGGATCAAAAGAAGGACGGTGAAGGCGGACGGGACCGGCTGGGCAAGATTACGAATATCGCGATCCTCGGGACGCTTCTCTTCCTGCTCCTGAACCCCTCTGGAGTAATTGGAAGCTGGGTTGCCCGGCAATTCGCTGAAAAGCGCCAGCAGCAAGCTGTAGCTGCCCTTTGGGGAGAGTTGACGGGCCTATCTGACGCGGATGGCGAGGCGACCGGCGACGATCGCCCGGTTGTGATTGAGTTCCTCGACTACCAATGCCCGGCTTGCAGAGCTGTGGCACCTCAAGTTTCGAAGGCCATCGAGGATGGTTCCGCATCCATAGTGGTCCGGCACCTCCCATTGGAGGCGATCCACCCGTTGGCGAGGGAGGCGGCGAAGGCGGTCGTGTGTGCCGAGCAGCAAGGCCGCTTTCGCGCGGCACACGAAGCCCTGATGGGCGATGAAGACTTGGTCTCACGACGGGATTGGCTCGGCATGGCGGAAACTGCCGGTGTAGTCGATCTCTCACAGTTCGCAGAATGCCTGGAAGGCGAGGGGGCAGACGAGCGGGTGGCAGCCGACATGCGGATGGCAGAGGCACTCGGGATTAGCTCGACCCCTACTTTCGTTACCACGCGCGGGATCTTCCGTGGGACAGGTGGGTTCGAAGCGGCGATGGTCGGAGCCCCTTCGAGTCCCGCCAATTGACCCGTCTCACTGGCTCTATTGGCACGGACGAATCAGACGCGGTCTTGTCGGCAAGAAGGGCAGATCGTGCAGTCCTGATTGAACTTACGTGACTTCTTGCCTTGATTCGTGCTTCAGGTGCTCTGTCGGGCTGACAAGGCGCTTCGCGGGGCGCATGGCGGAGCCATTCGCCCAAGAAGCAACGCAGAAGCGAAGCGATCCAGCATGGATGCAGCGCCGGGCGAATGCCGTGGGAGGCTTGTCCACGGGCTGCTAGATCCCGCCCGGCCCAATCCGCCATTCAGCCGCCCCGGCCAAGGGGCGACCTTGGCACTCCCGGCGAGGAGGGGCGTTGGCCGCGGGGGGCCGCGCACCAGCCGCGGCGCGCATGGCGGCGCTGGCGAGCCGCCTCACAAAGGGAGCGAGCTATGACCGAGCGAGAGCGCACCAGCATGCTCAGCGCGGGGGTGATTCTCGGCGCGGCCGCCCTGATTCGCTTCGTTGTGCTGGCACCCGGCGAAGGGGCGGAGCTCCTGGCCGAGCGGGGGTCGATCGCCGACAGCCTGTTGGCGGCGGGCGACTCGGCGGCGGCCGAGGGCGAGCGCAGGAGCCGGCCGCTGGGGGAGGGCGAGCAGATCGACCCCAATACCGCCTCCGCCGAAGAGCTGGACCGGCTCCCCGGGGTGGGGCCGGCCACCGCCGAGCGGATCGTGCGGGAACGCACCGAAGGTGGTCCCTTCGCGACGGTCGCCGACCTGACGCGCGTCTCGGGGATCGGCCCCAGGTCGGCGGAGCGATTGCGGCCGCACCTGCGCCTGACCAATGTTGCGAGGCCTCGGTCGGCGTCGGGAGCGGGGCTTCGAACTGCCGGTGTACGAAGCGGGACAGCCCAGCAGTTGTCGGCCCCGGCCACGCCGCCGACCTCCCCAGCTGCCGTCCTCGACCTGAATCGCGCCACCGTCGAGGAGCTCCTGGCGCTTCCGGGCGTCGGGCCGGTCATCGCCGAGCGCATCGTGGCGCTTAGGACCTCGCGTGGCCGCTTCGCCGACGTCGCCGAGCTGGAAGAGGTCCCGGGGGTGGGCTCGAAGTCCCTGGAGCGCATCGCTCCGCTGGTGAGGGTCAGGTGAGGGGGGCCGAATACGCGGCCGAGAGCGATCGGCTTGGAGAGCTCCTCCGGGAGATGGTGGAGCGGGGCGCCTCCGACCTACACCTGACGCCGGGCCGCGCACCCACGCTCCGGGTGGACGGGGCACTGACGACGAGCCGGGACGACTCGGCGCTGGAGGCCGGTCACACCCTGGGTCTCGTCCGCTCGGTCCTCACCTCGCTGCAGCGGCGTCGCTTCGAAGACGACGGGGAGCTGGACTTTGCCTTCGAGGTGCCCGATCTCGCCCGGTTCCGGGGCGCGTGCTACCGCCAGAGGGGGGAGTGCGCGGTGGCGCTCCGTCACATACCGACGAGGCCGCCGACATTCGAGGAGCTCGCTCTCCCCCCGGCGCTGGGACGGCTGGCCGAGCGGTCGAGGGGGATGGTCCTCGTCACGGGGCCGACCGGGTCGGGAAAGTCGACCACCCTGGCCGCGCTCGTGGACGTCATCAATCGGCGGATGCGGGGGCACATCCTAACCGTCGAGGACCCGATCGAGTTCCTGCACCGGTCGCGGCGCTGCCTGGTGAGCCAGCGCGAGATCGGGACGGATGCGGAGAGCTTCTCCTCGGCGCTCAGGCATGCGCTTCGCCAGGATCCGGACGTCATCCTCGTCGGCGAGATGAGGGACCTCGAGACGATCGCCGCGGCGCTGACGATCGCCGAGACGGGACACCTCGTCCTCTCCACACTGCACACCAATTCGGCGGTCGACACGGTGAGCCGCATCGTGGACGCCTTCCCCGCCGAACAGCAACGCCGCGTGCGGAGCCAGCTGGCGTCGGTGCTGGAGGGCGTCGCCACTCAGATCCTGGTGCCGCGCGAGAGCGGTGGCGGGCGCGTTGCCGCTGTCGAGGTGCTCGTCTGCACGGGAGCGGTCAGGGCTGTGATTCGCGACGATAGGTCGCACCAGCTGCGCTCGCTGATGCAGGCGGGTCGCCGCCACGGCATGCAGACCCTCAACGATGACCTGGCGAGGCTCTACCTGGAGGGGCGCATCACCCTTGGGGCGGCGCTGGGTCGCTCCCCGGACCCGGCCGAGCTCAGGCGCCGAACGGGCGAGTCCGCGGCGGAGCCCGAGAGCGCGGGCGGTGATCGGGGCGGATGGGGCTAGCGCTCGCTGGTCGAGTCTCGTCGCGGGAGGTGGCGGCCTTCACGCGGCTCTTGGCGACTATGGTCGCGGCGGGGCTGCCCCTGGTCCATTCGCTGAACGTGCTGGCGGGGCAGCAGGAGCGGCGGCGTTTTCGCGAGATTGTCCGCCAGGTGGTGGCAAGCATCGAGGCGGGGGAGAGCCTAGCCGGGGCGATGCGCCGCCATCCGGGGGTCTTCTCCGAGCTGGGCGTCAGCATGGTGGCGGTGGGCGAGGCCGCTGGCGCACTCGACACAGTCCTCGCGCGCCTCTCGGAGTTCCTGGAGGAGAGCCGCGTGATGGCGCGCAAGGTGAAGGCGGCCCTCGTCTACCCTGCGATGATCGTCGCGGTCTCGGTTCCGGCAGTGGGCATAATGCTGGCCATAGTGGTCCCGACCTTCGAGGACATCTTCGCCCAGACGGGGGCCGCGCTCCCGATCCCCACGCGGGCAGCGATCGCCGCCTCGGATGCGCTCCGGGGCCACTGGTGGGTGCTGGTCGCGGCGGCGGCCGCCCTCGGCGCGACCCTGCACCGATTGCGCCGCACCCCGCGGGGACGCCTCGCGACCGACCGGCTCCTCCTGTCGCTGCCCCTCCTGGGTGGGCTGGTCCGGAAGACCTCCGTGGCGCGCTTCGCCCGCTCTCTCGGGACGCTGGTCTCCTCCGGTGTGCCAATTCTGCAAGGACTCGAGGTCACGGCGAAGACTGCGGGCAACCGAGTGGTGCGGGACGCGATCGCCAGGTCGCGGGCCTCGATCGCAGGCGGCGCGACGATCGCCCAGCCGCTCGAGGCGTCCGGCGCCTTTCCACCCATGGTCGTCCGGATGATCGAGGTCGGAGAGCAGACGGGTGCGCTGGACGACATGCTCCACCGCATCGCCGACCTCTACGAGGAGGAGGTCGATGTGGCGCTCGAGGCGGTTGTCGCGATGATCGAGCCTGTTATGATCGCGGTGCTCGGCGTCGTGGTGGGCGCGATCGTGGTGGCGATGTACCTGCCGATCTTCGAGATGACCGCGACGGTGGGGTAGCGCCCCTGCGGCCCGCTTCCCGCTCCAAACGCGGCGGTCGGCGGATAGGCGGGCGGAGTGGTCGAGCCACGCGTACGGATCTGTAAACCCTGGATTACACATTGTAAGGCACACATTACAATACGGGCAGGCGAGAGAGGTGGCCGTCTCCGGAAATTGGGTTGGTCGTCACCCGTGCGGTTTGGCCCTTCGGTAGCTAGGTTGCCTGCCATCGCGGTCAGTCGCGGCCCGGAGGCGGTCCCGTGTCACCCTCAAGGAGCTGTACGCAATGGATTTCATCCAGCGAGTCGTCGATTTCCTGACCACGCATGTCGTGGAGTTCGGCATCCCGGTCGGGGGCGAGGACATCCCCCTCATGGTGATCATCCTGCTTGGGATCGGGACCTACCTCACCCTCAGGCTCGGTTTCGTACAGGTCACGCGGCTTCGGCACGGGGCCGCGGTGGCGTCGGGCAGGTACGACGATCCCGACGACGAGGGGGACGTAACCCACTTCCAGGCCCTCACGACCGCTCTCTCGGCGACCGTCGGGATCGGGAACATCGCGGGCGTGGCGCTCGCCATACACTGGGGCGGTCCCGGTGCCCTCTTCTGGATGTGGGTCACCGCGGCGCTGGGGATGGCGACCAAGTACTCCGAGGTCACTCTGGCCCAGAGGTACCGGGTGCACGAGCACGAGGGCGAGTGGGCGGGGACCGTCTCCGGCGGGCCCATGTACTACATCGAGCGGGGGCTGGGGCCGAAGTGGAAGTGGATGGCGGTGCTCTTCGCCCTCCTCCTGGGGATCACGGCCTTCCTCACGGGGAATGGGATCCAGGCGAACACCGTCGCCGACAACCTGGAGACCCAGTTCAGCATACCGGTCTGGGTAAGCGGGCTGGCTACCTCGGGGGTCGTCGCTGCAGTGATCCTGGGCGGCATCTCGAGGATCGGACGTGTCACGGCGGTGCTGGCACCCGCGATGGCGGTGATCTACGTCCTCGGTGCTCTGACCGTGATCGTCATGAACATCGGCGACGTGGGGCCGACCCTCGCGCTGATCTTCCGCGAGGCCTTCAACCCGAGCGCAGGGGTTGCGGGGACGGGCGTGGGGGCCTTCCTCGTCACGCTCATGTGGGGCGTGCGGCGCGGTCTCTTCTCGAATGAGGCGGGGCAGGGCTCGGCGCCGATCGCGCACTCGGCGGCCAAGACCGACGAGCCCGTATCCGAAGGTGTGGTCGCGCTCCTCGAGCCCTTCATCGACACGATCATCATCTGTACCATGACCGGCCTCCTCATCATCATGACCGGCGTCTGGCACGACCGCTTCGAGACCGAGATCACCCTCGGCGGCGGAGACCTCTCGTACCGGGCGGTGCAGGCGGACGGGGGCTACGAGGAGATGTCGCCCAATGCTCCCATCCGTATCGACGGCGGGGCGCACGTGGCCACCGGACCCAGCGACCCGCAGGTCTCGTGGCACGAGGTGCCGGTGCGGATGCTCTATGTGGACGAGGCGCAGACCCAGCCCTTCAGCGGCGTGATCGATCCCTCGTCGGGCGTGGCCAGAGGAGGCGACGGAGAGACGTACACCTCGCTCCACGGCATGGCGGTCGAGAGCGGAGCGCCCCTCACCATGGAGGCCTTCCGGCGCGGCCTGTCGCCCTTGGGCGACTGGGGACACTACATCGTGGTCCTGTCCGTGCTGCTCTTCGCGATCTCCACCGCGATAGCATGGAGCTACTACGGCGACCGCTGCGCCAACTACCTCTTCGGCGCGAGGGCGATAGTTCCGTACAAGACCATATTCGTGATCCTGCACTTCGTGGGGGCGGTGCTGCCGCTCAGCGTCATCTGGGGCATAGGCGACGTCTTCCTTGCGATTGTGATCGTGCCGAACCTGATCGCACTGGGAGTCCTGGCACCGCAGGTGGTGGAGATGACCAGGGACTACTTCGAGCGCAAGCCGTGGCTTGAGGAGAAGAGCGGCTAGCTGTACCGTTGGCAGGGTCCCTGAACGCAACCGTATGCCCGAAGAGAATAGGAGACTACGACGATGGCCTACCCATTCGAGCTGCCCGGCCTGGGCTACTCTCCCGACGCGCTGGAGCCGCACATCGACGCCCGCACTATGGAGATTCACCATGGGAGGCACCACGCGGCGTACACCTCCAACCTCAACGCCGCCCTCGAGGGCCACCCGGAGCTGCACTCGAAATCGGCCGAGGAGCTGGTCGCCGACCTGTCGGCGCTCCCGGCAGCGATCCGGATGGCCGTGCGCAACAATGGGGGTGGGTTCCTGAACCACAACCTCTTCTGGGAGGTGATTGCGCCGGGCGGTTCCAGCGCGCCCGAGGGTGGGCTGGCCGATGCGATAGCCGGGAAGTTCGGGAGTTTGGGGGACTTCAGGGCGCTCTTCGCCCAGGCGGCGATCGGCCGCTTCGGTTCGGGATGGGCGTGGCTCTCAGCCGGCCGCACCGGGGAGCTGGAGGTCATCTCGACCGCCAACCAGGATACGCCGCTCATGGAGGGCAAGGTGCCGCTCCTCGGGCTCGACGTCTGGGAACACGCCTACTACCTCAACTACCAGAATCGCCGTCCCGACTACGTGGCCGCCTTCTGGAAGATCGTCAACTGGCGTGCCGTCGGGGAGCGCTTCAAGGGGCTGTGAAGATGGAGGCGAGTCTCTCGCCTTGCTGTTCGATCTTATCGCGGGGCTATCCACCGACTGCTGGTAGTGCGCAAGGACGGAGGCGATGAGCGCAGATCTTGCTTTTGCCGTTGTGGCCTTTACGAAGCTTCTGGTCGTCTACAATCCGCTCAGCGCGATGCCGATGTTCGCGGCATTCACGATCGAGGACACGACGCGGGACCGCCTGCGGGTCGCGCTGCTGGGAGTGACGACTTCGATCATCGTGATGGCGGTATTCGCCTTCGCCGGCCATTGGATTCTGGACTTTTTCTCGATCACCACCGAGGCCTTCCAGATCGCCGCGGGGGTGATCTTCTTCGGAATCGGCTCCGACATGCTTCAGGCCAAGCGTTCGCGGGTGAAGACCACCAGGAGGGAGCAGGACGAGGCGGCTAGCCGCGACAGCCACGCGATAATACCCCTCGGGCTGCCGACGCTTGCGGGGCCGGGCGCAATCGTCACCGTGATCGCCCTCGCTGGACTCGCCGAGGGAGGGGCGCAGCTTGCTTCCGTCTACCTGGCCGCCTTCCTCGTTGGCTCGGTCACCCTGCCGTGCCTGATGCTGGCGCCTGCCATGCTCAGGGCGCTCGGGAGGACCGGACTAAACGTGGTGACGCGGATCATGGGGCTCCTGGTGATGGTGGTGGGGGTGCAATTCCTCATCAACGGGGTCGGAAGTGTGTTGGAGTCGTGGGGATACTGGGGGTAGCGAGCTGGAGACTAGCGGTCCAGCGGGGATGCAGCGCTGCTCGAATGCCGTGGGAGGTTTGTCCACGGGCTGC
>JAPOYJ010000074.1 GCA_026706635.1 Gemmatimonadota bacterium | reverse complement strand
GAAAACCTGCCATTTTCGACGGCCAGTTCTCTGCAATTTTGCGTGGCCGGTAACAGTACGACCTTTCGTTTTCTGCGGAGGGCTCCCCCGCACACGCGGGGATAGACCTGCGCTATCGTCCAGCACGTCGCCGCTGCTATCGGCTCCCCCGCACACGCGGGGATAGACCGCCAGCACGTCCGCGATCATCTTCACCGCTGGCGGCTCCCCCGCACACGCGGGGATAGACCCGGGCGGGCAGGCGCGTCCGCCAGCGACCGCGAGGCTCCCCCGCACACGCGGGGATAGACCCCACACGCAAAGGGCCGCCCGCACCGCTACCGGGGCTCCCCCGCACACGCGGGGATAGACCCGTTCCTAGGACAGGTTTACGGTGAACCTCTCGGGCTCCCCCGCACACGCGGGGATAGACCCGTTCCTAGGACAGGTTTACGGTGAACCTCTCGGGCTCCCCCGCACACGCGGGGATAGACCGCTATGCGTTTTCGCCACAGTCACGTCGGGCAAGGCTCCCCCGCACACGCGGGGATAGACCGCTGAAGGAATTCTGCGAGCTGGCGGGTGTCGAGGCTCCCCCGCACACGCGGGGATAGACCCCAGTGGCCTGCCCTGCTCAGGTACAAGGAGCAGGCTCCCCCGCACACGCGGGGATAGACCTTGCTTTCCCAACTAGTGAGATCGACAAGCGCAGGCTCCCCCGCACACGCGGGGATAGACCCTCCCCGAGATCGCCGTTGGCGTCTGTTGGCAGGGCTCCCCCGCACACGCGGGGATAGACCCAGATCATGGGTGCGATGCAGCACTACGGCGGGGGCTCCCCCGCACACGCGGGGATAGACCCGCGCCAGCCCGCGAGCGAAACGGGAATTCCCGGGCTCCCCCGCACACGCGGGGATAGACCCCGGAGCCAGTCGCATGGCAGGGGCAGGCTGGTGGCTCCCCCGCACACGCGGGGATAGACCCCGTGTCTACCAGCGTGTGAACGTGGCGACCGAGGCTCCCCCGCACACGCGGGGATAGACCTCCGCTCGTTGTAGATTCGCGTCCCATGACACGGGCTCCCCCGCACACGCGGGGATAGACCCGCGAGGTGCTGACCATTGCCGAGGCCGAGCGCGGCTCCCCCGCACACGCGGGGATAGACCCGGCTTCCGCTGCCGCTTCGTCGTCTGCTCCAGGGCTCCCCCGCACACGCGGGGATAGACCGCACCGTGTGGGCCTCCTCGAGCTCCTCCAGCGGGCTCCCCCGCACACGCGGGGATAGACCGTAGAAGGCGGACAACGATTTAGACGCGGAAGGGGCTCCCCCGCACACGCGGGGATAGACCGATTTGGCACTGCGGCTTTGGTTGCCGCTGTAGGGCTCCCCCGCACACGCGGGGATAGACCCGATATATACCGTCGCGCGGCCGCCTCCAACGCGGCTCCCCCGCACACGCGGGGATAGACCACGGTGCTGGTGACCCACGGCCCGCTGCACGAGGGCTCCCCCGCACACGCGGGGATAGACCCTTCCCGGAGTTGCGGCAACAGCTTCTTGCGGTGGCTCCCCCGCGAGCGCGGGGATAGACCGCCGTTATCGCCAAGGCAAAGGGGGAAGCCGGATCGACTGGCACCGCACCCCGCCCTGCTGGTCGTGGACGAGATCGGCTATCTCTCGGTCACACCGAACGGCGCCAAGCTCTTCTTCCAGCTGGTCAACGCCCGCTACGAGCGCGCCTCGACCGTGCTGACCTCGAACAAGGGCTTCGAGCACTGGGGCGAGATCCTGCACGACGAGGTCATGGCGGCCGCCCTGCTCGACCGGCTGCTCCACCGGTCCCACATCGTGAACATCCGGGGCAACAGCTTCCGGATGCGGAGGCACATGGAGCTGTCGAAGGCCATCCACCCGACGGCGTCCAGGACGGCGGACGCAGAACGAGCCCGGAAGGGGGACGAATCGTGAGGAGTCGCCACTCCGGGCCAGCCCCCGCGGAGGGAGCGTAGCGACCGGAGCGGGGGCTGGCCCGGAGTGTGCCACATTCGATGCCCGAAAGTGTGCCATTTTCGATGCCGATTGACAACTGTCGCCTGCGGCCAAGTGAGCGTGGCGGCCCGTCTCGATCTGTCGGTGCCGGAGCGGAGGAAGGCCGTGCGGATCCTGACCGGCGAGTCACAGGACGACTCCGCCGCGCCCGACGAGGCGAACCGGAACCGGGAGCTTGACTTCGCGCACATGGCGACGGGATCGTTCGCGAGTGCCGCGGAGGCTTTCGGCCAGGCCCGTCGGCAGGCGACCCGACCGGCCGACGACGGAGCGCCGGCGGCGTTGGCCGCCGCGTTCAACCACGCGATGGCCAGGTGGGCACGAGACGGCGTGCCTGACGAGGCCGCCTTTCGTGAAGTGTGCGAATTGGCGGGCGACGACGATTCAGGCGCCCAGAGTCAGGGTGCCAATCGCCTTCAGTGCTTGGCTCTGGCGCAGTGGCTTGCGGGGCACATCAACGAGGCGCAGGCGCTCCTGACTGCGGCCGAAGAAGCCATGCGGGACAGGAGCCATGAGGTCAGCTGCTGGTCCTACACGCGCGTTCGCCGAGAGACATTCCTGGTCCACTGCACCCAGATGCGACGGTTGTTCGAGGGGGACGATGGGGTCCCGGAGTTCATGACCACAGCCTCACCATCGTGCGTTCGGAGTCCCTCGGGCGATGGCCCCTGACGCGTTTTTCGCTGCAACGAGTGGCTCCCGCCCTTTCCGTCGGCGAGAAGACTACCGATGCGCGAGGAAATCCTCCACGCTCATGCCTACATCCTTGACTATCCGGCGCAACAGAACCGGGGCAATGTCCCTGCCGGGATGCACAGGTACCGTTGTCCGGCGACCATCGGAATGGGCGAACTGCTTGTGAGACCCTCTGTGCCGAACCTCGATGAATCCGAGCCGAAGCAACACTCGAACCACCTCCCGCGGCTTCAGGACCGGGAGGCGGGACATTCGCGCTAAGCCGTGATCGTCTGAATCCCCGCAAATTCGGCCTCCAGCTCGGGAAGGCCATCTTCCAGAAGCATCGCGATGACCTCGCGGAGGTTCTCGGACAGCTCGTCCAGGCTGCCCGCCTGAGAGTGAGCGCCCGGAAAGCCCGGGACATAGCCCACGAACAACCCGGTCTCGAAGTCCTGTTCGACAACCACGGTGAACCGTCTCACGGCTTCACAATCCCTAGCTTGAGTTGCGGAGCAACGACAACCAACCATGGCGCATCGTACACCGCCTCGCAACCTCTTCGTGGGCGGCGCGCTCCTCCGGGGCAGAATCTGATCTCTGCGTCCCCGGCCCCTGGTCAGCCACCTGTCCGATGATGCTTGCTTGAGCTCTTGCGCCGCGCCTACCTTGACGTCGGCGTCCCCGCCTTCAACCCCTGGGAAGGTGCGTCGAATCGGCGCTGACCCACCCGGACCCGAGCCCGTGAGCGACCGAAGGCAACTCATTCTTCCGATTCCCCCGCCGCCTGCGGACTCGGCCACCCCCCTCGTGCCAGCGCGGATGGTCAACGAGTGGGTCTACTGTCCGCGGCTAGCCTACCTGGAGTGAGTGGAGGGCGAGTGGGCGGACACCGCCGACACCGTCCAGGGCAGGCGCGTCCACGCCCGAGTGGACAAGGGCGGCGGCACGCTTCTGGCCCCGAGGAGCTCGACGAGGAAATGGCCCGCGCCCGCTCGGTGACCATGTCGTCCGAACGACTGGGCGTGATCGCGAAGATCGACGTGGTCGAGGCGTCGGACGGAATGGTGATGCCCGTGGACTTCAAGAAGGGGAAGCGGCCGCATGTGGCTGCCGGGGCGTACGAGCCCGAACGCGTGCAGGTGTGCGTCCAGGCGATGATCCCGCGAGGGCCCATGAGGTACGGAGCGGTCACTCCCACGGGTTGACGACTCGATGCCTGTGCTTCGGAAATCCCGCTCGTTCCGCGTGACGAGGGCGAGGCCGCGACACACTGCCGTACCCGCCAGCATCGCGTCCGGCGGGTGGTCGTCGAGCGGTTCGAGGCGAACGAACTCCTCCATCGAACGCCGGTGTGGCGAGCCTCCCGGCGAAGCCAAGCTTCGTCACCCAGGTCGTTGTCCCGGACCGTGATCGTATCCCCCACGCCCGCCACTCTCCAGTCGGATCAAGAGCTGTAGGACGGGAGACAGGTGGTCAACGCGACATGGCGGTCAGGTGTCCGAAGGGTACCGCGTGCAACCTCACGGGCCCCCTGTGGAAGGGGAGCGTCCGGGTTCCCGTGTAGATGAGAACGCCGCGCCTGAAGGCGGCCCCCGCGAACTCGGCCAGGGTCGCCAGACGGTCGAAGTCCGTGCGGCGGACGGTGGCAGATGCCTTCACCTCCACGCCCACGATGCGCCCGTCGGGCTGCTCGAGGACGATGTCGACCTCGCGCTTGCGCTGGTCGCGAAAATGGTGGAGCCCGACCTCCTCGTCCGCCCACTCCGCGTGCTTGGCGCACTCCATGAAGACGAGAGTCTCCAGCAGCGCCCCGTAGTGCGGGCTCGCGAGGATCCGGCCTTCAGTCCGCAGACCCAGCAGATGCGACGCGAGACCGGTGTCCACGAAGTGCAGTTTCGGCATCCGCACCGCCATCCTTCGGGCCGCCTTCCTCCGGTAGGACGGAACCCGGCGGATCAGGAACATGAGCTCGAGGATCTCGACGTAGCTCTTGACGAGCTTGTCGTTGAGTTCGAGGTCGTTGGCAAGGCCTGCGTATCTGAGCAGATTGCCGGTCCGGGCGGCCAGGGACGGAGCCATGGCCCGAAGCTTCGAGTGGTAGTCCCCGCGGGCGGCGTGGAGTGTCTCGAAGTCCTTGAGGAACCTGCCCTCGGTGTAGGATCTGAACCAGACGGTGCGTGCCCGCGGACCCATGTCCTGCACTTCGGGATAGCCGCCGAGGAGGATCCGCCCGGCGATCTGTCCGCGGGTCGGGGGCGTGGGAGTGTCCGCCGGGCGGAAGTCCCCCGAGAGCAGGTGGTCGATCAGGTTGCGGCGGCTGCCCCGGAGCTCGGCGATCGACAGGGGCTGCAGCTCCAGGCGGGCCATATGGCCGGGCAGGGCCTCCTGCGTGCGCGCGGATCGGAATATGTCGGCGGAGCCGGTCAGGAGGAACAGGCCCTTGGGGGGTCGGCCGGGCGCGTTCGCGGTCGCCGGCGCGCTGGCAAGCCGGTCGGAGACCTCCTTGATGGCGGGGACCAGATCGGGTGCCCGCTGGAACTCGTCGAGAACGACCGGTCGGCCCTCCAGCGATCTGACGAACCCGTGGGGATCCTGGGCCGCGGCGGATTGGATGGCCGGATCGTCCAGGGTGAGGTAGCGCATGCCGGACGCGGCGGCGACGTTGCGGGCCAGAGTGGTCTTCCCGGACTGTCTGGGGCCCGTGAGGTAGACGATCCTGAACTCGCCTAGCATCTCGCGCACCAAGGGTTGGAGGTGTCTGGCGTACATGGGGCGGTGGGCGGGGGGTTGGGAGAGTTATTACGAGAAATACAGCAGCTTATTACGAGAAATACAGCAGCTTATTACGAGGAATATAGCGGCTTATTACGAGAAATCCACGAGGCGGCGTAGGTCGCCGCCACTCCTCTGCCCAGCCGCCTATCTTCGAGCGTCCACCCGGAACCCAGAGCCTAACAGTTCCCATGGTCTCAAATACGCTAACGGCAACGGGGCGAGCCTCGGAAGACCCGGTGGCGGTAGGCAGGAGCGGCGGTGTCGCCATCGAAGGCGTCTTGCGATATCGCCATCGATCCGATTGTCGTCATACCGATGTGGAATCGATCAGCATTTCGTCTTGCGTACCCGAGATCGCGAGCTTGCTGGCTTCGGGGGCCGTGACCGGCGGCGGGGCTATTCCCGCGGCGCGTGGATCGTCAGCAGCAGCTCGGCGTTGTCGATCAGCCGGTACCGGGGCTCGCGACCCGAGAGACGTTCGCTGTTCTCGAGTATGATGCGAACCCCTTCGCCGCGGCGGTCCATCAGCGTGCGGCGGTCGGTGTCTAGCCACGGGATGTCCTGGGGGACCGGGCACTTGGCCAGCAGGCTCGTCACGACCTCGTTGCGGGCGGACTGAAGATGCACCAGACGCTCGGGCGTTATGGTGTTCGGAATCGACCCGGGCGAGTACAGCTCGATGCGGTCCTCGAACATCCTCAGCCGGATCTTCGAGCCGCGGACGGAGTAGTCGCGATGGGCGACGGCGTTGACCAGGGCTTCGAAGACGGCCGTCATGTCGTACTGAGGCCGGTCGATGCGCCCCATGTCCTTGAAGGCGGCCACCTTCATGTTTCTCGCCACGAACCGGCAGGCGAGGTCCACTTGCATGTCCAGTGGCCCCGTGATGTCGGCGGCGTCCAGCTGATACGTCCGCCCCAGTCCCGCTGGCCTGACGTCCGCGCCGCGGTAGGCGACCGCCTGGACGAACGCGTTCGGCAACCACTCGCGGGGATCGCGTGACGCCATTAGCACACCCGCCACGGTCGGCCGCAGCACCCCGTCCCGATCCCGTCTGGCCATCCGCAGCTTGGTCAGCAGTCCGTCCCGCGCATCTCCGGTCCGCGAAGTCCGGAACCTCTTCCAGAGGTCCTTTGACAGGGAGCCGATGTTGGCCTCGTGGACGGTCTGTTCGTCGAACCTGATTAGGCGTGACTGGCTGCGCTGCTGGAAGAGTCTCGCCAGGTACTCCGTCGACATGCGGCGCTTCTCGTCGCCAACCCGATGCAGGTATCCGCTCGGGCTGCGGTGCACGAACAGGCTGCGCCGCACCCGGACCTCCACGACGGGCCTGTCCCCGTCCCCCGAGGAGGGAAGCCGGAGCGGTTCGATTGAAGCGTGAAGCAGCGGATCGATGGAGTCCGTGCACACCTGTCGGACGAGGGTGACGACCTCGGGCACCCGGTCCTCCGGAATCCCGACGACGCCGCGCGACCTGTCGTCGACGCCCAGAACCAGAGCGCCGCCGTGGGCGTTGGCGAACGCGGCCAGCTCGTCGGCCAGGGTCTTTCGGTCGGGACCCTTGAGCTTCGCGCCCGCGAACTGAACGGCCTTCAGATCCAGGCGGCTGCTCTCGCCCAGCCGGATGCGGTCGAGGAGGAGGCGTTCGCGGGGGGTCAGGGGTCGGTCGCTCATCTTCCGATCGTCATGGGCGGGGGAGAGCTGGTCAAGGGAGTGCGGGATTTCCCGGGGCGAATGGAAGCGTCGGGCGGGCGACCCCCGGCGTGCCGGGTGGCGTCGCTTGCGCCTCGCGGGCCGATGACGGAGGGAGCGGTCACGCCCACGGGTTGACGACTTCGATGCCTGTGCTTCGGAAGTCCCGCTCGTTGCGCGTGACAAGGTTGAGGCCGCGACACACGGCCGTACCCGCCAGCATTGCGTCCGGCAGGTGGTCGTCGAGCGGTTCGCCCCGCCGCCTCTTCGATTCCATGACGCGGGCGCACGCTTCGGCGTCGGCCAGGGTCCAGTCGAGGATCCGTTCGCGGAACAGGTCGTCCAGCACGCCCTGAAACCGCTCGGCCAGATGTTCGCGCCGCCAGCCGGCGTCCATGCGACGGATGCCGTTGAGGATTTCCCACACCGTGACGGAGGCCACACCGACCCCTTGGGGCCAGATCCCGTCGAGGAACCCGGCCACTCGCGGCTCGGGAGCCGGGCGCATCATCTCGGAGACCACGTTCGTGTCGATCAGCCACCGCACGGGTTGCATCACACTTCGCCCTCGCCCTCGTCCTCGAACGCGAAGGGCCTGTATCCGTGGCGGGAGGGCTCGGGCAGCTCCACCCCGTATTCCGAGCCGAAGTATCTCAAGAAGACTTCCGAAGGTCTCGCGCCGCCGACGGCATTCCTCCGCCTCTCGCGGATCAGGCGGCGAACGAACTCCTCCATCGAGACGCCGGTGTGGCGGGCCTCCCGGCGAAGCCAGGCCTTGTCACCCGGGTCGATGTCCCGGACCGTGATCGTATTCCCCATGCTCTCCACTCTCCAGTCGGATCAGGAAGTGTAGACAGGAGAAAGCTAATGCTAGCAGTCAGTGATTGCTAGCAAGCTGGCGAACTCGCTCCGGGCGGCGGGTGGGCAAGGAGCTGGTAGGTCAGCATTGAGAAATCGTATACCATAATCGACGATAGTCATTGACGCGATCGTGAACTGGGGCTACGACTTCGAGAACGACAGCCTCATACACCCCTCCACCAAGGACATGATGTCGTACTGCCGTCCCCGGTGGATCAGCGGCTACCACTTCAACCGGGCGACCACCTTCAGGGTGGACGAGGAGCTGGGGGAGGAGGCGAGGCCTCCGTCCGTCCCCTCCCTGCTACTGTGGGGCGGCCGGAACGCCGACGGAACCTCGTTCCTCGAGCCCGCCTTCGTCGTCGATGCCCCGGCCTATGGCCCGGAGACCTCCGGCGCGCACCGCCTTGTCGGCCGCGACGGTGCCGACCGAGTGCTGTTCTCCCTGTCATTCGATATGCCCGAGGTGGCCGATGCCGAGGGCGAGTACACGTCCTTCGCCTTCGCGCTGCCGATCGAGGCTGGGTGGGAGGGCCTCGCGAGCATTACGCTGTCGGGCCCCGGTGGCGCAGTCACCCTCGACTCGGACACCCACCGTCCCTCGGCGCTGGTTCGGGACCCGGAAACCGGGCAGGTCCAGGCACTCCTGCTGAACCTCCATCCGGACACCAGAACCGCAGAGGACGCGAGGGCGCTGCTATCGACCCCCTCTCACCACACGCTGCGGTTCAGCCGGGGAGTTCCGGTGGTCAACTGAAGGCCGTAGAACCGTCTCGCCGCGCTATCCGCCGCAGCCTGATCGAAGTCAGCGCCGGCACCAGGAAGATCAGGACGGCGGCCCGCCTCTGCTAGGCGAGGTCGTCCAGGGTGAGGCCAAGGGTTCGCGCCTCGGGGAGCGGGGCGAGCTGGATCTCGGGTATGCCGGAGTGTGGTCGGAGCGAATGTCGTGGACTCCCCTCCACCGCGCGAAGGCCCTCATCTGCTGGGCTGGCTCTCGGGTGGCCTGGGGCGAGTCGATGGGAGATCGCGACGGAAGCTACGCCTCCGCCCCCGCTGTTGGGAGCAAGTAGAATGTCCGGTTTTCGGAGCATGTGAAATGTCCGCTTTGG
>JAPOYJ010000017.1 GCA_026706635.1 Gemmatimonadota bacterium | reverse complement strand
GTAGCAGCGCTACCGGCCCGAGGAGCAACGCAGAGCGAAGCCACGGGTGTGGGAATTGTAAATCATGAACTACACAATGTATATCATACATTACAGCTAGGGGAGACGAGCGAAGCGGTCCAGCGGGGATGCAGCGCTGCTCGAATGCCGTGGGAGGTTTGTTCACGGGCTGCTAGCGCATACCCGGCCTGGAGCGGCTGATCCACGACCTATACGACGGACTTCCCGGACCGCCAAGGGGCCGCCCTGGGAGCCGCCCGCTTGTCGGCGGGGTACGAGTTCGGTACGTTCCCCGTGGGTACCCGGAGCGCACGAACTCACCAAACGCACGAGGCGATCAGGTAGACGCGCTCGGCGGCGGAGGCGGAGGAAGAGTTCCGGCAGATGGAGCAGGAGGCGACGGATCGTGCCCAGCAGCTGCCGCAACCTGTGCGCTAAGCGCAGTAGTTGCCCTCACCGCCAAGCCCACCGCGGGACAGGCGAGGCGCGGCCGTGACCGTCACGCGTTCCGGCGGACCCCAGCCGAGATTGCTGGCCGGGGGCAATCCGCAGATTCCCAAGGGAGACGGGGACGCGCCCGTTCAGGACTATCTCGCCGCGATGCCGGGCTGGAAACAGGACGTCGGCCGCGGTCTTGATCGACTGGTGGAGCTCACCGTCCCGGGCGTCCGCAAGGCGGTCAGGTGGAACTCCCCCTTCTCCGGCATCGAGGGACGGGGCTGGTTCCTTTCCTTCCACTGCTTCGCCAGGTACGTCAAGGTGACGTTCCTGAACGGTGGGTCGCTCAAGCCGCCTCCGCCGGTCCCATCCAAGCACGAGGACGTCCGGTACCACCACGTCCGAGAGGGCGACGCCCTGGACGACGGACAGCTGGAGGATTGGATCGCGCAGGCGGCCGTGCTGCCCGGCGAGGAGCTTTTCTGAGCTGATCGGGCCACACCTCGACCTGCGCCCTCCCTCCCTGGCCCCCCGGGTAGCCCCTCCTTGAGCCTTGCGCCCCGGCCCATCGGTTCCCTACCGTGTGGGGGAGCCCTACCGTGTGGGGGAGGCTGTGGCCCGGAGGCCTCCGGAAAAGCCCCGAAGTTCCGAACCCCCCGAAGCTTCCCGATTCTTGTCCGCCAACCTGCACCGGAGGTTTCATCATGACGAGCTCCACCCGTATCGCCCGCGTCGCGGCCCTGATCGTGGCCGTCGCGCCGCTGACCGCCTGCATGCCGGCCTATGGCCGATACAACCCCAAGGTGACCGTGGAGATCAGGAACGCACCGAGGCTGGGCTTTCTCGTCGAGGAGGTCGTCTTCGCGCCCCCGGACCTCTCGCTTGCCTCTGGCACCGGTGATCGGGTAGGCACCGCCGTGTTGGCGGGGCTCCTGGGCCAGGATGCGACCGTGCTGGATGTCGTCGCCTGCCGAGCCGAGCTCGTGCCGGCGCTGACCCGCGGACTGCTCGAGAGCGGCATTCGAGTCGCGACCTACGGCAGCCATGACGGTGCGGATGCGATGATCGAGATCAACGTGACCAATTGCACCATCCGACGGGACCTAACCTCCGAGACGAGGGAGATCGTGGAGCAGGCCGGGGAAAACACGCGCCGTCGCGAAGTGACCGAGTATCGTGCGGAGAGCCGGCTGGACTTCAGGGCCGCGTACCGTATCATCGACCTGTCGAACAACTCCGAGGCGACATCGGGAGACCTCAACTCCGAACCCTGGGCCGTCGAATCGAGCCTAGAGGGTTTTCCCGACTATCCGAGCGATCAGATATTGCTCGGACAGGCCCACAGCGCCGCGGTTCAGAGGATCGCTCCGCTATTTCTCGAGACGGTCGAAGAACGAAGCCTCGTCTTCTTCGACGAGGACAAGTGCGGGATGAAGGTCGCTCACGGGGCCGTGGCCGCGGGCGACTACGAGCGGGCGCTGGACCTGTCCCTGGCGAATGCCGAGTACTGCAGGATCGATCCAGAGGCCAAGGTCGAGTCCAAGGACGTGGCGGCGGCGAACTACAACGTCGGGATCCTGTATCGGATCATGGGGGATTTCGAATCGGCCGCGGAACATCTGGCGTGGGCCGGCGAGATCGACCCCGAAAACGGCGTGATCGCCGCGGCGATCAGGGAGGTCCGCTCGGCGGCGGAGGCGGACGAAGAGCTCCGGCGGGTGGAGCAGGAGGCGATGGATCGCGCCGAAGAGCTGCGGGAGGAGGCGGCGGAGAGAGCTGAAAGCACCCTCACGAATGACGACATAGTCGAGATGTTCGAGGAGGAGCTGTCCGACGAGATCATCATACAGCTCATCGAAACATCGGAAGTCGACTTCGATGTGTCGCGCGCGGCGGTCATCGAGCTCAATCGGCAGGGGCTGAGTTCAGCGGTGATTACAGCGATGATAGCCGCAGCCGGGGAGCGGTAGGCCCCGACTTTCACGAGACCGGGAATGGACAGGGGACTTCAAAAGAGAGAAAAGAGATCCGAATTGAAATGACACGCCGCACGTTGGACTTCACGCCATTCATATGCACGCTGCTCGCGATCCTCGCGGTAGGCTGTGGCGATGACGACACAGAGCCGGAGCCACCGAGCCCCGTGGGGTCGTGGGACATATGGTCCATCGATGGACAGGCGCTCCCTGTCCACGGCATCGAGTCGTGGTCGCTCGACATCCGCTCCAACGGCACCTACGCCTGGCGGGTGCGGGACGAGTCCGGCGATGACACCGAGTCCGGCGACTGGACGCAGACGGGGACGGCCGTCTCCCTGAATCCTCGGAGCGGATGCCAGAACACGGCCGTGATCGGGGATCGGGACACCCTGAAGATCGCGTCGGACTGCGTGAGCGGGTGGGAACTCGTTTTCAGGCGATAGCCGCAACCTGTGCGCTTAGCGCATTAGTTGCCCTCACCGCCAGGCCCGCCGCCGGACAGGCGACGGGGCTGGCCGACTCGCTCCAGGAGATCCGGCCCAGCGTCTTCCTGGACTGCGCGACGCGCGGCTGCAGGCCCGAGTACTTCCGCACCGAAATCGGCTGGGTGAACTGGGTGCGCCTCCCCGACGAGGCGGATGTGCACCTCATCCTCACCAGCCAGGCAACCGGAGCCGGCGGGCGCGAGTACCGGCTCGACTTCATGGGCACCGGGGACTTCGAGTACGAGGAGCGGGTCCTTCACCGGGCGCTCCCCACCGCCACGGACCGCGAAATCCTGGATGGCCTGGTCCGCGCGATCGGGGTCGGAGTGCTGCACTTCGCCACCAGGAACGGCCTTCTTCCTCCCTCGCGCTTTCGCGAGATCGCCGAGAGCGTGCTCTCGCCCGACGCGGGGACCTCCCCTGGGGTGGGGGTCGTGGGGACCGCCGAGGTGGACGACCCGTGGGACTTCTGGGTATTCCGGGTCGGGGGCGGCACCGACATTCAGGGGGAGGAGACGCGGCGCACGGTTCAGCTCTCAGGCGACCTGCGCGCATCGAGGGTCACCCCCGAGCTCAAGGCGATCTTCCGCGCCAACGTCGATTCCGACCTCAGAGAGATCGAGCTGGCCGACGACTCCACCTTCAGGGACCGGAGAACCGACTGGGGCTTCAGCGCCCTCGTGGCGCAATCGCTCGCCGACCGGTGGTCCGTCGGCTTCCGGACCGACCTTCGCCGGAGTCTCCGCTACAACCAGTCCCTCAGGGCCGAGGCCACGGCCGCCCTCGAGCACAGCTTCTTCCCCTACGCGGAAGCCACCCGACGCGCCCTGACCATCTCCTACGAGATCGCCGCCACGTACCGCCAGTACGTGGAGCAGACGATCTACAGCGAGCTCGCGGAGACCCGCTGGGAGCACTCGCTCGAGGCCGAGCTGGCCCGTCGCGAGAAGTGGGGCGATATCGCCATCAACGTCGAGGGATCGCACTTTCTGCACGACGTCGAGCTCTACGGCCTCTCCTGCTACGGTGGCCTCGACTTCCGGATCGCCCGGGGGGTGACGATCGATCTGCAGGCCAACATCTCCTGGGTCAACGACCAGATCTACCTGTCCGCCGAAGGCCTCTCCGACGCGGAGGCGCTCCTGGACCTTCAGCAGCAGGCCCAGAACTTCAACTACGGCATCGAGGCGGGTCTCTCCTTCCACTTTGGATCGATCTTCAACAACGTCGTCAACAACCGCTTCAGGCGCGGTCGCTGGCGGTAGGCCGGCGCAGGCGTATCGCGGCAACACCCGCAGGAAGGGGCGGGATTGTGAAGCAGATCAGGACGACGTGGCGTTGGGCCCCGTGTGACGGACAGTTGCTCCGCCCAATTCCGCCCGGTAGAGCGCCTCGGTCGCCTCGTCGAAGCAGGCGAATATGACCCTTTGGAAGCCGGTGCCATGGGCCCGCGCCCCGGCCACCGCAATCCTGGCTGCGCGGTCCCGCGGGAAGCCGTAGGCGCCCGTCGAGATCGCGGGGAAGGCGATCGAGGCCAGGCCGTGCTCCCGTGCGAGCGCAAAGCAACTGCTGTAGCAGGCCGCCAAGAGCGCGTCCTCGTCGCCCCGGCCGCGCCAGACGGGCCCGACCGTGTGGATGACGTAGCGGGCTGCCAGGCGGTAACCGGCTGTGATGCGCGCCTCGCCGGTCGGGCAGCCGCCGAGGGTGCGGCACTCCTCCAGCAGGTCGGGTCCGGCGGCCCGGTGGATGGCCCCGTCCACCCCGCTGCCCCCTAGCAGGGTGTTGTTGGCGGCGTTGACGATGGCGTCCACCTCGAGCGTCGTGATGTCTCCGCGGAAGACTTCGATCATGGAGGGTCGGACCGTCGTGGCTCCACGGTTCCGGGGCGGTCGCTGGAGGGTGGGTGATCCCAGGAGCCGTCTGCAGCGCCGTTGGCCGCCAGCGCCTGGGCAGCCGACTCGCGCACCCGCTCGGGGATGTCGTCGGTCCGGATCATCCACTCCAGGTAGTCGGGCGCCATCTCCGCGACCTCGGCGAGGGCCCTGCCCTGGTGCTTGCCCTGGTTGAAGACGAGCGACCCCTCCCGATCCTGAAACCAGCGATCGAAGGGCGTCTGGAAGGGCCTATCCCCCCCGCAGTACTCGTGGAGTTCGTCCAGTCCACGGGGCAGGTCCTGGTAGCGCTCCAGCTGGGCGCAGAAGACCTCGGCCGTCGCCCGCGCATCCACCTCGGCGGAGTGCGCACCGTCATCGTGTTCCCGGCCCAGGTACATGCGGACCGCGGCCTCAAGGTTGCGGGGCTCCTTGGCGTGGAAGATGCGCTGCATGTCGACAAGGCGGCGGCCCTCGACGTCAAAGCGAACCCCGGCCCGACGGAACTCCTCGAGCAGGATCGGCAGATCGAAGGCGAGCAGGTTGAAGCCGGCGAGGTCGCAGGGGGCAAGGAGCTTGGCGAGCGAGACCGCCCTCCTGCGAAAGGGCGGCTTGTCGGCCACATCGGCGTCGGTGATCTTGTGGACCCTGCTGGCCTCCTCAGGTATGGGGATGCCGGGGTTGTAGCGGCGCTTCCGCTCGAAGAGCTCGCCGTCGGGCGAAAAGCGCAGGACGGCCAGCTCCACGATGCGATCGCGGTCGGGCCTCAAGCCGGTCGTCTCGGTGTCGATGAAGGCCAGCGGGCGGTCGAGGCTGATCGGGAGCTTCATGGGCGCGTAATCTAGCAGCGCCCCCTCCTCCTCCGCCCCAAGTCAGCGGAGCGCCTCGCTCGCACAATGTAATGTCCGCTTTACATTGTGTAATCCAGAGTTTACAGAGTTCGTGCCCGCGGGATCGCTCGTCGCTTAACCTGTCCGCGAAAACGGGGCAGCTCCACGCGAGGCCGGCCACCTGCTAGATTTTCATCGCAATGGCCAGCTCGACCGCCATCCTGCCCCTCCTCGATCTGGAACCGATCGAGCGCAACATCTATCGTGGCCGAAACCGCGATATCGGAACGGGGCGCATCTTCGGCGGCCAGGTGCTGGCGCAGGCCCTGGTTGCGGCGCGGCGCACCGTTGCCGAGGAGGATCGGACCGCGCACTCCCTCCACGGCTACTTCATCCTCGCGGGCGACCTCTCGATCCCGGTGGTGTACTTCGTCGACCGCACCCGCGACGGACGCAGCTTCACGACGCGCCGCGTCACCGCGATCCAGCACGGCAAGGCGATCTTCACGCTCTCGGCATCCTTCCACCGCACCGAGGAAGGCATCTCGCACCAGACGCCGATGGCGGAGGTCCCGCCGCCCGAGGAGCTTCGGGGAGCGCTGGAGATCATGCGCGAGCACACCGACAGGATCCCCGAACACCTGCGCGACGTCCTAACCCAGGACCGGCCCTTAGACTTCCGGCACGTCGAGCCCTACGTCCCCTTCGACCGCACTCCGCGCCCGCCACTCCGGCACATATGGCTCCGCACCACAGAGCCGCTGGGCGACGACCCGCTGCACCACCAGGCCGCACTCGCCTACGCGTCGGACTACGGCATCCTCTCGACCGCGCTCTGTCCGCACGGCCGCACGGGACGCGACCCGGACCTGATGATCGCCTCGCTGGACCACTCGCTCTGGTTTCACCGCCCCTTCCGGACGGACGAGTGGCTCCTCTACCGGGTGGAGAGCCCGGTCTCGCACGGCGCCCGCGGATTCGGGCTCGGGAGCGTCTACACCCGGTCGGGCGATCTGGTCGCCTCGGCGACGCAGGAGGGCCTGCTCAGGACGGGGATCAGGCCTCGCGGGGTCGCCGGTTGACGGTCGACCAGGGCCGAGTCATGGCCTCTTTGTCGCTCTACGGACTCCGGATTCCGGAGTAATCGCCCGTGATCGCCCCGTAACCCTCGTTTCTCGAAAGAAAGTCGGACTACCGGCAGCGCCGGTGCCAGTCCTCGATGTGCTCCGGCAGACCGTCAGGAATCGGCCGCCGCTCCCCGGCAACCGACACGAGTCTCTCGCTGGGCGTCCTCCGCTCGGCCTCCCACACGGTGTCCATATACAGCTCGAACCCCGCCTCGCACCAAGGCGTGTCGCGGAACGTGCGGTACCCGAGCACGCACTCCGGAGGCTCGTAGCGCTCGCTCTCGTAGCTCCACCGGCACACGGGCGGCCGCTCGCTCCGCTCGAGGACGCCCCGCACATAGGCCGGGCCGCGCTCTGGATCCGCGCTCGCGATCATGGGCAGCGCATCGTCGTAGCCGCCCTCGTACACCTGCACCAGCACGTCGAAGGCGCGCTCCGGATCCGCCAGAGAAAGGCTGGACAGCGCGTGGTCGTAGCCGCCCTCGTACACCTTGACCAGCAGGTCGAAGGCGCGGGGGTAGGGTATGCCGTAGTCCACCCTGTCGGTGGGATTTGCCGCAACCCGCGCCCCGACCCGCAGAGCCCTGAGGGCGTTGTTCCGGACGTAATCCGGGAGCGTCGCGTCGAGCGCCATCTCGGCCAGCCTGTCGGCGAAGGCGTCGAGCTCGGCCGCCGGGCGCGGGCTGGGTTTGGCCCACCATCCATGCCCGGCCACCTGGCGGAGGATCCCTACGGCGGGGCCGTAATCCAGCCGGTCCTCGTGCAGCTTCTCGAGCGCCCCCTCGATCGTCGTATCCTCCTGCCGCAGATACTCGAGCGCCTGGCGTTCGCGCCACTCCTGGGCGGTCGTCTCCTGGGCGGCCGCCGCGCCCGTCGAAGGCGGCAGCCAAGCCAGCGCCGCCAGGGCGGCAACCATGGTCGTCGAAGTCCTCATCGGTCGTCTCCTCTCGCCGGTTTCCTCTCAGGTGATGTGGGGGCAGCCGTCCCTGCCATTGTGCCCCTTGGTGACCAGGCCCTGCCTCCACGGGCCGGGGGCCGGGCGGTAGGTCCAGATGTCGGCGCTCTCCGGACCCTGCGCCGTCTCCCTCGCGTCGAAGAGCGCGACGACCGCGCCCTTGAGATACTGCGCATTCATTGCCCTTTCGGCCTCGCCTCTCGCGTCTTCTCCACTGAAGACGAGCTTCTCGAGCCTCCTCAGGCGCGGATTCACTCGGTCTATGCAGGCGTTGAGGCTGGTCTCGTGCTTGTTCTCGTGGGCGACGACCTTCCGGCGGAATTTGGACAGGTGCCCCCCGTAGCCGCACCTGCCGTTGACCCGGTTCACGCTGGCGCTGACCCCCGACAGCCCGCAGATCGTGTCGCGGGCGGGGACGGGGTACGCGGGGCCGCCGCTCTCGAGGTCATTGTGGAATTTCATCGACGCGTACGTGACCGCCGGGTTGCCGACAAGGTAGTAGGTTCCTCTCCAGGGTCCGGTGCCCGCGCCGATCGGCAGCGTCTCGGGGGTGGGCTTGCCCCCCGAGTAGAGCCCCCACGCCTTCGGCAATCCCGGAATCGAGTCGACCCACCGCGGCGAGAACCTCGCCGTCGGCTTGTCGAGACTCCAGCCGCGCGGCTCGACGTGGACGGTGTCCTTCATGCTCTCGCTCTTCCCCGAGGGCCGCGTCACCTCACCCCTACCTCGAGCGTCTCCGACGATATGTGCAACAATATGCACCATATCGTCTATTCGGTACACGATAATGGACGTTATCCCAGCAGCCCTTTCGCCACCTCGCGCGCATCGTCGATGGTGGCGACGATCCGGTCCCCGGGCACCCGGCGGAGCGTGTGCATCGCATCGAGCATCGAGGCGGGCTGACCGTCCAGCCCCACCACCACACACGCCGTTCCCGACTCGTCGGCGATCATGACGAGCTGACGGATCACATGGGCCGCGCTGTCGTCGATGCGCGTTGTCTCCGCGAAATCGAAGACCACCACCTCGTGATCCCCGATCTCGGGTCCGATGACCGCCACCAGCCTGCTCGCCGACGCGACCGTGAAGCTCCCCTTCAGCGCCACCATCCCGACCCTCGCCGCAAAGGGGTCGTCGCCCTGCATCTCGGGGTCGCCCCCGAAGAACACCTGGTCGAGAATCGGAATCGACATCACGCTGTCGAGCTCCAGCGACTCGAGCTGGCGGGCGTGCACGACCGCGCTCGCGATCAGCCCGACCGCAACCGCCGTCAGGAGGTCCACGAAGACGGTGAGGAGGAGCGTGGCCGCGACGATCGCCAGCTGCTCCCTCCTTAGCCGGTGGAGGAGCGTGAGCATGCGCCAGTCGATGATGTCCCACCCGACCTTGGCCAGGACGCCCGCGAGCGCCGCCAGCGGAATAGGCTCGAAGTGGCGCCCCAGCCCCAGCACCACCGCCAGCAGCACAACCGAGCGCACCACGCCCGAGACCGGCGTCGAACCGCCGGAGCGAATGTTGATGACGGTGCCGATCGTGGCGCCGGCCCCTGGAAGCGCCCCGAAGAGCCCCGCGATCGTGTTGCCGATCCCCTGGCCGACCAGCTCCCTGTCGGGGTTGTGGCGCTGGCGCGTCATCGAATCCGCAACCAGCGAGGTGAGGAGGGAGTCCACCGACCCCAGGAGCGCGAGGATCAGCGCGGGCTGAAGAGCCTGCAAGAGGTACTGGCCGCCCGGAAGCTCCCACTGAAGGCTCGGAAGCCCCGTCGGGATGGCACCTATCGCGGGCGTTCCGGTGAGGACGGTGAGTCCCAGGCCGGTTCCAGCGACAAGCGCGGCCAAGGGACCGGGCACGTAGCGCCGCCATCGCCTTGGCCAGAGAAAGCCCACCGCGAGCGTGACGGCCGCGATCGCGAGAGCGCTCAGATTCGGGTTGTCGAGCGCGGCGGGGAGAGCTTCGAAGGTGCGGGGCAGTCCGGCGCCCGGAATCGTCACCCCGAGCGACGGCAGCGTCTGCAGGAGGATGACGATGATGCCGATCCCCGACATGAAGCCCGAGACCACCACGTGGGGTGTGTACGCGATGAAGCGCCCCATCCGCGACACCCCCAGCCCGATCTGCAGAAGGCCGGCGAGGACCACCACGGTGAGCGCCTCGGCGAAGGTGCCCGCGTGACTGGTGACCACCACTGCCATCGCGACCGCCATCGGCGCGGTGGGACCCGAGATCTGCGACTTCGTGCCGCCGAAGACCGATGCGAAGAAGCCGACCACGATGGCCCCGTAGAGTCCCGCTGCGGGTCCCATCCCCGACGCGATTCCGAACCCCAGCGACACTGGGAGCGCGACGACCGTCGCGGTGAGGCCGCCGAGCAGATCGCCCCGGAAGGTGTCGAGATCGTACCTCAACGCCCCGCCTTTCGGGTGCCCGGTGGCGCTTCCGCCTCAGGCTCCCACCCGTAGTCGCGCCTCGCCGCCTCGGGGGTGACCAGCCCTTCGAGCACATCCCGCGCCACCATCTCGCGGCTTCGCCTCCGGGGGTCGCCGAGACCGCCTCCACCGGGCGTCTGAAGGACCAGGCGGGACCCCGGCGGCACTACCTCCCTCCCCTTCGGTCCGAGCTCCCCCACCCCGGGCACATCGACGCGGCCCAGAGCCCCGGGGCCGCCCCCGTCGCGTCCCCGGGCCGCGTTTCGCACGCGCTCGAACATCTTGGAGACGGCGAAGGGGGCGCCGTCGGCGTGCGATACCTCCATGACCTGGCCGAGGCCGCCCCGATGCTCGCCCACCCCGCCCGAGTCGGCGACGAGCTCCTTCCTCCAGAAGATGAGCGGCGCCACACTCTCGGTGATCTCGATTGGAGTGCTCCGCACCCCCGATGGAAAGGAGGTGGCGCTGAGGCCATCCTTCCCCGGTCTCGCCCCGGTGCCTCCGGTGTGGAAGGGGTTCGCCACGAAGGGGGCCGAGTCCCCGTACGGGTGCTCGCCGGTCAGCCCCGCGCCTCCTAGGAAGACCGGCAGCCAGAGGCACGACGCCCCCTCCGCCGGGACGGATCCGGGGGGCATCGCCTGGCACAGGCAGCCGAGCACCACGTCGGGGAGCATCTGGCCTATCGCGTGGCGCGCGGAGACCGCGGCCGGGGGGGGCGCGTTGAGGAGGCACCCCAGGGGGGCCGTCACCCTGATCGTGCCGAGCGAGCCGGCGTTGTTGGGGACGCCCGACCCGACGACGCACCGGACGCCGAAGGACCCGTAGGCGCGCGTGTACGTCTCGGGCACGTTGATGCCGTAGGGGGAGATCGGCGAGGTGCCGGAGAAGTCCAGGTGGACGCCCTCGGCCGCCACCGTGAGGCTGCACGCGAGCACGAGGTCGCGGTCGTACCCGTCGATCGTCATGGTGTTCTCGTAGGTGCCCGGACGGAGCGCCGAGATTTCCCGGAGCATCGCTCGGCGGGAGGTCGCCACGATCGTCTCGGCGAGCTCGTCGAGCGACTCCAGCCCGAACTCGCGCATCATCGCCGAGAGGCGCTCCCCGCCGGCGTGGTTGCAAGCCACCAGCGAGTAGAGGTCGCCCTCGGCCACGTCGGGGTCGCGCACATTCGCGCGCACCATCCGGATCAGCGTCTCGTCGATCCGGCCCTCCCTGGCAAGATGCCCGATCGGAATGCGGATCCCCTCCTCGAAGACCTGATTGGCGTCGGCGCCGAATCCGCGCCCCCCCACATCGGCAATGTGGCTCGTCGAGGCGAAGAGCGCGACGGGGCGGCCGTCGAGGAAGGCCGGCGTCACGACGGTAAAGTCGTTCAGGTGGCCGGTTCCCTCCCACGGGTCGTTGGTGACGAGCACGTCGCCCTCGCGAAGCGTCCCGACCGGGTGGTCGCGCAGGAAGAACCCGACCGAGGCCGCCATCGCGTTCACATGGCCGGGGGTGCCGGTCACCGCCTGGGCCAGCATGCGGCCCCTCAGGTCGAATACCCCCGCCGAGAGGTCGCCCGCCTCGCGCACCGGCGTCGAGAAGGCGGTGCGCACGAGCGTCTGGGCCTGCTCCTCGACGACCGAGAGGAGCCGACTCCAGGCGATCTGCTCCTCGAGAGCCGTGGATTCGCCTGGGGCCTTCGCGCCGGCCCGGGGTGGGGACGACGAGCGGGTGCGCCGCACGAGGAGGTGTCCGCCCGGAAGCGTGCTCGCCCTCCACCCCTCGGGGACGACCGTCGTGGTATGGTCCTCGGTGACGAGGGCCGGGGCCACGAGCGTACGGCCCGGATCGAGCCCGGATCTAGGGTGCACTGCCGCGGCGACCGACCCGGCCCCCCCGCCGATGAAGAGCTCGTTGCGCCCGGCGCCACGGCGGGGGTCGCCGCCCTCCAGAGCTCCACCCGACCGCTCGGGCCCGGCGACGAGCGACGCCTCCACCTCGGCCTCCGCCGAGAGGACGAGCGTCCAGCTGAGCACCTCGACGTCGAGACCGGGGATGGTGCGCCCGTAGACGGCCTCGTAGCTCTGGCCGAAGGCCTCGCGCAGCCTTTCGGCGGCGTCGCTCCGCCCCGCGATCACCGCGTCCGGGAGCCGTACCCCTATCTCGTGGCCCTGGCCCGCGTAGCGCATGTACGCCTGGGTCTCCTCCCGGGTCCGTGCGCCCGGGGCACCTGCCTCGACCACCGATGCCGCCTCGGCGCGCATGTCGCCGACCACGTCGCGAACGACCCCCGCGTCAAAGTGCGAGAGGCGCATGTAGCGGCTCCGCACCACCTCGTACGAGATCGGAGCCAGGAGGAAGCCGACCGCTGACCCCACGCCCGCGTGCGCAGGCACCAGAAAGCGGTCCAGCTCCAGCTTGTCGGCGAGGCGGGCTGCGTGAATCGGCGCGGATCCCCCGAAGGCGACCAGAGTCCGCCCCTCCAGCCCCTTGCCCCACTCGACCGCGTGGGTGCGGGCGGCGTTGGCCATGTTCTCGTCCACCACCTCGCTGACCGCGAGCGCCGCCTCCCGAGCACCGAGACCCAGCACTGACCCGACCCCGCTCCCTGCGGCCCTCTCGGCGAGCGTCGGGTCGAGCTCGATCTCGCCACCTGCGAAGCCTCCGGGGTCGATCCTGCCGAGGAGCATGTCCGCGTCGGTCACCGTCAGCTCCCTCCCGCCTCTCCCGTACGCCGCCGGCCCCGGCTCCGCGCCCGCGCTCCTGGGCCCCACGGCCAGTCGCCCCAGCTCGTCCACCGCCGCGATGGAGCCGCCGCCCGCCCCGATCTCGACCATCTCGATCACCGGCACCCTGACGGGGAGCCCGCTGCCCTTTCTGAAACGGTAGCTCCGGGCCACCTCGAAGGTGCGGGAGTGCAGCGGCTCGCCGCCGTCTATCAGGGAGAGCTTGGCCGTGGTGCCGCCCATGTCGAAGGAGAGCACGTTGCCCAGCTCCAGCTCGCGCGCGAGGTGGCCCGCCAGGATCGCACCCCCGGCCGGTCCCGACTCCACGAGGCGGATCGGCGCGGCTATCGCCGCCTCGAGCGTGGTCAGACCGCCGCCCGAGGTCATGAGGAGGAAGGGACACTCGATCCGCCGCTCCTTCAGCGAGGCCGCCAGCCCCCGCAGGTAGCCGGCCATGAGCGGCTGCACGTAGGCGTTGGCGCACGCCGTCGAGAGGCGCTCGTACTCGCGCACCTCGGGACAGACGGCCGAGCTCAGCGTGACCGCCAGCTCCGGGCGCTCGGCCCCCAGGATCTCCCCGATGCGACGCTCGTGGCCGGGGTTGGCGTAGCCGTGGATCAGCCCTACCGCGACGGACTCGACCTCACTTCGGTCGAGGGTGTCGAGGAGCGAGTGGACGGTCGTCTCGTCGAGAGGAAGGAGCACCCGCCCGCTCGCGTCCACGCGCTCCCGGACGGGGAGCCGCAGATGGCGCGGCACCAGCGGCGGAGGGCGATCGACCCCGATGTCGTACTGCTCGAAGCGGTTCTCGTGGGCCATCTCGAGGGCGTCGCGGTGGCCCTCGGTCGTGATCAGCGCTGTGCGCGCCCCCCTGCGCTCGATGATCGCGTTGGTGGCCAGCGTGGTGCCGTGGATGACCAGCCCCGCGGCGGAGGGCGGGATCGCCGCCGTCGCCATCACCCTGCGCACCGCCTCGAGGACGCCCGTCTCGGGCCGGTCCCGGGTGGTGAGGACCTTGGCCGTGACGAGGCGATCGCCGCGCTGGAGCGCGACATCGGTGAAGGTCCCCCCGATATCGACCGCGATCCGGGCCCCGTTCACCGACTGCTGGGAGGGATCAACCGCCGTACGGCATCGGCGGCACCCTCCCCAGCGCCCGCGCGTAGACGGCGAGCGAGCCGCGATGGTGCGCCGTGTGGTCCACGATGCCGTTCACCACTCCTTCCCGGGGCATCCCCTTCATCATGCGCTCGTCGGGTATCGGCGCGCGGAGCTCGTCGGAGGTGGCGGCCTCGACCGCACGCACCGCATTGGCGAAGGAGCGCTCCAGCCACTCCTTCGCCTCGCCGAGCGACGTCACCCTCCGAATGCGCGCCTCCAGCGCCTCGAAGTCCAGATCCCATCCCTTGCCGAAGGCGCCCTCGACGAACCAGTCGACGGAATCGGCGGCGTGGGCGACGTGGGCGGCCACGGTGAACATCGCCGGATCGGGCGCGAATGCCGAGTCCTCCTCCGAGAAGGCGGACGCCGTGCCCTGGAAGTACGCGAGCGAGGTGCGAAGCCGGGCGGCGAGAGTCTGCTGGAGCTCCATCGCATCCCCCTTGATCCACAGTTGGGTTGATTCCGGGGCTCGGGGCCGACCGGAGCGTCGCCATCCAGCTGCGCCGCGTACCTGCGGAGCGACCCGCCCGTTCGTTAAGTTAGCAGGAGCGCATTGGCTGGGGATCGTCGAAGGACCCAGGCATGCTCCACCTCACACAGGGCATCGGATGCTCATCGTCAATCGGCATACAACGCGCGACGACGGGCCCTTTCTGGCCACGTTGCGGATCCAGCCAACGGCGCGCAGTCAGCTCACCGACGTCAGAGGACGTCTGCTCGAGGAATTCGGCGACGACTTCGCGCGCTTCGCCCGGTCGTTCTACATCTCGGACCACACGACGGCCGGATACCTGGACCAGCGGATGGCCGAGCTGCTGGAGCACGACAGGAGCGGGATCAACGACTACCTGGAGCTCTTTCGCGAGCTCTTCCCGCCAGGCGCGGACTATGTGCACGACACGATGGAGCTGCGCAGCGAGCTCACGGAGGAGCAGCGGGCCTCCGAACCGCTCAACGCCGACTCCCACCTCACCTTCATCGGGGCCGGGCTGCGCAACTCGGCCTCCTACGAGCTGAAGGGCGGCGAACCCGTCTGGTTCGTGGAGCTCGACGGCGTGCACCTAGGTGGAACCCGGCAGCGGCGCACGACCGTTCTGGCCTACGATCGCGAAGAGGAGGTCGAACGCTGTCGGATACGCATACCCGCCTCGCCCCATGCGATCGACGCGCAGAACCTGCGCGATCCCCGAGTCGGATTCATCGGGGCTCTGGAGCGGATGGTCGACGGGCACCGGGTCGCCTTCGGGCGCTTCGACGTGTCGCTCCCCGACGGAGAGGAGAACGCGGGTCTGACGGTGAACGAGTACGAACCGCTCCTCATGGACTACGACCTGCGAAACGCGCTTCGCAATCCCTTCAGATTCATGGCGCAGACCGGGAAGGACGTGCGGCACGCGCTCCGCGACCCACGCTCGATCCCGGCCAAGGCGATGAACTTCGCCCAGTTCGACGCGGTCCAGGTTCTGAACCAGGTGCTGGACCGGGTGCGGCTCCGCAATTCGGTGGTGGAGCGGGTGGTGAACCGGGCGGTGGCGCTGCCGGTATCGCACTTCCTGCGGATGAAGCGCGCCGTGAGCCTTCCGGTGCTGGACCGAGGCGGCGACGGCACCGGCGATATCGGGTGGGGCACGTACCAGAGCCCGATCCTGGTGCAGTGGAGGGGCGCGCCCAGGCAGAGCCGGGAGCTGGAGGTGACGCTACTGCGGTTCGTCTAGGGGCCCGCGGGCAATGCTCCCACGGCATTCGAGCATCGCCGCTGGACCGCTTCGCTCGTTTGCTCACAATGTAATGTATGATTTACATTGTGTAATCCATGGTTTACAATGCCAGTGTCCCTCCCACGGACTGCTGGGAGAGCGGGTCGGGAGCAGTGGCGGACAGCCAGCAACCTACGGCCACGGTGGCGGGGAGCGCCAGCGGGTGCGCCGTGCGCCGCTTCGCGGGCCGAGACCATGGGCGTGCCGAGCCGCCACCAACGGGTAGATCAGTACAATGCGCGCAGCCGAACAACATACTGAACGCCGAGTTCATCCTCGGCGACGGCAGTCACTGTCCCTGAACCGAACACGGGGAATGGGCTGTTCTTGATCGGTACGGGTGACAACTTGGTTCTATGGATGACTTGCCGCGCTCGTCCGACTCTGCCGCCAGGGCTTCGAGTTCTCGCGTAACTCGTTTCCCGAAGACGGCTTGCATGATCTCGCGGTCGGTCTTCTCCCCGATGTTCCGGGGCACTGTCCTACGCCGTTTCCTACGGGGGTGACTAGCCATGCGTGACGTGAACCTCATGACGCTGATGGATCGATTCAACTGCGACCAGAAGTGCCGCGACACTCTGGAGGCCATCCGGTGGCCGAACGGCGTGGCCTGCCTGCGGTGCGGTTCGTTGGACGTGACCGAGATCGCCAGCCGCCACCAGTTCCGGTGCACGGAGGAGGAATGCCGGTACCGGTTCAGCGTGACCGCGGGAACGATCATGCACCGGTCCCACCTGCCGCTCCGGAAGTGGTTCGTCGCCATCTGCCTGGTGTGCCAGTCGAAGAAGGGCGTCAGCGCGAACCAGCTCAAGCGTATGCTCGGCGTCCAGTACCGGACGGCCTGGCACCTCTGCCACCGGATCCGCGAGGCCATGGGCAACGATCCGCTCTCCGGCCCCACCCTCGTCGGGATCGTCGAGATGGACCAGACGATGGTCGGCGGCAGGGCCAGGAAGGGGATGGACTGGCACGAGAACAAGACCTGGGTCGCCGGTGCGATCGAGCGGGGCGGCCGGGTCCGCATCGAGCGGATCCCGAACATCCGGAAGAAGACGATCCACGACTTCGTCGCCCGGAACATCAGCGACGCCGCCGACGCGATCTACACCGACGAGCTCCGGTCCCATGTCGGTCTCGAGACCGGCACTCGGCGTCACGAGAGCGTCAACCACAGCGCCGACGAGTGGGTGGTCGGAGACGTGCACACAAAATCCGTGGAGGGAGTGTGGAGCCTCTTCAAGCGTAGCATCGTCGGCAGCTTCCACAAGATGAGCGTCAAGCACATGGACCGGTACCTGGAGGAGCTGGAGTGGCGGTTCAACAACCGGGACAACCCCTACATCTTCCGCGACGCGCTCCGGCGCATCATGTGCACCGAGCCTCTGGAGTACCGGCGACTCGTGGACGGCGAGGCGGCCTAGCGGTCCTTCGCGGCCAGGGGGAGATCGGACGGCGCAGGGCCGCCCTTCGGCTTCCTCATCGACTCCAGCGCGTCGATCTTCTGATTCACCACCTTGAACCCCCGGCCCGTCGCCTCGAACCCCCTCTCCAGCCGCTGCTCGATGGGCTTCAGCTCCTCCCGGACCCCCTTCTTGATCGCGCTGGCGATCCAGTCGCGGTCCTCCTGTGTCAGGTGCATGTGGCGGCATCTCCTGCGTTCGGTGGTGTTTCGCCCTGTGGGGACAGCAACCGGCGGTAGCGAAGTGTAGCGAAGTGTAGCAGGAGACCGCAAGCGTCGCCGCCACCCCCGTAGGTGCGTCCAGATCGCCCGAACCTTCGAGGGAGCAGTTGCGCAGCCGCAACAGAGTGGTCTACGCTAGAGAGACGGAAAGCCCCGCAGCGGTTTCGTGACCGCTGCGGGGCCCATCACCGCCCGTAGCCGACCCGGCGTGCCAACTCGAAGAACTCCAACTGGCTATCGAGAATCGCCTTCCGACGCGCGAGGCGTTCTTCGGCGATGGCTTGCTCGATGGCCTTGGCAATCTGTCGCTTGACGAAGAGGCCGCGTCCGATCCAGCTTGCTATGCCAGTCAACGGGACGGCCATCAGCGCGTAGACCGCTTCGCTCGTTTCCTCACAATGTAATGTATGATTTACATTGTGTAATCCATGGTTTACAATTTCACCTACCCGTGCCCCTGCGCGCCAGCTCCTCGATCAGGTCGGCGTGCCCGCTCGCGGCGTAGACGATCGTTCCCTCTCCGTCCATCAGGTAGACGAGCGAGGGGTGGATGATCTCGCCGGTGTCCGACACTCGCTCCCGGGCCACCTGGAGGGCGTCGAGCCCGGCGTTGACCGCCTCGACGGGGCCGGAGAGGAGGTAGGAGCCGATGTGGTCTCCGTCTCCCTCCGCGCCCGCATCCAGGTGGAACTGCCGCGCCAGCGCGGGAAGCCGCGCCGGAGTGTCCCGCCAGGGATCCAGCGTGATCACGACGAGCTCCATCTGGCGACCCTCGGCCCGGAGGCGGTCCTGGACCTGCTTCGCGTTCATGACCGTCAGGGGGCATACCGTCGCGCAGTGCCCGAAGCCGAATGTGAGGAGCGCCGGTCGTCCCGCGAGCCGGCCCCAGTCGAAGGCTTCGCCGCGCTGGTCCACCAGCCCCGCGACCTCCGGAAGGGGCCGGTCGAGGCGCGGATACGAGGCGGGCACCCGCGCGCTCGCCGCCTCCAGCCACTCGGCGTCGCGGGGCGCTCCCACGACGCGCACGGCCGAGAGCACCAGCCCCGCCAGCAGCACGCCAACCACGCCCGCAACTCCGAGCAGCCCCGCCGCCGAGGCGAACGCCCGCCTCACCCCGGCCCGCACGGCATCGCCCGCGATCACCATCAGCACCGCCAGCATCCCGATAGGCTGTCCGATCAGCAGCAGCCATCCCGATGCATCTGGAAGCCCCGACGCGCCGGTATTGAAGCACACCGCGCGGGCGCGCTCCAGCCACTCCGGGGGGACGCCGTCGACAGGCCAGAGCGCGAAGGCCCACCACGCGACGGTGATCGCGAGGAGCGCCAGGACCCCGATCATCGCGCCACGGACCGCGGCCGGCGAGGGGGTGCCTTCGTCCACGCTCCTCCCCTCCGCACTCGGCGCGCGTCCGCCCATCCGTTCCGGCACTTCCGGGGCGGGAACCCCCTCCTCCACAGGCGAGCGGATCCCCGGTTCCGCTCCCTCCGGCGTCATCCGACCTGCCAGAGGAAGGAGAGCAGCTTCCAGTTCACGAAGTAGTAGGCGATGAAGGCGGCCAGGAAGATCAGCACCAGCACCATCGTCCCCGGAACCGGACCCAGGCGGCCCGACGGCCCGAGCGCCTCCCTGTCCTCCGGCTTGAGCGCGCGCGGCGGATTCGTGATCCCCGGCGGCAGACCGCGGCCCACAGCGCCCAGCCCGGAATCGTCGGCAGCCATCCTCTTCCCGAAGAAGACCGAGACGACGGTCACCACGATGTAGATCGCGCCCCCCACGATCGCGATCAGCCCGCCCACCGCCATCACGCCGATGATCAGATTGACCGCCGGCGAGAACTCAGGCTGGAAGAGCGCCTGGTTGAAGCCGATGTCCCAGTGACGGCGCGGCACGCCGAAGGTTCCCGCGAAGGTCATCGCCATCGAGAAGACCAGCATGCCGAGCGCGAAGACGTAGGGCTGGATCCTGGCGAGCCGGTAGAAGGCGATCTCCCGCCGGAAGATGAGGGGAATCACGTAGTAGGTGATCCCCATGAAGGCCATCGCGGTGCCGGAGACCACGGTCGCGTGGAAGTGCCCTGGAATGCGCAGCGTGTTGTGGGCGATGATGTTGATCTGCTCTGTGCCGAAGGTCACTCCGGTGATCCCTCCCACGAAGCCGAAGACGACGATCGAGAGCGCCAGCGAACTGAATCCCGGATCGCTCCAGGGTGCGCGCTTCAGCCACCCGAAGAGCCCCTGGGTGGCCCCCCGCAGACGCATCCCCAGCTCCGTTCCGGCCGGAACCGTGAAGCCGTGGATCATGGATGCCAGCACGGCCATGTACATGAAGTAGCTGGTGTTCCAGACCTTCCACGCCGGACCCATCCCGGGGTCCACCAGGAGGTGGTGGGCCGAGGCCATCGAGATGAAGAGGACGTAGAGGACGAAGGCCGTGCGGCTCACCTTCTCGTTCAGGACAACCGCGCCGACCGTCAGAGCGCCGAGCAGATACCAGATCGACACCATCGCGGCCACGTTGATCTGCTGCGACGAGTGCCCGAGCCCCCACCAGATGAGGCGGTACATCTGGGGATCCACGTTCATCAGGTCGAGCGACCAGAGGAAGGTGGGGATGTAGATGATCGCCCCGTGCAGGAGGGTGACCGCCGCGATCGCGGCCGCCGTGAGCGCCCCGTAGGTGACCAGCGGAAGCGAGCCCTCGTACGCCTTCTCCCTCTTGGCCACCGTGATGATGGCGAAGAAGTGCCCGACCACGGTGAGGGCGCCTACCGCGAAGAGGATCACGCCCAGGTAGAAGAGCGGGTGCGCCCGGAGCGGCACGTACGAGGTGAAGAGCACGTCGGCGCGCCCGGTCCACATCGTCCACTCGACCATAAGCGCCCCGACGACCATGAGCGCGAAGGTGATCCATCCGGTCTTCGGCGCCGGGACCCGGCAGTTCAGGAGCACGGCCGAGGCGAAGTAGAGCACCGCCATCTCGAAGAAGATGATGAAGAAGATGAGCATGTTCATGCCGTGGACGGTCAGCATCCGGTAGAACATGTCGGCTTCGAGGAGGAGGACGGCCTCCCAGCGCGTCAGGAGGACGAGTAGCGCGGCGATCCCCCCGACGAGGAGCGCCACGGTCGCCACGACGGCGTTGGCCTTGATGAGCTGGTCGGCCGTGCGGTGCACCTGCAGGCCGGTTGTGGGGCACTTGCGGAAGGGGTTCATCGGCCACCTCCCGCGCCTGCGGCCTGGGCGACCGTCGCAGCCGGCGCGTCGATCGCTTCAGCCGCCGCCTCCGCCGGCTCCACGATGATCTTGCCCACCATGAGGTGGTGGCCGATGCCGCAGAACTCGTTGCACATCACATGGAACTCGCCGGTCTGGTTGGGGACGATGCGCAGGCCGTAGTCGTATCCCGGCACCACCTGGAAGTTGATGTTCAGCGGATAGAGGCTGAAGCCGTGGTTCACGTCGAGCGAGGAGAGGTGGAGGGTGTACTCCGCCCCCTGGCGCAGCCGCACGAGGGGGATCCACGCGTACTGCGACGCCTGCAGGTAGACGTCGCTGCCGGGCGGAGGCTCCACGAGCGGGAGACCGCTCTCGGTACCGACCTGGTACTCCTGGATGAACTCGGCCACCCTGGCCTGGTAGTCGGTCGGATCGACGCGGTGCCGGATCCCCGACGGGTTCTGGCCGCCCCTCAGGTGCCAGAGCGGCATCATCGCGAATAGGACCATGCACCAGCCGAAGGCGATCCACACCCACATCTTCTCGTGCCGTCCCACCTTCTTCCACCAGATGCGCTCCGGCGGCTCGATTCCGGTTCGGTACATCGGTACGCTCCCTTCCTATGGTTTGCCGACGGGCTGCTACGGCAGAGGTGCCGTCTCGAGGGACATGATCTCGATCATTCCCCAGGCGGTGAAGAACACGAACATCACCACGATGCACGCTGAGAGCAGCAGAAACGGGCTGTCGTACAACCGCTGCATGAGCGGGAGGGGCGTGTCTTCCCCGGAGACCGGAGGCGGTTGAGAGGGGGGGGAGGCGGTGTCGGACATAAATGTGGGACCTCGGCGGCGGGTAGGGTGAGCGATCCAGATGGTCGTTCCTATGGCGGGCGACACCATGATGGTATACTGGGATCGGTGCCGCAAGGCACGGAGAAAAGGAGGTGCCGCGAGGCTGCCAACCACCCACCGACCCACGGCGAAATCGCCCATGCTCAAGCGATTCCTAGGGCGGGCCCTGGCCCGGCTCGACGGCTGGGCCGACCGGCTCTACGGCTGGCGCTGGAACCCGCTCTACCAGTCGGGCTCGCTCGTCATCGTCTGCCTCGCGATCTGTCTCGTCACGGGGCTCTACCTGATCTTCCTCTACCGGATCGGCGCGCCCTACGAGTCGATGGTGCGGATCGACGGCCAGGGCTGGGGAGGACGCTGGATCCGGTCGCTGCACAGGTACGCGGCGGACGCGGCCGTGGTGGCGGCCGTGGTCCACGCGCTCCGGATGTTCTGCCAGGGCCGCTCCTGGGGGCCGCGCGCGCTGGCGTGGATCTCGGGCATCTTCCTGGTCTTCCTGCTGTACATCTGCGGGTGGACGGGCTACGTGATGGTGTGGGACACGCACGGGCAGCTCCTGGCGACCGAGGGAGCGCGCCTTCTCGATGCCCTTCCCCTCTTCTCCGAGCCGGTGTCCCGGACCTTCGCAGGGGACGGGCCGCTGCCGTCGGCGTTCTTCTTCATGAACCTCTTCCTCCACATCGCAATTCCCATCGGGCTGGTGATCTGTCTCTGGCTGCACGTGTCCCGCGTCGCCCGGCCGGTCCTCCTTCCCCCGCGGCCGCTCCTCTGGACGAGTGTCGGTCTGCTGACGGCCGCCGCCATCGTGCTGCCCGCCCCGCTTGGACCCGCCGCCGATCTTCTCCGCATCCCCGGGGAGGTGGCGCTGGACATCTTCTACTCCTTCTGGCTCCCCGCGGCTGCCTCCGCGTCCCCCGCGGTGGTCTGGATCGCTGGCGGCGCGGTTGCCGTGGCGCTCCTGGCCGTCCCGTTCCTGACCCGCCCCCGCGAGGCCCGGCGGCCGCTTCCCTCCTTCGTCTCACCGCGGCTCTGCACCTGGTGCGAGCAGTGCTACCTGGACTGCCCCTACGACGCCATCCGGATGGTCGAGCGCACCGACGGGCGGGAAGGACTCGTCGCCCTGGTCAATCCGGGCTCGTGCGTCAGCTGCGGCATCTGCGCCGGTTCGTGCGCGCCGATGGGCGTGGGGCCACCCGGTCGCACAGGCCGGGACCAGCTCGCCCGGGTCAGGGAGTTCGTCGCGCAGCAATCGTTCGAGGAGGGGGAGATCGTCCTCGTGGCGTGTGGCCGATCTGCGGCTGGCGCTCCGGCGGCGGAGAGCGGTGCGCCTCGGTTCCCGGTATCGTGTGCGGGGAACCTGCACAGCTCGGTCGTGGAGTACCTGGTGCGGGCCGGAGCAGGGGGCGTCCTAGTGGTGGCCTGTCCGCCGCGCGACTGCTGGGGTCGCGAAGGGCCGAAATGGCTCGTGGAGCGCCTCTTCAACGAACGGGCAGCCGAGCTGAAGGCACGCGTGGACCGGGAGCGGGTGCGTGTCGCGCACGCCTCCTTCTATGACCGGCACGCGCTGGAGACGGCGGTGGACGACTTCGCGCAGGCGCTCGCGCACCTTGACGCCCCCGCTGCCGAGGCAGCCATCGAAGTCGACACCGAGTGCGAGCTCGTGGAATCCGCGGCAGGGCGGCCATGATGGCGCGGACGCGGCGGCTGGTGGCGGCGGCTCTCGCGATCGCCGCCCTCGTGGCGCTAGCGCTCCTATCGCAGATCACCTGGCGAAGCTCCGTCCCCGACGCCGCGGAGCTGAGGCTCTCCTGGCGCATACCCGCGCCTTCGTACAGCCATTGCCGGCCACCCACCGAAGCCGAGTTGAGTGGTGTGCTCCCGCACATGCGCCCGTCGGAGGTATGCACCGACGTGGCGATCCCCTTCCGTCTCACGGTCCAGTTGAACGGGGACACGCTGCACTCCGAGCCGGTCGCAAAGTCCGGGCCAAGAGCCCGCACGATCACGATCTACAGGAGCTTTCCGGTCTCCCCCGGCAGCTACGCCCTTGACGTGGCGTTCCTCCCCGAAACGCAGCCGGGCATCGAGCGCGGCGGCGCGGCGACGGGGACCGCAGCTTCGGATTCCGTGGACTCCCCCCAGGACCTCGCCATGACGCTGAGCGCTCGGGTGGCGGCTGGTCCCCGGGAGGTGATCCTGGTATCACCCGACGAAAGAGGGCGCCTCCGGGTGGAAGGCGGCCTGCGAATTCCCTCGTCCACGCGGAAAACCGTAAATCACACCTTACAAAATGTAAAGTAAACATGACAACGAAGACCAAGGGAAGACCAACTCGCAACATGAACGCCGATCAGCTGAACCACTACAGGCGCAAGCTCGCCTTCGAGACGGACTCGTGGGACGTCCACGAAATGCTGTCCAGGAACGAACCCGTGGTCGTGGTCGACGGCAGGTCCGCCGAGGCCTTTGCCAGGGAGCACATCCCGGGGGCGGTGAATCTGCCCCACCGGGAGATCGACGCCTTCACCGCGGAGAGGCTGGACCGGTCCAAGGTGTACGTCTGCTACTGCGATGGTATCGGGTGCAACGCCTCGACCAAGACCGCGCTCAAGCTGCTGACGCTCGGCTTCGAGGTCCGGGAGCTGCTGGGTGGGCTCGACTGGTGGAAGCGTGACGGCTACGCGACCGAGGGTGCGAGGCAGCACTCCGGGACCGAGATCGTGTGCGGCTGCTGACTCATCGCCTTCTTCCTTCCGGCTCGACGCGCACATCGCGCCAAGGGGGCGGCTGCCTCCTGATGCCCGGCGGTGGCGGGATGACCCGGACAACGCGGCCGTCGGCGTCGACGACCATGACGGGCACGTGGACAACATCGTTGCCCAGATCCAGAACTGTCCGGCCGCGCCTGCGGTACTCGACGCCGGGCAGCTCGTAGTCGTCGGCTCTGGCCAGGTCGGCCTCGTAGCCCATGTCGGCCATCGCCTGCAGGGTTATCGCGCTGATGGGAGTCTCGCTCTCCAGGTCGATCGACGAAGTCATTATCTCGTCGCCGAAGATCGACTCCCGCCAATGAGAATATATGCGCCGCTGCACCGGCACCTTCTCTCCCTGGTAGCCGTCGCCTCCCGCGTCGTCGAAGGCCTCAATCGCGAGCTCGCCCTCGAAGTGCGGATCGGGGTCGTCTCCCTCGTCCTTGTCGAGTAGGTCGAGAAGATCGAAGTGGGTCCGAATGAAGCCGAGGCCGTGGGCCATCTCGTGGAAGACCACTGGGACCAAGGCGTCCAGCTCCTCCATTCTCTCGACGTCGGCCGCGTCTATGACGGAAGCGGAGATCAACGGCGTGCTGTCCGCCGCGCGACGGTAGCAGTATCCTGCCCTGGCCAGCGTGCCGCCCTCGCCGTCTATGCTGTCGACGTGCACCCAGAACTCGTGGTCGTCCACCGTGCCGACATAGGCCGTCAGCCCAAAGCAGGTCACGTACCTGTCGAAGTCCACGTCCTCCAGCTTGGTCTCCACGAGGGCCAGCTCCCACTTGTCTCTCGCATCTGACACCGCGGAGCGAACGGAGCTCGAGACGCTCGAGGTGAAACGCAAGCTCAGATCGAATGTGGGGCAGTCGTCGCCGTCGTGGTTGCCGATGGAATCGAGCCAGCTCTGAAATGCGGAGTTGCCGGGCGCGCACAGCTCCGAGTTGTTCCAGTAGAAGTGGTTCAGGGGCAGGCCAACCAGCTCGTTCGGCAACGAGCCCTCCAGCGACGTCGCATTGAGATACAGCGTCTGGAGATTCGACAGCTCCCCCAGCTCGGGCGGGAGCTGGCCGGTCAGCGAGTTGTCCTGCAGCCGCAGATGTCTGAGCTCCGAGAGGTCGCCGATCCCGGGCGGAAGCTGTCCGCTCAGCGAATTGCCGCCGAGTCGCAGGTCGGCAAGATTCGGCAGGTTGCGGATCTCGGACGGGATCCGTCCGGTCAGCGAATTGCCGAAGATATGCAGTGCTTCGAGACGCACAAGATCACCGATCTCGGACGGGACCTGGCCGGCGAGATTGTTGTCGTTCAGCCCCAGCCGGACGACCCGCCCGTCCGAGTTGGTCGTCACCCCGTGCCACTCCCCTAGCGGTGCGTCGGTCTTCCATTTCGTGTTGTTGGTCCAGTCGTCCCCGCCCAGAGCGTCGTACAGAGCCCCCAGCGTCGCCCGGTCGGAATTCACTACAGTCACCTGAAAGCTCTGCATGGCCGAGAGCCCCTCCAGATCGGTCGCAGTTACCGTGACCGTGACGGTGCCTTTTTCAACGCCCGTCACCGTCACCACGCTCCCCGACACCGCGACCTCTGCCACGCCGGTATCCGACGATGCGGCCGAATACGCCAGCGCGTCGCCGTCCGGGTCTGTGAAGAAGTCGGCGGACTCCACCGCCGCCGAGGCGTCCACCTCCACCTCCACGTCGGTGATCTTCCCCACCGCCATGGGCGCGCGGTTTGGGACTGACACCTGGAAGCTCTGCTCCGCAGAAAGCCCCTCCGGATCCGTCGCAGTCACCGTGACCTTCACCGAGCCCTTGGCGACGGCCCTGACCGTAACGGTGCCCCCCGACACCGAGACCGTCGCCCTGGCCGGAGGCAACGATGTGGCGGTGTAGGTCAGCGAATCGCCGTCGGGGTCCTCGAAGTGGTCGGCAACGCCCACCTCGGCCGTGCTGTCCACCTCGACCTCCAGGTCGCCCAACTCGCCCACTGCCGTAGGCGCCCGGTTCGGGACCGTCACCTGGAAGCTCTGCTCCGCCGAGAGCCCCTCCGGATCAGTCGCAGTGACCGAGACCGTAACGGTGCCCTTCGCGACGGCCGTCACCGTCACCACGCTCCCCGACACCGAAACCCCGGCCACGCCAGCACCCGACGATGTGGCCGAATACGCCAGCGAGTCGCCGTCCGGGTCCTCGAAGTAGTCGGAGGCGTCCACCTCCGCCGTGCTGTCGACCGCCACCCCCATGTCGGCGATCGACGCGACCGCCACGGGCGCCTGGTTCTGGACCGTCACCTGGAAGCTCTGCAGGGCCGAGAGCCCCTCCGTGTCGGTCGCAGTGACCGTCACCGTCGCCGTGCCCTTTACGAAGCCAGTCACCGCCACCACGCTCCCCGAAACCGCAACCGCGGCCACGCCAGCATCCGAGGACACTGCGGAGTACGCCAGCGCGTCGCCGTCCGGGTCCTCGAAGTAGTCGGAGGCGTCCACCTCGGCAGCGCCGCCTACCGCCACCTCCGTGTCCTCCACCTCGCCCACCGCCATCGGCGCCCGGTTGGAGACCGTCACCCGGAAGGCCAGCTCCGCCGAGAGCGCCTCCGTGTCGGTCGCAGTCACCGTGATCGTGACGGTGCCCTTGGCGGCACCCGTCACCGTCACCCAGCGCCCCGACACCGCAACCCCGGCCACGCCAGCATCCGACGATGTGGCCGCGTAGACCAGCGCGTCGCCGTCGGGGTCCTCGAAATAGGCGGAGGCGTCCACCTCCGCCGCACTGTCGACCGCCACCTCCATGTCCTCCAACTCGCCCACTGCCACCGGCGCCCGGTTGGGGACCGTCACCCGGAAGCTCCGCACAGCGGAGAGCCCCTCCGTGTCGGTCGCCGTCACCCTAATCGTCACGGTGCCCTTCGCGACGCCGGTCACCGTCACCCAGCCCCCCGACACCGCAACCCCGGCCACACGAAGATCCGACGATGTGGCCGCATAGGTCAGCGCGTCGCCGTCGGGGTCCTCGAAATAGGCGGAGGCGTCCACCTCCGCCGCACTGTCGACCGCCACCTCCATGTCCTCCAACTCGCCCACTGCCACCGGCGCCCGGTTGGGGACCGTCACCCGGAAGCTCCGCACGGCCGAGAGCCCCTCCGTGTCGGTCGCAGTCACCGTCACGGTCGCCGTGCCCTTCGCGACGGCCCTGACCGTAACGGCGCCCCCCGACACCGAGACGCTCGCGACGGCTGGCCGCGACGACGCGGCCGCGTAGGTGAGCACGTCGCCGTCCGGGTCCTCGAAGTGGGGGGCGACGTCCACCGTCGCCGAGGCGTCGACCGCCACCTCGATGTCGTCCACCTTGCCCACTGCCACCGGCGCGCGGTTGGGGACCGTCACCTGGAAGGACTGCTCCGCCGAGAGCCCCTCCGTGTCGGTCGCAGTCACCGTCACCGTCGCCGTGCCCTTCGCGACGGCCCTGACCGTAACGGCGCCCCCCGACACCGAGACGCTCGCGACGGCTGGCCGCGACGACGCGGCCGCGTAGGTGAGCACGTCGCCGTCCGGGTCCTCGAAGTGGGGGGCGACGTCCACCGTCGCCGAGGCGTCGACCGCCACCTCGATGTCGTCCACCTTGCCCACTGCCACCGGCGCGCGGTTGGGGACCGTCACCTGGAAGGACTGCTCCGCCGAGAGCCCCTCCGTGTCGGTCGCAGTCACCGTCACCGTCGTCGTGCCCTTCGCGACGGCCCTGGCCGTAACGGCGCCGCCCGACACCGAGACGCTCGCGACGGCTGGCTGCGACGACATGGCCGCGTAGGTGAGGGCGTCACCGTCCGGGTCCTCGAAGTGGCCGGCAACGTCCACCTCCGCCGAGGCGTCCACCTCCACCTCAATGTCGTCAACCTCGCCCACCGCCACCGGTGCCCGGTTGGGAACCGTCACCTGGAAGCTCTGCTCCGCCGAGAGCCCCTCCGTGTCGGTCGCAGTCACCGTCACCGTCGCCGTGCCCTTCGCGACGGCCCTGACCGTAACGGCGCCCCCCGACACCGAGACGCTCGCGACGGCTGGCCGCGACGACGCGGCCGCGTAGGTGAGCACGTCGCCGTCCGGGTCCTCGAAGTGGGGGGCGACGTCCACCGTCGCCGAGGCGTCGACCGCCACCTCGATGTCGTCCACCTTGCCCACTGCCACCGGCGCGCGGTTGGGGACCGTCACCTGGAAGGACTGCTCCGCCGAGAGCCCCTCCGTGTCGGTCGCAGTCACCGTCACCGTCGCCGTGCCCTTCGCGATCGCCGTCACCGTCACCACGCTCCCGGACACCGCAACCCCGGCCACGCCAGCATCCGACGAGGTGGCCGCATACGCCAGAACGTCGCCATCGGGGTCCTCGAAGTGGGCGGCAAGGTCCACCTTTGCGGTGCTGTCGACCGCTACCTCCATGTCCTCCACCTCGCCCACTGCCACCGGTGCCCGGTTGGGGACGGTCACCTGGAAGGCCAGCTCCGCCGAGAGCCCCTCCGTGTCGGTCGCCGTCACCGTCACCGTCGCCGTGCCCTTCGCGATCGCCGTCACCGTCACCACGCTCCCGGACACCGCAACCCCGGCCACGCCAGCATCCGACGAGGTGGCCGCATACGCCAGAACGTCGCCATCGGGGTCCTCGAAGTGGGCGGCAAGGTCCACCTTTGCGGTGCTGTCGACCGCTACCTCCATGTCCTCCACCTCGCCCACTGCCACCGGTGCCCGGTTGGGGACGGTCACCTGGAAGGCCAGCTCCGCCGAGAGCCCCCCCGGATCGGTCGCCGTCAGCGTCACCGTCGCCGTGCCCTTGGCGACGGCCGTGACCGTCAACACGCTCCCCGCCATCGCAACCCCGGCCACGCTGGCATCCGACGACGTGGCCTCGTAGGCGAGCGCCTGCCCGTCCGGCTCGGTGAAGTACGAGGAGACGTCCGCCGCTTCCGACTCGCCGACGGAGATCGTAGTGGGCGCGATGGGCCCCGTCGGCTGCGGTGCCCGATTCGGCACCACGACCTCGAAGCTCTGCCGCCCCTCCAGCCCCCCCGGATCACGCGCCGTCACCGCGATCGACGCGCTCCCGGGCGAGACTGCGGCTACGGTGACGTTCGGCCCAGAGATGGAAACGGTGGCCACACCGCTATTCGACGAGACGGCCGAATAGGTCAGCAGATCGCCGTTCGGGTCGTTGAAGCACGCCGTGACCGCATCCGTCTCCCCGGTGTGGATCGTCACCTGGGGGATCGGGTCGCACGCCGCAGGAGGCTGGGCGCTCTCGCACGCGCCCAGGGCCACGACCACCGCCAAGACGGCGGGAAGCGCATCAACGCGCATCACAGTCCGTAGCGCAACCCCAGCACCACCAGTGGCCAGTAGTCGATGAAGGCCCCCAACCCCTCTTCGATATCCTGCCCCTCGAGAGCGAGGTCGTCTTCAAACTCCTCGCTGCTGATCACTTCGTCCCTACCAGTCGCGCTCATCGTCACCTCGACGCCGGAACGGAGGATCAACCCCAGGTCCGCGAAGATGCCAAGTCCCCGGCCCGACGGCGAGCCGAACCCTAGCAGCGCGAAGTAGGCGCGTCCGCTGCTCTCCAGGGTTCCGGTCATCGAGGTGACCTGCTCGCCGGTGTAGCTGCCGTCACCGACCTTGAAATACGCGTCGGGCTGGGCAGTCACCTCGACCTTGGGGCTCTCGGACCAGAAGAGGAGTCCCGCACCGACTCGGGCAAGGCCCAGATCGAGATCGGCACCGATGCGAAACGACCCGCCCGGCACCATGAGCGTCGCCGTAAGGCCCTCTTCAAGGCCGATCCTCTCGGTGAGCCTCCCAGTAAGGCCGACCTCCACACCCCGAAGGGTGGCGCCTCCCCGCACGGTGATACGCTCGCCAACCGAGAGGACCCCGTCTGCTCCGAAGCCAAGGGTGCCGGCACTCGCTCCCACTCCGATGCCCGTCTGGCCACTCGCCGGCTGCCCGTGGAGGAGAGCCCCCACTCCGGCGACCGCCACGATCATGCGGATCGGACCGGACGAGCGGCTCGAACGCGGGGGCATGTGCCCGGGGAGCGATGCGGAGGACCGCTTCGTTCGCTTGTCCATAATGTAATCTACGCCTTACAGTATGTAATCCATGGTTTACACGGACCGCTAAACCAGCGACCTTCCCTGCGCCCCGTCCACGGCGATGCAGGCACCCGTGATCAGGCTCGCCCTTTCGGAGGCCAGGAAGGCCACAACGTCCCCCACCTCCTCGGCGCGCCCGAAGCGCCCCAGCGGGAGGTTCGCCCGCACGAAGGGCCGCATCCCCTCCGGGTCGGCCTTCACCCTCCTGTCCCAGCTGCCGCCGGGAAACCGGATCGAGCCAGGCGCGACGGAGTTCACGCGGATCCCGTCGCCGGCGAGCTCGAGCGCCATGATCCCAGCCGCCGAGATCAGCGCCGACTTGGTCGTGTTGTAGATCGAGAGTCCCGGACCACCCTTCTCCCGCCCAAAGACGGACGACACAAAGACGATCGAGCCGCCGCCGCGATCGCGCATCATGGGAATCGCCAGCCGGGCGGCGCGAAGGCCCGACAGCACATTGAGCTCGATGACGGCCAGCCAGTCCTCGTCCGTTGTCTCCTCGAAACGGCCCCGCCGGTTGCCACCCACGTTGCTGACGAGGACATCCAGCGCACCGTACCGCTCCGCAACCGCACCGATCAGCACGTTCGCCCCACCCCCGCTAGCTATATCGCACTGCACGGCGAGCACCTCCGCACCCTGCCCGCGCAGCTCGTCCGCCGCCTCCTCCAGCCCCTCCTCGCCCCGCGCGCAGATTGCGAGCCTCGCACCCTCGGCTGCCAGAGACCGTGCGCTGAAGAACCCCAGTCCGCGAGATGCCCCGGTTACGACGGCGACCTTCCCGTTCAAACGAAGATCCATTAGCCCTCGCTCCGAGCGAATCGGTCGAACACCGCCACGGCCGAAGACACCTTGCTCAGGGGAGGGTCCCCGGCTCTGCCGACGCTGCCCCGTCCGCGCCCGTGGCAGGAAGCAGGCGCTCCAGCGTGCGGAGGTGGCCCTGCAGGGCCTGATCGAGCTGATGGTACCGATTCACCGCGTCCAGTCCGGGCTCCTGGTCGGCTCGCGTGAGGTTGCGGTAAAGGTAACGAAGCTGGTCCACCAGCATCGGACGGGAGTATCGCCGCGACTCGGTGACGAGCTCGCGCTCCACAGCCTCGACCTCGCTGGCCAGGCTCCCCCCGCCATGCTCGCGCGCCTCGCCGATCCGATGGACGGCCAAGCGGGCCTCGCTGAGGGCATCGCGCACCCTGAGGGCAAGCTCCACCTGGCGCCCGACTGCGGCGGCGTCAGTACCCTCTGCGGCCACACGCGGATCGAGCCTGACCTGGAAGGAGCGAAGCTCGCTCCAGTCGCCCGCAGCCAGTCGCGCGGTGTACACCCCAGGGGCCACCAAGGGTCCGTTGTCCCCGGACCGCGCTGCGTCTGCGTGCCAAGGACCGGAGTGGGCCAGATCCCAGGTGAAGCGGTGCGTCCCGGCCGAAGATGGAAGCTGGGGCGTGCCGATCCGTTCCATCCGCCACTCGCGCATCCCGGGTCCGGCGGGCACCAGCTGCGTCCCCGCCTCTTCGCTGGAGAAGGAGCGGACGAGCGTGCCTGCCGAATCCAGGATCTCCAGCGTCACCGGGCCGTCGGGCTCCGAGGCCAGGAGGTAGTCGACCTGTGCGCCTGCCGGCGGATACTCGGGCCGATGGGGCTGCCGCCCGCCGTAGCCGCCACCGTAGCGAAGCCGGTAGGCGTCGCGAGGCTGGAAGAGGTGCGCCTGGGCGTCGGCCACGGCCCGGTCCAGCTCGCGCAGCGGCGCCACGTTGTCGACGATCCAGAAGCCGCGACCCATCGTCGAGAGCGCCAGGTCGTCTCCGACGATCTTGATGTCCGTGACCGGCGTCGCGGGGAGGTTGAGCTGGAAGGGCTGCCAGCTGTCGCCGTCATCGAAGGAGACGAAGATCCCGAACTCGGAGCCAAGGTAGAGGAGCCCTTCGCGCACCGGGTCCTCGCGCACGACCCGCACCGGGTGGCCCTCCGGGACGCCGTTACCGCCGGTAGTGATCCGCGTCCACGTCGCGCCGTAGTCCTCGGTGCGAAATGCGTAGGGCGCGAAGTCGCCGAGCTGGTAGCGCAGGATGGCCACATAGGCCTTGGCCGGGTCGTGGCGGGAGACCTCGATGCTCTGCACGCGCCCATGCGGACCGATGCCCGGGGGCGTCACCTCGGTCCAGCTCGCGCCCCCGTCGCGGGTCAGGTGGACCGGGCCGTCATTGGCGCCCGCCCAGATCACGCCGGCTTCGAGCACCGACTCCTGGATATCGTACAGCGTCGCGAAGTGCTCCTCGCCGGTCACGTCGAGGGTGATCGGGGAGCCCGACACGACCTGCGTCTCCGGGGTGAAGGCGGTGAGGTCCGGCGAGATCCGCTCCCAGCTCCGCCCGCCGTCCGTCGTGACATGCACGTACTGGGAGCCGTGGTAGACGCGCTCGGGGTCGTGCGGGGAGACGTGCACCGGGACGGTGCGCTGAAAGCGGAACTCGAGGTCGCGCGGGTTGTGGCCGTAGAGGTTCCAGAAGCCGACGTAGTACTGCTGCTCCTGCCCGGTGCGGCGGTTGAAGACCCCGAAGCGGCCCTTGCAGCTCGCGTAGACGACGTCGGGGTCGCCGGGCTTCGGGACGACGGGGCCCGTCTCGCACCCCCCGTGCGACTCCCAGGCGCCCACCGGGCCGCCGGGCTCCCAGCGCTCGGGCAGGCTCGGCACCGAGATCGTGGAGTTGTCTTGCTGCCCGGCGTAGAGGCGGTAGGGGAAGGCGTCCGAGACGTCGACCTGGTAGAGCTCGGCGGTGGGCTGGTTCAGCTGGGTGGACCAGGTGGCGCCACCGTCGGTCGACACGTTGGCCCCGCCGTCGTTCGACTGGATCATGACGAGCGGGTCGTCGGGATTGATCCAGAGGTCGTGGTTGTCCCCGTGGGGGGTGGGCTGGACCGTCCATGTCTCCCCGCCGTCGTCGGAGAGCCAGTGGCCCTCGGCCATTCCCCAGAGCCTGTCGGGATCGGTCGGGTGGGCCTCCAGGTTGGTGTAGTAGAAGGGCCGGTTGCGAATCGGCTGGAAGTCGGTGACCTGGCGCCATGTGCGCCCCTGGTCGTCGGACCGGTAGACGCCTCCGGTGTCGGCAGGGGCCTCGAAGAGCGCGTAGACGCGGTCCGGGTCGGCCGGGGTGACCGCCAGGTCGGACTTGCCGCGAAGTCCCGTCGGCAGCCCCTCGGTGGCGCGCTCCCAGCTGTCGCCGCCGTCGCGGGAGACGAAGATGCCGTCCTCGAGGCTCCCGGAGATGATCGTCCAGGGCTTGCGCTCGGCCCGCCACATGCTTGCGTAGATCGTGCCGGGGTCGTCGGGCGCGAACTCGAGGTCCACCGCGCCCGTGCTGTCCGAGACGAAGAGGACGAGCTCCCACCTCTCGCCGCCGTTGCGGCTGCGGTAGACGCCGCGCTCGGGCGAGGGAGCGAAGGGGTTGCCGATCGCCGCCACGTACACCAGCTCGGGATCGGTCGGGTGGATGAGGAGTGCGCCGCTGTTGCCCGTCCGCTCCAATCCGGTGTGCCGCCATGTGGCCCCGGCGTCGTCCGACCGGTACACCCCGTCGCCGACGATGACGTTGCTCCGGAGCCCGTCCGACCCGGTGGAGACGTACACGACCTCGGGGTTCGACCGCGCCACCCGGATGGCGCCGATCGACCCCGTGCCGAAGTATCCGTCCGAGACGTTCCTCCAGCTCTGCCCGTGGTCGTCCGTCTTCCAGACGCCGCCGCCCGTCGCCCCCATGTAGAAGGTGGACGGGTGGGAGGTGTGGCCCGCCACCGCCGTGACGCGCCCGCCCCTGGACGGGCCCAGGTAGCGGTAGCGGAGTCCGCCGAAGAGGCGCTCGTCGAAGGGCTCGGCGCGGGGGGCGTCGGCAGCCGCGGCGCGCGACTGCGCGACAGCGGACGAGGGCGGCGCCAGGAGGGTCGCGACAGCCAGCGCGGCGATCGTCGCTGGGAGCAACGGCGGGGGCTTCGTCATTCGCTTCGGTCGGCGCTCTCGCTTAGCGGGGGTGGTTCCGGCCGTAGCATTGTAAACCATGGATTACACTTTGTAAATCGTAGATTACAGCATGGAGAGACGGGCGTAGCGGTCCAGTGGAGATGCAGCGCCGCTCGAATCGCCCAAGGCCGCGAGCGGCCACCCCGCAGGGCTGAAACGCGCTGCGCCCACTGGCGTTGTTTCGCAGGAATGCCGTGGGAGGGTCTGTCCACGGGCTGCTACAGCCGCTGGCGGCCCTTAGGCGGGAACCGTACTATACTGGCCTCGGCGGACTCGACCGACCGCGCGGACTCGCCCGGACACCGCCACCACACAACGCAACGGGACGTCAATGAACCAGCGCCGCGACCACTGGAGCTCGAACACAGGCCTCGTCCTCGCCGCCACCGGCAGCGCGATCGGACTCGGCAACCTCTGGAAGTTCCCCTTCATCACCTGGGAGAACGAGGGCGGCGCCTTCGTCCTCGTCTACCTAGTCTGCATCGCGGCGGTGGGTCTCCCGATCATGATCGCCGAGCTGCTCATCGGACGGAGGAGCCAGAAGAGCGCGGTGGGAGCCCTCAAGGAGGCGGTCGCGTCGAAGTGGCCGGGTGGGCGCTGGCTGGGAGGGGCGGTCGGGTTCTGGGGCGTGCTGGCGGGGTTCATCCTGCTCAGCTACTACACCGTCATCGCGGGGTGGTCGCTCTTCTACTTCGTCAAGACGGTGGGGTGGACCTTCGGCGGATACCCGCCCGGGCTGGCGGCGGGCGACGTCTTCGGTGCGCAGGTGAGCAACGCAGGCCTCCAGCTCCTGCTCTCGCTGGGGTTCAGCCTCGGGACGATCGCCGTCGTCTACTTCGGCGTCAGCAGGGGGATCGAGCGGATCGCCCGGATCTTCCTCCCGATCCTCTTCGGCATCCTCCTCCTCATGCTCGTGAGCGCTCTGGGCATGGGCGGAGCCGGCGAGGCGCTCGGCTACATCTTCCGCCCCAACTTCGCCGACCTGACGATGGAAGCGGTGCTGGAAGCCCTCGGCCACTCCTTCTTCACCCTCTCGCTCGGGATGGGGGCGATGATCACCTACGGGTCGTACATCTCGCGCAGGCACTCGGTGGTGAAGGCCTCCGGGGCCATCGTCGGGCTCGACACACTGATCGCGCTGATCGCCACCGTGATCATGTTCTCGGTGATCTTCTCGGTGGCGGGGATGCGCGAGCAGGTGAGCGGATCGACTGTCGGGATGCTCTTCATCTCGCTCCCCGAGCTCTTCTACAGCGAGGTGCCCTTCGGCGTGGTCCTGGGTCCGCTCTTCTACGTGCTCGTGGCGCTGGCGGCGCTGACCTCGACGATCTCGCTCCTCGAGGTGGTCTCCGCCTACCTGATCGACCAGCGCGGAATCGCCCGCCACAAGGCGACGATCGGGGCGGGCGCCGCGATCTTCGTCTTCACCATCTTCGCGGCGCTCTCCTTCACGGGCGAAGGATTCCTCTCCACCATGACGATCTTCGCGGGCAAGGAGGGCTGGTTCTCCAACGCCGACCACTTCGTCTCGAACTGGATGCTCCCGACGGGCGGCTTCTTCATCACCCTGGCGGCGGGCTGGTTCATGACCCGCAAGGACACGATGAGCGAGCTCATGGACGGCAGCGAACCGCGCTGGTTCAGGTACGGCGCGTGGCGCTTCTTCATCCGCTGGGTGGCGCCGATCGCGGTCGCGGCGATCATCGTCTTCGTGATCCGGGGGGTGGACTTCAGCTGACGGGGGGGGAGGTGGGGACGGGGCGGGTCTGCCGGATGCGCGTCCCTCAGCTCCGCGTCAGCGTGTGGAGCACGATTCGCTCGACTTCCAGTTCGTCTCGGGTGATCCCGAGGACGTAGTCGGCCCCGATTTCGAGCACCTCCACGCCTGGTGGCATCGCCACCCGGGCCAGGAGCCGCCCTTCGGTGTCGTATACGTGATAGGCTCGCGTCGCGGACGTATCGGCCTGGTACGACCCGACCCACACCATGCCCGGGTGGTCGACAACGAGATGATCGATGTTGGGTATCGAGTCGGGTGCGGGGAGGTGCTCCCTGACGTGCTCCGGCGAACCCACTCTCCGGGCCGAAACGGCCTCCCAGGCGGCCGCGAGTTCATCCGCGGTGGGTGGGCGACGGGCATGTCTGACCCGGATGGTGGCACCGGGAAGCACGCTGTCGGCCCCAAGGGCGAAGGCGTGCACGACATCTCCCCAGCTGTCCGCCACCACCAGCTTCCGCGGCCATCCACCCACCGCGAAAACCCCCTTCCGGGCCATGGGCGGGGGAGCGTACCCCATCCCGCCACTCAGCACCGCCAGTCGCTCGGGCAGGCGCGGGAGCCCCTCGAAGGGTACCGCCCAGCCTTCCTCCTTCAGGAACACGCCCAGACGGCCGATCGAGTCCAGGGCCCAGGGCAGTACAGCCAGCTCGTCCTCAAGTCGCCACGGCCCGGCTTCGCGTGGCATGCCGGAGGGGTCGAAGTCGCTGCCCGTGCACACGATCACCCTGTCCCCAACGAAGCTCGGGACCGGACACTCGGAGGCGTAGTATCGGCCGAATTCCTGCAGGTCCGCGGTGGCAAGCCGCTCGTGGGTGATGAGGGTACCGTCGGGGGCGTAGCGAATCCTGGAGAGACCGTCCTGCACCTGGAGGGTGTCGCCGGGGAGCGTCTCGAGGTGTGTAGGGTTGCGCATCTCTCCCGGGCCTTCGCCGGGCCCGCCCGCCGTCCAGAGATGGGTGCCGTCGGGGGAGAAGGCGCGCAACTGCCGGGAAGCGCCGTCCAGCACGACGATCGTTCCGGTGGAGAGACGGGCGGCGCCACGAATCTGGGAGAAGAGGTGCTCCGGCGGCCCTTCGAGCAGCCCGAGGGTCAGGGCGGGATCCGGGGCGATCTGCCACATGGGGACTGCTTGCGACACTCTGCCAGCCGCATTGACCGGGTTCCACATGTCGGAGTCCCGGTCGGATGAACAGGCGACGACAGCAAGGGCGGCGAGAATCGGAATTGGGGTCCGGTATCTCATGACTGCCTCCTGCCTGCCGGCACGCTCCACTCCACCAATCGCACCTGGAGTCGTGGATATGGATCGGACAATGTCGCAATGTAATTGACCGGCTGGGTCGTTGTATTCGGCAGGCGACCCGGCAACCGCACTCGGATTGCCGTAGGAGGGGAACGGTGGGTAGGAAGCCACCACCTCTCCCCGGTCCTCCTCGCGGTCTCCGTCCAAGACCTCCTCGCGGTCGACGAAGAATATCCGACTCAAGCGGCCCTTTCGTAGAGGATCGCGTCTTCGATCTGGGCGATCTCCAGCCCGTAGTCCCGCGCCAGTGTCTCGACGGTTTCACCGGCGTCGATTCGGTCGACCAGGGCACCGGTAGAGACTCCCGATCCCGCCACTGTGGGTCGGCCGAAGGAGATCCGGGGATCGATCACAATCGGCTTGTTCCCAGACCATGCGGCGCGGAACGGGTAGAGCCGGAACGGAAGGGTGTCGTAGTCTCGTTCGACTCTCTCCAGGTACGCCGCGAGGAGCTTTCGCATTGCCATTTGGCCGGAACGCGATAGCCCGATCAGTGACCCAAGCTGTTCGAGAACGAGGTCCTGGCCTGAGGTGCTGAGTTCGTCCCGCAGGAGCAGGCGCCTGATGCCCAGAGAGTTTTCGGCGTAGGTGAGGGCGTCGCGAACCGCCGCCATCCTGACTCCGCGTCCCGTCCGGAGGGCGCGAAGAACATGGGCCTCCACCACGTTGTTGAAGGAAATCCTGGTCCTGCTTCCAGAGGGGGCGCGGATCAGAGGTTCGGAGACCGTTGGTCCCGGTTCTCCTTGATGCGCGCGGCCGAGCACCCAGCAGCGGAGCGTGGCCTGAGGCACTCCGAGGTGTCGGGAGGCTTCAGGGAAGGAATAGGCCGGGGCGTCTCTGATGTCGTCGAACCGGCCCGGCCTGGTATCCATCGGCGACTGGGACTGGCGGTGCTGAGCGAGGTGGGTATCTCCGTGGTCGTGAGGGTGCTCTAGCCTATGCAAGGTTCCGGACTGGAGCAATGGCCGTGACTTGAACTACCCGGGCGGATCCTCCGCCCCTTCCGCAGGACGGCTAGGTAGCGCCCGTAGGTGCAGACCCGGCCGCGCTGGCGGCCGGTGACTTCGCGCACGATGCCGAGATTCTCGAGGAGCCGGAGGGCGGCGGCCATGGTCGGGCGGGAAAGGCCGGTTCGTGACGCGAGGCGGCCGATGTTGCCGACCGGGCGTTCGGCGAGCGACCGGTGTACTCGAATACGCGGACGGGCTCGCCGGGGGCGGGCGGGGTTTCGTAGGTGCCGGTGGAGGGGCGGTGAATGGGGTGGTGGGGTGGGTTGGTGGGGTTGTGGTGGGGAGGGGACGGTGCCTCGCGTCTTCGATCCGGGCGATCTCCATTCTTGACACTCCCCTCGGTCATGTCATACTTGCCGTGAAGGGACGGCGACCAACCGGGATGTTCGAAGGGAGCAAGAGGAATGATCCGAGCGCTGGAGGTCGAAGCACGTAGGGGGCTGACGATCTGGCTCAGGTTTTCCGATGGGTCTGCGGGCGAAGTCGACCTGTCGGATCTCGCGGGGCGGGGTGTATTCCGTGCCTGGGACCATGGCGGAGTCTTCGAGGGCGTCCATGTCGCCCCACACGGGGCTATCGCGTGGAACGACGAGATCGAGCTCTGTGCTGACTCCCTCTACCTTCAATTGACCGGCAAGTCGGCGGAAGAGGTGTTTCCGGGGCTTCGCACCGGGAGCTGACGTGCCCGAGGTCAGCCGCTTCTATGGAATCGTCATCCGCATGTTCTTCCGGGAGCACGGCCCGCCGCATTTCCATGCGGATTACAGTGGCCGGCAGGCGGTCGTGGGCATCGAGGATCTTACGGTGCTGGAGGGTCGGCTTCCGCCGCGCGCGTTGGGAATCGTGAAGGAGTGGGCGTCGCTCCACCAGGCGGAGTTGAGGGTGGCCTGGGACCGTGCCAGGCGCCAAGAGGCTCCCGGCAAGATCGCCCCGCTCGAATAGTCCGGCTTCCGTCGGGACGGATCGCACGAGGCGAGGATCGGTGGTGACACCAGGGGTCGCCGCAACTTAGCCCGCCCCGCTTGTCCCAACCTCCACCCCTCCAATACGTTGACTCGCGAACCCACCCGCTACCCCCGGGATCCCGCCCCCGTGACACCGATCGCAACCCCGACCATCACGACCAGCCTGTGGCGTACCGTGCCGAACACGTCCTTCTTCCCCTCGGCCGGCGGCGGCGGGAGCTGGAAGAACGTGACGCCGCCGGCCATGCCGGAGTTCGGGCGGGTCAGCCTGATCGGCGCGTCGGCGTTCGATGCGGGGCGCAGTCCGTGGTCAAGCCCGCGCGAGCACCGAGACCGGTGAGGCGCCGTGTCGGCAAGGCGCGACGAAGGGGCGGTAGCAGCGCTACCGGCACGAGGAGCAACGCAGAGCGGAGCCTTGGGAGAGACAGAATGTATACTGAACATTACATAATGTAATGCTGGCTTTACAGTGTGAACCGGTGAAGCGAAGCGGTCCGGCGCGGATGCATCGCCGGTCGAATGCCGGGAGGGTTTGGCCGCGGGCTGCCCCGGCGTACGTGTCGGCACGCCTGCCGCTGCTCGACGACTTCCGGCCGCATGTGTGGAGGACGGAGGACTACGGGGAGACGTGGACGCGCATCGTGGACGGGATCCGCGACGACGCGGACGTGAACTCGGTGCGGGAGGATCCGAACCGGGAGGGGCTGCTCTACGCGGGGACGAATCACGGGGTGTACGTGACCTTCGACGACGGGGGGTGGTGGCAGGAGCTGAACCCGGGGCTGCCGGACATGCCGGTGACGGATGTGATCCCGGAGCACGACGAGCTGGCGATGGCGAGTCACGGGCGGGGGTTCTGGGTGCTGGACAACGTGGGGCCGCTCAGGCAGTGGGAGCCGGGGAGCGAGGGCGTGCCGGGGACGGCGGAGAGGGACTTGGTGTTGTTCGAGCCGGCGGTGGCGTACCGGTCGGGGGGTGGGGTGGTGCTGTCGTGGTGGATGGGGGAGGGGGTTGGAAGTGTGGAGGACGCGACGCTGGAGGTGTTCGACGCGACCGGTCAAGTGGTGCGCACCTTCGAGCCTGCGAGAGAGGGGGAGGAGCGGGATCGGTGGAGCGGCCCGGCGCTGCCGGTGGGGACCAGTTTGCAAAGGGTGCGGTGGGATTTGCGGACGGATCCGGCGGCGACCTTTCCCGGGATGATTCTCTGCGGGGTGCGCACGATGGCACCGGCGGTGCCGCCGGGGACCTACACGGTGCGCCTGACGGTGGGCGACGGGCAGGAGATGACGGCGATGGGGACGACCCAGGTGGAGGTGCGCCGGAATCCGTGGATCGAGGGAGTGACGGCCGAGGACCTGGTGGCGCAGTACGAGTTCGGGGTGAGGGTTCGGGACGAGGTGGACCGGGCGAACCGGGCGGTGATCGAGATTCGGCGAATGGAGGGGGTGGAGGATGAGGGGTTGATCGAGGCGGCGGAGAGGTTGAGGGTGGCGCTGGAGGAGATCGAGGGCGAGATTTACCAAGTCCGCAACCGGTCGAACCAGGACCCGCTGAACTTCCCGATCAAGGTGAACAATCGCTTGGCCAATCTGCTGTCAATGTGGAGAGGGGGGATGGGAGGCCGGGGGAGGGGATGGTCGAGGTGTTTAGGGTGATGGTGGGGCGGTTGGGGGGGTTGTTGGAGGGGTTGTGGGAGGGGGAGCTTGAGGCGGTCAACGAGCGGCTGAGAGGGACCGGGGGAGACACGATCGTTCCGGATGGGGTGGGTGTGGATGGGATTGTCGTGGATGAGGGCGGTGTCGTGAGGGGACCACCGGTGCTGTCACCTACTCTTAGCATGCTCTTGCCAAGGTAGCTGTCGATCCATGGTTGCACGAAACCTCGCAGATCCACTCTTTTGGGCCCATCATTTCGGGTTTGCCCGAACCGCTCTATTCGCAAAAGACGAAGCCAGTCACGCCGGTGAGCATAGCGTGCTACTAGATGGTGGTCCAGGTAGCTTCGTGCTTTCCGCCACCGACGAGCGCATTTGGGAAGACCGTATTGCGGCTGACTGGTCATGGTCAAGTAACGTGCCCCACCACGTGACCGTTACAGGGAATGAAGTAGCTGTAGTGCGCTGGGACAAGGCGAAGCGCGAGCGACTAAAGCGTGCAAGTGTCGCACGCCAATTGAACGACTTCTATCGTTACTTGGCTGCTGATCGTGTTCAGTCAAATCAGGATGTTACAAACTACATGTTACGCCTCTTTCGCCGAGTGCGCTCACTAGTTGCAGCGGCCGAGATGGATGATGATCAGAGCATAGATGCGTTCTTGGAGTTCTTGGCTTGTGTAATCAAACAATCGGGACGCTCCGACAAAGTCATCCACGGCGGAGTATCGCTTCAGACCGGTGGAGAGGACTTACTACGGTCTTTGTCGGCTCCCGGAGTCGACAAGCTATTGAGCGAAGTTATCTCTCGACCATCGTCAGGATCGCAACCTGCGTTGATTCCGAGTTTGGCAATTCGTCATGCAGGAAGCGAGATCTTCCAAGAAGCTCATTTTGAGCTTCTCCGTGCCTCCATTCCCGACCTGTTCGGCTACACCGGGCCATCCAGAGCAAAACAAGTCACTAGGGGAGGCACGCACTATACTCCTCCTTTGCTGGCTCGGACCATCGCGGAACAAGCATTCGCGCAGATTCCGAATCTAGCCGATCGTGACCGTCTCACGATTCTCGATCCTGCGTGCGGGTCGGGATCATTCCTTCAGGAAGCCCTCCGAGCCCTGCGTAGGTGTGGCTTCCACGGAAGGCTTTTCCTAATAGGTAGGGACACGTCTGGGCCTGCAATATCAATGGCAAGGTTTGTCCTCACGGCCGCAACGAAGGACTGGTCGCCCGGCGGTGGTTGCGAAACGGACATTCAGCAGGCCGATTCATTGGCGGAAGCACTTCCCCCGGCCGACGTTGTGGTTATGAATCCACCGTTTGTGGCCTGGACTGCTCTGACGATGAAGCAGCGCGAGCAGATGCGGGGCATTCTTGGGTCACTGCAAAAAGGGCGCAGTGACTTAAGTATGGCGTTTGTGTCTCGCGCACTTGAATGTCTCGCACCAGGTGGTGTGCTAGGCACGTTGCTGCCTGCCAGCCTGCTCACCTTGGAGGCGGCAGAGGCATGGAGACGGCATCTCTTGGATCAAGGTGAACTTGCTTTCATTGCCGCTCTCGGGGACTATGGGCTTTTCAAGTACGCACAGGTACAAGTCGCAGCAGCGGTGTTCGTAGTGCCACACGCAGGCCGGGGTCCGCGAGAACCCGTGACGGCCCTCGTTGCCACCAACGACTCCGGAGCAACAGGCGACGCCTTGCGGGCGTTGCGCGTTAGCGCCACCGGGAGATTGGGCAGTGACCAGATGCTCCCGGATAAGGGTTGGAGACTGTTTCAGACGTCAAGCGGAGGCTTCCGGAGACGAGGAACGTGGCGACTGACCCCGCCTCAGACCGAGGCAGCTCTCCAGGACCTTCTTGCGATAGGAAGAGCTGTTCGTATTGGCGATCTCTTTCAAGTACGTCAGGGAGTGCGGACCGGGCTAAACACAGCTTTTGTGCTCGCCGCGGGCGAAGTGGCCAAGCTGCCGAGAGTGGAACGGGAATGGTTCCGACCTGCCGTCATGAATGTGTCGATCAAGGACGGTCAGATTGAAGGGCGGCACCGCGTGTTTTACCCATATGACTTACGGGGCCTAGCCATTAGGGACGAGACCCAGCTCAGGAATGTGGTACCCGTGTACTTCGAACATTACTTGCGTCCGTTTCGGAGCAAGCTGAAAAGGCGGGCCAGCATAGTGCGCTCGAACCGCTCCCAATGGTGGGGCCTTTCCGAGCGCAGAGCTTGGGCGCTTGATCCTAGCCCGCGCGTTGTCTCAAAGTACTTTGGTGGGCCCGGAGGCTTCGCGGCTGACTTGGAGGCACGTTACATTGTTGTTCAAGGATTCGCTTGGTTGCCAAAATGGCCTCCTTCGACGATGGAGACGATGGAATTACCCGTCCAGGATATCCTCGCTGCATACGTTGCACTCATGAATTCCACTAGCTTCGCCCGTTTGCTCGAGATCTATTCGCCACACGTCGCGGGCGGGCAATTTGACCTCAGCGCACGCCACGTGAAGAGTATCCCGATTCCTAACCTCCCTTCCCTTGCTTCAGGGGAAAGCGCTGGGGCCGTGATCGCAAAGCTCGTGAAACTCGGCAACAACGCGAGGTGCGATGATCACGAGTGGCAGAGCAAAGCGGACGAGCTTACACGAGAGCTCATTGGCAATGACATCTTCGCCTAGGCCTGGGAGTTTACCGCAACCGCTCGTGATTCCCGAATCACGGCTGCGGAAGCACTTTGCGACAATAGGGGCGACACTTGAGGCTCACGTTGCAGGTGCGACAATAGACGCTGGATGGCACAATGTACCTTTGATAGCAGTCCTAGTCAACGACGAAGGCGAGTATGTCGCTCGAAATCGTGGTCCCAATGTTTCGGTTTCACCAATAGTGTGGTTAGGTGGCGGCCTTTGGGCGTGGGTTGGTTACACGGAGGAGTGGGATAGTGAGTCTTTGGCAGGTGGTACGCAGCGGTTCTCGTTTCGGTCAGCGGGCTTGACCGTCCATTTCGGCTACTGTAACAACCAACACAAACCGCAAATGTTTCGTGCGGAATGGGCGGGGTGGGCAAGATGGAATGGCACAGATTTTGGCTATCTGGGGAAGTACTGTGGCCACCCTCACTGGCACATCGATGCAGTGGATAGTCTCAGGGACGACGCGTCTATTGATGCGGCCGCCGAGTTGCTTGCCGTCCTCAAGGACGAAGAGCAGGGCATGGAGCCGCAGGACTTTAGCGCTCCATTGGTGGAACCGGAAACGATTCGGGAGCTGATTTCGAATCGCAAGCTCAGCCGCATACATTTTCACAGTGCCGCTTCTTGGTGGGAACACCCGTCTAGGGATGTCCATGTCCACAGCCCCAAAGTAGAAGGCGAGATCCAGCTATGGATAGGCAAGACGTTGACCTATGTTGTGCGGGAACTTGCCCGCCTTAAGACCTGAACGGTCCGCAAGCCAACATCCATGGGTATTGCGCGTGAGGAAGTCAGATCGCCGTCGGGCCCGGAGGCAGCACACCGGTCGAGATGGTTGAGCAGCAGCGCTTGGGAGTACCGCAACCGGGAAGTGACGTGGTGGGTCCGAAGTATCGAGGACAATGTGATCCTGCAGACGACGGCATAGGGCCGGTTCGAGGAATTGGGTGAGCGGCGCGGAAAAGCGGGGCATTGACGGGTACGTGGCCTGGCCCGGGAGGGCAAGGTGCTCGCCAAGGTTGATGCGAAGGAGTATCCCGCAACGGCGCACTAACCTTCTATTCTCGCCCGTCGCGAGATGCCAGACCAATGCGAACAGTGTAAGGTATGCTTTCCAATATGGAAACAGCAGTTGCCATTGTTGGATCTAGGATTTGCCGACCACCAGAAGCGATTCCCCTGCGATGGTGGAGTGACACTGCCGAAATCTACGGGAGCGTTACACTTAGTGTCTCATTGGGACGATTGAGTCTTCCGCTAACCGCAAAGGAGTGTCGAAATGCCACGAGTCCCGCGCCAACCTAGGTTTCACCACCACGACCGCGCAAGCCACCTGACCGTCCCCAGAATCCGCGAACCCCACGGCGTCCTGGGAGAAGCGAGTGGGTCAGAGCGCATTGGCGATGGGACTACGGGCACAGTCAATGGGAATGGGTGCGTGGTCACTGGCGAAAGTGATTCACGGCCTACCATTCTTCTTCGACCTGCCAACCTACGACACACGGAGAGTAACCCACCCCCGTGACCGCTTCCGCTCTTTTCGATCACCTGACCGAACGGGGCGCCGCTCGCCCCCTCCCCCCTCGACGCGGAACGACACGAGCCGTTGCCATCGGTCCGATCGAAGTAGCTGAGCCCCAACGGCCCAGTGACACCTTTATGCGCGCCCGATGGAAGGAGCGCGTGCGCGGCTCGGCCATCCCGTACCTTCTGATCGCCGATGACCCGCAACACACCGGCCGCATCCGCGTCTTGGGTCCCCCCCACGGCAACCGACCTATCCAATCGGTCAGCGCCGAACTGCTCGCGGACTCCCTCCAGCAACTAACGGAGCTCCCGGCCTTCGACGCGATTCGCCGCATCGCCGACGACCTCACACGAATCGGTGGCGACGGCCTCACCGTCAATGGACTCCTGACCCGCCACACCCTCGAGTACCGCTTCAAGGGCGACGCTGCTCGATGGGAGACGGCCACCGACGAAGTCCGAGCTATCAAGCCGTCCGACTCCTGGCAACACGTCCTCCGCAAACTCGGCTACACGGTTCAGCAGCTCCGCAAGCGCGGGTATCTCGCTCGCCACCAGGGCCGGCCGGTCGCCTTGATCCACCCCAAAGGGAAGGCCCGTGACCTTGCGCGGGTCGACTCTCAGGGCCGCCCACCCGAGGGTCTCCTTCTCTCGGACTGCGAGGCGCAAGGAGCCCAATTCGGGATTCTGGTCCAAGGCAGCCGCTTCCGTCTGTTCGATGCTCGCTCCGCCTCGCCCGCGAGTGATTGGCTCGAAATGGACATCCGGCTCTTGGGGGACGAAAGGCTCCCGTTTCTGGCCCTGTTGGCGCCCTCGTCCCTGGCCGATGGCGGGTTCGCGGCCGTACGGAACGAGGCCCGCAACTTCGGCGTCGCTCTCCACGAGCGATTGGACCGCACCATTCGCCAGGACGCGCTTCCGGCCCTTGCGGTGGGTATGCAGCACTGGGCGAGGGAGCACGGAATGGACCTCGGCAACGACCGGGAGCGGCAGGAACTTGAGCGTGCGGCGCTGACCTTGGTCTTTCGGATCGTCTTCATCCTCTTTTGCGAGAGCGCCAGGCACCTCCCCATGAGCAATCGGACCTACGAGAAGGTGTCGCTGTCTTCGCTCGTCCGGGAAGCCCACGACACCATGTCCAAGCTGAGTTCGGCCTCTTCGGCGCTATGGTCCCGGTTCGTGACCCTGGTTCGGGCAATGCGAGATGGAAACCCGGCGTGGGACGTGCCGGCGTACAATGGCGCGCTGTTCGCAGCCCGGGATTTCGACGGTGCCGAGTTGCTGGAACGGTTGGAGCTCCGCGATCCGGTGTTCGCGAAGGTGCTCGTCGCGATCGGCCAGGACCAGGAGACCCGGCGGGGCGCGGACTTCTCGACGCTCGAGATCGCTCACATCGGGCACACCTACGAGTCCCTGCTGAGTTTGAAGCTGTCGCTGGCCAAGAGGTCGGTTCGATATGACGCGAGGAGGGACCGCTACGTTCAAGCGCGCGGGAGCGAAGAGGCCGAGGTGAACGCAGGCGGGCTGCTGTGGCAGACTCACCAGGGGGGACGCAAGGCGGGAGGAGTCTACTACACGCCCGTCGAAATCGTCCGTCATCTGGTGGGGCGCACGGTACTTCCGGCCTACGAGCGCCATCTTGGCGAGGTGGCGGAGATCGCAAAGACGGATCCCGAAAGAGCCGCGTCACATCTCCTGTCGTTCGCCGTCGTGGATCCGGCCTGCGGCAGCGCGCATTTCCTGGTGCAGGTGGCGGAGACTCTGGCCGAGCGAACGGTGCTCTTTCTGGCCGAGCATCCGCTTCCGCCCATCGTGGAAGCGATGGATCGGTTGCGGAGTGGAGCGTCCCCGGGCGTCGAGATCGACGACATGGCCCTGCTACGTCGCCTGCTCGTGAAGCACTGCGTATTCGGGGTGGACGTGAGTCCGATGGGTGCCGAGGTCGCGACCCTCTCTCTCTGGCTGGCGTCCTTCGTGCCCGGACTGTCGCTTTCGTATCTGGGACGGAACGTTCGGGTGGGTGATTCCTTGATTGGTGTGGCGGATGCCAACACGGTCGTCAAAGACGGTACCTTCTTCACGGAGCAAGTCCGAAGACCCCTTGAGAGGGCCACCGAGATTGTCCGTGCCCTCGCCCAGATCGACGACCGAACGCCAGAGGAGGTCGCGGAGAGTCGACAAGCCGATCACAGGGCAACACGGGCCACAGCGGGCTTGAAAAGGCTATTCGACTTGTGGACGGCGGAACAATTCGGGCTCTCCGAATCTCGTCAGCACGTAGCACTTTACGGTGCGGCCGTGATAGAGGGAATGGATGATGACAGGAAGAACCTGAAACCGCGTGCGCAGGAGCTGGCAGCCAAGCATAGATTCCTGCATTGGCCGTTGGCATTTCCACAGGTGTTTTCCCGCAAACGACCGGGGTTTGATGTCGTGGTTGGGAATCCTCCCTGGGAAGAGATTACCGTCGAAGAACTCTCTTTCTATGGAATGTACCGACCAGGGCTAAACAGCATATCGGAAAAGCAGCGCGATGCCGTAATCTCGGAGCTGGTCGCGCAACGACCAGAGCTGCCCCAAATCCTACGAGATCAACAGGCCGACGCTAGAATCGCGCGCGCAGCGTTGGCCACTGGAGACTACAAGTCCATGGGCAGCGATCCCGATCTGTACAAGTACTTTTGCCAGCGATGGCAACAGGTCATACGTGACTCGGGGTTTGTGGGCGTAGTCTTGCCTCGCACAGCCTTCAACGCCAAGGGGTCACAGGGGTTTCGTGAATGGCTATACTCGACATCGACAACGCATCGAATCGACTTTCTGGTCAACACTAAGGCGTGGGCCTTTGCCGACGTTACCCCAAAGTATACCATCGCTCTAGTGACTGCGGAAGGAACACGTCCTAAGCCCGATCATCGCGTAGAGGTGTTGGGGACCGCTGCGTCAGCGAAGGAATGGCGGGTTCAGGCGTCCCGAGCAGGTGTTCGTATCGGTCCATCCGCTCTCGGGTCAGGGTTAGAGACACCGCTATTGCGGTCTCAGGACGAGGCTGATTTGCTGGCCCGGCTCCGACAGGGCTTCCGGTTCCCCTATGGCGCGGGAGGCCGTTGGCCTTGCTTTGGCGTCCGCGAGCTTGACGAGACCAACGACAAGCGGTTCTGGCGGGACCAATCTGATGGCGAGCCCCTTTGGAAAGGCGAGAGTTTCGGTCAGTATGATCCCCATGGCACAGGGGAACGGGCCTGTCCGGTCACCCAGCCTCTACTAAAGAAGATTCGTAAGTCACGGCCAGGCCTCCGATCCCTACTTGCGCGAGACTACGATGTCGCCACCCGCCGCCGGGGAGTCCGGCTCGAACTAGGACGCGCCCGAGTTGCCTTTCACGATGTGGCGCGAGGAACCGATCCGCGGACGATCATCGCGTGTTTGATTCCACCGGGGGTCTTACTCACCAACACAGCGCCTTACCTGACGTTCCTCAGTGGTGACCCCACCTCTCAGGCCGGCTGCTTGGGATTCATGAACAGCCTGTCTTTCGACTGGCAAGCCCGGAGGTTCATCGAGATCCACGCTAACTTCTTTCTCCTCGAAGGTCTTTACCTACCCGATCCCGACGACACAGACTTCGATGCTGTTGCGCGCGCGGCAGCCCGCCTTTCCGCCGTGGACGACCGATTCGCCGACTTCGCCTCTGCCACCGGAGTAGAGTACGGCCCAGTACCCCCCACCGAGCGAACACGCCTCCGCGTCGAAATCGACGCCCGCGTCGCCCGCGCATGGAACCTGACGAGAGCGGACCTCGGTGTGATTTTCAGGGACTTCACCGAAAGCGCCGTCACCCCGGCCTACCGATCAGCCCTCCTCGACCGCCTGGAGCAACTCACCTGACCATGGCCGGACGCCCGTCCCTCCTCGACAACCTCCACCCCGACTCGGGCCACGGCGACGGGCTCGTCTACCTCGCCAAGGACATCCCCTATCAGCACGACCTGTTGGTCGCCACCGGCTACGTCAACCTGGGCGGCCTCCGTCACCTTGCCGATTCCGTCACCGAGGATCGGACGACCCGGCTACTGATCGGCGCGGCCCCGAGCGCCGGTCTCGGCGGAGAGTTCCCGTCCACGCTGTTCGAGCGAACCCTCGTGGCCCTCCGCAAGGAACGCGACCTCTCGCGCTTCCCCGAGAGTCGCGCGCTCATGAACCTGCTCGCGATCAAGGACTGGCTGGACCGGCCGAACGTCCAGGTCCGCCGGTACATCAAGAAGTTCCTGCACGGGAAAGCCTACCTTTTCGGCGACCACAAGGACGCCCGCGCGGCGCTTGTGACTTCCGCGAACCTGACCGCAGCCGGAATGTGGCAGAATCTGGAACTCGGACTCGTTCACTATCATCCCGACGTGGCGAAGCGGGCTGTCGAGTGGTTCGACGCCCTGTGGGACGATTCCAGGGACTACAAGGACGATCTCTACGACCTCCTCTTCCCCGATGTCGGCCTCCTCGATCCCCGAACGGTCTATCTGCGTGCCCTTCTGGAGCTCTTCGAGGACGAACTGGAGCAGGACGAGACTCACTCGGAGTCCGTGAATCTGGCTCCCTTCCAGGAGGACGGTTTCCGACGTGCCCTCAGCATCGTCAATCGACACCGTGGTGTCGTCTACGCCGACGGGGTCGGCACCGGCAAGACCGAAATCGGCATGGCGTTCGTCGAGGAGTACGCGGTCCGCCGCGGGCAGCACGCACTTGTCGTCGTACCGGCCCAACTCGTGGACCAATGGAAGTCCCGGCTCGACCAGACGCGGCTTCCCGCCCAGGTCATCAGCTATCACGGGTTTGCGAGCGACGAGCAGCTTGCGAATCCTGAAGTCGTCAGTCGCCGCCGAGTTCTGTCGAACGACAAGGACGCCTATCGGCTGGTCATCTTCGACGAGGCACACGCGCTGCGGAGTCCCGGAACGACGTGGTACGGCGCGATGTCGCGGTTGCTGGGTGGCCAGGAAAAGGACCTGCTTCTTCTGACCGCGACCCCGATCAACAACGGCTTGTGGGATCTCTACCACATGGTCATGGCCTTTGCCCGCCACGACCAGGCCTTCGCTCCCAACGGTATCTCGTCGCTGCGCCACCTCTTCCTGAATGCCGGGGCCAACGAGCGCGATCCGGAGAACCTCAACCCGGATGTCTTGTTCCCGCTCGCCGACATGGTCAGCGTCCGGCGCGATCGCCGCTTCATCGAGTCGCGGTATCCGGGGGCGACCTTTCCCGACGGCACGCCGGTCACATTCCCCACGCCGCACCTGACCACCGAGCGCTACGACCTCGACGACGCGTATCCAGACCTTGTGAAAGAAATCACAAGCAGGGTGAGTGCCCTGAAGATGGCGCGGTACCGGCCCAGCCACTATCACCGTGGCACGGCGGAAGAGTTCCGGGAAGCGACCCTGAGTGCCTTGCTCCAGTCCGGGATTCTGAAGCGGTTCGAGTCCTGCTGGTACGCGTGCCTGCTGACCATCAGACGGATCCTTGCGGCGCACCACGCCTTCCTCGAAGCCTGGGATTCAGGGTATGTGCTGAGCCGAGCGGCGCTCAAGGAAGCGGCCAAGGCCGAACTCGACGAAACCGCTGCGGCCCAGTGGCTCGAAGACCGGTTGGAAGAGGAGGCGGGGCAGGAGCCGGTGGGCGACTACGTTCCGGTTTTCCGTGACGATGTCGAGCATGACCGGGTTCTGCTTCAGGAGATCGAGGAACGGCTGGAAAAGCTCGACGCAGACCACGATCCCAAGCTGAAGCTTCTCCGGCGGGTGCTGGAGGAGTCGCCGTCCAAGAAGATCGTGGTCTTCAGCACCTTCGCCGACACGGTGGAATACCTCGACGAGCAACTGCCAGAGCTGGTCGCCGGCCGCGAGCGCGTGACCGTGATCGGCGCTGACACCACGACCGACCAGCGCACGGCCCTCCTGTCCCGCTTCTGCCCCGACACGGTGGTCGAGCCAGGCTACACGCCCGCGGACGGCCAGGTAGACCTGTTGCTCAGCAACGATGTTCTCTCCGAGGGACAGAACCTCCAGCAGGCGGGTGCCGTGATCAGCTACGATATGCCCTGGAACCCCCAGCGGATGGTCCAGCGCTACGGTCGGGTCATCCGTCTGAAGAGCCCGCACGACGAGGTGTCCCTGACCACCATGCTGCCGGAAGCCGGTGACCTGGAGGAGATCCTCAAGCTGGAAATCGCGATACGGCGCAAGATCGTGGCCGCCCGACCCTACGGCATGGAGGTCGAGGTCGTCGACAACATGGAACAGGAGGCGCGGGCGTATGCGCAGCGGATGGCCGACGGAGATGAGACGATACTGGACGAAGACGACGAGGCTGGTGGGGCCTACGGGTTCTCGGGCGAGGCCCTGCGGGCGGACCTGAGGCGCGAATTGGAGGAGGGGCGCGGCGATGAGCTGAGGAATCTGCCATGGGGGATCGGGGCGGCGTTCCGGCAGGGCCCGGATGCCCCCTCTTCCGGGCCGCCGGGTGTCTTCTTCGCATGCCGTGCGAAGGGCGAGCGCTATTGGCGGTACGTGGACGCCGACGGTGTCGTTCGCGAGCCGGCGACCATACTCCGACGCATCGACCCGGGGTATGTCCCCGGAGTAGACGAACCGCTGATCGACCTGGAGGCGGCGTGGGCGAAGGCGGTCGAGTCGATTGTGGAGGAGCATAACGAGGAGGCGCTGACGCCGAAGTCGGAGTCGCTCGGTGCCCTCCAGCGATGGGCGCTCGAGCTGCTCGCCGATCCCACGATTGCGGTTCCGGTGGGGGGCGGCGACGCGTATGAGGCGCTCAGTGTGGGACGGAGTCAGCCCGTGCGGCGGGCGCTGGGTGAGGTCAAGCGGTTGCTCGACGGTGAGAAGATCACACGGACGGGGGCGGCGAAGAGGATCGTGGATATCGTGAGGATGTTCGGGCTGCGGAAGGTGGAGAAGGCGCCGGAGAAGGAGGAGATTACGGCGGAGGACGTGGGGGTGGTGTGCTGGATGGGGGTGGTGGGGGGGTGAGATCACCATGATCATTCACCACAAGCTCAGCGAGATGACCGCGATCGACGGCAAGGTCGTGATCAATGCGGACCTGGATCTTCTGGACCTCCTTCACCAACCCACAGTGCTTGAGTCTTTTGCCCGAAGCTGCTACGTTCTGATCAAAGTCCGAAGCACCCCCAATAGCCAAGGAGAAACAGGATGGGGAATCAAGTGTTACTGCTTGGTGACATGGTCCAGCTCACCAGCGGTGGGCCACCGATGACCATCGTGGCCTCCGAAGGTGAGGAGGAGAACAAGGCTGCCTGCCCCTCCTTCAACGACGATTGGGCCCTTGCCTCCCTGTTTGGTCAGGAGTGCGCTCGACCAGCTCTGGATCATTCCCAGAGCATCCTCGAGCGTTTCGGATTCTCGGACTGCGCCAACCAGGGCGTGATTTCCGCCAGCTAATGTCTCCACATGGCCTTCAGGGTGACACGCCCGATCCGATTGAGAATCTCAGTATCCATGGTTGTGTCCCCCATATGTGGTTCCCGCGAAGTGGGATACGACAGGACCGCGCGACCCTACTTGCAGGAGCGACGCTGCGCGGCGACCATTCGCGGGTCAGTGCTCACGCAGGCCCTACAGCAGAGGGGAGTCACCGATGATCTACTCCGGACGGGCAGGATGGGACGCTGTCATGTTTCCGGTCGCCGAGGTCGATGTGTTCGCGGAAACGGAACCCGGTCGGCTTGACCGGGTTTCCGGTAGCAAGGCCATCGTGAACGCGGACTCGAGGAGGATTCTCTCGGTCGTTAGCGACCGGTATCGGGTTCTTGACAATCAATCGGCGCTGGAACTCGCACGGAAGTGCTGCATCAAGGCGTTTCCGACGACGGCACCCGCCCATTGGGAGGTGGCCGAGGTCGAGGCGCCGCGGACGGGCAGCTACTGCAGGATCGATCTCCGACATTCGGGGACCGTACTACAGGAGGACTGGGCTTTCGGCAGGGGCAAGACGGACCTGTACGAGCCGTTCTTGCGCGTCACCAACAGCTACAACCGGGCCAGATCGTTTTCCATTCGCCTTGGCGTCATGCGGTGTTCCTGCGAAAACGGCGAACTCTATTACCACGATTCGCTGAGAATCGCAATGGCCCACGACGCGTCCCGAATCGACGAGATGATCGAACGTAAGGTCACGGAAGTCAAATTCCGCAAGGCGATGGGAGAACTTCGCCGACAGCGGCGGAAGTTGCTCGGTGTCGAGATTCCGTTCGATCGGTTTCGTCCGATCGTGCTGTCTGTTCTCGGAATCCAGAAGCCCAATGGGCTGCCGGAGGACCGCGAGCGGGACTGGCAGAGGTTGATGGAGATCATAGATCATGTGGGCGACCGCTACCGGGAATCGGTCGGCGCGAACGGCTACGGGCTGTTCAACACGCTCACGGATCTCGCATCGCACCCGCCGCATGCCAAGGGGGAACCGACCGGCAATGATGCACGTTCGTCCAGCCGGAGCTACGGTGAGTTAGGGCGGAAAGGGTACACCTTCATTCGCCGCGAGCGGCACGTGCTCCAGGCGCGCACTGGAACGTGGCTGAGGTGGTTCGCCGACCGGAGCGGAAGTCGGCAGTTTCTCGCGGGGTATCTGTCAAACCCGCACTACCCCACCAGTGCCGATCTCCGGCTACAGCATCGGCGGGGCTTCTGATACAGCCGTCGGATGGTATCCCGGCGACGCGGACCACGGATCCGGTCCGGTAGGGGTTCGCAGGAAAATGTAAACGCTGCATTACATAATGACAACGCGGATTGTCATTCCTGTCCTGTCGTGGTGCGGTGCTGTCCTGCGTATGTCGCGCGTGCAGCGCTCGCTCGGAGGGGCGTTCGAGAGGCGATCAGGGTATGGCGGACGCTTCGCCCTCCTGTCCCCCCCAGTGGCCAGATGGAGCCGGAGACCGTATCTGTATTCGTTCTCATGAGCGAGGCGCGCCGCCGCCCCGGATGACCCACGAACAGGAAGACCATTGGATACTCAGCACATCGCGTTTCTGGAGCTTTTCAACTCGCAGGTGCAGTACGTGGTCCCCCGCTGGCAGCGCCGGTACTGCTGGGACCAGTCCGACATCGAGAGACTGGTCGAGGACCTCTTGACCGTGGCGAAGACGCCGGAGGGATCCCAGGCCGCACATTACGGTGGTACCATGCTGACCTTCCGCGAATCTCGCGCGGTGCAGCCCGTTACCGTCCACCGGGTCGTTGACGGGCAGCAGAGGCTCACGACTGTGAGCATCCTTCTCGCCTGCATCGCCGAGGAGCTCGGCCCCGAGGGGAAATCCGGGGATTGGACGGCGCGGACCATCAGGAACGACTGGCTCACGAATCCGGAGAAGCCCCGCAACAGGTTCCGGAAGCTACGGTTGCAGGACGGCGACGAGGAGGAATACCGGTCCGGCCTCGAAGGCAACCCGCACGGGCCGGGCGCGGTGGCCCAAGCGTGGAGAATCGCGCGAAGGCTGGTTCGGGACAAAGACGTCGGTCAGCTTCTCGCGGGCCTCGAGCGGCTTTGCGTGGTCAGCATCGGGGTTGGGAAGGGCGATGATCCGCAGCAGATCTTCGAGAGCCTGAACGCTACGGGACGCCCACTGACCGAGAGCGAGAAGCTCAAGAACTGGCTTCTCATGGGTCTGCCGGAGGGAGAACAGCAGGAGCTCCACGATCGCCACTGGAAGCGGATAGAGGCGTCGCTTGAGGCGGAGTACGCCACAGATCGGATTGACACGTTTCTTCGGGACTTCCTCCGTTGGAAGACCGGTGTACTGCGGGGTGTCCGGTACGTCTACGAGGACCTGCGGCGGTGGGCCATGCGGAACCGCAAGGCTGAGGATCGTTCGTCCCTGTGCTCCGACCTGGCGGACATCGCGGCACACTACGGCGTCCTCACGGGCACCACCCAGCCTCACCGCTACAGGAACGTCGAGCGTGAGCTCCGTCATCTGCGGGCCACGGGACTCGACATCCATCGACCGCTGACGCTTCGTCTCCTTCACGAAGCAGAGACGACCGGAGGTGTCGAGTGGACCGACGCGACGCTGGCCAAGGTGTTTCGAGGAATCGCGACCTGGGTTACCCGGTCCTGGCTTTCGGGCCGCCCCATGGCCGGGATGAACAGGGCATTCGCGGAACTGGCTCACCGGTCCACTCCGACGGACGCCGACGATCCCGCCGAGTACTGGCTCGGGAGGATCCGCAGGTTCCGCAACTCGCGTGTCGAGGTGCCCGACGACGAGGCGGTGCGGGAGGGGATCCGCACCCGCAAGGCCTATGGGGCGGGCGCCACCCGGGCTACCAAGGCGGTTCTATGCGCGATGATGGAGGCGGAGCAGCGCGGGGATTCTCCTGCGAGGGACCAGCTCACGGTCGAGCACGTCCTCCCTCAGAAGCTGACCGACGAATGGAAGCTGGCACTGGGAGACGACGCCGAGCGGATCCACGGGTGGTACCGCGACCGACTCGCGAACCTCACGCTGAGCGGCGTCAATGCGGAACTCGGTGCGAAGCCGTTCGAGGAGAAGCGGCCGATCATGGAACGCAGCGGAGTCGGGTTGACCAGGCGCATAGCCGAGGAGGAGGCCTGGAATGAAGCGGCGCTCGAGCGGCGTGCCGAAGATCTCGCGGACTCGGCGCTCAGACTCTGGTCGTGGTCGGATCCCGACGCGGGCGCGCACGGACCACGGGCGGAGAGCTGGCGGATGAAATGGCGCATCGAGGGAGGCGACTGGCATGAGGAGCAGGCTGCCAGTCAGATGGTGCTCAACGTCGCCGGTGCGCTCCTCACCCGGGATCCGATGAACGTTGACCGACTGACGGGCGACGCGGTCTCGTCGAACCTGCAGCCAGCCAGTCAGTATCCACCCGGGAGCAAGGCCGGGACTCTCACCATGCGGGGTGTGCCGGGGCACGATTCGTACGTGATGTATCCGTATCGACGGGACTACCCGGCGAGTGCCGCGTGGTGTCGAGACATGGGGAACCGGTGCGGTCTCCTTGTCGAGGTCGAGTTTCCGAAAGAGCCGGATACGACTGCGGCATTCTGGGCGTTTCTCAAGGAGGAGACGGGAGGCCTGCCTGGTCAGTCCGAGGAGTGGCGCAGTTGGAATCGTTGGACGAGGTCGCTCAACGAAGCGGGTGACATGATCGGTGTGAGTCTCACTGAAGAGAGGATGGGACTCTACCTGAGGGCGTCCGAGTACCAGGATACGCCCAGCCGAGCCGGTCGCATGCTCCGGCACTCAAGGAAGATCCGGGAGCTGATGGGCGACCAGGAATTCGACGGGAACGAGGAGTCGCGGAGCAGGGAGGGTAGAAGCATCACGGTCGGGCGGGCGTGGGATCGAGACGACCAGGACGGATGGCTGGATGCCGCGAGGTGGATCAAGGACCAGGCGGATCGGCTCCAGGCCATCGCGGAGACGCTTTGACCTCGGGTGCGGGATCACCGGATCGTCCAGCGGGTGGCAAGGGCGAGCCCGGTGCCCGCGATCCGGTGGACCACCATCGTCTCCACCGAGTGTTCGACGAGCCTGGACTCGCGGTGGACCGTGAAGCACGCCCCGACCCGGCTTGACCAGGCCCGTCGCCTCGTTGGCCGCGATAGGATGGCTGTTTCTTCGTGGGTTCCTCCTTTTCTCAGGGGCTTCGTGAGCATTGGCAAGAGTCCGGAACCGGCGCGCCTGGTCGTTTCTCTCGAAGACCCCAAAATGAAGATCAAGGTCGCGATTCCCGCGACAGCGGTGCGCTGTGGGGTCTCGTGCGGTTGTGGCATGCCGTCGGCTTACGGCCGAGCGGAGGCTCCAGACTATACTGAGCCTTCTTCTCAACCCCAAGCTGTTTGAGTTCGCCCCGTAGTTTCCGATAAGCCGTCACGACCCCACGGTCGACCCGACTATTACGTGCAAGCAGTTGTTCTCGGTGTGTGCGCGACGGCTTAACCATGCTAGAAGTACCCCTTGGTATGGACGAACGAAAACAGTTTCTCTCTGAGCATATAGTCTTTCAGGAGGCCAAAGTAGCTCCTGACGTGCCTGTGTAGGTCCACATCCTCTTCGAGATTATCGATTTGCAACCCAACTTCTTGTTGCAATGTCCTGATATCAATTGCCCGACCATGAGAATGCCAGCGCTCGGGGTCATTCAACAGTGCCGCAATTTCTTCTGCGCGCCCTTCCTTCATTTCCTCCGTCACAGCAATCTCTTGTGTCTCGGTAACTGTCCAGTCCTTGAACTTATATCTGGATAGCCACTTGATAAGAAGTTCAACGGCCAACTCTCGTGCCTGTTCGAACTGGTACAACTCGCCGAGATCGAGTTTGTCGAGCAGCGCGTATTCCGCTGTCGTAAGTTGCCCGTTTGCGGCCTTGGCGTTGAGGCGCTCGAATTGATTCAGGTAGGATAAGGCTGGAACAAGCTTGTCATCACGTTCAATCTGTGGATCAATCGGTCCCAAGCAAGACAAGTGGTCCATCATTATACGATCTGCACTGAGCGCAAAAATCGTACCGGCGGACATTGCCCTGTCGGGAACAATCACCGTTACCTCGTCGTAGCGAAAACGAACTGTGGTCACCATTCGCTCGACAATCTCGACGACTCCGCCCGGCGTATCGAGGATTATCGCAACAGACATCTGCTGAGTGTTCGAAAGGTGACCGATGGCATCGCGAAGGCGATTTTCCAGTCCAGGTAAGATTGGACTAACTACTGCAACGACGTCGGCGTCCAAGGAACTACTGATCCCGCCTTATTCATGATCGACCTGGGAGCGGGAGCGACGTGAGGCGGTAAGTGTT
>JAPOYJ010000025.1 GCA_026706635.1 Gemmatimonadota bacterium | reverse complement strand
GCCCTTCGTCGCGCCTTGCCAGCGGAGCGCTTCGCCGCTCTCGGTGCTCGCGCGAGACTGCCCACGGACTGCGGCAGCCCGAGGACAGGCTCCCACGGCATTCGAGCAGCGCTGCATCCGCGCTGGAGCGCTTAGCTCGCCCTTCCAAAATGTAATCCGTACTTTACAATATGTAATCCATAGTTTACAATGCCCGTGCCCAGGGGTTCGGCTCCGCTCTGCGTTGCTCGTCCGGGCCTGCCCACGGACTGCGGCAGCCCTGGCCTCATGGTACCTCTCCCCTTCCGCCCATGAGCGCAGCGTGCGCGGCCAGGAGCGCTGGCACCACCAGCATCAGAAGCACCGTGGCGACAAGCACCCCGAACCCGACCGAGGCGGCGAGCGGCACCAGGTGCTGAGCGTGCGTGCTGGTCTCGAAGACCAGCGGCGCCACCCCCACGAACGTCGTCACCGAGGTCAGCAGGATGGCCCGGAAGCGGTCCTTCGCCCCTGTGACGATCGCCTCGCGGACCGGCATTCCCGACGCCCTCAGGTCGTTCACGAACTTGATCATCATAAGCGAGTCGTTGACGACCACGCCGCTCACCCCGACGAGCCCGTACATCGACCAGATGCTCAGGCTCAGCCCGAGGAGCATATGTCCGGCGACCGCTCCGATCGCTCCAAGGGGAACCGCGGCCAGGATGATCAGGGGCTGGACGTAGGATCCGAAGGGAATCGCCATCAGGGCGTACATGACGAGGATCGCCAGGAAGAGCGAGCGGCGCAGATCCGCGTTGGCCTGCTCCTGCTGTTCGCGCTGGCCGCCGTACGTGTGCTCGAAGAGGCCGTCCTCGGCCGAAAGGCGGGCGAGGATGCCTTCGTCGAGGGTCCGGTTGACCTGCTGGCCGGTCGCGATCGCCGCATCCACGTCCGCAGTGACCGTGACGGCGCGGCGTCCGTCCATGCGGTGGATGGTGGCCGCGGAACGCGCGAAGTCGGCCGAAGCCACCTGCCCCAGCGGAACCTCGCCCGCGGGGGTGCGCACCAGATAGCGCTCCACGTCGTCGGCGGAGTTGCGCTCCTCCTCGGGCAGGCGCACGAAGACGCCCACGTCCTCGCGCCCGCGCTGCACACGGATCACCTCGGCGCCGAAGAAGGCGGAGCGGAGCTGCGACGCGAAGTGTCCGACGGTGAGATTCAGGGTGCGCCCCGCCGGCTTCAGCTCCAGCTGCAGCTCGCGGGCCCCCTGGTCGAGGTTGCTGCGCACGTCGAAGACGCCGTCGATGAGGCTAAGCTCGCCGACGAATTCGTCGGCGATCGCGGCGAGCCGTTCAGGGTCCGGGTGCGAGAGGTTGAAGTGGACGGGGAGCCCGAGGGTGATCAGGTTCGAGGAGATTGTCAGCGATCTGACGCCCGGCAGCGCCCCGACCTCGTCGCGCCACGCCCTCTCGAAGGTGGACGAGGCGATGTCGTGGCGCTCCCAGCCCTCGAGCTTGAACTGGACGGCGCCCAGGTGGCCGCGGGCCGCCTCCGTGGCGTTGCCTCCGAGCGGGTCGAAGAGCGCCGCCTGACGGCCCACGGTCACCGCGACCGCGGCCTCCAGGGGGTCCGCATCGGGATCCTGCTCCCGCGAGAGGCGCTCCACCGCGCGATGCCCTGCCGCCTCGATCTGCCGCGCAACCGCCGATGTACGCTCCGCCGGCGTGCCAACGGGCATCTCGAGGTTGGCGAAGACGACCTCGCCCTCGATGGGCGTCAGGAACTGATTGGGCACCACCCCCGTGCGGACCGCCGCCAGGGTGATGACGGTCAGTCCGGCGGCCGAAGCGAGCACAACGCCGGGCCGGCGTACCGCCAGGCGCAGCCCGCGGTCGAGCGGGCCGTTCACCATACGCCTGAGCAGGATGTCCACCTGCCCCCGGATGCGGGCGAGCCGCCCTGAGAGCCGACCCTCGCCGCCAGCGGCCGGAGCGGGCAGGTGCGACAGGTGGTTCGGCAGCACCAGGAGCGACTCGACCAGGGAGATGAGCAGGACGATGATCACCACCATCGGGATCGGGCGACCGAGCTGCCCCTGCGGGCCGGGAAGGGGCAGGAGGGCGGCGAAGGCCGTCACCGTGGTGAGCACCGAGAAGATGACGGGCGCGCTGACCCGCCGGGTCCCCCGGATCGCCGCGGCCAGCCCGCGCACACCCCGCTCCCGTTCGGAGAAGACGCTCTCTCCCACCACAATCGCGTCGTCCACCACGATCCCCAGCGCGAGGACGAGCGCCATCAGCGAGAACATGTTGACGGAGAGGCCGAGCCATTCCATGAAGAGGAAGGTCCCGAGGAAGGAGACCGCCAGGCCGGTGGCCACCCACGCCGCCAGCCGCACTTCCAGGAAGAGGGTGAGCACCGCGAGCACGAGCGCCAGACCCAGGAGCGCGTTCTCGATCATCAGGCCGAGCCGGCCCGACACCTCCACCGAGTCGTCCTTCCAGATCTCGACGCCGATTCCGGCGGGAAGGGCGGGGAGAACCTCGCTGTCGAGGTGTTCCCTCACCGCCTCGGCGATCTCCAAGACCTTCTCGTTAGAGGAGCGGTACACGTCGACGGCCACCGCGGGCTGGCCGTTGAAGCGCAGGCTGAGGTCGGTGTCCGCAAACCCGTCGCGCACCGTTGCGATCTCCCCCAGGCGGACCGCGGTCCCGTCGGTGCGGGTCAGGACGATGATCTCCTCGAAGTCGCCCTGGTCGTAGTTTCGGCCCAGGGTCCGGACGAGGATCTCCTCGTCGCCGGTCGACAGCCTGCCCGCCGACAGCTCCAGCGAGCCCTGCCGCACCGCGAACGCGACGTCCTCGAGTGTGAGGCCGAGAGCCCGGAGCCGACTCCCCGGCACCTCGATCGAGAGCTCGTAGGGTCGGGCGCCGCTCACTTCGGCCAGCGACACCTCGGGCAGCGCCGAGATCCCCTCCTCGATGTCGTACGCCCACTCCTTGAGGGTGCGCTCTGGGACGTTCCCGTGAACCAGCAGGCGGATGACGTTCTGCCGGCTCGTGACCTCCCGCACCTGGGGTCGCTCCGCCTCGGCGGGCAGAGCGATGCGGTCGACCTCGGCCTTGACCTCGTTCATCGCGCGGTCGAGATCCGTGCCCGCCCTGAAGTGAGCCACAACCGACCCGAAGCCCTCGGAAGCGGTCGCCTCCAGCTGGTCCAGCCCCTCCACCCCCCGGATCCGCTCCTCGACCTGCCCGACGACCGACTCCTCGATCTCGCCGGGGATGGCGCCGGGGTAGACGACGAGGACCTGAACCTGGTCCAGCGACAGGTCGGGGAGGACCTCCTGAACCAGATTCCGCGCCGCCGCAAGGCCGGCCAGGACCAGGAAGAGCATCAGAACGTTCGCGGCCACGCCGTTGCGGGCCATGAACGCGATCGGTCCGGCAGGGTGGCCGGTCACTTCGGACTCATCCACCCAGCGGAAGGGGACAGGGGAGCGGAAGGTTCATCCAGCCCGTCGTACTCCCGCTCGAACACCAGCACGACCTCGAACTGGAATTGTCCGCAGGTGAGGCGATGATCAAGGTACAGCCGGCCGCTGGCCAGCCGGAACCTCTCTGCGTATTGGGTGCAATGGAGGCTCATAACCCGTCCCACGTTGGTTTCTGGATGCAAGTCGATCCGAAGCTCGGTTCCATCGAGCTGAACGACGACCTGCTGGGGGCGGTTATCCATCAGCTCGCGGACCGCATTGCGCACGGACCTCGGTGCGCTCGCCGGGAGCTCCGGGGCCAGGCTGTCGCTGGCGGCCGCATTCAGCACCCACCGTTCGGCATTGGGGGCGGCTGCCTCGGCTCCGACCGGATGGCGCGGGTGGCCCGAGGTGCACCCGATGGCAAGCGGGCCAACGACGGCGAGGACGCCGATCGAAGGTGCGGCAACGCGGACCACGGCTCCTCCCTGAGGCCACCCCGCTTCCGCGGACGGTTGGTTCTTGGGGTTGATGGTGTATGATGTGGTTTTTCCTCTCGCCTAACAAGCGGTGGAGAGGGGCTGCGAGCGACGCTGACGAAGCGAGCGAGCGGGAGAAGGGGATCGGCCGTGCTCTCAGGTCGCCTTCGGGGTGCGCCGGTCAGCGCATCCGGGGATGGTCTCTTCGAGACCTGGATGCGGCGAGGACAGCCTTGACGCGACCGCCAGCGCTGGCCAACATTTGCAGGAAACCGCGCTCCGAGTGGGACCTGTCGACGGCCTGTGAGGCTGCTTTGAGAGCGTTGACTTGACGACAACCATCACTCGCACTATGCGTAGGATCGCCGCCGACGTGCTTGATGGACGCACGGCGTCCGCGCCGGGGCCGGATGCGGGCAACGACAACCCTCCGAAGGGAACGAAACCTCGATGAGTGCTTTGCGCAGCCGACTGCTCCCGGTGTGGATTATCGGAGCCGCCGTCGTCATAGCGATGGTCATGATCCTGCTGAGGCCGGAACCTCCGCTCAGGGAACCGCCGTCGCGGGTACCCTTCGTGACCACGGTGCCGGCCCAGGCCAGCGAGGGCGCGATCCCGGTCTACGGGGCCGGAACCGTCCGGCCGCGCGCCGAGATCGACGTGGCCGCCCAGATCAACGGGAAGGTCGCGTGGGTGGCCTCGTCCTTCCAGAGCGGCGGGCGGGTGGCCCCGGGCCAGCTTCTCTTCCGGATTGACGATGCCGACTACCGCAACCGCGTGCAGCAGGCGAGCGCCAATGTGGCCGCGCAGGAGGTCGCGCTCCTGCAGGCCGAAGAGGAGGCGCGGATCGCGCGCGAGGAGTACGAAGGCTACCGGCGCCAGTGGGGCGAGGCAGGGGAGCAGGCCAGTCCGCTCACGCTGTTCGAGCCCCAGCTGCGCGCCGCCCGGGCCGCGCTCGCCCGCGACAGCGCCGGGCTCGCGGACGCCGAGCTCGCCCTGGCGCGCACCGAGGTGACCGCGCCCTTCAGCGGCATCGTGCGCTTCGAGTCGGTAGATCTGGGTCAGATCATCGGGGCCGGACAGAGCGTGGGCCGACTGTACGCCGACGACGCGGTCGAGGTGGTGGTGCCGCTGTCGGACCTGGACGCGGCGCTGATCCCGGGGCTCTGGGAGCTCGCCGCCGGTGACGCGAGCACCGCGGTTCCCGCTTCGGTCTCGACCCGGCACGGGGACACGCGCTACCGATGGGACGGCTACGTGGACCGCGCCGAAGCCGCGCTCGACGAGCAGACCCGGACGATCGACGTCGTGATCCGGATCCCGAACCCGATGGCTGGCGGCGCGCCCGTGGGCGAAGAGCGGGTCGCTTCCGACGACCCTCGCACGGCCCCCCCGCTCCTGGTCGGCCAGTTCGTCGACGTGCAGATCGACGGAGCCGCGCCCGAGCGCTACTTCACGGTCCCGCGGGCCGCGCTGCGCACGGGCAACGAGGTGTGGGCCCTTAGCGGCAGCAACGAGGTCACGATCGTGCCCGTCCGCGTGCTGCAGCGCACCGACGACACCGTCTACCTAACCGGCGGCCTCGAGCCCGGGCAGCACCTCGTCGTTACCGGCATCCAGTTCGCCACCGAAGGCATGGCCGTACGGACAAGCACCGAGTGACTCTGTCCGGCGGCCTCGACTTCACACTTCCCGAATCCTATCGCGGCCCTCGACTACCACGAAGGTCGCAGTGGCCTCGGCCATCAGTTCTCCGTCCGACGCCCTCGAGGCCACCCCCGCCATCTCGACTACCCTGCCCCTGCGGCTGACTGCGCGGCCCTCCAGGCGCAGAGCTTCGCCCGGGGCCACCGTAGCCCGGTAGCGCACGCTCGAACGGGCAGTGTAGGCGCGTGCACCCCGCAGGTACAGCCAGTTGGCCATCGAGTCGTCGAGCGCACTGTAGATGATGCCCCCGTGGACCACTCCCGGATACCCGACGTGGTGCTCGGTGGGCGAGAAATCGGCCACGCATCGCCCGTCGTCATCTAGGCGGAAGTGAAGGTGAAGGCCGATCGGGTTGTCGGGGCCGCAGACAAAGCAGCTGTTGGCGGGCCCGGCTCCGCCAGAACCTAGCCCGGCACCTCTTGTTGCGTCGCACCGTCCCAGATTAGAATTGTCGCTGCCCATTTCCCACCATTCGATTGTCGATCAGACGGAGTTCGCCGAGCCCAGATGCCCTACCCCGAGATGATGGTCGCGCCGATGCGCCACGAGCTGGTTCGCGAAGGATTCCAGGAGCTGCGCGACTCGGAGCAGGTCGAACAGGCGATGGACGCCATGGACGGCACGGTCCTGATGGCCGTCAACTCCGTCTGCGGCTGCGCCGCCGGGATCTTCCGGCCCGCAGTGTCGTTGGCGCTGGAGGGCGGGAAGCAGCCGGATCACAAAGTGACGGTCTTCGCAGGGCAGGACATTGAGGCCACGGCCGCAGCGCGCAGGCACCTAGTGGGCTATCCCCCCTCGTCGCCTTCGATCGCCCTGCTGAAGGACGGAGATATCGTCTTCATGCTCGAGCGACATCAGATCGAAGGACGCTCCGCCCCCGCGATCGCCACCGACCTCCAGGCGGCCTTCGAGGAGCACTGCTGAGCGGCGACGCGGCGGCGACGCTACCCCGCTTCGCTCTCCGACCTCCTGCACGCCAACCACCCGTCGAGCGAGTACTGCCCGGCGCCGTTCGCGAACAGGAAGAGCCAGAGGAAGCAGTACAGGACCGCCAGCTCGCCGCCATTCTCGAGCGGCGAGAAGCCCCTGGGTGCGTGGGCCTTGAAGTAGGCGACAGCCATCTGTCCCGAGATGAGGAAGGCCACCGGTCTCGTCCAGAGCCCGGCCGCCACCAGCGCTCCGCCGACGAACTCCAGCACACCGGCAACCCACAGCAGGCTGGCGACCTCCGCGGACGATTCGCCGAAGAGCTTCCCGGCGCCGTGCATCAGGAACATGGCGCCTGCCACGACGCGAAGCGCCAGGAGCGTGCATTCTCTCAGTCTGGGTTGGTCCTTGCATAACATCGGGTGGGTCGCCTCCTTGAGCGGGTGAGTGAATCGGTCTAGCAGCCCGTGGGTAACCTCGCCCGAGTACCGAGAGGGGCGCTGCGCTGGGCTGGCAAGGCGCTTCGCAGCGCGAATAGCAGCGCTATTCGTGCAAGAAGCAACGCAGAGCGAAGCGGTCCAGCGCGGATGCAGCGCGCCTCCTGCCGGGGGAGGTTTGTCCACGGGCTGCTAGATAGCGTACGCCACGACCTTCGGCCGCGCAAAGCCGACACCGGATCGGGCCACCCGCTGCAAGGGGAGGCCAATTGGCCTATTGTGAAGGGATGGCACTGACCGAGACAGCTTCGTCCGAGGCGAATGGCGCCAGCCCACGCCGGTGGGCCAAGGTGGTTGACCAGACCCGGTGCATCGGGTGCCACGCCTGCACCACCGCGTGCAAGTCCGAGAACGAGGTGCCGCTCTCCGTGACGCGCACCTACGTCAAGTACGTCGACACCGGGATCTTCCCGAGTGCTCAGCGCTCCTTTCAGGTCACGCGCTGCAACCAGTGCGCGGACCCGCCCTGCGTGGAGGCCTGCCCGACGGCGGCGATGTTCGAGCGGGCGGACGGGATCGTGGACTTCGACAAGAGCGTCTGCATCGGCTGCAAGGCGTGCATCGCCGCCTGTCCCTACGACGCGATCTTCATCAACCCCGCCGACCACTCGGCCGAGAAGTGCAACTTCTGCGCCCACCGCCTCGACATCGGCCTCGAGCCCGCCTGCGTGGTCGTCTGCCCGACCGAGGCGCTGCTGGTGGGCGACCTGGCCGACCCTTCCTCGAGAGTCGCCGAGATCGTGGGTCGCGACGCAGTGGCGGTGCGCCGACCCGAGAAGGGCACCCGCCCGCAGCTGTACTACAAGGGCGCGGACGAGGCGACGCTGGACCCGCTCGCCGCCAGGCGTCCACCCGGGGGCATCTACATGTGGAGCGAGCAGGGCGATCGGGACCCCGGAGGCGGCCCGGCTGCTCTGGACGGCTGGAGCTCCTCGGCCGCCGCCGTGCTCAGCTACGACATTCCCCACAACCGCCCGTGGGACTTCCGCGTCTCCCTCTACACCTGGACCAAGTCGATCGCGGCCGGAACGTACCTCGTGCCGCTCCTCCTCGTGGCGATGGGCGTCCTCGCCACCGACAGCCCCCTCTGGACGCTGGGCGCCCCCCTCCTGGCCGGGACCTTCCTCGCCCTTACCGGCGCGATCCTGATCTGGGACCTGGAGCACCCAGGTCGCTTCCACCTCATCTTCCTGCGGCCGCAGTGGCGGAGCTGGCTGGTGCGGGGAGGGTTCGTGATCGGTGCCTTCGGCGCCATTCTCGGGGCGCACCTCGGGATTGCGCTTCACGTCGGCGCGGTACCGTTGTGGATCGGGTGGACGGGCGGCGTACTCGCGCTCCTGACGGCCGTCTACACTGCCTTCCTCTTCGGGCAGGCCAAGGCCCGCGACCTGTGGCAGAGCCCCCTCCTCCCGGCGCACTTCGCGGTTCAGGCGGGAGTGGCGGGCGGGGGCACCACCGCGATTGCAGCCGCCCTCGTGGGAGCTCCTCCCGACGCCCTCCGAGCGGCGTTCGTGGTCCTCGCGGTCTCGAGTGTGGCGCACGCGGCGCTTATCGCCGGCGAGGTCCTGATGCCTGCGCCAACCTCCCACGCCCGCCTCGCCGAGCGCGAGATGACGCGCGGCAGCTATCGGCGCTTCTTTGCGGTCGGCCTCCTGGGTGCGCTCGCGGGGACGGTGGGCACCTGGGTCGGATGGCCGGTCGTGCCAGTGGCGCTCCTCGGGCTGCTGGCGTACGAGCACGCCTATGTGCAGGCCGGGCAGTCGGTGCCGATCTCGTGACTCGCAGGGCGGGCAAGTGCGAGTGCGGCCGACGGGTCTCGGCTGCGAGGCCCGAGGTGGAGAAGCGCGGCGAGACCTTCCACCCTGGCGCGAGCGGCGGCGAGCTTGCCGCCTATCCCCCGAGGGAGCGCTGGGGCGACTGGACCGAGCTTGACTCGAAGAGCTGGCCCGAGCGGGTCGAGCGTCGCTACTCGCTGGTGCCCACTACCTGCTTCAACTGCGAGTCGGCGTGCGGCCTGCTCGCCTACGTGGATCGCGACAGCCTCGAAGTGCGCAAGTTCGAGGGGAATCCCGAGCACCCCGGATCGCGGGGTAGGAACTGCGCCAAGGGCCCCGCCACAGTTACTCAGATCGCCGATCCGGACCGAATCCTCCACCCGCTTAGGCGAGTTGGCGAGCGTGGCGACGGTCGCTGGGAGCGGGTCGAGTGGGACGAGGTGCTCGACGAGATCGCGGGGCGGATCCGGGCGGCTCTCGACGAGGGAAGGCACCGCGAGATCATGTACCATGTGGGCCGGCCCGGCGAGGACGGATTCACCGAGCGCATGCTCGCCGCCTGGGGTGTGGATGGCCACAACTCGCACACCAACATCTGTTCCTCGGGCGCCCGCACCGGCTACCACCTCTGGATGGGGATGGACCGGCCGAGCCCGGACCACGAGAACGCCAGGGTGATACTGCTAGTCAGCAGCCACCTCGAGGCGGGTCACTACTTCAACCCCCACGCCCAGCGGGTCATCGAGGGCAGGAAGCGGGGGGCGAAGCTCGTGGTGTTCGACACCCGCCTCTCGAACACCGCCACCCACGCCGACCACTGGCTGGCGAGCTATCCCGGCTCGGAGGCGGCGGTGCTCCTGGCCGTGGCCAACCACCTGATCCAGAGCGGGAGCTACGATCGCGGCTTCGTGGAGCGCTGGTGGAACTGGCGCGAGTATCTGGAGGAGGTGCACGGAGAGGCGGAGGGCGACTTCGGCGACTTCGAGAGGATCCTGCGCGACCTATATGCCCGCTACACCTTCGAGTTCGCAGAGGCCGAGAGTGGGGTGGCCAGAGGCACGATAGAGGCCGTCGCCGAGCTGGTGGCCACAGCCGGTGCCAGGCTCTCGACACACTGCTGGCGGAGCGCAGCTGCCGGGAACCTGGGAGGGTGGCAGGTGACGCGCGCCCTATTCCTGTTGAATGCGCTGCTCGGGGCCATCGCCGTGCCAGGAGGGACCTACCCCAACGCGTGGAACAAGTTCGTCCCCAGACCGATCAGGATGCCATCGAGGCACCCCGAACACTGGAACGACCTTACCTGGCCCGGCGACTACCCGCTCAGCCTGATGGAGATGTCCTTCCTCCTGCCGCACCTCACGGCCGAGCGCGCGGGCCGGCTGGACGTCTACTTCACCCGGGTCTACAACCCCGTCTGGACCAACCCCGACGGCTTCTCCTGGATCGAGATGCTCACCGATCCCGAGAGAATCGGGCTGCATGTGGCGCTGACGCCGACGTGGAACGAGACCGCCTACTTCGCCGACTACGTGCTTCCCATGGGGCACTCCTCGGAACGACACGACCTGACGTCGTACGAGCAGTACGACGGGCGCTGGATCGGATTTCGCCAACCGGTGCTGCGGACGGCGCGGGAGCTCTTCGGCGAGGCGGTCGAGAGCACCCGCGACGTCACTCCGGGAGAAGTGTGGGAGGAGAACGAGTTCTGGATGGAGCTCACCTGGCGAATCGACCCGGACGGATCACGAGGCGTCCGGGAGTTCTTCGAGTCGCGGGAGCGCCCCGGCGAGAAGATGGGTGTGGACGAGTACTACGGTTGGATCTTCGAGAACTCGGTGCCGGGGCTCCCGGAGAAGGCGAGGAGCGAGGGACTCGAGCCGCTCGAGTACATGCGGCGTTACGGGGCCTTCGAGATCGACGCCAAGGTGGGAAGGCGCCATGAGGAGCCGATCGCAGCCGATGAGCTGGAGGAGACGCACGTCGACTCGATGGGCCGCGTCTTCACGCGGAGTGTGGCGCCGCCGACAGTGAACGTCGTGCCGATGCCGCCCCTCGAAGGCGACGGCGACGGTCGCAGGCGGGTCGGGGTTCTGGTGGACGGCGTGGTGCGACGGGGCTTCCCGACGCCCTCTGGACGCCTTGAGTTCTGGTCGCGCACTCTGGCCGAGTGGGGGTGGGCGGAGGGCGCAGTGCCCGGCTATATGAGGAGCCATGTGCACAGGTCGAATCTGGCGAGCGACGAGATGTGCCTGATCTCCACCTTTCGCCTCCCGGTGCAGATCCACACCCGGAGCGCCAACGCGAAGTGGCTGAACGAGATCGCGCACACCAACCCGCTCTGGCTGCACCCCGAGGACGCCGCTCGGGTGGGGGTTGAGACGGGCGACCTCGTGCGCATCGAGACCGCGATCGGCCACTATGTGGTGAAGGCGTGGGTCACGGAGGGCATTCACCCTGGGGTGGTGGCGTGCTCGCACCACATGGGGCGCTGGAAGCTGAACGGCGGTGCCCGCCAGGCGACCGCCACGGTCGATCTGAGTCGGGACGGCACGGGGTGGGGCATTCGCAGGAAGGGAGGGGCGGGCGCATTCGGCTCGCCCGACCCGGATACCGCGCGGATCTGGTGGAAGGATGTGGGCGTGCACCAGAATCTGACCTTTCCGGTGCAGCCGGACCCCGTGTCGGGAGCGCACTGCTGGCACCAGGCGGTACGCGTGAAGCGCGCCGAGCCGGGCGACCGATACGGCGACGTCTCGGTGGACACCGCCCGATCACGAGACGCCTTCCGGAGGTGGCTGGAGCTCTCGCGCCCGGCCGCGCATCACTCTCCAGACGGAACCCGCAGGCCCTACTGGCTGCTCCGGCCGGTCCGCCCCACTCGGAGCGCGTATCGACTGCCCGGAGTGCCGCCCGCCCCATGACCTCATGCGGAAGGAGTAAGCGGGCGTCGCCGCAGCTGGAGCGAGCTGCGCGACAGATAGTGGCCACTATCTGTCTACGGGTCCTCGGGGTCGACCACGTCGGGATTGTCGAAAGGCCCCACATGCACCTCGATGGGTCGTGACGGTGTCTTGCCCGCGAAGTACCCGAACACCCCCTCGCCCGTGAGACCAAAGTCGGGCCAGGGGCTTGGCAGGGGGTCGATTCCGTGGAACTCGGCGAAGTTCACGTACGTCCAGCCAACGGTGAGGACGGTCACCACGAAGCGAAGCGGCTTGCGACGCTGAAATACGGAGATCGTGTCCGCCTCGAAGCTGGCGAGAACCTTGGGGAATTCACGATAGCCGACGTCGGACAGCGCCTCCTTGGTTCCATCAAGTTGCAGCTCGAAGATCTCCCCGACATCCGCGAGCACCATCCCGGCGTCAGCCTCCACCCTGTACGACAGAGGCACATCGACCGGACCCCACTCGTCCTGGGCGGGAATTCCAAGTGCGAAGGCGGGGTGGACAAGTTCCGGACCCATCGGCATTGTGGCCTGCCCACTGAAAGACCCCAAGGGCGCTGTCCCAGAGAGCCCATAGGTGACGCCAGCGCCAATTTGTTCTGGCAGGATCGCACCGATGCACTTGGATGGCGCATGCCAGTTGCCCCCCACGTCGAAGCAATCCACCAGCGGCAGGTCCTCGGTGAAGTCGGCCGTCCATCCGGGACCCTGGAGGGTGGCTGTAACCTGGGGCTTAGGCTCGAACTCCAGCCGATGGGGATGGGAGGCGAGGATTCGGGCCTCCCTCTCGCCAGCGACAAGCATCCCCAGGACCACAACCACGTCCGGGTGCGCCTCCAGCGGATCGACACCGCGCACGAGCTCACACCCGGAGAGCGCCACCGCCACCGCCGCGACGATCGCGACCGAGCCTTCTCCACGACTCCTCAAAACCGAAACTCCACGCCGAAAAAGGGCAGCATTGGCAGCTGCCGCATATAGACTCGCTCGACATTGGCGCTGTACCATCCGCGCTGCACTATCCAGCCGACCACGTTCGGGGAATTCAGGAGATTGGCAACTGAGACGTACGGCGACACGGAGCCGCCGCCGAACCAACTAATTTCGGACTCGTAGCGCCACCCCAAATCGATCCTCCTGTAGAAGGGCAGCGTGGCGGAGTTGTAGGAGCCTCCCAGCGTAAGCAGCTTCACCGCGCCGAAGGGTCCCTGCTCCCGGAAGGGCGCGATCACCTCGGAGGGTGTCACCGGCTGTCCCGACCGTAGCGAGTAGCGGGCCGACCACAGCGACGCCCCGCGGCGGTAGGAGACTCCCAGCTCCAGCTCGTGGTTCCGGTGGAAGCGGGGCCTGTATACTTCGTCAAAGCGGGGCCTGTCCACCTCTTCGCCCTTATCTCCGACCTGCCTGGATACGGTCGCCCACCGGTAGCTCCCCAGGAACGCGACTCCGGCCTCGGAGCGCCAGCTCCACGACGACTCGAAGCCTCGCGCCGTCCCCGTCGAGAGGTACCAATCGGCCGGGTCGCCCAGGACAATGCTGGTGAGCGGTTTGTACCCCGGGTCCGGCAGGCGCAGGTCGGCGAGCCACCGGGCGTAGGCGTCCAAGCGAACCCTGAGCTGCCCGGCCGTGCCCTGCCAGCCAATGGAGACCTCGGTGTTACGTGGCATGGGACCCCTGGTAACCGGAACAAGTATGTCGTAGGCGAGAAAACTGCTCACCAGGGCCTCTTCGTTTCGCACCGATGCCAGCTCCTGATACGACCGCGACCCCGAGATGCGAGCGCTCCACCAGTCTCCCGTGTAGCCGAGCTCGGCGAAGGGTCCTACCGTCGTCGCAAAGCCGTTGAAGCGATCCGCGCGCACCCCCGTGCGCGCGTTGTACCCGCCAGTCAGGTCGATGTCAGCGCTCGCGTAGCCAGCGAGGCGAAGGTGGCTCCGTCTGAGCAGGAGTGGCGCGAAGTAGGTATCATCGTCCCAATCGATCACCTCGGTGGCGTCGTAGTCGTGATCCGTGACGAAGCGGGTCGCCTGCGCGCCGACCGTGATCGCCGCCACCTTGGCGCGCCAGGTGAGGCGGAGATCGGCCCTCGCCTCTTCCATCGAGCCCTCCCCGGCGAGGAGAATCTCCCTGGGGATTTCGGCGGTGTCACTCTCCTCGTCGCGGCGGCCGAAACCGCCGAGGAACTCGAGATCGTTGGCGAACCGACTGTATCCCACGCTCGCGTCCAAAACCCCGCTGGCACCGAGGCGGTCGCGGAAGTGGCCCGAGAAGGCGATGTTGGTCGCCTGCATCGCGAGCGCCAGCGTCTCCTGGGCGTCGTAGGTGGTAAGATCCTCCGTGCTGGCGTAGCCGCTGAAGGAAAGGCGCCGCACGCCGCCAAGGTCGAAGGTGAGCTTGCCGTGCACATCCTGGAAATAGTACGGAACGTCGTCTTCCACCACGTCGTACCTCTCCAGCTGGGTCGTGAACGAGCCGATGTACGTCCGCCGTCCGTCCAGCAGGTACGAGACGTTGTCCCCGATCGGTCCCTCCAGCGCGAGCCGCGACGACCCCACCCCCAGCGAGCCGCTGATCCGGCGTCGCTCCCGCGAGCCGTCCCGCGTTGCGATGTCTATCGCGCCGGAGAGCGACCCGACCACGAGGCCGTCGCCCCCGGAGCCGGCCAGCAGAGTTGCCCGTTCCACCACCTCGGCGTTTACCGCCGAAACGAAGCCCCCCATGTGGACGGCGTTGAATAGGCGCACGCCGTCCAGCATAACGGGGGTGCCAGCGCTGGTGCCGCCCCGTATGAAGGGGACCGAGCTGTAGTCCGACGGTGCCGAGGCCGAGGGAGACACCACGGTTGCGCGCAGCACATCCGACTCCAGAATCGGCGGCAGGCTTCGAATGAGGACCGAGTCGAAGACGAAGGCGTCCCGCGAAAGGGCAATCGGATCGCCACCGCGGTTGCCGGTAACCTCGAGCGACTGCAGGGCGATTGGTGCGCGCTCTAGCAGCACCCGGATCGGATTGCTCGGAACCTCCCCGTAGCTCTTCTCCCAGGGCGCATGCCCAGGTGCTCGCACGACCACCCGGATCTCCGAGGAGGACGGGAGCCCCGGAAGGAAGAACGCACCGTACTGATCGGCGGCGCCGCGCACCGTGGTCGCCGCGTCGGCCGCAGCCGTGGCTGTCACCTGTGCGAAGGCGATTGGCTGCAGATCCACGCTATCGCGCACCACCCCCGTAAGGGTGGCCTGCTGCAGCGCGGCGATCACCAGAGGGGCACCGATCATCCTTCACCGCCATTCGCGAGCAAGGGTGGTAGCGCGGGTCGACCACACTGCGGCCGCGATGCCGAGTGCGGGACCCGGCACCCAATCCCAGCTACCCCACAATGGGCTACCGGTTCCGTCTGGTCAACCCGGTGCCCGATCGGGCCGCACCCGTCCGACCGCCTTCGGCGCGACGAAATCCACAATCCGGCCCCTGGAAACCGCGTTGCGCCAGCTCTCGGAGGCGAGCTCCACGACGGCGACGGCGCCGGTCGGAAAGACACGGAGCGGAGGCGTGGGCAGCTCTCCGAAGTGCACGGCCACCGCGTGGGTGGCCGGATTGTGGCCCATCACCATCAGCGTACCGACGCTGGCCGGGGCACCCGAAATCACCTCCAGCACCCTCTCCGCCGGGGCCAGGTAGAGTTCGGGGAGGTACCTGACCTCCGCACGGGCACCTATGTACGGGCTCATGAGCTCCCATGTGCTCCGCGTCCGGCGCGCCGTGCTGCAGTAGACGAGCTCCGGCGCGTGCCCGCCCTCGGCAAGCGCCCTCGCGACGAGCGGCGCGGCTCTGAGCCCGCGCTTGCTCAGCGGACGGTCGTGGTCGGGGAGATCCGCCTCGTGCCAGCTCGACTTGGCGTGCCTCGCGAGGAGCAGTCGGAGCACGTCAGCCCCTCGCAGCCCGTGGACAAACCTCCCACGGCATTCGAGCGGCGCTGCATCCCCGCTGAACCGCTTCGCTCGTCTTTCCGCACTGTAATGTGTGATTTACATTGTGTAATCCATGGTTTACAATTCCCACACCTGTGGCTTCGCTCTGCGTTGCTCCTCGGGCCGGTAGCGCTGCTACCAGCCCATGCGGCCCGCGGATGCACCCTGGCGGCATTCGAGGGGCGCTGCATCCATGCTGGATCGCTTCGCTTCTGCGTTGCTTCTTGGGCGAATGGCTCCGCCATGCGCCCCGCGAAGCGCCTTGCCAGCCTGGCGCTTCGCCCCTCTCTGTGCTCGCCCGGGCGCAACCGCGGACCGCTTCGTCGCGCCTTGCCAGCGGGGCGCTTCGCCGGTCTCGGTGCTCGTCCGGGCCGGTCCACGGACCGCCGGCGCTTCGCGCCTCTCGGCGCTCGCCAGGGTTCATCCACGGACTCCTACGCGACGTCGATCGAGTCGTCCAGGAAGACGTCCTGGATCAGGTTCAGCAGCTGCACCCCCTCGGCCATCGGCCGTTGGAATGCCTTTCGGCCCGATATCAGCCCCATCCCGCCAGCCCGCTTGTTGACGACTGCGGTGCGGGCCGCCTGAGCGAAGTCGTTCTGGCCGCTCGATCCGCCCGAGTTGATCAGCCCCACGCGGCCCATGTAGCAGTTGGCGACCTGGTAGCGCGTCATCTCGATGGGGTGTGCGCCCGGAACCAGCTCCTCGTACACCTTGTCGTGCGTGCGGCCAAAGCCCACCGCCCGGTAGCCGCCGTCGAGCTCGGCCTGCTTCTGCTTCACGATGTCGGCCTGGATCGTGACGCCCAGGTGATTCGCCTGTCCGGTCAGATCGGCCGAGGCGTGGTAGTCGGCACCGCCGGTCTTGAAGGCGCCCTGACGCAGATAGCACCAAAGCACCGTCACCATGCCCAGCTCGTGCGCCATCTGAAAGGCCTCCGAGACCTCCTGCAGCTGGCGCATTCCATTCTCGGCCCCGAAGTAGACGGTCGCGCCGACGGCCACAGCACCCAGCTCCCAAGCCTGCTGCACGCTCCCGAACATCACCTGATCGTAGCGGTTCGGGTACGTCAGCAGCTCGTTGTGGTTGAGCTTGGCCAGAAAGGGGATCCGGTGGGCGTATCTTCGCGAGACCGACCCGAGCACGCCGAGCGTCGAGGCCACAGCGTTGCAGCCGCCCTCCACGGCCAGCTCGCAAATATTGGCCGGATCGAAGTAGACGGGATTGGGCGCGAAGGAGGCGCCCGCCGAGTGCTCGATGCCCTGGTCGACAGGCAGAATCGACAGGTAGCCGGTCCCACCGAGGCGGCCATGTTCGAGAATCTGCTGCATGCTGCGAAGCACCTGCGGCCCCCGGTCGGTAGCGGTCAGTACCCGATCCACGAAATCAGGCGACGGCAGGTGGAGGCGTTCCTTCGGGAAGCCCCGGGCGCGGTAGGTGAGTAGCTCCTCGGCTTCGCTGCCGAGCAGGTCGTGGATGCCATCGGAATTGGACATTGGTGCTCCCCTTGGGGGTGAAGTCTGGGCGCAGGACGGCTTCCTAGCAGTTCTGGATAGTCTCGCCCGAGCACCGAGAGGGGCGCTGCGCCGGGCTGGCAAGGCGCTTCGCAGCGCGAATGGCAGCGCTATTCGTGCAAGAAGCAACGCAGAGCGAAGCGGTCCAGCGCGAATGCAGCGTGCCTCGAATGCCGGGAGAGGTTGTCCACGGGCTGCTAGGTTAGTGTGAAGGTGCGCGCGGCCGTTGTCCAGTCCGGGGCCGCCCCATCCGCCGGGCGTTGTCCCCTCGGGGCTTGCCGGGCAGCTTGGCAGTCCGTGGATGATCTCGCGCGCCGCTCCTGCCGTGGGAGCTTCGTCCACGGGCTGTCGCAGTCCGCGGGACAATCTCGCCCGAGGCGAGGAAGGAGCCGACCATCACCCTATCGCACCCCGGTGCCCGCATTCCGGTCGGGCTGCTCGGCGCTACGGGGATGGTCGGTCAGAACTTTGCCGTGCTGCTGCATGACCACCCCTGGTTCCGACTTGCCTGGGTGGGTGCCAGCGAGCGAAGCGCGGGGCGAAGCTACGCCGACGCGGTGCGGTGGGTGCACGACCGTCCCATGCCAACGGGGGTTGCGGATCTGGTCGTAGAGTCGGCTGAACCGGGCGCGGCAACCCCGGAGCTGGTCTTCTCCGCGATCGACGGCGGGGTGGCGGGCGCAATCGAGCGCAGCTTCGCGCACGCCGGGCACATCGTGCTCTCCAACGCGCGGAGCCACCGCCTGGCCGACGACGTGCCGCTGCTGATCCCCGAGGTGAACACGGGGCACCTGGCACTGATCGAGCGCCAGCGCCGGGAGCGCGACTGGTCGGGCGCGATCGTCACGAACCCGAACTGTGCCACCGTCACCCTCGCGCTGGCGCTGGCGCCGATTCGCCACCGGGGAATACGGAGGGTCGTGGTCACCACAATGCAGGCGGTTAGCGGCGCTGGGCACCCCGGAGTCTCGGCGATCGACGCGCTGGCCAACGTCGTGCCCCACATTGCGGGCGAGGAGGAGAAGATCCCGGTGGAGCTCCGCAAGCTCTTCGGCAGCCTCGACCCCGACTTGGCGACGGTGGTCCCAGCTCCGGTGCTGGTGAGCGCCCACTGCAACCGGGTGGCGACCCTCGACGGGCACCTTCTCTGCGTCTCGGTGGAGCTCGAGGCGAGGGCCGAGCCAGCCGATGTGCTGCGCGAGATGGCGAGCTTTGCGGCGTCCGAAGGGGTCGCTGGCCTTCCGAGCGCACCCCGACGACCGATCGTGGTTGCCAGCGATGCCGATCGTCCGCAGCCCCGCCGCGACGCGATGGCCAGCGGAGGAATGACCGTCACGGTGGGGCGCATCCGCCCCTGTCCCGTGCTTGGGATCAGCCTTGTCGCTCTGGGCCACAACACAATCCGTGGAGCCGCCGGGGCCTCGATACTGAATGCGGAGCTGATGCTCCGCGAGGGGCTGATCGGCAGCGATCCTGTGCTCCCGCGGATGGCTGCTCGCTGAAGTGGCCGAGGACCCGGGCCGCTCGCGGATTAGGATTGCGCTGCTTGGACTCGGCCGCATGGGGCGCCTCGTCGAGCGCCTGGCCCCCGAGCACCAGGCGGTCGTCGTCCTGCGTCTGGACGGCTCTCTGAATGCCGACGGCACCGGACTCTCCCGAGAGGCGCTTGGCGCGACCGATGTTGCCATCGACTTCTCCACAGCCGAGGCGGTCCCGGGGAACCTCGAGAGGCTCTGCGAGTACCGGGTCGACACCGTGCTGGGCACTACGGGCTGGCACGATGGAAGCGACGAGCTTCTCGATCTGGCCCAGAGGAGCGGCATCGGGCTCGTGCACGGCGCCAACTTCGCCTTCGGGGTCAACGCCCTCTACGGTATTGCCCGCGACGCGGCGAGGGCGATGGCCGGGGTGGGGCGGCGCGATCTGGCGATCTTCGAGTCGCACCACCGGGGCAAGCGCGACGCGCCGTCTGGCACCGCCCTGCGGCTGACGCACGAGATTCGCAGCGTCGGCTGGGAGGGGCGAATCGACGTGACGAGCCAGAGAACCGGCTATCTTCCGGGCACGCACGAGCTGCGCTTCGACTCCGAGGGCGACACGCTGGCGATTCGGCACACCGTGCGGTCGCGGACCGTCTTCGCCGAGGGCGCGCTGGCGGCCGCGCACTGGATACACGGGCGCCCCGGGGTGTACGACTTCGGCGAGTGCTGGGAGGAGGTGGCCGCGGTAGAGACCAGAGGAGGGACGCGGTGAGCGACGATTCCGGTTCGGGCGGCAGGATGCCTCCGCTGCGCGGGTGCGGCACAGCCCTGGTGACTCCCTTCCTGGGCGACGGCGCGATCGACGAGGAGGGGGTGGTGGCGCTTGCCCGTCGGCAGGTCGACGCGGGAGCGCACTTCCTGGTACCGTGCGGCACCACCGGGGAGAGCGCGACCCTCGCGAGCGCCGAGAAGGTCCGAATTGCCGAGCTGGTCGTCGAGGCGGCCGACCGCCTCGTGCCAGTGGTTGCGGGGTGTGGGGGGAGCGACACGGCCGAGGTGATCGATCTGGCGGGCGAGATCGAGGCAACCGGGGCCGACGGTCTCCTGGTGGTGACACCCTTCTACAACAAACCCACTCCGGACGGGCTCTTCGCGCACTACGGCGCGCTTGCCGAGGCTACCGCCCTGCCGATCGTCGTCTACAACGTTCCGAGCCGCACCGGTGTCAACGTATCCCCGGCCACTCTGGCTCGCTTGGCGTCGATCCCGGGGGTCGAGGGGGTGAAGGAGGCGGCGGGCGACATCATGCAGATGGGCCGGGTGGTGCAGGCGGCTCCGGAGGGCTTTGCGGTCCTCTCGGGCGACGACGCCGCGGCTCTGCCTGCGATGGCGCTGGGAGCGCACGGCCTGATATCGGTCGTCTCGAATCAGATACCGGGGCCGATGGCGAAGCTCTGCGACCTCTGCCTGGAGGGTGACTTCTTCGCCGCTCGCGAGCTGCACAGTAGGTGGCTGGAGCTGATGGAGGCGAACTTCTGCGAGACCAATCCCGGCCCCGTGAAGTACTCCATGTACGAGATGGGCCTGCTGAAGCCGCGCTATCGCCTGCCGCTTGCCCCGATCACGGAGGCCAGCCGTAGGCGCGTCCTGGATGCCATGAGGGCCGCGGGGCTACCGATGGCGACAGCCAGGGTGTGATCGCCGAGCGGATAGAGGAGGCGTTCGGACGTCCTGAGCCCACCGACGACGACCACGAGCTCTTCCTCGAGTTCAGGGGTCTGCTCGGCAGGGGTGCGGTCAGGGCGGCCGAGCCCGATCCCGCGGTGGAGCACGGCTGGCGGGTGAACCCATGGGTCAAGCGAGGCATCTTGCTGGGCTTCCGCATCGGCGCGATCGAACGCTATCAGATCGGCGGCGGGCTACTTCACTTTTCCGACAAGTCGACCTTCCCGCCGAAGTCGTCGCCGCCGAGCCGGAGCACGCGGATCGTGCCCGGAGGGTCCGCCGTCCGCGAAGGGGCCTTCGTCGGGCGCGGAGTCACCTGCATGCCGCCGATGTACGTGAATGTCGGCGCCTGGATCGGCCACGGCACGATGATCGACTCGCATGCCCTCGTCGGAAGCTGCGCCCAGGTAGGGGAGCGGTGCCATCTAAGCGCAGCCGCGCAGATCGGGGGCGTCCTCGAGCCTGTCGGGGCCCTTCCGGTGATCATCGAGGACGATGTGCTCGTCGGCGGCAACTGCGGCGTGTACGAGGGGGCGGTCGTCAGGCGGGGTGCGGTCCTGGGGGCTGGCGTGATCCTGACGCGCACCACCCCGGTCTACGACATAGCTCGCGGCGAGGTGCTGCGAGCCCGCGACGACGGCCCCCTGGTGATCCCCGCCGAGGCGGTGGTCGTGCCGGGATCGCGACCGTTGAGGCGCGGCGTCGGGCGGGAGTGGGGGCTGTCGCTGAGCGCGCCGGTGATCGTCAAGTACCGGGACGACCGCACCGACGCCAGGGTCCTGCTTGAGGAGCTCCTCCGCTAGCAGCCCGTGGACAAACCTCCCACGGCATTCGAGCAGCGGAGCATCCCCGCTGGGCCGCTGCGCTCTGCGTTGCTCCTCGGACCAATAGCGCTGCGGCTATTGGCCCCTCGTCGCGCCTTGCCAGCGGGGCGCTTCGCCGGTCTCGGCGCTCGTCCGGGCCTGTCCACGGACCGCCAGCGCTCCGCCGCTCTCGGTGCTCGCGCGAGATTATCCATGGACTGCTAGCGCGGTGCCGACACGCTGCTGCTGCGCCGATCGGCGGGGCTGCGGCAGGGCTGCTAGCCGTCCAGCACCTCCGAGATGAACTCGACCCCCCGCTCGATCGCCTCCTCGAGGAAGAAGACGTCGTGCCCGCCCCCCTCGTAGATGAAGGCTTCGAAGTCGGGAGGCTCACGGCCGAGCTCCTCCATCACCGCGATCAGCGAATAGGCCTGCGACACATCGACCACCTCGTCGAGGGTGCCGTGATGGACCTGCACCAACGGCAGCTCCGAGGCATAGAGGACGGCGGAACGGCGCACCATGTCGAGACGCGCTTCGGCCCGCGCCATATCCCCGCGGATGAAGGGCTGGACGAGCGTGGAGTCGAGATGGGTGACGCCGGTGAGCGAAGGGGGCATGCGAAGCGCCATGTCGCGGACGATGTCCCTGACCCACTCCCCGAAGAAGTCGGTGGGTCCGAAAAAGGCGATGATCCGCTCGAGTCGCTCGTCGCGGGCGCCCGCAAGGAGCGCCACCCCGGCACCCCGGCTGCCGCCGATCACACTGTAGCTCCCCGCCTTCAACTCCGGGGTGGTCTCGAAGGCGACGTTGACGAGTGCGATCGCGTCGTCTACGTCATGGTCCCAGTGGCTGGAGGGTCCCTCGGAAGTCCATCTCCGACTGCCGTGGCGAAGCTCCTCGCTCCGAAAGGAGGGAACGACGAAAGCGAAGCTCTCGGCGAGGTCGCCGAGGGCGATGCCGAAGTACTGGAGGTCGGTGACCGAGACGCCGGCGTCGCCGCCGTGCAGGTAGGCAAGGAGGTAGAGACTGCCGGGGTCGGCCCCCTCCGGGACCGCGATCGCGCCGTAGTGAAGGACGCCGTCCACTTCGTGCGAGACGATCCGGAGCACGGCCGTGGTTCCCCCCAAGGCGATCGTCCCGGTGAGCTCCACGGCTACCTCGCCCGCCGAGTAGTCGCGGGTCCTCCACTCCGCGGCGATCGTCTCGATCTCGCCGTCGGTGGCTGGGACGAACAGGGTGTCTAGCTCGGCTTCGAGGTCGAGAGCAGTCGCCGATACCGTCGTGGACGCCTCTCCCGCGGTGACGGTGTTCGTGTGCTCGCCCCCATCGGGGCCCAGGGTCCAGTAGACCTCCGCTACGCCGTCGCCGTCGGTGACGGTGACCGAGTCGGTCCGTCCGTGCCCCGGTGCCGGTTCGGCCGAGATCTCATATCCGGACACCGGGTCGCCGAGCTCGTTCAGAACCCGGACCACGATCGGATCTTCGAGCGAGAGTCCCTGCACCGCGCGCTGGTCCGAGCCGGACACCAGCTCGACGGTGGTTGGTTCGAGGCCGGACTCACCGGCACAGGCGGCAAGTGCGGACGCAAACAGGAGGGTGGAGGCGCTGGCGAATCGACGTGGTGCCATCGGGCGGTCTCCCTGATTCCGCGGTCATGAGTGCGCATCCGACCCGCGGAGGGGCGAATGGGGGCGGACCGAAAGCTAGCAGTCCTGGATAACCTCGCGCGAGCACCGAGAGCGGCACGGGCTGGTTCTGCCTTTGGGAGACCGGCCTGCGTCCGGTGCGCGGAGAGTCGCGCTTGGGCGTCTCATCGCCCCCAAGGCACGGAGCCCGAGGTCGCCTCAGGCGCCTGCGCTTGACATTTGCGGAGGATACCCCCCTATTGTCTCTACGGGCGTCCCCCGGGGTTCGGAGTGGCCCTGGGGTCTTCCAGACCCGGTGCGCCGGGGTCCTGATACCGATTCCAAAAGGAGCGACAGGAGATGAGCAAACGCTACTACCTCTTTCTGCCGACGCTGGCCGTGATGGCGACCGCTTGCCTTCCGGGGGACTATGTTGTGCGGCCCCAGATGCCGGTCTCGGTCGTGCGCTCGTTCGGCGACACTCTGGCGTGGGGGGTCACCAACGAAGCCATCGACTCCATACACGGCTTCGAGATCAACATGGAACGCGATTTCCTGCTGAACGAGACCAACAGGATCACGAACGTCTGGCAAACCGACGACGGGGATTTCGGGCTCCTGAGTCTCCCGTCGGAAGGAGTCAAAAGGGTCTATGCGTTCACCTGGTGGGGGCTGGTTCCGAGGGACATCTGCTACGGCACACGCCGTGTCGTTCTGGCGACGGGCAACCTGTACGTGCGGGTCTTCCGATTCTACGGTGCCAACTACTCCTGGTACGACAAGGCGGCGGCTGGCCCGGACGATGCGCCGGAGGGACGCTGGATTGGAGACCAGAGCTCGCCGCTCCTCGACTACACCTTCCCGACAAACTGCACGCCGAATCGCCGGCCAAGTTAGCCTGGCGTGACCTCGCCCCCTGGAGGGCTGCTCCCCGGTGTCGGGGCGCAGCCCCTGGGGGGGATTGGCTCGTGGGGTGATCGTGGGCGGGCCTCTCTGCCTCCCTCGTCGTGTCCGGCCTGTTACGTGGGTGTCGCGCCGGTAGGCGGGGCGTCTCCGGTCCCGCGGCGGCGGCCGCGGGTTGCCCCGGCTGTCTTCGGCCTGCCTGTCGAGCGCATCCGGCGCGGCCACTACTCCGACAAGTACTTCCTCCGGGCGCGGGATCTGCTGCGTGGCCGTGGCGGCGGCCCCGCCGTCACCGTGCAGGTCTTTCAGAGGGAGAGTGCTGTCGTGGCTGGGATCGACGAGGCGGTCGCCGTCCTCAAGCTGTGTCTCTCGGAGGGGCACGCCTTTGACGATCTCGAGGTCGAGGCGTTGCGCGACGGCGCTCGGGTTGGCCCCTGGGAGACGGTCATGGCCATCACGGGGCCTTACCGGGCCTTCGTTCACCTGGAGACCGTATACGCCGGAGTGCTTAGCCGCCGGACGCGAATCGCCACCAACACGTACGCGGTCGTGGAGGCGGCCAGGCCCAAGCCGATCCTCTTCTTCCCCGCGCGTCACGACCACTGGTCCGTGCAGGCGGGGGACGGATGGGCGGCGCATGTCGCCGGTGCGGCGGGCGTCTCGACCGACGCCCAGGCCGAGTGGTGGGGGTCGTCGGGGATAGGAACGGTCCCGCACGGTCTGATTGCGGCCTTTGGCGGCGACACGGTGGCAGCCACTGTGGCGATGGCGGAGTGGCTCCCCGAGGACGCCCGCGTCGTCTCGCTCGTCGACTTCGATAACGACAGCGTGGCCACCTCGCTCGCGGTGGCGCGTGCCCTCGGGGAGAGGCTCTGGGGGGTCAGGCTCGACACCTCGTCCACGATGGTGGACCGGTGCCTTGAGGGCGAGATGGGGGACTTCGACCCTCGGGGCGTGAATTCGCGTCTCGTCCACAGGGTGCGTGAAGCGCTTGATCGGGGCGGCTTCGGAGGTGTGCGCATAGTTGCGTCGGGGGGGTTCACCGCAGCCAGAATCCGAGCGTTCGAGGAGGTGGGGGTGCCGGTGGACTCCTATGGGGTGGGGTCCTCGCTCATGCGTGGCTCGTACGACTACACGGCGGATGTCGTGCTGGTCGACGGCAGTCCGGTGGCTAAGGCTGGCCGCTGGCATCGGCCGAATCCGCGTCTGGAGCGCGTGGAGTGAGCACCCCCGCAGACATGGGGGCGGTCGGGCCGCCGCTTGTGGGGTGGGTGGTCGACGCCCAGGTCGACTTCTTGCGACCGGATGGGCGGCTGTACGTGCGCGACCTCTTCGACGACTCGGACGCGGGCGCTGCCCAGATCGTGCCAGCGCTTGAGGATGTCGTCGGTTGGATGCGCGATCGGTGCGCCGTGGTCGTCTACACGGGCGACTGGCACGGCCACGAGGATCCTGAGATCGACTCGGTTGCGCCAGACCCCGAGGCGGGCACCTATCCGCCCCACTGCATGGGACGCTCCTCCGACGCCGACGAGCGGGCCGGTGCCGAGATCATCGGCGAGATACGCCCGGCCGGTCCGCTGATCCTGCCTCACGATGGGGGGCTGGCCGACGCCGAGCAAACGGCCCGCCGGGCCGTCGATGGTCGACTCCCAGTCTTCGTGCAGAAGACGCGCTTCGATGTCTTCGAAGGCAACGCCGCATGCGAGGCGTTCGTGGGGGCGCTGGTGGCCGCGCTGGGCGGGTCGACCACCTTTGTCGTGGCGGGGGTGGCGCGCGACGTCTGCGTCACCCAGGCAGTCGATGGCCTGATCGAGCGGGGCTACGACGTGGCGGCGGTCCGCGACGCCACCTGGGGCCTCGGGCTGGAGCCGGAGGAGGTGACGCTCGAGCGGTGGGCGGGGGTGGGTAGGGTGGTGACGGTGTCGGAGCTCCTGAGCTAGCGGCCCGCGGACAAGCTTCCCACGGCAGGAGTGGCGCTGCATCCGTGCTGGATCGCTCCGCTTGCCCTGTCCAAAGTGTAATGTAAACTTTGCAATTTGTAACCCATGACTTACATTGTCCGTACCCGCGGCTTAGCTGGCAGTCCGACTACCCGGACTCCTCCCGGCCCGGGAGTCTCGAAGAGGCCCGCCGGTTTCGCAGCCTCGCCCCTTCGAATTCCCTGGCGTGTGCCCAGGCGATCATGGACTCGAAGGTGCCTACCTCGCGGTCCGGCGGAGGGCGACGCTGCTCATAGCTCCCGTCGGCCGCCATCTCCCAGGCGCAGCGCTGGTCGGCGAGCTGGAAGTTGAGCACGCGGCGCAGCTCCGCCCTGAGCGCCGGGTCCTCCAACGGCACGAGCGCCTCGACGCGAGCCCCCAGGTTCCGTCCCATGCAGTCGGCAGAACCGATGTAGTACTCCTCGGCTCCGCCGTTTCGGAAGTAGTACATGCGCGAGTGCTGCAGAAATCGGCCCACGATGCTGATGACGCGGATGTTCTCCGACAGACTCGGAATTCCGGGCCGGATGCGACAGCTGTCGCGCACGATCAGGTCGACCGAGACTCCCTTGGCGGCGGCCACGTAGAGAGCGCGGGTGACTTCGGGGTCCTCGAGGGCGTTCATCTGGAACTGCAGCCTGCCGGGGTTCTCCTCGGAGTGCAGCCGTGTCTCGCGTTCGATCCGCTCCAGGAGTGCGCGACGGAGGTGCTTCGGCGCCACGAGGAGCTTCCGATAGCGTCGTGCGGGACGGTACCCGGTGGTCAGGTAGTTGAAGAGCTCGGTGAGGTCCGCCCCGATGGCGGCGTCGCACGTCAGGATGCCGTGGTCGCAGTAGAGCCGCGCTGTGCCAGCGTGGTAGTTGCCGGTGCCGACGTGTGCGTAGCGGCGTAGCCCGTCGTGATCCTGCCTTACCACCAGGATGAGCTTGCAGTGGGTCTTGAGCCCCAGAACCCCGTAGGTGACATGGATGCCGTGGGCGGATAGCGCGTTGGCCCAGCGGATGTTCGCGGCCTCGTCGAAGCGCGCCTTGAGCTCGATCACCACCGCGACCTGCTTGCCCTGCCGTGCCGCATGAACCAGGTCCTCGATGATGCCGCTCCCGGGTTCCATCCGGTAGAAGGTCATCTTGATGGCGTGCACCCGCGGGTCTCGCGACGCCTCGTGGATGAAGCGCTGCACGGAGGTGTCGAAGGCCTGAAAGGGGTGGTGCAGCAGGAGGGGGCCGTCGTTGCGTATGACGTCGAAGACCGGGCGATCGGTCAGCAAGTCGGGGTGCTGGACTGGGTGGTGCGGGGCGTCCTTCAGGTCGGGACGCGCGAGCTCGTGCAGCTCCTGCAAGTCGCGCCATCCCAGGAGCCCGCTGTTCTCGAAGACGTCGCGATCCTGGAGGCCGAGCTCGTGCGAGAGCATTTGCAGGCGGGCCGGGTCGAAGCCCTCGGCCACCTGAAGGCGCACGATCGGGGCCAGATGGCGTTTGCGCAGTCCGGCCTCGATGAGCTCGAGCAGGTCGTCGGCCGTGTCCTCGTCCACGTCGTAGATCGCATTGCGCGTGACGCGAAAGACCTCGCACGCCTCGACCTTCATCCCCGGAAAGAGCAGATCGAGATTGTTCGCCATGACGCTCTCGAGCGGAATCCACATATCCGTCTCGCCAACCCTTGCGAAGCGGGCGATCGCAGCCCCTAGGGGGACCTTGACCCGGGCCAGCGAAAGGTGCTCGTCGTTCTTGTAGCGCAGCGTCACCAGGAGGTTGAGCGAGAGATTCGAGATGAAGGGGAAGGGGTGGGCCGGGTCTGTGGCCTGAGGTGTGACCAGCGGATAGATGTTGCGGAGGTAGTGTTTGCGGAGCAGGATGCGCTCTTCCTCCTCCAGGCCGCTCCAGTCGACCACCCTCACTCCCGCGGCTGCCAGCTCGGCCAGCAGCTCCATGGCCGTCGCCAGCTGCCGGGCCTCGAGCTCCCTAACGAGCTCGTAGCACTCTGCGATCTGCTGCCCCGGCGTACGGCCATCGACGGTGCGCTCGGTGATCCCCGCCTTCACCTGCTGCTTCAGGCCCCCGATCCGCTTCATGAAGAACTCGTCCATATTGGAGCCGACGATAGCGAGGAACTTCAGGCGCTCCAGGAGCGGGACTCGCGAGTCCGCAGCCTCGTGCAGGACCCGAAAGTTGAAGTTGAGCCAGGTCAGCTCGCGGTTGAGGTAGTACTCCGGACGGCTCAGGTCGGGTTGGCCGACGGGCTGCGGCAAGGGCGTCGGGTCGGCGGGCGTACATGCCCCGGCGGCCGGTGCCGCTAGATTGGCGGAACCCGGAGGCGGTCGGTGTGTACTATCCGCTGGCTTCGAATTGCGGTGGCCGCCTGAGGGCGGAGCGCCGGTCTGGATCGCTGTCTTCGGCATCTGGCAAAACTATGGGGATGGCTCCGCGAAGCCATATCGCAGAGACTCCGTCGGCTTGACCGGAGGGGGTCGCTACAGACAATTTGGCCGCAACGTGGCTGGCTGCTAGGGGTCTGTCCACGGGGCACCACACACTACGGAGATGAGAATGGAAGCGAGTTCAGGAACACGATCGGCGCTGCGGCTGGCCGTCCTGCTAGCCGCGCTCGCCAGCTCGGCGTGCGCGTCCGCGGCCCCAGTATCCTTTGTCGGCACCGTCCCCCCGGGGAAGGACGCGGCATTCGAGTGCGCAAACGCCCAGCTGAACATGATGGGCTACACGATCGAGGACGGCAACGAAGGGGTGGGCTACGTAAGGGGGCGGAAGCAGACCTCCGGGCTGGGCGTCCAGGTCTTCACGGGCGACACCTACCACGATGTTCTGACAGCCAGCGCCTTCGACAACCCCGCCACCGGCAAGACGCACCTAAGGGTCGTCGCCACGCGGATTATCGACGAAGACGCGAGCCTGTTTGGGCTGGGCGACGACGAGCCCGAGCGCGGCGAGGACACCACGGTTCCGTCGGAGACTGGCAAGGCCGACGCCCGAATGCTGCTCATGAGCTGCGGTGCATCCGACATCTCAGGTCTAGATCGTGGCGGCAATGCCCTCGCGCTCGAGGGCACGATGCCGCGATCGCCGACGAGGGCTAGCCCGACGGTCACGACCGACATCGACTAGTTCGACGCCGCTGGGTCGGCTCGCTCCACGTCGCGGCTCGCGCGAGGCAGAGGGGGGCATCTACCAGAGAGGCCGGGCCGTGTCGGCGACCGGGCCAGCGGCGCTGCTGGAAGCCGCCCGGGATAGTCCTCGCGGCCTCTGGGCGCATGGAGAGAGCTGGATTGCGCACGCGGCTCCGATCGCAAGCGCGGAGGTGTGGGCCGACGAGGGCGATCGGCGGTTCACGGTAGCTGGCGACGCGGCCGCGGAGCTCTTCGGACGCCTCGATGGAGAGGGCGTCGCCCGGGTGTACGGAGGGTTCTCCTTCTCCACGGAGGGTGACCGGACGGTGTCCTCCTTCCCGGCTGCGATCCTTTACCTGCCGGAAGTCGAGCTGAAGCACCGGAGGGGCGTGTGGACGCTCATAGCTCGCGGGCGCAGTCGTGCGGAGGCGGACGAGGCGTGGGATCGCTGGGCGGATGCCATCGTCCACCGAATGAAGCGGCGCCAGGCGCCGGGTATGGGCCTGGTGCCGTCGCAGCCTCTAGGCACGCTCACCCAGGCCGACGGTGGCTCTCCAGAGGCCGCATATGGAGCCTGGACTCGGGAGGTGGGGGCCGTGCTCGGGCGGATCGCCGCGGGCGAGGTCGACAAGGTCGTGCTCGCCCGTGCTTTGGACTTTCGGCCGGGGCGCCGGATGGACCCCGTCGAGCTCGCGCTTGCGCTCTGGCGCGGGAATAGCCGCAGCCATGTCTTTTTCTTTGAGCCAGGGAAGGAGACGGCTCTGGTGGGGGCGTCGCCGGAGGTCCTCGCGGAGGTGCGAGGCCGCACCATCCGTGCGACCGCGGTGGCTGGGAGCGCCCCGTCGCCGGTCTCCGCGGCCGAGCGGAGACGCTCCGCGGTACGCCTCCTGGAGAGCGCCAAGGATCGGGACGAGCACGACTTCGTGGCTGGCCACATCGAGGGCACCCTGACGGATCTCGGGTGCCGCGTGCGGCGCGACGTGAGTCCCGCCGTACTCGACCTCGGCGCGATCCAGCACCTGGAGACCGAAGTCACGGCGGAGCTGCCACCACGTGTGACCGCATTGGAGCTCCTCGCCGCCCTGCACCCGACGCCCGCCGTCTGCGGCTACCCTCGCGACGCCGCCCGGGCGATCCTGAAGGAGGCCGAGAGCTTCGACCGCGAATGGTACGCGGGGCCGGTCGGATGGCTCGCCTCCGACGGCGACGCCCGCTTCGTGCCTGCGCTCCGCTCTGCCATCCGGAAGGGCGACTCGTGGCGACTCTATGCCGGGGCCGGGATCGTGGGGGGGTCCGACCCCGAGCGTGAATGGGAGGAGACGGAGCTCAAGTTCCGCCCGATGCTGCGTGCGATGGCGCGGGCGCAGTGCGCGGGTGGGCACCCAGGCGCTGCAGGGAAATGACGGGCGGAGAGCTCAACTTCGCCTGGGCGCGAGCGATAGTGGAGGTGCTCGTCGAGTACGGCATCGAGGAGGTGGAGGTCGCCCCGGGGTCGAGGTCGGCACCCCTCGTCCTGGCGGCGCTCGCGGAGTCGAGGCTCCGGGTGCGGGTGCACCTCGACGAGCGTTCGGCCGGGTTCTTCGCCGTCGGGTACGCGCGCGCCCACCTGGGACCTGCAGCCGTCGTCACCACCTCGGGCACGGCAGTCGCCAACCTCTTGCCCGCGGTGGTCGAGGCCGACCACTCCGATGTGCAGATGATCGTCGTGAGCGCCGATAGGCCACCCGATGTGCGGGGCGCGGATGCCAACCAGACGATTGTGCAGACGGGCATCTTCGGTGGCAGCGTGCGCGGCGAGGTGGATCTGCCGCTCCCGAGTGTGGAAGGGCTGCGTCAGGTGGGACGGCGGTCGGTAGCTGGCCTTGTCGAGGCGGTGGTGCGGCGGGCATTCGGTCCTCCGGGCGGTCCGGTGCACCTCAACGTGCCCTTCGCGAAGCCGCTTCAGCCGCCATCGCCGGTGGGACTGGGGCTCCTCGGGCCCGAGGACCCCCGGAGGCAACGGGGATCCCTCGAGATGAGGGCCGCCGCGCACCGGGAGGCCGAGCGCTCGGGGAGGAGGTGGCGCAATTCGGTCCGAGGTGCAGGTCGCGGGCTCGGCGACCAGGGCGCCTTGGTCGCCGAGCTTCTGGAGGGCTCGCGCAGGCCGCTGCTGGTTGCGGGACCTGCCACCGACCCTGGCCTGGTGGGCCCGGCGACGCTTCGCTTTGCGGAGCGCCTCGGTATCCCCACCCTCGCCGATCCGCTCTCCGGCGCTCGCTTCGACCGCCGCCTCGACTCCGCGGAGGACCCCCGGGGGGAGGGCGGACCGCCAACGATTCTCGGAGGATACGACCACTACCTGAGGTCGCCACCGGTGACGGCGTTGCTCACCCCCGACCTGATCGTGCGGGTGGGCCGGACCCCCACCTCGGGGGCACTCGAGGCGGCGCTCGCGGTGTGGGGCGATTGCACCCAGGTGGTCGTCGACGACGGATCGCACCCAAAGGACCACCAGCGCCTGGCCGACCACTACCTGCGGGCACCCGCCGCCGAGCTGCTGGAGTGGGTGGCCGAGCGCACCCCCTCGCGGAGAGCGAGCACCGGGTCCAACCGTGGCGACCGGTGGCGCGAGGGCTGGAGATGCGCCGAGACCGCGGCGTGGGAGGCGATCGCCGAGGATCTGGCCGATATCGACCACGAGGGTGCCTTCACCGCGGCGGTGGTGCGAGCGATGGTGCCCGGATCGACCCTCTTCGTCTCGTCGTCGATGCCGGTGAGGGACGTCGACGCCTACGCGCAGCCGGCGGCGCGGGACATACAGGTGCTCGGCAACCGGGGCGCGAGCGGAATCGACGGCATCGTCTCCTCGGTGATGGGGTGCGCCGGTGGGGGGGCTGGCCCGGTCGTCGGAATTGTCGGCGATATCGCCCTCTACCACGACATGAACGGACTGCTGGCGGCGCGCGACCGGCGCCTCAACGTGGTGATCGCCTTGATGGACAACGATGGCGGCGGCATCTTTCACCTTCTCCCAATACGAGACTTCGAGCCGGCCTTCACGCCCTGTTTCGCGGCTCCGCACGGCCTCGACTTCCGACACTCGGCCGAGCTCTACGGACTTCGCTACACAGAGGTGGCGGGCCCGGCCGAGATGGAGGAGGCAGTGGCGGCGGGGATGCGGCGAGCAGGCACCGAGATCGTCCGGGTCGCGACCGACCGCGAGCGTAGCCGGAGGAGCCACCTGCGCACCCGGAGGCGCGTGGCTCGGCGCGTGCTCGAGGCACTGGACAAACGAGGTTCATGAGCGCTTCCGTCTGGCAGACCGCCAAGAGCTACCGCGACATCACGTACAGGAAGCGGGACGGGGTTGCCCGGATTGCGATCAACCGTCCCGAGGTACGGAACGCCTTCCGCCCCGAGACTCTCTCTGAGCTCCTCGATGCCTTCGGCGACGCTGGCGAAGACACCTCGATCGGGGTCGTGCTCCTGACGGGCGAGGGCCCGGCCAAGGATGGCAAGTACGCCTTTTGCTCGGGTGGCGACCAGCGTGTGAGGGGAGACGCCGGGTACGTCGGAGGAGACGGAGTGCCGCGCCTCAATGTCCTGGTCCTGCAACGGCTGATCCGCTCGATGCCCAAGCCGGTGATCGCGCTGGTCGCGGGCTACGCCATCGGCGGGGGACACGTGCTGCACGTCGTCTGCGATCTGACGATCGCTGCCGAGAACGCGGTCTTCGGCCAGACCGGCCCCAGGGTTGGGAGCTTCGACGGCGGATTCGGGTCGTCGTACCTGGCGCGGATAGTCGGGCAGAAGAGGGCGCGCGAGATCTGGTATCTCTGCCGCCAGTACGATGCCGCCGAGGCGCACGCGATGGGGCTTGTCAACAAGGTCGTGCCAGTCGGGGAGCTGGAGGAGGAGGGGTACAGGTGGGCCGAGCGCATCCTCGGGCACAGCCCGCTGGCGATTCGTCTCCTGAAGTCCGCCTTCAACGCCGATGTGGACGGACAGGCCGGACTCCAGGAGCTCGCTGGCAACGCGACGCTCCTCTTCTACCAGACGGAGGAGGGGAGGGAGGGGCGCGACGCCTACCTGCAGAAGCGTAGACCCGACTTCCGCAAGTACCCGTGGCTGCCGTGGTAGCGTTGGCGGGTGGGGCGGCGCCTCCCGTGGGGGCGACCCGAGCGGGGGCCTGGGTCATGGCGACGCGTCCGCGCACACTCTCGGCCGCCGCCGCCCCGGTCGTTGCCGCCACCGGCTTTGCCTTCGCGGACGGTGTCCTTGCGGCGCTCCCGGCGCTGGCCGCCCTCCTCGGCGCACTCCTGATCCAGATAGCCACCAATCTGGCGAACGACTACTACGACTACCTGAAGGGCGGCGACACGGGCGAGCGGCTCGGCCCGGTTCGCGTGACCTCGGCGGGGATTCTTCCACCTCGTGCGGTCCGGCGCGGCATGTACCTGACGCTGGCACTCGCGACGCTTACGGGCGCGTACATGGTGGCCCTGGCGGGGTGGCCGATTCTGGTGATTGGCCTCGCCTCGATGCTGATGGGCGTCTGCTACACGGGGGGGCCGTACCCACTCTCGTACCACGGGCTGGGCGACGCCTTCGTCTTCGTCTTCTTCGGACCGGTCGCGACGCTGGGGACCTACTACGTGCAGGCCCGGCAGTGGTCGGTAGACGCGCTCCTGGTCGGTGTGGGGCTGGGTGCCTTCAGCACCGCAATGCTGGTGGTGAACAACCTGCGCGACCGCGAGACCGACGAGGCCGCGGGGAAGCGAACGCTGGCGGTGCGGTTCGGGGACGGCTTCTCGGTTGTCCAGTACTTTGCGTCGCTCACAGCCGCGGGCATCGTGCCCGTCATCGGACTCGCCATGATGGGCTGGTCGCCGTGGACGCTCCTGTCGCTGGCTGGCCTGGCGACCTGCCTGCCCGCGGAAATGCGCGTACTGGCGGTGCTCCGCGCACCCGCAAGAGTGGACAGGCGCACCCTGAACCCTGCGCTGGGAACGACTGCGCGCGGGGTTGCGCTGTACGGCCTGGGCTTGGGAGTCGGGGCGATGATCTCGGGGCTTGTTGGGTAGCAGCCGGCAGTCCGTGGACAGTCTCGCGCGAGCATCGAGAGCGGCTAAGCGCCAGCGGTCCGAATGCCGTGGGAGGTCTGTCCACGGGCTGATAGGTCCCTGGATTTGAGCACCGAGGCATCGTTGGCCCCGGGCGTCCCGGACGCAGCCGAGTGCGCCTTGGCAAGTCGGGCGAGCCACGATCCCGGGTCGGTCGCGCTCTCGTGGGATCGCGGTCGCATGAGCTACGGAGAGATGAACCGTCGAGTCGAGGAGTTCGCGTCGCGTGTGCGCGCCATGGGGGTCGCGCGCGGCGCCGCGGTCGCCATTTCGGCGCCGCCGAGTCCGCGCACGGTTGCGGCGCTCTTCGGCGCGCGACGGGCGGGTTGCGTGGCCGCGCCGCTGCACGAGGGACTCGCGCCCGAGGAGCTCGAATACGCTCGCAGACTTGTAAATCCTAGTTTACATTATGACAACTATGGATTACACAGTGTTGCGTTCGACGGGGTAGCCCGCGGCGGCTCCAGGGACTTTGCATCCTTTCCTGACGTTGCCGTCGCGATCCTCACCTCCGGTTCTTCTGCGGCCCCCAAGGCGGTAGCTCTCACCGGCCGGAGTCTCGCAGCCTCGGCCAATGCGGTGGCGAGCCGCCTGGGACTCTCCTCGGGCGACCGGTGGGGTCTCTGCCTTTCGCTCGGGCACATCGGCGGCTTCTCGGTGCTGGAGCGTGCGGTCGCGACCGGCGCATCCGTCTGCCTCTGGCCGTCCTTCGATGCGGGCGTGGTGACGCAGGCCCTGATGCAAGGCGAGGTCACCCACCTCTCGGTGGTGCCGGTCATGCTGCGCAGGATCATGGAGCGCATCGGGACCGGGAGGCCACCGACCACACTGCGATGTGTGCTGGTCGGAGGAGCCGGGGCGCCGACCTCCCTCCTGGAGGAGGCGTGGGAGGTTGGGCTACCCGTGGCGACGACGTGGGGAATGACGGAGACTGCTTCGCAGGTGGCGAGCGCACCCCCCGCGCTCGCCCGCAGCCGTCCCGGGACGGCCGGGCCGCCGCTCGCGGGGACCGAGGTGCGGTGCGACTCGGCCGGTCGGCTCCTGGCAAGGGGTCCGACGTTGGCCGCCGCGCTGGCGCGTAGGCCGGGCGTGGCCGCCGAGCCGCTCCCCCTCGATCGGGAGGGGTGGTTCGCGACCGGCGACGTGGGCCGCGTGGACGACGAGGGGCTGGTCTGGGTGGAGGGGCGGGCCGACGACATGATCCTGAGCGGTGGCCTGAATGTCAGCCCGTCTCAGGTGGAGTGCGTGATCCAGGAGCTCGACGGAGTGAGCGATGCGGTGGTCTTCGGGGTGCCGGACGAAGAGTGGGGCCAGGTGGTGGCCGCGGTCGTCGAGGCAGACTCGCATCTCGTTGACGCTGATGGGGTGGACCGTCACTGCCGCCGTCGGATGGCGCGGGGACGCTGCCCGACCCGCATCGTGGTAGTCGACGAGCTGGAGCGTACCCAGACGGGCAAGGTGGTGCGTGCGGGGCTCGAGGAGCGTATGGCGGTCGCAGCTGGAGGTGGAAGGTGATCGAGGAGCTGCGTTGGCGCGGCCTACTCGCCGACGCCACCGAGCACGCCGCGGATGCGCTCGCCGCCGGCCAGGTCACCGGGTACATCGGCTTCGATCCTACGGCGTCTTCGCTGCACGTGGGTTCGCTGGTGCCGATCATGGGGCTTGTGCACCTGCAGCGAGCCGGCCACTGCCCGATCGCGCTCGTCGGGGGCGGCACCGGCCTGATCGGCGACCCCTCGGGGAAGCTCGGCGAGCGGGCGCTCCTGGACCGGGCGCAGGTCGAGGAGAACGCAGCTCGGATCCACACCCAGTTGCAGGCGTTCCTGGACTTCGATTCGCGCACGGCCCCGGCCCGCATGGCGAACAACCTCGACTGGCTGGACAAGCTGGATCTCGTCGGCTTCCTTCGCGATATCGGCAAGCACTTCTCAGTTAAGGCGATGCTCGCCAAGGAGTCCGTGCGGCGTCGCATCACCGACGAAGAGGCGGGGATCTCCTTCACCGAGTTCAGCTACCAGCTACTGCAGGCGTACGACTTCTGGGAGCTGAACGAGCGCTTCGGATGCACCCTCCAGATGGGGGGCTCCGACCAGTGGGGCAACATTACGACCGGGATCGACCTCGTGCGCCGTCTGGGTTCGGTCCGCTGCCACGGCGTCGTGCTGCCTCTGATCGATTCGGCCGACGGGGTGAAGTTCGGCAAGACCGAGGAGGGAACCGTCTGGCTGGACCCGGAGCGCACTTCGCCGTACCGCTTCTACCAGTTCTGGCTGAACACCCCCGACGACCGGGTTGTGCGCTACCTCAAGATGTTCACGCTCCTGAAGCGGGACGCGATCGCGGAGCTGGCGGAGGCGGCCGCCGAGCGACCCCACCAGCGGGAGGCACAGCGGCGCCTGGCGACCGAGGTGACGTGCGCGGTGCACGGTGCCGACGGCCTGCAGGGGGCGGAGCGCGCTTCGAGGGTGCTCTTCGGGGGCTCGATCGAGGGGCTCGGCGAGGCCGAGATCGCCGAGGTCTTCGCCGATGTGCCATCGTCGGCGTTGTCGCGCTCCTTGCTCGAGGCGGGGCGCGAGCTGGTCGCGCTGATGGCGGAGGTGGGGGCGACCAAGTCGCGAGGCGAGGCCAGGCGGCTGATCCGCGGGGGCGGCGTCTACCTGAATGGCGAGCGGGTAGGCGACGAGGGTCTCGTGGTCCGGGTCGGCGATGCAATCGGCGGACGCTTCGTGGTGCTCCGGATGGGGCGCAGACGACACCACCTCATCGAAGTGGCGGGGGGGTAGCAGTCGGTGGACAGCCTGTCGCGGCCATAGTTTGCACGATGTAGTCGTCGTCGGTGCCGGCTTCGCCGGACTCGCCTTCGCGAGACGGGCGGCGGAGCTCGGTTTGGCGGTCGTGGTGCTGGAGCGGCAGGCGAAGCCGGGAGATCGGGTCCGCACCACCGGAATACTGGTGCGGGAGGCGTGCCGGGAGTGGACGGCGCCTCCCGAGCTGGTGCGCAGGATACGGCGCGTGAAGGTATACACGCCCACGCACCGATCCATCGAGCTCGAACGCCGGGACTACTTCTTCGCCGCCACCGACACTCCGCGCCTCATGCGCCACCTCGCTCGCGAGACGGTCGGTGCGGGCGCCGAGATCCGCTTTGGGGAGAGCTTCCGGGGGGCGACGGTCGAAGATCGGCATGTGCTCGTCAAGGGCGTCAAGGGGACCGGGCTGCGATGCCGGCTCCTCGTGGGTGCGGACGGGGCCAGCTCCGTCGTCGCCGAGAGCGTGGGGCTGGACCGCAACACGCGGGTGCTCAAGGGCGTGGAGTGGGAGTTCGAGGGAGTGGACGAGACGGATAGGTGTCTTCACTGCTTCGTCGATCCCGAGTGCGCCCCTGGGTACATCGGGTGGGTTGTGCCGGGGGTGGGGATCACCCAGGTGGGGCTTGCCGTGCACAGCCGCGCACGCGCACGCCTGGCCAGCTTCGTCGAGAGGATCGCCGGCCGCTTCGGGCTGTCGGACCGCCGGGTGGTGGCGAAGCGGGGCGGGATCATTCCGATCGGCGGTCTGCTGCCAAGGTTCTACAGCGACCGGGTGCTGCTGATTGGCGATGCCGCGGGGATGGTGTCCCCCCTGACGGCGGGCGGGATCCACAACGCCTACAGGTACGGCCGGATCGGTGCCGACGCCGCCTGGGCGCACCTTCGCGAGGGAGGACCGCACCCGGGCGAAGCGCTGCGCAGAGCCTACCCGAAGGGATCGTTGAAGCGGCTGGCCAGGTGGGGCTACGACCGCCTGCCGGTTGGAAGGGCTCTGGAGGCGGGTATTCTGGCGCACACTCTGGGTCGCCGGGTCGCCGGGGCAGTCTTCTTTGGAAGGGGGGGCTCCGATACGATCGCCAGAGCGTCGGCCAGGGCAACGCCGTGAACCCCTACGGATACCGCATGGGGCTTCTCGGCGCGGCCGCGGTGGTGGCGGCCGCTCTGAGCGTCTCGGTCGGCGCCTCCACTGTGGGCCCGACGGATCTGGTGGAGCTGCTCCTGGGGCGTGGCGTGGACCCGACAGCGGAGGCCATCCTCCTCCAGCTCCGGCTGCCGCGCGCCGTGTTGGCGGCGCTTGTGGGGGGGGCGCTCGCGCTGAGCGGATGTGCCTTCCAGGCACTGCTCCGCAACCCGCTGGCCGAGCCGTACGTCCTGGGGATCTCCGGCGGAGCTGCGGTCGGTGCCGTGGGCGTGGTGGTCTCGGGGCTCGCCGTCGCGCTTCCCTGGCTCCTTCCCCTCGGTGCCTTCGCCGGGGCGCTCGGCGCGATGGCGCTGGTGCTCCAGATCGCCCGGAGCGCCTCGCGCGGGAGGCTCGACACGCGGGTGCTGATACTCTCGGGCGTAATCGTCGGGGCGTTCTTCAACGCCGTGATTCTCCTTCTGCTCCTCATGGTGGACGCGGAGTCCTTCCGCTCTGCGGTCTTCTGGATGATGGGCAACCTAGGAACCGCTGGCTGGGGTTCGAACGCGCTTTTGGCTGCGTTCCTGCTCCCCGCCGTCCTCGTGCTGCTGTCGCTTGCCCGTCCCTTCAACCTGCTCCTTCGCGGCGAGGAGATCGCCCACCACCTGGGCGCCTCGGTGACGCGCGTCAGGCTCGTCGCCTACCTGGCAGGGTCGCTGATCGTGGCGGCGGCCGTTGCCGCGGCGGGCGTGATCGGCTTCGTGGGGCTGATCGTGCCGCACGCGGTGAGGCTGGCGTGGGGTAGCGACCACCGCTTCCTGATGCCGGCCTCTGTCCTCGCCGGAGCCGCGTTCCTCCTCCTGGCCGACACGGCGGCTCGCGTCGTGGTGGCCCCGGTCGAGCTTCCCACCGGGGTGGTGACGGCCGTCGTGGGAGTGCCGTGCTTCGCGGCGCTGCTGATCCGAGGCGGGCGACGGTGAGCCGGAGCGGTCGCCCTCCCGACGATGGCGGGCGCGGGCCGACGCTGAGTGGCCGCGGCCTGACGTACAGGCACCCTCGGGCAGAGAGGCCAGCCCTCCTGGACGTCTCGGTGGAGGTTTCTCCCGGCCGCCTCCTCGCCGTGGCCGGGCCGAATGGTGCCGGGAAGACCACCCTGATCCGGGCGCTGTCCGGGCTGCTGCACCCGGAGTCGGGGGAGGTGCGACTCGGAGGCGTCGTGGTCGGTGGGCTAGGCGACCGCGATCGGGCCAGGATGCTGGCCGTGGTGCCTCAGTCCGAGGCGTCCCCCTTCCCGGTGCGGGTCGAGGAGATGGTGGAGATGGGGCGCTATCCGCACCTGCGGCCGTGGGAGCGAGCCAGCCGCGGCGACCGCGCCGCGGTGGAGGTTGCGATGCGGCGGTGCCACGTCTGGGAGCTGGCTGGCCGGGAGCTGGACGGACTCTCCGGCGGCGAGGCCCAGCGGGTACGAATTGCCCGCGCACTGGCCCAGGAGGCCCCGGTCATCCTCCTCGACGAGCCGACCGCCGGGCTCGACCTGCGCTACGCGATGGAGCTCTTCGGCCTCCTGGCGGAGCTGCGGGAGGACGGGCTCGCGCTCCTCGTCGTCACCCACGACCTGAACCTCGCGGCCCGCTTCGCCGATCGCATCCTGCTGCTCGACCGTGGGGTCGCGAGAGCGCAGGGGCGACCCGCCGAGGTGCTATCCGAGCCCACCCTGGAGCCCGTCTACAGATGGCCGCTCCGAGTGACTCGCCACCCGGGGCCCGGAGTCGACACGGGGACCCCGCAGGTGGTGCCGCTCAGGAAAGACGATCCCTGACCGGCGCTGGCGGTGCCAGTGCCAGCAAGCGCGCCAGAAGGCCCGTTGAGGATTCGGTATGGCTGTACGGCGGGTCAATATGGCTTTATGGGTCTCCGGTATGGCTATACGGTATGACCATCGACGATCTGCGGGCTACAAGTGTTGGTGGCAGCGCTACCGGCCCGAGGCGCAACGCAGAGCGAAGCCACGGGTAGGAAATTGTAAGCCATGGATTACACAATGTAAATCAAACATTACAGTGTGGAGAGACGAGCAAAGCGGTCCAGCGGGGATGCAGCGCTGCTCCTGCCGTGGGAGGTTTGTCCAACAGCTGCCAGCTCGCCGCGTCGCGCTTACCCCGGCGGCCAGCCCGGTAGCGCCCTACCGGTGGTCCACGGCACGCCGACCTCCTCCAGCCGCGCCTCCAGGGCCGGCAGCTCCACCTCCACCAGCTCCACGAGTTCCGGGTGCACGCCCTCGAAGAGCTCCCGGGCGATGCGGTACTGCTCCCGATGGGTGCCGGTGGGGCCGTGAAGACCGCGCCAGTGCCCCCGCACGATCTGGTTCACCCTCCTGGCGATCCCCGGCATATCTGGCTCCGAGCGCGAGGTGCGTGTGGTCGAGCCGTTCAGAGCCTCCTGCAGATCCAGGAGGCGGAGCTCGAGAGACCGTGCCTCTGCCGCTAGCTCGCCAGGCGCTGCGGGCGACCCCTGCAGCGCTCGCTTGATCGCTCGGATCCTGGCCGCGGCCTCCGCAGCCACGCGCTGGCTTCCCGCCACAGCGCGGAGCAGCTCGCCGGTCTCGCGCTGGAAGGCCAGCACCGCCGCCTTTTCCTGGGGCTCGATCGCCGGTTCGACGATCGGCCGGACTCGAAATCGCGTGGGCCCGGCGAGGATCGCCGTCTCGCCCTCCACCCGCCGCGAGAGCGTCACGGTGTAGCTGCCCGGGAGCGCCAGCGGTCCGCTGCCACCCGATCCTTCACCACCCCCCTCGTCGCCGGCAACTGGACCGTACCCAGGGTAGCGGTAGTCCCATACGGCCCGGTGAATGCCGCGCGAGGTGGCGCCGCGCACCACGTTCACCACCTCGTCGGCATCGTCGCGGATCGTCAGCAGAAGCTGCGGCGCCTCCTCGCGGTCCTCCTCGCGAAGCTCCTCCCAGGTGGGGTAGGGCGTATCCTCGCCATCGCCCTGGGCCTCGCGCTCGGCCGCCCGGCGCCGTGCCTCCCGGGTCCTGAGCGTCTCGCCCAGCCAGTAGGTGAAGGTCGCCCCGAATGGGGGGTTCTCGGCCTGGTAGAAGTCGTCGCCGTTGGCGCCGCCCGGGTTCCACGGCACGTACATTTCGCCGTCGGGCACTTCGAATATGTGTCCCTCCGACGCCAGGACCGCCTCCGACCCGCGCGCGAGCTCCCGCAGCGGCGTGTAGTCGTCCACGACGTACAGGCTGCGCCCGAAGGTGGCCGCCACGAGGTCCCCCTCGCGCCGCTGGATCTCCAGATCGCGGACCGAGATGGTGGGGAGCCCGCTCGCGAAGTCCATCCACGACTCCCCGCCGTCGACCGAGACGAATGCGCCGAACTCCGCGCCCAGGAAGAGCAGCCCCGGCTCGACCGGGTCCTGCGCGATCGCGAAGGAGGGACTGTTGTCAGGCAGCCCGCCGGTGATCATCGTCCACGTCCGCCCCCGGTCCTCGGAGCGGAGGACGTAGGGCCGGAAGTCGTTTCGCTTGAAGTTGTTCACCACCACGAAGATCCCGTCCGGATCGTGCAGCGACGCCTCCACATCGTGCACGAAGCTGGTGTCGGGCACCCCGGGCAGGCTCTCGATCCGCCGCCACGTCGCGCCCCCGTCCTCCGTCACCTGCAGCAGGCCGTCGTCGGTCCCGACGTAGATGAGTCCCTCCACCAGCGGCGACTCGGCGATGGAGACGATATGCCCGAATGGCGATGTCGACCGGTTCTTCCCGACCGCGTCGACGCTCCACACGCGCCCCATCACCTCGAGCTCGTTGCGGTCGATGTCGCGGGTCAGGTCGCCCGACACGGCCCGCCAGGTGGAACCCCGGTCGTCGCTCCGAAAGAGGATCTGGGCACCGAAGTAGAGGCGGCGACCGTCGTGCGGCGACATGAGCAGCCCGGCGTCCCAGTGCCAGCGCAGCGGAGGACCGTCGGAGTCCGGCTGTGGCTGGATGTCGAGCCGCTCCCTGGTGCCCCGGTCGAAGCGCGAAAGCACCCCGTACTGTAGCTGCGAGTAGACGATGTCGGGGTCGTCGGGGTCGATGGCGGGGTCGAAGCCGTCGCCGCCGAGCGTGACGTACCAGTCGGAGTTGCGGATGCCTCCCCCAAGGGTCTGCGAGGGTCCGCCGAGGGTGTTGTTGTCCTGGGTGCCGCCGTAGACGTAGTAGAAGGGCTCGTCGTTCGAGGTGGCGAGCTTGTAGAACTGGGTGATCGGCAGGTTTGCGAAGTGCCGCCAGCTCCCGCCGAAGTCGAAGGTCTCGTAGAGACCGCCGTCGGTGCCGACGATCAGGTGTTCGGGGTCGTCTGGGTCGAAGGCCATGGCGTGGAAGTCGACGTGCACGCCCCGTGTGGGGAGGCGGTGCCAGCCTTTGCCGCCGCCGTCGGACATCTCCAGGTAGGTGTCCATCGAGTATATGCGGTCGAAGCGGTGGGGGTCGGCGTAGAGCTCGTGGTAGTACATCGCCGCCCCCGACTGGTAGTGCGAGGTGCGGCTCCAGCTCTCGCCCATGTTCTCGCTGCGGAAGGTGCCGCCTTCCCCCATCGAGGCCTCGACGATCGCGTAGAGGACATCCGGATCGATCGGCGAGATCGCCATCCCGATCTTCCCCTTGTCGCCCGACGGGAGCCCGCGGTTGATCTCGCGCCAGGTGCTGCCGCCGTCGGTGGACTTGTGGATCCCCGACCCCGGCCCGCCGTCGATCATCGTCCACTGGTGGCGCCTGCGCTGCCACGAGGTCGCGTAGATCACCTCGGGGTTGCGCGGGTCGAAGTGGACCTCGTTGACGCCGGTGTGCTCGTCGATATCGAGGACGAGCTCCCAGCTCTCGCCGCCGTCCGTCGTGCGGTAGAGGCCGCGCTCTCCGCCCGCGGCCCAGAGCGGGCCCTGCGCGGCCACATAGACCGTCCGGGAGTCGTCGGGGTGGATCGCGATCATACCGATGTGGCGCGATGTCTCCAGCCCCATATTGGCAAACGACAGCCCCCCGTCCACCGACTTGTAGACACCGTCGCCGTATCCGACCGAGCGCTGGCCGTTGTTTTCGCCGGCTCCCACCCAGAGTGTGAGGGGGTCGCCCGGGTCGAGCGCGATGGCCCCGATCGAGTAGGAGCCGTAGTCGTCGAAGATGGGGGTCCAGGTGGTGCCCCTGTTGGTGGTCTTCCAGACGTTTCCGGAGGAGACGGCCACATACCAGGTGCTCCGGTCAGTCGGGTCGATGGCGATGTCCGCGATCCGCCCGGATGCGACCGCCGGTCCGATGCTCCGCCAGCGAAGCGACGAGAGCAGCTTGGAACTGAGCTCGGCCGGGTCGCCGCTCGCGTCGCCGGCCTGGCCTGCCAGTGGCGTCGCAGGGGGCAGGTGGGGAAGCGCAAGCGCGAGCAGAACGGTGGCGAGGGGCGCTCTGGCGTGGGTGAACATCGCGGTGCCTCGGTCGAGTGGTGGAGGTGGGTGTGGCTAGCACACGTCGTAAAGAGAACACAAGCCCGCTGATAATCTCGCGCGAGCACCGAGTGTGGCGAAACGCTGGCGGACCGTGGACAGGCCCGGACGAGCACCGGGACGGGCGAATGCCGTCGGGGTCCTGTTCGCGGGCCGCCTCGCTGGCAGGGCGCGACGGTTTGTCCACATGGGGCGGCCAGCGACCGGGCACCCGAACGCACGGGCGGCGGCGGTGCGGGGATTGCCCTTGAGCCAAGGCGCATGCGGTGCCATGATGGTGCGACTATGGAGCAAACCCCACTGGTTGGCGTGATCATGGGATCGCGGAGCGACTGGGCGACGATGAAGCACGCCTGCGAGGTGCTCGAAGAGCTGGGCGTCCCGCACGAAGCCGAGGTCGTCTCCGCGCACCGCACCCCCGACCGTCTCTTCGAGTACGCATCGGCGGCCGAGGCGCGGGGCCTGAAGGTGATCGTCGCCGGGGCCGGGGGGGCAGCGCACCTGCCCGGTATGGTGGCTGCCAAGACCGTGCTGCCGGTCCTTGGCGTGCCGGTGCGGTCGCGAGCGCTACGGGGGATGGACTCGCTCCTCGCGATCGTGCAGATGCCGGGCGGAGTGCCGGTGGGGACGCTCGCCATCGGGGAGGCCGGGGCGCTGAACGCCGGCTTGCTGGCGGCGCGCATCGTGGGGATCGGCAATCGAGCGGTGCGCGACGCTGTCTGCGAGTACGTCCGGCGACGCGAGAGCGAGGTGCTGGCCTCGGCCGACCCTCGGAAGCCGCCACGCGACCTGTCTTGAGCCCACTGGCCACCCTGCCGGAGCGCGGCCGGTGAGGATCGGAGTGCTTGGGGGCGGACAGCTCGGGCGCATGTTGGCGCTGGAGGGAATCCCGCTCGGGAATCGCTTCGCCTTTCTGGAGCCTGCGCCCCAACCTCCGGCGGCGGCGGTGGGAACCATCATCTCCGCTCCGTACGACGACCCTGCGGCTCTCGATCGCCTTGCCGACGCCGTCGATGTGGTCACCTACGAGTTCGAGAACGTCCCGGCGGCGAGCGCGCGCCTTCTGGCGGAGAAGGTGCCGGTCTTCCCGCCTCCGGCAGCGCTCGACGCGACCCAGGACCGACTCGCCGAGAAGCGGCTCTTCGAGGAGCTGGGAATTCCGGTGGCGCCGTACCGCACGCTCGATACGCCAGCCGAACTCGGCGACGCCCTCGACGCGGTCGGCCTACCGGCAGTGGTCAAGACACGGCGATTCGGCTACGACGGCAAGGGGCAGGCCGTGGTGCGCACGGCGGCGGAGGCCGAGCGGGCGGCGAAGGCCCTGGGTCCGGGACTGATCGCGGAGAGCCAGGTCCCATTCGGGCGCGAGCTGAGTGTCATAGGGGTGCGGGCGGCCGACGGGAGCCGCGTCTGCTACCCGGTAACCGAGAACCACCATAGGGGTGGCATCCTGAGAGCCAGCTGGGCTCCCGCCCCCGGGCTGGAACGGGCACTCCTCAGGACGGCCGGGCGCTATGCGACGCTCCTCATGGACCGACTCGAGTACGTCGGCGTGCTCGCCATCGAGCTCTTCGAGAGCCACGGCCGCCTGCTAGCGAACGAGATCGCGCCAAGAGTGCACAACTCCGGGCACTGGACGCTAGACGGCACCCAGGCGAGCCAGTTCGAAAACCACATCAGAGCCGTCACGGGGCTGCCGCTCGCGGCACCGCGAGTCCGAGCTTCCACCGCCATGCTGAACATCATAGGGGAGATGCCCGACGTGACAGCGGTTGCCGCCTTGCCGGGGGTGCACCTCCACCTCTACGACAAGGATCCCCGCCCGGGGCGCAAGCTCGGGCACGTCAACGTCGTGGGGGCCAACGGAGAGACGCTGGCCGACAGGGTCGAACAGCTGGAGCGGCTGCTACGGCTAGTCGACGGAAAGTAAACCACGCCTTACACAGTGTAAGGTATAGTTGACATAGCGGAGGCCCCCCCAAGCGCGGGGGGCCTCCACCATTGCACGGCGCTGCTAGCCCTCTTCCACGACTGCAACGATCCAGATGTCCGCCGCGGAGAGGCCCCCCGGGTCGGTCGCCGTGACCGTAATCTTGGAATCTCCGGGCGCTGCTACCCCGGTGTAGGTGAGTTCAGGACCGTCCATCTCCACTGCCACCCTCGACTCGTCCGCTGATTCGGCCGTGTAGACCAGGACATCAAGCGAGTCTGGATCGTGAAAAAAGTCGGTGACGTTTACGCGTACCGACTCCCCTGCCTCTACGGAGTCGCCCGGAATGATCCCATTCGAAGCTGGCGGCCGGTTCGGCTCGTCACAGTGCAAGGTAAAGTTTACAGAGCTGACTGACATAGTGGAGCCCCCCCCAAAGCAGATAAGGCATCCTATCCGCGGCCTGCTAGCTATCTTCCTTCCTCCTCCACAACCGTAACAACGAGGTCGGCCTCCCCGGTGTTGCCCTCCGTGTCGGTCATCGTGACCGTGATCGTAGCTGTTCCAACGCTCACCGTTTCGTAAATAAGAGTCTTATCCACCAAACGCGCCGAAACGATATCGGGGTCGCTACTTTCTACGGCGTATGATGTAATCTCGTCGTTGTCGGGATCATAGCAAATAACCTCTAGATCCTCCTCAACAGTAACGCCGATTGGAAAAGTGACCGGAAAAAACCCGCATTCCGGCGGTCGATTGGGATGCAACACCGTCACCTCAAACTTCTGCTCGGCGCTTTCGTCTTCCGGGTCGGTCGCAGTGATCGTAATCCTGGAATCTCCAGGCGCTGCTACCCCAGTGTAGGTGAGCACAGCACCTTCCATCTCCACCGCCACCCTAGACTCGTCCGACGATTCGGCCGTGTAGACGAGGATATCAAGCGAGTCTGGATCCTTAAAAAAGTCTTTGACGTTCAGGCGTTTCGACTCGTCCACAATTACTGTGTCATCCGGAATGATCCCGAACGGAATCGGAGGCCGGTTCGGCTCCTCAGGGGGAGGAGGATCGTCGCAGCCCGCTCCCACCACGACGAGGAGGGCCAAAAGCCCCGCCGACAATCTCGCTACCGCTCTTTGACAATCAACTACCATTGGTACCTCCTGGACGCAGATACGACACTTGGGGCGGCATCCCGAGAATGGGGCGCCCGTTCCTGACCCTGAGGATAACGTACTCGCCGGGGTCGGTCCAGGAGCGACCCCTCTGCTGTCGCCACAGTCGGCCCAAGGAGAACCGGTCACCGGATCCCGAGCTCCCGCCGCACGAACGCGAGCGCGGCGGCCACGCTCGGTGCGGTGGCGACCGCCCCGTCAGCCCCTATGCCGCACGGCAGGAGCAGCGCTGCATCTCCGCGCACCGCATCGCCGGTCTCGGTGCTCGCGCCAGATTATCCAACGGATTGCTGCTAGGCGAGTCACTTCGAGAACCACCTCAGAGCCGTCACGGGACTGCCGCTCGCGGTGCTACGAGCGCGAACCCCCACCGCCATGCCGAACACCATCGGGGAGATGCCCGACATTACGGCGGTTGCTGCCTAACCGGGGGTGCACCCCCACCTTTGCGACGAGGACCCCCCACCCGGGGCGCAAGCCGAGGCACGTCAACGTGGCGGGGGCCACCCCGAGACATGCCAGCCGACAGGCCCGACCGGCTGGAGCGGCTGCTCCAGCCGGTCGACCGAAGAGAACCGAGCCTCACACAGTGTGGGGTAAAGCTGATACAGTAGCCCCCCAGAGCGGGGAAGGCCACCCTATCCGCAGCCTGCTAGTTGTCTTCCTCTTCCACGACCGTAATCCCCCAGTCGGCATCCCCGGTGTTGCCCTCGGTGTCGGTCGCCGTGGCCGTGACCGTGGCTGTGCCCAGGCTCACCGCCTCGAAGTCGAATTTATTCCCTCTCAAGGTCACCGAAAAGACGTCGGGATCGCTACTTTCCAGCGTAAACGTCATATCGTCGCCGTCCGGGTCCGAGCAAGGCACGTCCTTTTCACCGGTAGTCCCGATGGGCCAAATGTCCGTCGGTGGGAAAAATTCGCATATCGGCGGTCGGTTCGGATACATCACCGTCACCTCGAACTCCTGCTTGGCGGCACAGTCTTCCTTGTCGGTTGCATTGACCGTAATGTCGGATTCGCCGGCATCTACTCCGATGTAGGTCAGCACAGCACCGTCCATCTCCACCGTCACCTTCGACTCGTCCGACGATTCGGCCGTGTAGATGAGGATATCGTTCGAGTCTGCATCCTCAAAAAAGTCGGTGACGTTTACGCGTTGCGAGTCGCCCACCACTAGAGTATCATCCGGCATGATCCCCAACGGACGCGGACACTGGTTACATTCGGGAGGAGGGTCTTCGCTGTCGCATGGATGGACCTCCTCTTCGCCGCAGCCCGCTCCCGCCACGACGAGGAGGGCCAGAAGCCCCGCCGACAACTTCGCTATCGCTCTCTGACAATCAACTACCATCGGTACCTCCTGGGCGCAGATACGACACTTGAGGCGGCATCCCGAGAGTGGCCGCCGTTCCCGACCCCGAAAGTAACGCACCCGCAGGGGTCCGTCCAGAGCGAGCCCTCTGCTGCCGCCACGACCGGCCCAAGGAGAACCGTTCACCGGATCCCGAGCTCCCGCCGCACGAACGCGAGCGCGGCGGCCACGCTCGATGCGGTGGCGACCGCCCCCGGAAGCCCCCTGGCGCGGTCAAGGTCGCCCAGGAGGACGATCGGGCGACGATAGGCAGTCGCCAGCTCCACCTCGGAGGCAGTGCCGACACTCCCCGGGAGGGCGACCACCACGTCCGAGGTGAGCACGTTGACATGGTTGCGCGAGAGGGGGTCGGCCCCCAGCCTCCCCAGGTGGGTCCGGATGGGGATCTCAACCCACCGGTTCGGGTACGCGGCCGCAGGCCCGGTCTCCGGAGTGCCCTCCATCAGGGGCAGCACTCCGATCACGAGGCCGGCCCGGTCGCCCACCTCGGCGAATGCGCGCGACACCGCCGCCATGACACCCGGCCCCCCGCCCGTCAGGAGGTGGACCCCCAGGTGCGCCAGACCGCGCCCTAGGGGTTCGGCGAGATCCCGGTGGTCGTGGGCCCCAGCGCCCATCACCCCGACTACAGGAAGGCGACTGGTCACCCGCCCTGCCCTGTCAGGGGCCCACCGTCACCGCACAGCGTTTTGGCACGCACGCCGGGATTCTAGTAGCTTCGCCGGTGGGCGTCCAGAATGGAGGAGCAACAGTGCAGCAACAGCCGTTTCCTAGCAGTCCGTGGACAATCTCGCGCGAGCACCGAGAGCGGCGAAGCGCTAGCGGTCCGTGGACGGGCCCGGGCGAGCACGAAGACCGGCGAAGCGCCCCGCTGGCAAGGCGCGACGAAGCGGTCCAGCGGGGATGCAGCGCTGCTCGAATGCCGTGGGAGGTTTGTTCGCGGGCTGCTAGCCTTGCCGCGTTGGCCCTCAGCATTCTCCTGCCTGCGCTGGCGGCTGCGCAGGCGCCAGTCTACGTGCGCGTCACGCCCGAGATCAACATGCTGCGCGTCAAGCACACCAAGGCGCTTACCGAGTCGGCGGGAAAGAGCACCGGCACTGGAACCGGGACTGGTGCGGACTTCGTCGCCGGGATCGCGATAGGGCACCTCGGTGCCACCGAACGCGGTCTGCTCGTGGGTGGCGAGCTGCAGGGGCTGATCTCGTCGCGGCGGACCGTCGGTGGCACGATGGAACCCCAGGGAAGTGGCGCGGGCAGGGTGGGGCTGGGCAGATGGGAGTTCGAGAACAAGGTCGGTGTCGGTGTCAGCGGCTTCGTTGGGCGCAAATTGCGCTCCCGCAACCTATCCAGCTACCTCGTGGCGGGTTTGCGCCGGTGGTCGACGGAGATGGCCTCAGTGCAGTTCTCCGGCTTCGGGGCCATCGGCGAGTTCACCGACCGCCCGGAAGACGGCGTCGTGCCGAGGTGGTCGCTGGCCGTTGGAATCGGCCTTACCGTCCCGGGCGAGCGCCCAATCGACATTCGCCTGCGGTACGAGCGGTCAGGTGTCACCGGCTACAGCAAGGACCACACGTTCGACCCGGAGTCGCAGGAGGTGGATCCAGAGGAGGTCACATGGGACTACAGCTTCTCCGCCAGCGGGATCGGCCTTCAGATCGGCTTCGGGACAGGGTAGCCGACCTCCTGCCCGATCCCGCACCCGTGGAGTCTCCCCCGGGGGCATCCGAGCTGCGAGGAGCTGCTCGTGCGAGGAGCTAGCAGCCGACAACCTCCGTCAGCATCTCCTCGTTGTAGCCGACGGCGAGGGTAGAGCCTACGCGTAGCGTGGGGGCCCTGAGCCTCCCCCACCGACTCACGATCTGCGCGGCGACCTCGTCGTCGGATGCGCCTCCCTTCGCCGCCAGGTCGAAGTGCAGGAACTTCCGAGACTTCGCCACATACACCTCGGTGGCGCCCCCGAGGAGCGAGACCGCCTCGGAGGCGTCCACCGGGCTCTTCCTGGCGTCTCGCACCTCCACCACCGCGACCCCGCTTCGCGCAAGAAACTCCTGCGTACGCTTGCAACTCCGTCACCCGGGGCGGTGGTACGCCCAATCGACCCTTCTTGTCACCCTCTCCTCCTGCTTGCTGCCGGGCTGGTCATCGGCCGCCCCTAGCAGTCCGTGGATAAACTCAGGCGAGCACCGAGAGGGGCGCTGCGCCGGGCTGGCAAGGCGCTTCGCAGCGCGAATAGCAGCGCTATTCGTGCAAGAAGCAACGCAGAGCGAAGCGGTCCAGCGCGGATGCAGCGCCCCTCGAATGCCGTCAGGGTTTCTTCCACGGGCTGCTAGGTCCGGGCAGCCCTGTCGAGACCGACACCTCCATGCCGTCCATGACTGGGAGCTCGGTCCCGTCCCAATCCCGGACTATCGCCTTGATGGCGCCCGTTTCCGGGTGAGTGACCACGGCGACCGGGGGGGCGCTCCCCCGAAACACCTCGTCCGTCCCCTCCGGCCCGACAAGCGTCACGCGCTGCAGGCCCTCATCCCACTCGGGGTCGTAGGGGACGAAGAACACGAAGGTGCTGCCACCGTGGTCGGTCGGTAGGGGCGCGAAGGAGAAGGCGAACCTGCGCTCGCCATCGGGACCCAGACCCTCGACGGTGTAGGGACCGGGTGCACTCGGCATCTCGACCGGTCCGCGCAGCAGTATCGCCGGGTCCAGCTGGAGGCGGCCCTCGTAGACGCTGCCCCACACGACGAGCACGTCCCGGCGCTCCACGAAACCGTTCAGAACGACGCCGCCGTCGCCGTCGAGCCGGTGCGTGGTGGCGCGGTCGAAGTGGTAGTCGCTAATCCATACGGGTTCGCAGTACGACATGACGTCGAGATACTCGGAAGGGTTCTTCAGCTCGTGGTTGTCGTTGTCGTAGCCCCACACCCCGATGCGCCCGCCTCCGTGCGGATAGTCGGGGTCGGGCCCGCCGGCACCGCCGCAGGGGGCGTGCCTGAGGTTCATGTTGTGCCCGACCTCGTGGGTGTAGGTGTCGGGATCCGCTATGCCGACACTCCATGGCACGGCGAAGTTGGCGTAGCCGAGGAGGCCAAAGTACGGCCTGGCGATAACCCCGTAGTAGTACCCGCGCCGCCCCTCCTGGATATTCAACGCCTGTATCTCGTCGAGCCAGGTCAGCCATCCATTCCAGGTGCGCAGGTTGGCGGTCGTCCAGAAGGTGTCGCGCACCTCGACCTCAAGGTCCGCCGAGACCGGCAACAGGTTGCGTGTGAGGTGCATCTGCTCGGAGTTGGGGCCTATCCCCTCCAGCCAGGTGTAGACTTCGTAGTCGGGGTCGTTGATCATCAGGGTAGGGACGAATACCTGGCGAAAGGTCTGGGGCGCCACGATGTCGAGCAGCGTATCTCCCGACTCGGGGTAGCGCGTCTGGCTGCCCTCGGCCACGGGAGTTCCACACATCGGGTCCAGCTCGATGGCCATGCCCGTCCCGGGCTGAATGTGCTCGCCGGGGACCAAGAGGTTGTACGATCCCTCCAGCGTCGACTCGTCCACCTCCAGGGGAATCCCGGCGCGCTCGGTCAGGACCATCGTGTCGAGGACCGTCTCGTCTTCGCGGTGCAGAGTGACTCGGATCCCGGAGGAGGCGCTGTTGGCGACGTCGCCCGTCATGAAGACTCGCAGCAGCGCGTCCCTGCCGGCGATGAGCCGAACGGAGTTCTCGGCGTTCTGGGCCGCCTGCGTCAGGTAGATCAGCGGTGCCGAGAGCTGCAGGGGAGGGGCGTTGATGTGGAAGATCGCGTCGCCCTCCAAGTCGCCCATGCTTGCGGTCACCACCACCCTGCCGGCACCCCTCCCGGTCATCACTAGGTCCTCTCCCACCCGGGCGATCGACGAGTCCGACACCTTTACCGAGATCGGCGCCCAGCCGGGGACGGGCATCAGGGCACCTTCCTGGTCCCTGACCCGGACCCTCAGCTGCACCGGGCTGGCGCTCGCGACCTGGGAGCACTGCGGCTCGAGCTCCAGGGTGGTTGGGACCCGGTCGGCATCCAGCGCGAAGTCCGAGCAGGCCAGCAACGGGATGCTGGCCGTGACGATCATCTTTCTCATACGCACCTCCAGTGCTCCTTTCGAGCCAGCGCCTCCGGCCAGCTCAGTTCACCGCTCGCCGCCTGCCCCTCCCGTGCCCCGAAATACATGCCCACACCTCCGTCGTACCCATACCCCGCCGCCCGGCCCCGGTTCCCCCGCATCCCCGCTGGATCGCTCCACCCGCCTCCATGCTGTAATGTGAGGGACCCTCCTCGCTGCGGAAAGATAGCGCCTGACGATGACAACCGACCTCCAGCGGGCTGCCGACGCCCGCTTCGCCGCCGCGCTTGCGGATACCGGTGGCCGCGACCCGCGCGACTACTACCGCGACCGCCTCGCCGAGCTGAAGCAATCGAGTCCCGCAGGCTACGCCGAGATCGTGGCATACTACGAGGATATGCTGATCCCGTCCATCGCGGAGCAGGGGGTCGATCCGATCGCCGCATGGCTGGCATTCGGGTTGCGCCTTGCAGAGGCGGCGGCCCCGGGGCGGGCGGTGGCGGTGGACCGGAAGGGGCGGTCATCCCCCTATTCGCCCCCCGGAGAGCCGGTGGACATGATCCTTCACCTACCCGAGGACCGGCGGACGCGCGCCCTCCTAGTCGGGCTTCCGCCCGAGCCCTCCAGAGCTCAGATGGCGACGTATGAATGGCTGGTGCTCGGTCGGCGGGGCCCTGGGAGATCCTCCAGCATGTAGGCGACGCCCCACGCCCCGAGTCCCAGGTGGGTGGCGATCACCGGGGTGATGGGCGACGTCAGGATATCGCACCCCGGGTAGCGCGCTGCCAGCTCCTCCTCCATCTCCGCGGCAACTTCGGGGGCGGCGGCGTGCACGATCCCGAAGCGCACCCGCCTGGCCCTCGGCGGGATTGCCGCCGCCACCTGGTCCAGCATGAGCTGCCGGGCTCGGCGCGTCCCCCGGGCCTTGCCGAAGGACTGCACCGTGCCGTCGCCGCCGAGTCCGAGTACCGGCCTGACTCCCAGGAGGCCGGCAAGCCACCCGGCGAAGTGGGGGACGCGCCCCGAGGCGATCAGGCGGTCGAGGGTGCGCACGGTGAAGAGGATCCCCGACTGTCGGCGGATCCGCTCGACTTCGGCGACGATCTCGTCGGGGGCGGCTCCGCCCTCCGCCAGCTCGGCCGCCTTCAGCGCGAGGAGCCCTGTCAGGATCGAGGCGGCCCTGGAGTCCACGAGGCGCACATCCACCCCATCGAGGAGCTCCGCGCCGCTCTCGGCCGACCGGATGGTCCCCGACAGCGAGGACGCCACCAGCACCGCGACGATCACCTCTGCCTCGGTCGAGGCGCTCCGGAAGCCCTCCATGAAGTCGCCGGGCGGCGCCTGCGAGGTGGTCGGTAGCGGTCCCTCCGCGGCGAGACGGGCGTAGAATTCCCCGGGCGTAATCTCCACTCCGTCCCTGAGCGTCGTGTCGCCGTCGATCAGCAGCATCGGGACCGTGTGGATCCCGTGCGCGCGCTTCACCGCGTCGGGGAGGTCGGATGCGGAGTCCACCACGATGCCCACTGGCCTGCGCACGGCTCCGGCAGCTGCGCCTCGGGCGGCCTCGTGCTGTGCGAACATGTCCTCGGCCTTGTGGGCGGCGATGGCGCCCAGCGTCCTGCAGTAGGCGATGGCCTCCTCCGGCGAGTCCGTGTGGAGGTGGACCTTGATGAGCTCGCCGCTCCGGACGACGAGCAGTTCCTCCGCGCCGTCGGCGAGGGCGGCCCGAACCTCGTCCTCGTCCGGCAGGGCGGGGCCCTCGACGAGGATCTCGGTGCAGTAGCGTCTGGTGCCAGACCCGAGGGAGTGTCCCGCCGCTCCGATCGGAGACCGCTCCCGGGCCCCCCTGGAGGGTGCTGGCGCCGCTACGCCCTCCCGTCCCTCCGCAACCAGTCCGGCGACACCCCTTATCATGGCGACGAAGCCCTGGGCGCCCGCATCGACCACACCCGCCTCGGCGAGCACCGGGAGGAGGTCGGGCGTACGCGCCAGCGACTCAGTGGCGGTCTCCAGTATGGCGTCCACCGCCACGGCGAAGTCCCGCTGCCCCTTCGCCGCGACCTCGGCCGCCCTGGCCGCAGTCTCGCGCGCCACGGTGAGGATCGTGCCCTCGACCGGATCCTGTACCGCCCCGTCGAGCTTTCGCGATCCGGCAACGAGCGCCTCCGCCAGATCCCCCACGGACACCCGGGCGACCCCCTCCAGGTGGCGTGCGCACCCCAGGAGGAAGAGCGACAGCATCACGCCGCAGTTGCCGCGGGCCCCGAGGAGTGCGGAGTGGGCCGCCGCCGCCATGACCTCGTCGGCGCGGTCGCTCCGGAGTGTGCGCAGCCCGTCGTGGACAGCCTCCACGGTGAGGCTCAGGTTGGTACCGGTGTCGCCATCCGGCACCGGGAAGACGTTGATCCGGTTCAACTCGCCCTTTTCCAGCTGGGCGCTTCGGCAGGCGGCGAGGAGAGCGGACCGCAGCCGCCGCCCGTCCAGGTAGGCGATGCGTGGCCTTTCGTACATCGAGCGACCTCGGCAGACTCGTGCGAGATTAGACACGAACTTCCACTACCGTACTCCACGACCTGCGCTCGGGCAACGTCCACATGGGATTCACGGCTATCAACCCGACGAGCGGCGAGATGCTGGCCCGCTACCCCTTCGCCGAAGGGCGCGACGTCGAGGCGGCAGTGGAGATGGCGGCCGTCGCGCAGCGATCGTGGCGGCTTGTCCCCGCGGAGGAGCGGGCGCAGCTCGTCGGAGCGGTGGCGCAGCTATTCCGCGCCAATCGCCAGAGGCTCGCCGAGATCGTCACGATGGAGATGGGCAAGCCGCTCCGGGAGGCGCTTGCCGAGGTCGACAAGTCAGCGCTTGCGTGCGAGTACTACGGCGATCTTGGCGCGTCGTTCCTGCGCGATAGGGTGGTTGAAACCGAGGCTTTGCGGAGCCTGGTGACGCTGCGTCCGCTGGGACTTGTTCTTGCGATCATGCCTTGGAACTTTCCGCTCTGGCAGGTGGTGCGGGCGGCCGTTCCGGCGCTGGTGGCGGGCAACGGGGTGCTGCTGAAGCACGCCCCGAGCGTGCCAGGGTGCGCCCTGGAGCTGGCGCGCCTCTTCGGTCCGGCGGGCGGTCTTCCCGAAGGGCTCTTCGCGAACCTCTTCGTCGACGTCGCCGAGACGGGCGCCCTCATCCGGGACCGGCGAGTGAGCGCCGTCACCCTGACCGGAAGCACGCGGGCAGGCCGCAGCGTGGCGGCGATCGCCGGGGCGGCGGTGAAGCCGTGCGTGCTCGAGCTAGGGGGCAGCGATCCCTACATCGTGCTCGAGGACGCGGACCTTGCCCGGACGGTCGAGGCCTGCGTGACCGGCCGCGTCGTCAACGGCGGCCAGAGCTGCATCGCTGCCAAGCGCATGATCGTCCACCGGGGCGTGGCCGACGACTTCGCCGACCGCGTAGTGGAGCGGATGGCCGGTCTGCGGATAGGCGACCCGATGGCCGAGAGGACCGACGTCGGTCCCCTCGCACGGGAGGATCTGCGCGACCACCTGGCGGGGCAGGTGCGGCGAAGCGTCGCGGCCGGGGCCCGCCTGAGGCTGGGCGGCAGGGTCCCCGACGTCCCCGGGTGGTACTATCCGGCCACCGTGCTCACGGACGTCGCCCCGGGCATGCCGGCGTACGACGAAGAGACCTTCGGGCCGGTCGCCTGCATCAGCGTAGCCGAGAGCGAGGAGGAGGCGATCCGACTGGCCAACGACAGCCGGTACGGACTCGGGGCCGCGGTCTTCACCTCGAATCTGGAGCGGGGGGAGCGCATCGCGCGCAACGCAGTCGAAGCCGGTGCCTGCTTCGTCAACGACTTCGTGAAGTCCGACCCGCGCCTCCCCTTCGGAGGGATCAAGGAGAGCGGCTTCGGCCGCGAGCTGGGCGACTTCGGGATCCGCGAGTTCGTAAACGTCAAGACCGTGCAGGTCGAGGGGTAGCCACGCCTACATCCCTTCCTGCGCGCGAGCGCCGAGAGCGGCGAAGCCGCGGGTACAGGCACTGTAAACCATGGTTTACACACTGTAAAGCATACATTACACTGCGGGTAGGCGCGCGAAGCGGCGCACGTCGTCGCTGATCCTCATCGAGCAGAACCTGGGGCCGCACATCGAGCAGAAGTGCGCCACCTTGGCCCCCTCGGCGGGCAGCGTCTCGTCGTGGAACTCCCGCGCGGTGACCGGATCGAGCGACAAGTTGAATTGGTCCTCCCAGCGGAACTCGAAGCGCGCCTTAGAGATCGCGTCGTCCCACTGCTGGGCGGTGGGGTGTCCGCGCGCCAGATCCGCCGCGTGCGCCGCAATCTTGTAGGCGATCACACCGTCCTTCACGTCGTCGCGATCGGGGAGCCCGAGGTGCTCCTTGGGGGTGACGTAGCAGAGCATGGCCGTCCCGTACCACCCGATCATCGCCGCGCCGATCGCGCTGGTGATGTGGTCGTAGCCGGGGGCGATGTCGGTGGTGAGCGGCCCCAGGGTGTAGAAGGGCGCCTCGTCGCACCACTCCAGCTGCTTCTCCATGTTCTCCCTGATGAGGTGCATGGGGATGTGCCCCGGTCCCTCGTTCATGACCTGCACGTCGTACTCCCACGCGATCCGGTTCAGCTCGCCCTGGGTGCGCAGCTCCGCGAACTGGGCCTCGTCGTTGGCGTCGGCGATCGAGCCGGGGCGCAGCCCGTCGCCCAGCGAGAAGGAGACGTCGTACTCGCGCATGATCTCGCAGAGCTCGCGGAAGTTCGTGTAGAGGAAGTTCTCTCTGTGATGCGCCATGCACCACTTGGCCAGTATCGAGCCTCCGCGCGAGACGATCCCGGTTACACGCTCGGCGGTGAGCGGGACGTAGCGCAGCAGCACCCCCGCGTGCACGGTGAAGTAGTCCACCCCCTGCTCGCACTGCTCGACGATCGTGTCGCGGTAGATCTCCCAGTCGAGCTCCTCGGGAACGCCGCCCACCTTCTCCAGCGCCTGGTAGATCGGCACGGTGCCGATGGGAACGGGCGAGTTGCGGATGATCCACTCGCGCGTGGCGTGGATGTTCCTGCCGGTGGAGAGGTCCATGACCGTGTCCGCGCCCCAGAGAGTCGCCCAGCGCAGCTTCTGGACCTCCTCGTCGATCGACGACGCGACCACCGAGTTCCCGATGTTCGCGTTGATCTTCACCCTGAAGCCGCGCCCGATGATCATGGGCTCGAGCTCGGGGTGGTTGATGTTGGCGGGAATGATCGCCCGTCCGCGCGCCACCTCGTCCCGGACGAAGCGCGGGTCGAGCCCCTCCCGGATCGCGATGAACTCCATCTCGGGGGTGACTTCGCCGCGTCGCGCGTAGTGCATCTGGGTGACGGGGCCGTTGCCGCGACGGGTGGTGCGGCGCAGGCCGGGTGGGAGCTCGAGCGGGTCGTCGCGTCTGCCGGGGGTGAGGGTGGCGGAGCGGCCCCTGACGCGAACGTCCCGCGCGGTGATCCAGGTCTCGCGAAGTGGGGGCAGGCCTTCGCGGACATCGTGGCCACGCGGGCCGCTGGTGTCGTAGACGCGTAGCGGAGGCTCGCCCCCGGAGAGGGATATCTCCCGCATGGGGACGCGAATGCCGCCCGGGCCGTGAGCGTAGACCTTGGTCGAGCTGGGGAAGGCGTCGTCGTAGGCGGCGGGGGATGGGGGCGCGGGGCGCCGAAGCTGGTCGGCTGGCTCGATCATGGCGCATTGGTCTCCGCCGGCCGCGGCGTCGTCGCCAGAGGAAACGGATGGCCGCTGGCGGGGTGGTTCCCGCCCAAGCCGCGCTTCCTACGCCGGTGTCAGCCGGATCAGGTTCTGGGGTGCGGTCTCAATCCCGCGGGCGCATCGTACACGTCCGTCGCGTAGTCCGCGCCCACCGGATGCCCCCGGCGACCGGTCGTAAGATAGGGGACGGGTATCGGCCGGGCCATCTCCCGGCGCACGCGGCCACCACGACCGCTCCACGAGGCAGTACCCGGCGCAGGAGGAACCGCGTCCCGACGGTCTCGTCGGCGTGGCAGCCGCCGACCAGGCTCACCCGGAGGGGGCCGCCACCGATCGTGTACGCGAAGATCGGCCGCCCGTCGTGCGAGCGGCCGATCTTCTGCCGTGGCGAACTAGCAGCCCGTGGACAAACCTCCCACGGCACCCGAGCGGTGCCGCAGGAACTTCGCCTCGTGGACCTTCTATGCGGCAACCTGCCTACCCCGCACACTAACACAGATTCGCATCTTCCTGTGTTCGTTGAGCTTACGGGATTTGCTGGCCCGATTCCCTCCGTTTGACTCCCTCCTATTGGGATTTCAGGTGCGAGCCCTCGGGCGGTTCTCCAACGCCGTCCTAAGCTGTCCAGCGTCGGCCTGCTGATAGCAGCGCAGGACCGTCTGGGGACTCTTCCATCCGCCAAGCTCACAGAGGACCTTGAGCGGCAGATCCATCAGGTCCGTGGCGAACTTCCGCCGCAGCGAGTGCCAGCCCCGGCCCGGCTTCGGCTCCAGTCCCGCGAGCGTCTGGGCCTTCTTCCACCACAGAAAGGCGGAAACGCGGTTCGTGCACTTCGTGGCATCCCTCGAAGAGGGGAGCACCGGGCCGCTCTTCTTTCCACGGCCCATCTTCCGTGCGTGTTCCAAGGCGTCGAGCGCCTCGGCCGTCAAGGGTGTGGTGTGCTCGTAGCCTGTCTTCTCGTGCTCGGCCCTCCAGCGGATGGTCTTGTCCTCGAAGTCGATATCCGGCCAGCGGAGCTTGCGGATGGCACCGATCCGGTGCCCGG
>JAPOYJ010000083.1 GCA_026706635.1 Gemmatimonadota bacterium | reverse complement strand
CCCTCCAAGGCATCGCACCACCACCACCACACCAACCCTCGCATCCGACGAGGCAGGGCACCCGCCCGCTCACGCGGAGCCGCCACGTCGGCATTGTATTGTTGGCCTTCTCATGGAAGTAGGGATGCTCCGCCGGGCGAATGCCGTGGGAGGTTTGACCACGGGCTTGTCTGTTCCATTCTTGGGGAAGTTCGCTGGTTTTTCAGGTGTGTGCCACGCGAGGGTGGCTTGGTCTGCTGGATGGCCGCGGAGGCGAGGCCCAGCGTCGCCGGAGCGGGCATCCAGCACGGACGGTGGCCGGACCGTTTCAGGCTTGGCCGTGAGGGGCCGCAAATGAGTTTGGTCGCCACCGTTCCTCCCGCATGTCCTGAATGGATACACGAGCATCGAGGCTCGCACGACAAGCACAGGAGAGGGAAGAACACATGAGCACCATCCTCCGCACCATCGGGATCGACGTCTCCAGGGACTGGCTCGACGCCTTCGCCGCCCCCGAGGGAGAGGCGGCCCGGTTCTCCAACGACGGTGCCGGTTTCCAGAAGCTGATCGTCTGGGTCGGCTCCGAGGTGGACCGGATCGCGTACGAACCCTCGGGACCCTTCCATCGCGACCTCGAGGACGCCCTCCTGGGAGCAGGGCTCCCCATTTACGCGATCAACCCCTTCCACGCCCGGTCCTTCGCCCGGTCCCTGGGCCGACGCGCCAAGACCGACGCGGTGGACGCCAGCGTGCTGGCCACCATGGCGGCTGCGATCGAAGACCTGCGCCCGACCGAGGCGAGATCGGAGGGGCAGCGCGACCTCGCCGAGCTCCAGCAGGTCCGCGACGCGCTGCGCAGGGACCGGACCGCCACACTCAACCGCAGCAAGCACCTGCGCACTGCCGTGGGCAAACGGCTCAGCAGGCAGAGGCTGAGGCAGATCGATCGTCAGCTGAAGGTCGTCGACGCCGAGATCCGGCGTCGGCTCGGAGAAGAGAAGGCGCTGGAGCGCCGGGCCGAGATCCTGACCTCCATCCCCGGCATCTCGGACGTCACCGCCGCAGGGCTGATCGTCCTGATGCCCGAGCTGGGTGCGCTCACGGGTGCCCGTGCCGCCAGCCTTGCCGGACTCGCTCCGATCACCCGGGAGTCCGGAAAATGGAAGGGCCGCAGCTTCATCCAGGGCGGCAGGCACCGGGTCCGCAGGCTCCTGTTCATGCCCGCCCTGGCTGCGGTCCGCCACAATCCCGACCTGAAGCGGAAGTACGAGGCGCTCCGAGCCGCCGGGAAGCCGCCGAAGGTCGCTCTGACGGCCGTGATGAGGAAGCTCCTCATCCTTGCCAACGCCCTCGTGCGGCAGGACCGCACCTGGACGGAGAGCCCGCCGCGGGGATGCTCCCGCCCGGCGTTCCCACCGCTCCCCGCTTCAGCGACGGTCCACAGATGATCTGGTACAGACGGAAGGGGCACAAGAGGATGCGTCGCAAGGACGCCGCCGGGAATGTCGCCTTCGAGAAACCCCGGGGGCCGGTTGACATGGATACTGCTAAAGGGTTGACGTTCAGCCGCTCCGGGAGGTAGTGTTCGCGATTCCTGAGGCGTCCAGAGAGCGCGGGGCTACTTGACCGATACCCGAGTACAGCCGGTGGACGCGGACGTCGCCGCAGCCGTGCTCAGCGCGATGCAGGCGATCGACCGCCCCGACGAGACCCTCGAGGACGAGATCTTCGGCCACACGATGCCTCGGCGCCTTGGGCTGAGCGGGGTGGTGGAGAGGCAGATCCAGCTCTACAGCGAACGCTCGCGCCAGGGGAAGGGCCTGGCTCACGACGAGCTGGCGCAGCTGATCGGCGTCGTGGTGCGGCGTTCCGACGCGGCCGCGATCCTCTACGCGGCGGGCACCTACCTGGCCGACGGCTGCATCCCCAAGCGCAGACGGTGGCAGGCTAGGGAGGGTCGGCTGGACCACGCCAAGCGCACGATCGAGCGCAATCTGGAGGATCTCTTCGGCCGCGGCGTGGGCTCCTTCGAGGCTGGCAGCTCGCGCCTCGAGGCTGCGGACTCCCCGTTGGCGAGGCTGGATCCGAGCGGCGACGTCTGCGCGATCGTCACCGGCTTCTGCCAGCGCGCCCTGGATCGCGCAATCGGCAAGGACCTGAGGATGGTGAAGGTGAGCTGCCGGAGCGAGGGCGAGGGGCACCCCTGCGCGTGGCGGATCGAAGTGTGACCGCAGGCCGCTACGACGCGGGCCGTTAGGAGTGGTAGAGCATGTAGTAGACGAAGAGCCCGGTGAAGGAGACGTAGAGCCAGATCGGGAGCGTCCAGCGGGCCAGGCGGCGGTGGGCCTTGAAGCGGTGCCGGCGCGCCAGGTAGAGGAGGCGGAGCACGAGCGGGACGACCCCTGCGGCCAGGACCATGTGGCTGAAGAGCACGGCCAGGTAGACCCTTCGCACCAGCTCGGGCCCCTCGTACCGGTGCGTCCCGGTTAGCGAGAAGCGCGTCACATAGAGGACCAGGAAGAGCGCCGAGGCGGCGGTGGCCCCGATCATGCACCGCTGGTGCCGCCTCACCCTTCTCTGGCGGATGTGTCGCACCCCCGCCAGGAGGAGAAGAGCACAGGTCAGGTTGAGTAAGGCGTTGACCCCGGCCAGCACCTCCCCGACCGCCTCGGCCGTCACGCCGGACCTCTCTCCCACGAGGAGGCCGCCACCCAGACGGTGACGGCGAGGAGGGTGGCCGCCAGCAGCGTGTGGAGAGACACGAGCACCGGGTCCAGCCGTGCCGCGACCGAGAGGAAGCCCAGCACGACCTGCATGGCCACGCCGCCCCCGAGCGCCGCGCCCGCGAGCCGCACCGAGCGCGAGCCACACCGCCTGAGGAGCGTCCAGGAGCAGGCAATCACCACCAGGGCGACGAGCACCCCTAGGACCCGGTGCAGGTAGTGGAGCTGCACGATCCCGAACTCGAGCGGAGGCACGAGGCGGCCGAGGCAGAGCGGCCAGTCCGGACAGGCCATCCCCGCGTCCCGGTGGCGCACCCAGGCACCGACCATCGACTGCGCGTAGAGGAGGAGCGACGCCAGCAGCCCCATCCGGAACGCCAGCAATCGCTCTCCGCTTCCCCGGTCGACTGCGGCAGCCGGGTCTCGACCGGTCCGCGCCAGGAGCGTCGTCAGCAGCGCCACGAAGACGAGCGCCATCGCGAGGTGGGCGGCCGAGATCGCGTCCGGGAGCCTGAGGAGCACCGTCAGGCCGCCGAGGAGCGACTGCGCGAGGAGCGCCGCTATGCCCGCCAGCCCAAGGCGGAAGAGCCAGATGCGCTCAGGGTAGCCGCGGCGGAGAACCACCACCGATACGGCGAAGAGGAGGACCAGGGCTCCGGCCCAGAGCCGGTGCAGGTGCTCCCAGAAGACGCCCCCGGTCATCTCGGGCATCATCGTCCCGAAGCACGTCGGCCAGTCCGGGCAGGCAAGGCTCGCCTCGGTGGCGTGCACGTAGCTCCCGAGGAAGATCAGCGCCATCGTCCAGAGGAGCACGAAGAGGAGGAGGGGGCGCGCCATCAGGTGGCTACCGGCTCGCCGACCTCCTCCCTGGCGGGTTGCGTCTCCCCATCCGCAAGCTCCTCCTGCGCCAGCGCCAGCTCGTCGGCGATGCCCCCCTCCAGCCCCGCGTAGCGTCCCTCCATCGCCCGTGCGGCGATCCGGTAGATGTCGGTGTCGTCGTTGCGGAATACCGTGCGGAAGCGGGCGGCGATCCTGCGCCTGGCGAGCCTGCACGCTGCGTCCGCGAGCTCGACGGGGGTCGAATCCTCCGGGTCTTCGGCAGCGAGCTTCATCGCCCTGACGTTGGCCGCGGTCATCACGAAGAGGTCCGCGCCGATGTCCACCAGCCTGCCAAGGACGGCCTGGCGGCGCTCGAGGCCCGCTCCGAAGCGCACTATGGCGCAAAAGAGCGTGCGAGCCAGCCTCCGCGACGTTCGCTCCACAAAGCGCATGTGGCGGGCGAGTGGCCCAAAGGAGCGGTAGCGGGGCCACCAGCCCCAGCCCAGCCACTGCCCGGGGTACCAGAGGGAGTAGTAGGCGGCCGCCCGCAGCGCGACCCGAGCGCGTCGCGCCCACGGCAGGGTGGGATCGACCGCGCCACCCGCCACCGAGAGGTGCTTGTCGACGGCCTCGCGGGCGATGAAGAGGCGCATGATCTCGCTCGAACCCTCGAAGATCGTGTTGATCCTGGCGTCCCTGAGCTGGCGCTCCGCCGGAAAGGGGTCCTCGCCCCGGCGCCTGAGCGACTCGGTCGTCTCGTAGCCCCGCCCGCCCCGGATCTGCACCGCGTAGTTGACGAGCTCCCATCCCTTCTCGCTGTGCCAGAGCTTCGCGATCGCGGCCTCGAGGCGAATGTCCAGCCTGCCCTGGGCCGAGATGGCGGCCGCCAGCTCCACCGCGGCCTCCATCGCGTAGACCTCGGCCGCCATGCGCCCGAGCATCTGGGCGACCGCGTCGTGCTCCCCGATCGGGGCGCCCCACTGCACCCGCTCGGCCGCCCAGGCGCGGCAGGCGCGAAGCTGGCTCTTGGCGGTGGCGGTGCAGAAGGCGGGGAGCGCCAGGCGCCCGGTGTTGAGGGTGATCAGCGCCAGCTTGAGCCCGAGCCCCTCCCCCCAGAGGAGGTTCTCGGCGGGCACCCTGACGTCGCGAAAGCGGAGGACGCCATTCGAGATCGCCCGCATCCCCATGAAGTCGCACACCTCGCCCACCTCGACCCCGGGCCAGGATCTCTCCACGATGAAGGCGCTGATCGGGTGCTTCCCCCTCACCCCCTCGCGCGGAGGGGTGCGCGCCATCACGACGAGGAGGTCGGCCCTCGGCCCGTTGGTGGTCCAGAGCTTCTCGCCATTCAGCGTGTAGTGCGAACCGTCGGCGGAAAGTTCGGCGAAGGTGGACATGTTGGCCGGGTCGGAGCCGACCATCTGCTCAGTGAGCGCGAAGGCGGAGAGCTCGCCCCTGGCGGCCCTGGGGAGGTAGGCTCGCTTCTGCTCCTCGGTGCCGAAGAGGACCAGCGGCGTTGGCAGTCCAATCGACTGATGGGCCGAGAGGAAGGCCCCGGTCGCGGTGCAGCGGCTGGCCACCAGCGCGAGAGCCCGGTTGTACGAGATCTGCGAGAGGCCAAGCCCGCCGTACTCGCGCGGGATCTTGATTCCGAAGGCTCCCAGCTCGGCGAGCCCCTCGAGCACCGATTCGGGCACCCACCCGTCCCGGTCGAAGGAGTCGCCATCCACGTGCTCTTCCACGAAGCCCCGCACCGACTCGAGGAAGGGCGCCGCGCGGACGGCCTCCTCCGGGTCCTGTTCCGGGTGCGGGTGAACCAGCTCCAGCGAGAGCCGTCCGGCGAAGAGCTCCCTCAGGAAGCTCCGCTTCACCCACCGGGATTCCCGCGCACCCTCGGCGACATCGCGCGATTCCTGGGCGTTGCTCGGAGACCGGGAGGTGCTCATTGCAGCACAGAGCGAAGCCACGGATATGGGAATTGTAAACCGTGGATTACATATTGTAAAGCGTACATTACATTATGGCTGGGCAAGCGAAGCGATCCAGCGGGAGTGCAGCGCCGTTCCTGCCGCGGGAAATTCGTCCACGGGCTGCTACTACAGCGTGCTCTGGAGCATGCCCCGCCCGATTGCATGGATGCCAACGGCGACCAGGGCGAGCGCCACCAGCGCGGAGACCAGGTGGGGAAGATGGCTCCGCTCCTCCTCGGGACGCCTCTTCATGACGCTGCCGACCAGCTGCGCGACGGCGGCCGCAGCGAGCATCGCGAAGATGTGGCCGATCAGACGGGTGTGGAAGGGTCGCGAGAGGAGGGTGGCGAAGCCGATCAGGATCTGCAGGTGGAGGAGCCCGGCGAAGGTCGCCGAGAGCCGCGCCATGGCAGGAGCGTACGGACGCCTGCGCAGGGATCCGTAGAGGGCGAAGAGCACGACGGCGACCCCGGCCGCGAGGACCAGGTAGCGGATTCCCGAGTGGGCGGCGTAGAGCACGAGGCGGCTATCCGATCCCGCGCTTGCGCCAGTAGCGCGCCAGCCCCGACCAGGAGTCTGGAAAGCCCGAAGCGGTGGCGTAGCGCTCGGTGAGTTCGGCGGAGAGGCGCTCCGAGAGGCCGTCCTCGACCCAGCGGGCGAAGTCGCCACGGAGCTCCCGGTCGCTCCTTCCGTTGGCGTCCGCCAGCGAGCCCCGCACCCACCTCGTCCAATCCAGAAGTGCCTCCTCGAGCTTGCCGAAGTGCGCCGCCGGGTCGGTGTAGACGCCGAAGTGCGTCGGCACGATGCGGTCGGGGGACCACGCCATCACCCGGGCGATCGAGTCGCGCCAGAGCTCTACATCGATATCCGGTGGTGGGGTGACTGGGAGCGGAGGGCCGCCACCGATCCGGATTCCGCCCACATCGCCCACCCAGGCGGTTCCGGTCGCGGCCTCGTGGTACGCGACGTGGTGGCTGGCGTGTCCGGGCAGGTACGCGACCTCGAGGCTGCGGCCACCGAGCTCGAGCACATCCTCGTCGTCCACGACCCGCAGCTGCTCGGCCGGGACCGGCACGAACCGCCCCCAGAGCGTCGCCATGCGATCGCCGTAGATGCGCTCGGCGGATGCCAGGAGCCGCGTCGGATCGGCCATGTGCGGTGCGCCGATGCCGTGGACGTAGACTCGCGCCCCGGGGGAACGGGCGGCGATAGCGCCAGCCGCGGTGGCGTGGTCCAGGTGGATGTGCGTGAGAAGGACCGCCCGCACGTCCTCCAGAGTGCGCCCGATCCTCGCGAGCCCCTCGGTGAGCTCGCCCAGCCTCGCCTCGGGGCCCGGATCCACGAGCGCGATCCCGTCCTCCAGCTCGAGCACGCAGACGCCGATGATCGAGGCGTGTCCCTCGAAGTGCAGATCGATGATGGTCGCGCCACCACCGATCGGAATCGGTTGCGACTTCGGCATGTGGGGAGTATCCGCCCCCAAGGGTCCCGCGTCAACGTGGGGGCGCGTGGGGACGCCAGCCACCGCGTGGCCGGAGGCGAGGATCACCCCGACGCTCCGATCACGACCAGCCCGGCGACGATCAGCGCCACCCCGACCGGACGGGTGATTCTGCCCCCCAGCGGAGTCGCCATCTCGGCCACCATGATCGCCATCAGGAGACCCATCCACGCCAGGTGAGCCATCCCGACCACCAGCGCGAGCGCCATGACGGCCCAGCAGCACCCGACGCAGTCCACGCCGTGCCCGAGACCTACCCGCACTGATCCAACGAGCCCGGGTCGCCAGTGCGCCAGCAGATACGATTGCGGCGAGCGGCAGCGGCGAAGACACGCCGTCTTGAAGCGGGTAAACTGAAACGAACCGGCGAGGAGGAGCGCGATACCCGAGTGCATGCGCGCCTCCAGGCCGAAGGGAACCGGGACCGCGAGCGCCGTCAGCCCCGTCTGCACCCCCGCCGCCAAGACGCTGAAGCCGCCCCACGCGATGGCGTACCCGGCCCCGAAGGCGAAGACCGTCGGCAGGTAGGCTCCCGTACCACCGGTGCTGGCAACTCTGACCAGCGCCCGAATCCACGGCGCGACCACCGGCGCCATCATCACCGCAGTCATCGCCAGCCACATCGGGAGCGCCCGGCCGAAAGTCACCCTCCCGTCCAGCGGAAGCGCGACCAGAGGCCATGGCTGCCCTCGTTGGCGAAGACGATCTCGCCGTCGTCGTACTCGGAGGATCCACGCGCGATCACCTGCGTCGAGTCGTGAATCTGGTTGTAGATGTTGCTGAAGGTGACGGGCGCCGCGCGGTCCCTGCCCCGAATCGCCTCGACGGTGCTTCTGAGCAGCCCCGCCACCGTCACCGCCTTCCGGGCCGGCCGATCCTCGATCGCGATCGGCGCGCGCCGGGTCGGGAGCGGTTCGGCGACGAATCTGGCGAGAACCTCCCACGGTCCGCCCACCTTCCCGGAGACGATCTGCTCTAGAGCGGTCGCCTGCTCCGCGCTGGCGTGCTCTGCGACGACGATCCTCTGGCTCCACCCCCCATCGACCATCACGCTCGGGGCGTCGTAGACGATCACCGCCACCACCCCGGCGAGATCCACACCCTCCAGCTCGCCCGCCTCGACGCGTATCGCCCAGTAGCCGAGGCAGCGCTCGTGCGTGCAGCTCTGCGAGAAGTGGATGTGCCCCGGGCAGACCGCGGTGCAGTTGCAGTTCTCGAAGAGGAGCCCTTCGGCCCACCAGTCGTTCGTCATATGAGCCCGTGGATAATCTCGCACAAGCACCGAGACCGGCGTCGCGCCCCGCCGGCAGGGCGCGACGCTCTCTTGACGGGACAATCCGGTCCGACTCTGGCCTCGCACTGTATGTACTCTGGCCTCGACTCTGGCCTCGTCGTCATCGTTGCATCGTGGTGTCGCCGTGTGGGTGCGCGTGGGACTTGCAGTCGTACCAGCTTCTCCCGACGCCTACATCCACCCGTAGCGGGACTTCCAGCTCCACCGCCGACTCCATCGCAGGCGCCACCTCCGCGGCCAGCTCCTCCGCCCGCTCCTCGCGCACCTCGAAGACGAGCTCGTCGTGCACCTGGAGGATCATGCGAGCCCACTCCGAGTCACCCATGGCCCCTGCTATCCTGATCATCGCCACCTTGATCAGATCGGCGGCGGTGCCCTGGATCGGAGTGTTCTGCGCGACCCGCTCGCCGAACTGCCGTGCGTGCCAGGAGCGCGCCTCCAGCTCCGGCACGAAGCGGCGGCGTCCGAGCAGCGTCGAGACCCAGCCCCGCTCGCGGGCCAGAGCCACCTGTTCGTCGAGGAATCGGCGCACCCCCGAGAAGCGCTCGAAGTATTCGGCGATGAAGTGCCGCGCCTCCTCTTGCGAAATCCCAAGTCGGCTGGCGAGCCCAAAGGCCCCCTGCCCGTACAGGGTGGCGAAGTTCACCGTCTTGGCCCGAGCGCGCATCTCGCCGGTCACATCCTCGTCATCCACCCCGAAGATCACCGCCGCGGTCTCGCGGTGAATGTCCTTGTCCTCGCGAAAGGCGTTGACGAAGACGCTGTCGCCCGAGAGGTGGGCGAGGATGCGGAGCTCGATCTGCGAGTAGTCCGCCGTCAGAATCACCCACCCCGGCGGGGAGACGAAGGCGCGCCGGATCTCCATGGGGACGTTCTGCAGATTCGGGTCCGAGGAGGAGAGCCGCCCCGTCGCCGCGACCGTCTGGTTGAAGGTCGTGTGAATCCTCCCCGTCTCGGGGCTCACGAGCGCGGGGAGCGCGTCGACATAGGTGCTCCTGAGCTTCTCCAGCTTCCGATAGCGGAGGATGCGGCGCGGAAGCTCGTGCCCCCGGACCGCGAGCTGCTCCAGGACGCTGGAGTCGGTCGAGGGACCGGTCTTGGTGCGCCGCAGCACCGGGAGCTCCAGGCGCTCGAAGAGTATCTCGCGGAGCTGCGGAGTCGAGTTGAGGTTGAAGTCCTCCCCGGCCAGCCGACAGACGGACTGGCGGCGCCCCTCCAGCTCCTCGGCGAGGAGCCGGCTCATCTCCGCGAAGAGCGTGGCGTCGATCAGCACGCCGTGCATCTCCATTGCGGCGAGAATCCCGATCAGGGGCGTCTCCAGCGACTCGAAGAGCTTGCGCAGGCCCTGCTCGTCGAGCTGCGGGCCAAAGCGGTCCCAGAGCCGAAGCGGCAGCTCCGCCCGCTCGCACGCATAGTCCAGCGCCTCCGATACCGCGAGATCGCCGAAGTCGCGGCGCTTCCGTCCCGTCCCGAGAACGCTCGCCGAAGTGGTCGCCCCCACTCCCAGCGCCTCGGCCGCGAGCGCGACCAGATCGTGGCTGCGGCGTCCCGGGTCGAGCACATACGACGCGACCATCACATCCCTCAGCGGCCCGGCAAACTCCAGCCCCGCGCGCTTGCAGACGATCATGGCGCGCTTGAGGTCGTGCCCCACCTTCGTGATCGCGGGGTCCGCCAGGAGTTCGCGGAGAGGAGCCGCCTCGACAGCCGTGATCCCGGGGAGGTTGCCGTGCGCCTCCTCCCGGGAGCCGTCCAGCTCGAGGGCGACCGCGTCGGTGTGGGCGAAGGGAAGGTAGCTCGCGCTGCCGACGCCCGGCGCCAGCGCCACCCCGGCGATCCTCCCTCGCCATGGCTGCGGGAGAGTGCCGAGCACGGCGACCCCGACCCGACCGGCCCCTCTGCACGACTCGGCGATCTCGGCCACCTCCCCACGACTCCCCACCACCCGGTACTCGCCCCGGGCGCGGGCGCCCGACCCGTCCGCTCCTCCGCTCTCCGGGCCGCCGAGCCGCTCCAGCAGCTGCCGCAACTCCAGCTCGGCGAAGAGTGCGCGAAGACGTTCCCGGTCGGGCTCGCCGACGCGCAGGTCGTCGAGACCCTCCTCCACCTCGAGATCGGTCCGGATCGTCACCAGCCGCCGCGAAAGCAGAATCTTGTCGCGGTTGGCGATCAGCGACTCCCTCGCCCGCTTGCCCTTCACCTCCTCGGCGCGGTCCAGCGCCTCGTCGAGGCTTCCGAAGCGGCCAAGGAGCGCCTGGGCCGTCTTGGGGCCGATGCCTCGGGCACCCGGCACATTGTCGGCGGAGTCACCCACGAGCGCCAGGTAGTCCACCACGCGTTCGGGTTCCACTCCCACCTTCTCGACGACCCCGTCCCGGTCGAGCCAGCTCGCCGCCACCCCGGCCGGCCCTCCGCGTCCCGGGTTCAGAAGGCGCACGCGGTCGCCTACCATCTGGTAGAAGTCCTTGTCGCCCGATACGATGACGGCCTCCGCCCCCGCTTCGACCGCGCGGGTGGCCAGCGTCCCGATCACGTCGTCGGCCTCCCACCCGTCGACCTCGACGATCCGGTCGCCGAAGGCCTCGACCAGCTCCCGGATCCGGGGGAGCGACTCGCGCAGCTCGTCAGGCATCTTCTCGCGGGTCGCCTTGTACTGGGGGTAGAGCTCGTTGCGGTGGCTCAGGCCGGCGTCGAAGACGATCGCCATGTACTCCGGCCGATGCTCGTCGCGAACTGCGTAGAGGAAGTTGGCGAAGCCGAAGGCGGCCGAGGTGTTCTCGCCCCGCGAATTCGTGAGCGGGCGGTTCACGAATGCGAAGTACGAGCGGTAGATCAGCGCGTACGCGTCGATCAGGAAGAGGCGGGAGCGGCCGCCCTCCCCCGTGGATGGACCGTTCACTGGCCCGCGCTACGAGGTCCGACAGGCCCGGGGCTGGCCATGCGGACTCTGGGCAGGCCCGTGCGAAACCCTCCCCCCGAGCCGCCCGACAGAACCGCTACGCCGTCGAGTGCACCGCGAAGGCGACTCCCTGCGAATCCACTCCCTGGGCGACGAGATCGCCCCCCGGCACCTCGACCGGGCCGTTGTGAATCGCGCCGCCCAGCTCCTTCACCTGCTCCGCCGCAGCCTTTGCATCGGGGACGCGCACGTAGTAGAGCCAGCCGGTGGGGACCCCCTCCGGCGCACGGTAGATTCCGCCAAGCGGGTGCGCGCCCCGGCTGAACATCTGGTAGATGCCCATCTCGCCAAGGTCCATGGTGTCGGCGTCCTCCCAGCCGAAGACCTCGGCGTAGAAGCGCCACGCTCCCTCGGGGTCGGTCGTCGCCAGCTCGCACCACGAGAACTCCCCGACCTCGGCGGGCCGATCGTGGCCAGGTGCCTCGCCTTCGGGCTCGATCGCGGCAATCACGCCACCCTGCGGATCGGCGACCACGGCGAATCGGCCCACCTCTGGAACCGCCATCTCGCTCAGCACCGAGCCCCCGGCGTCGCGCACCCTGGCCAGCGTCCCGTCCAGCCCGGGGGTGGAGACATACGACAGCCAGCACGGGGGAACATCCGGCTGCGGAAGCTCCATCAGCCCGGCGACCGCCTGGTCTCCCTTCATCCACATCTCGTAGGGACCGCTCGCCCCTTCCCAGAGGCTCGTGCTCCACCCGGTGATCGGCGAGTAGAAGGAGCGTGCCTCGGCCACATCCCCGGTCATGAGCTCGAACCAGGCGAAGCGGCCCAGCAGCCCGTCAGCCACGGGTGACGTTTGCCGCCTGGAGTCCCCTCTCGGTCTCGCGAAGCTCGAACTCGACCTCTTCGCCCTCGGCGAGCGTGCGAAATCCCTCGCTCTGAATCTCGCTGTGGTGCACAAACACGTCTTCGCCGGAGGACTGGGAGATGAACCCGTAGCCCTTGGCGTCGTTGAACCACCTGACCTTCCCCTTCGGCATGCAACCAGCCTCCAATCTCGGGAAAAAACACCCCCGGAATCCCCGGGGGTCGCCGCACTGCAACCGTGCCAGCGGGAGAAATCATGGCTTCCGAGGGCGCGCCAGTCAACCGGGAGTCCCGTACAGCCACCGGTAGAGCGCCCGGTTGCGGGTCACGCGCCTGACGTACTCCCGGGTCTCGGCGAAGGGAATCCGCTCCGTGAAGCGGTGGGGATCGCTGGCCTCGGGCATTTGGCGCCAACGATTCGCCCGCGTCGGACCCGCGTTGTAGGCCGATAGCGCGAGCGGCAGGTGGCCGTCGTAGCGGTCGAGGAGCGTGGCGAGGAAGTCGGTGCCGAGCCGGACGTTCACCTCGGGCGTCTCGAGGTCGGCGGTGTGGAAGCCGGAGATCCCCGCCCCTGCGGCCAGATTCCTGCCGGTCGCGGGCATGATCTGCATCAGCCCGACCGCCCCCGCCCCCGAGGCGATGGCGGGCTCGAAGGCGCTCTCCTGGCGAATGAGGCCCGCCACCAGGTACGGATCCACCCCGGCCTCGTGCGCCCGCGCCTCGATCAGGGCACGGTACGGGAAGGGGTAGACAATGCGGGCCAGATGCATGTCCCAGCGCCGGCCCCGCTCTCGCACCTCCAGGCCGAGGCGGATCCCACCGAGCACATGCCCACCCGCGATCAGCGCCGACGCGAGGGCAAGCGCGTGGCCGTCTGAGCTTTGGACAGCACCCCTGACCAACGCCAGCTGCGCCTCCACGCCGTCGTGCAGCCCCGCCTCCTCCAGGAGCGAGAGGAGCTCAATCTCGGCGGCGAGCCACGGCGGCTCAACCGGGTCTTCGCCAGCCGGAAGGGCGGGCGCGAACTCCCGACCCTCGAGCTCCGCCGCCAGGAGCGCATAGTACGACAGGGGGCTCTCCGAGAGCAGGCGGGCCAGCAGCCGCTCCGCGAGGTCGTCGCGCCCCAGCTGGCGGGCGGCGAACGCACCCCAGTAGCTGGCCTCCTCCCACCGTCTGCCGCTGGGAAACTCCACCAGGTAGCCGCCGAAGATCTCGAGCGCCGCCCCCCACTCCTCCCTGCCGAGGTGGATCTGGGCCCACCGCATCCACGCCAGTCCGGCCCGGTTCGCCGAGGGAGACGCGGACACCACACTCCGGTAACCGGTGATCGCATCGTCGAGACGGCCGGCACCGTGTTGGTCGGTGGCGCGAAAAAAGAGGACATCCAGCGCGTCGGGGTGGGCGGGGAAGCGCTCCAGGAGCTCCCGGCGCAGAGCCTCCGCCTCGGCGCGGCGTCCCTGGCGGGCCCGAAGCCCGGCCAGGGCGGCCAGCGCGGCGGAGGCGATCTCCGTCTCGGCGGACCGGGCAAGGTCTTCGTAGATCCCGGCTGCGCCCGGGGAGTCGCCGCTCCCCCGATGGGCCCGAGCCAGCTCCATGAGCTCCCGCTCCGTCAGGGTGGCGCCGCGCCGCTCGGCGAGCCGCCATGCGTTCACCGCCGTCCCGTACTCGCTCCCCGCGGCGGCCCCGCGCGCCACCAGTCGGAGCGCCTCCGGCCCCGACGCCTCGGCCACTCTCCAGTGCGCCATCGCGGCCTCGTGGACGTCCGGCGATCGCGCCTCCAGACGGAGCAGCCGCTCCATCGCCGCCACCGCCCCGACCGAGTCGCCGATCGCCAGCCGGAGGCGCCACTCCAGGCTCAGCAGGGCGCCAGGCGAGGCTGGGCCCTCCTCGTCCAGATCGTTGGCCGCGAGCTCCAGCACAGCCTCCAGCGCCCGCGCACTCTCGCCCGCATGGGCCCAGGCGTCGGCCTCCAGCCGCCTCGCGCGGCGCTGAATCCGCAGGTCCCCGATCAGGGAAGTGGCCCGCCGAACCGCCCTCGTGTCCCCCTGCGTGGCCAGCGTGTCGGCAACCGCGAGCGCCGTCCAGTCGGCGAGCCTGGGTGCCCGCACGGCGAGCTCGTCAACGACTTCGAGCGCCATCCCCGTCCGCCCCTCCGCTGCGAGCGAACGGGCCAGACGCGAACGCTCAGCCAAGTTGCCGCCGGACGCCGAGTCGGACTGGGCCGCCAGCGGGGCGGCGCACACCCAGGTGGCCGCCGCGACCGCCAGCAGCCGCACGGTCACCCCGAGGGGCCCGCGCAGCTGCGCCACGACGGCCCCGCCGGGCCGCAGATTTCGGCTAGCAGTCCGTGGGAGGTTTGTCCACGGGCTGCTAGGAGGAGCCTCCGCCGCCGGCTGCCGCGAAGAGCACGTCGATTAGGCGCTGCGCGGACTCCTCCATGTCGATCACCAGATTGTCGATGCGCGACACGAAGTAGTTGTGGGCGATGCTGACCGGGATGGCGATTGAGAGACCAGCCGCAGTGGTCGTCAGCGCGACCTTGATGCCGCCCGCGACCGTGGTCGCGTCCACCTCGCCCGCGACCTCGATCGCCTGGAAGGCCTGGATCATCCCGAGAACGGTTCCGAGAAAGCCGAGCAGCGGGGCCACATTGGTGAGCGTCGCCAGCACCACGAGGCCGCGCTCCAGCTTCGAGAGCTCGACGAGCCCCTGGTTCTCGATAGCCTTCGTCACCCGCCCGGTGCCTTCGTCACGCCGCTCCAGGCCAGCGTGGAGGATGTTGGCGGCTGGCGAATCGGATTCGCGGGTGAGCTCGAGCGCATCCTTGACCTGCCCCTGGGCGAGGAGACCGTCGACCTGGCGCAGGACATCGTGTGTCGCTCTGCCCTTCATGAGGATGTCGACGAACTTCCAGACGATCACGACTAACCCGACCAGCACGCACGCCCCGAGGGGGTAGGCCATGTTGCCCGAGTCCTGCCAGGCTTTCTGCATCTGCTCCATGAAGGTCAGATCCTGGGATTCCACGCCTGGGAGCTGGGTTACTAGGTGGAAGATGTTCATCAAGCTGGTCAATGTTCCTCCGCTTGGCTGGTGGGCCTAGGTGGGTAGGGACTCTCGTCGCGCCCCGCTGGCGCGACCATGGATACTCGGCTACGCGGCACCCATTCGCAAGGGGTGGCATAGTGGGCACTGGCGGGCGGGGTGTCAAGCTGGAGCGCTAGCGGTCCTCGCGGCGACGCGTCCACTCCCTGGAGTCGTACCGTGCCATGAGCCGGTCGGAGAGTGCGACCTCGGCGGGCGTCATGGCGGCTCGCCGCCAGCTGCCCCCCAGCATGGCCGCGAATCCGTCGGCCAGAGCGGTCGTCAGCGCCGACCACGGCGGCGCCGCGCCTAGGAGATCGGCCAGCGTCGCGGGGCCCGATCCGGCCTCCGCCCCCGGGTCCTCCCCCGCGCCAGCGCTCGCCAGGAGCGCACCCTGGTCGTCGTCCAGCAGAAGCGATCCGTGCTGCAGGAAGGCGCCGCCGACCCGCCTCTGGGCGCTCCCGACGAGCTTTCGGCCCGCGGCCACCACCTCCCCCTCGGCCGAATCGGCAAAGCAGACCCCCGCCCCAGGGGGCAGCGCCGCCGGGCGTGCGAGCTCCGCCGCCACTCCCAACCGCCCTAGCCCCTCTACCAGCGCGCGGTTGATCGCCCGGTAGGCGGCCCGCAGACCCCCGAAGGCGCTCACCGGCGCCGCCACCCCGTATGTGAGCTCGCGGTCGTGCAGCACGGCCCGCCCACCGGTTGGGCGCCGCACGACGCCGACATCCGGGCGGCTGGCGAGGAGCCGCCGGTGAATCTCCCCGAAGGGCTCGTTGCGGCCGAGCGAGAGGGCGGCGGGCCTCCACCGGTAGAGGCGAAGTACGGCCTCGCCGCGGCCGACAAGCTCCGCCAGCGCATGGTCCCGAGCCATATTGGCGGCCCCGGGGAGCGGCCCGTCCACGAGAATGCGCCAGGAGAGCCGTCCGAGGTCGCCCCCGGTCACTCCTGGGGGAATCAGGGCGCGTAGCTGTCGCCAGGGTCCATGATCTCCACTCGCACGCCGTCGCCCGCCCGCTCGCCGACCAGATCGCGGAAGCGCTCGGGGTCCTGCTCGATCAGCGGCCAGGTGTTGTAGTGCACCGGGATCACGACCCGAGGCCGGATGAGGGCCACCGCCTCTGCAGCGTCCTCGGGGCCCATCGTGAAGTTGTCGCCGATGGGGAGGATCGCCACATCGACCTTCCCCTTCAGCAGACCCATGTCGAGCGTCAGCGCGGTGTCGCCCGCATGGTAGATCCGTCTGCCGTCCAGGTGCATCAGGAAGCCGCCGGGGGTCGTGGAGTACTGTCCGGTGGTGTCTCCGTGCACCTGCCCGCCGTGAATGGCGGGGGTCATCTTGACGCGCCCGAAGGGGAAGCCGTAGCCGCCTCCGATGTGCATCGGGTGCACCTTGCCGATGCCCTCCGACTCGGCGAAGGAGGCGATCTCGAAGGTGGAGATCAGCGTCGCCTCCGTCTCGCGTAGCAGCGGCAGCGCATCGACGAAGTGGTCGTAGTGGCCGTGGGTGGCCAGCAGGTAGTCCACGGCGCCCACCTCCGAGCGCCTGATCTCCGAGAGCGGATTGTCGTCGAAGAAGGGGTCGATGACGAGCCGCGTTCCGTCGTCGCACTCCACGACGAAGGTCGACTGCCCGTGAAAGGTCAGCTTGGCCAAGGTTCCTCCTCATGGTCCACGGATTTGTCCGCCGTCCGCGTTGAGACGGTGAATACTTCGAAATGTCCGATGAAGATTACAAAATGTAAACTACAGATTACATATTGATGCAATGCCGTGACAGATTCTACTCATTATCTGTCACGATTCAGGTTCATACGACTCGATCGGGAGGCAGGCGCACACCAGGTTGCGGTCGCCCCGTGCGTTGTCCACGCGGCCCACATGGGGCCAGAACTTGTGTTCCCGCAGCCACGGCGCCGGGTAGGCCGCCCGGGGGCGCGAGTACCCGTGCTCCCACTCCTCCGCCGTCACCGCCGCCGCCGTGTGCGGGGCGTTCTTCAGCACATTGTCATCCCTGTCCTGCGCCCCCGTCGCGACCTCCTCGATCTCTCCCCGGATCGAGATCAGCGCCTCGCAGAAGCGGTCGAGCTCGGCCTTGGACTCGCTCTCGGTGGGCTCGATCATGATCGTCCCGGGCACGGGGAAGGCGATCGTGGGCGCGTGGAAGCCGTAGTCCATCAGGCGCTTCGCGACATCCTCCTCGGTGACCCCGGCGGTCTTCCTGAGGGGACGCAGGTCGACGATGAACTCGTGGGCCACGCGGCCGCTCCCGCTCCCCCACCAGAAGAGGACGTCGAAGTGGTCCTCCAGCCTCATCGCCATGTAGTTCGCGTTCAGGAGCGCGATCCTCGTCGCCTCGGCGACGCCGTCCCGGCCCAGGAGCGCGATGTACGCCCACGAGATGAGCAGAATGCTGGCGCTGCCCCACGGTGCCGCCGCCACCGGCCCCATCGCCCCGTGGCCGCCAACCGGGACGACCGGGTGCCCGGGCAGATGCGGCGCCAGCTCCGCGGTTGCGCAGATGGGACCCATCCCCGGCCCCCCTCCCCCATGAGGTATCGCGAAGGTCTTGTGCAGGTTGATGTGGATCACGTCGGCCCCGTAGTCGCCGGGACGACACAGCCCGACCTGCGCGTTCAGGTTCGCGCCGTCGAGGTAGACGTAGCCTCCGTGGCGGTGCACGATCGCGCAGATCTCCGGTATCTCCTCCTCGAAGATCCCGTGGGTCGAGGGATAGGTGACCATCACGGCCGCCAACCGGTCGGCGTGTCGCGACGCCTTGTCGCGCAGATCCTCCACATCCACGTTCCCGCGCTGGTCGCACCGGACGACGACCACCCTCATCCCCGCCATTACGGCGCTCGCGGGGTTGGTGCCGTGGGCCGACGAGGGGATCAGGCAGACGTCCCGTTCTGTATGGCCGAGCGCGCGCAGCCGGCCCCGAATCGCCAGCAGGCCTGCGTACTCCCCCTGCGCGCCGGAGTTGGGCTGCAAGGAGACCGCGGGGAGTCCCGAGATCTCGCCGAGCCACTCCTCGAGGTCGCCGACAATGTGCGCGTACCCGCCCGCCTGATCGCGCGGAGCGAAGGGGTGCAGGGCCCCGAACTCCGGCCAGGTGAGGGGCGTCATCTGGCTGGTGGCGTTCAGCTTCATCGTGCACGACCCGAGTGGGATCATGCTCGTGGTGAGAGAGAGGTCGCGGGACTCCAGGCGCCGGATGTAGCGCAGCATCTCGGTCTCGGAGTGGTGGGAGTTGAAGACCGGATGCTCCAGGAAGGGGGTCGTGCGCTCCAGACCGCTGGGATAGGCGTCGGGCTCGAAGGAGCCCGCCAGGCGTCGCGCGGAGCCCTCGGCGCCGAAGACGGCGAGGAGATCGTCCACATCGGAGGCGCCCACCGTCTCGTCCAGCGCGACGCCGACGCTCCCGTCGCCGAAGTCGCGCAGGTTGATGCGCTCGGAGCGCGCGGCGGCGAGCGTCCGTTCGGCGCCGATCCGCGGCCGCACCCGGATCGTGTCGAAGTAGCTGTCGTGCATCACCTGGCACCCCGACCGCGCCACTCCGCGGGCAAGCGTCGCGCACTGCCTGCGAATGCGCTGGGCGATTCGGCGAATTCCTCCGGGGCCGTGGTAGACCGCGTACATCCCCGCCATGACGGCCAGCAGCACCTGCGCGGTACAGATGTTGGAGGTGGCCCTCTCGCGGCGGATGTGCTGCTCGCGGGTCTGTAGCGCCATTCGGAGCGCAGGATTGCCGTGACGATCCCTCGAGACGCCGATGATTCGGCCGGGGAGCTGGCGCTTGAACCCTTCGCGGCAGGCAATGTAGGCCGCGTGGGGTCCGCCGTACCCCATGGGCACGCCGAAGCGCTGGGTGCTCCCCACCGCCACATCAGCCCCGAACTCGCCCGGCGGCCTGAGGAGCGACAGCGCGAGTATGTCGGCCGCGACGATCACTGCCGCGCCGACCGCGCGGGCCGCTTCGCAGAGTTCGCCATGGTCCCGCACGCGCCCGTCGGTGGCGGGATACTGGACCAGCGCGCCAAAGACCGTCTCGTCCAGGGAGAATCCGTCAACGGGCCCTACCCTGACCTCTATTCCGAGCGGCTCGGCCCGCGTCCGCACCACTCCGATCGTCTGCGGGTGGCAGTCCTCCGCCACCAGGAAGACCGTGCCGCGCCGCCTCCGCCCCGTGCCCTGCACCATGCACATGGCCTCCGCGGCGGCGGTCGCCTCGTCGAGCAGGGAGGCGTTCGCGATCGGCAGGCCCGTCAGGTCGATGACCGTCGTCTGGAAGTTGAGGAGCGCCTCGAGCCGACCCTGCGCGATCTCGGCCTGGTAGGGGGTGTACTGGGTGTACCAGCCGGGGTTCTCCATGACGTTGCGCCGGATGACACCTGGCGTGATGGTGCCGGAGTACCCCATTCCGAGGTAGCTCCGCCACACCTCGTTACCGGCCGCGATCTCGGCGATGCGGCCGGCAAGTTCGGCCTCCGGCGTGGCCTCGGGGAGCGCAAGCGGCCGGTCGAGCCGGATCGCCTCTGGAACCGCCTCCCGCACTAGCGCGTCGAGGCCCTCGCACCCGATCGTCTCCAGCATCTCGGCCACATCGCGCGACGACGGGCCAACGTGCCGGGCCAGGAAGTCGGGTGGACGGTCGATCGTTGTCGGCATCAGCTAGCGACACTCGCGTTGTAAACCATGTCCACGGGCTGCTAGGGGAGGTGCGCCTCGTACCCGGCCGCGTCCAGCAGGTCGGCGAGTCCGTCGGGGTCGTCCACCTTCAGCAGGACCATCCACCCCTCGCCGTAGGGGTCGCTGTTGACGAGCGCCGGGTCCTGGTCCAACGCCTCGTTCACCGCAAGGACCTCGCCGGCCACGGGGCAGTAGAGGTCGCTCACCGCCTTCACCGCCTCGATGACGCCGAAGGCCTCCATCGCCTCGAAGCTCTCGCCGGGCTCGGGGAGCTCGAGGTAGACCACGTCGCCGAGCTCTCCCTGCGCGTAGTCGGTGACTCCGATATAGAAGGCGTCGGGGTCGTCGGACGGCTTCAGGTACTCGTGTTCGGTCGTGTAGCGGAGCCCATCGGGAATCTCCGACATTCGCCGCATCCTCCGGGTTGGGTCGTCTCTCCTGGCCTCCACCGCGGAGGCACTCCGGCGCGACAGAATAGAATCCGCAGGGGGCGGAAGCGTCAAGGTTGGGAGGCGTTAGATTACCGGCTTCACGACTACCGCCGAAAGAGCGAATGGCAGCGCCCCCCAACCGTCCCCCACTCACCGCGCTCAGCGACGACGAGAGCGGGCTTCGGGACGCGGTGCGCGACTTCGCCGAGTCGGAGGTGGCCCCCCGGGTCGCCCGCATGGACAAGGCGCAGCAGGTCGACTCCGACCTCATCGGGATGCTATTCGAATTCGGCCTCATGGGGATCGAAGTCCCCGAGCGCCACGGCGGCATCGACAGCTCCTTCTTCACTGCCACGCTGGTCGTCGAGGAGCTCTCGCGCGTCGATCCTTCGGTCGCGGTGGTCGTGGATGTCCAGAACACGCTGGTCAACAACGCCATCCTCAAGTGGGGCACCGAGGAGCAGATGGACCGCTACCTGCCCCGGCTGGCCTCCGACACCGTCGGCGCCTACGCCCTCTCGGAGGCGGGGAGCGGCTCCGACGCCTTCGCTCTCTCGACCAGGGCGGTGCGCGAAGGCGACGGATGGATCCTGAATGGCCGGAAGCTCTGGATCACCAATGGGGCCGAAGCGGGGCTCTACATCGTCTTCGCGAACGCGCTCCCGGAGCGGGGGTACAAGGGGATCACGGCCTTCGTCGTGGAGCGGAGCGCACCCGGCTTCTCGGTGGGGAAGAAGGAGGACAAGCTCGGGATCCGGGCCTCGTCCACAACGGAGCTGATCCTCGACGACGTGCGGGTCGCCGACGCCGACATCCTGGGCGAGCTTGGACAGGGCTACAAGGTCGCCATCGAGACGCTGAACGAGGGCCGAATCGGCATCGGCGCCCAGATGGTGGGGCTGGCCCAGGGCGCGCTCGACCACACGGTTCGCTACGTGCAGCAGCGGGAGCAGTTCGGGCACCCGGTGGCCGAGTTCCAAGCGGTGCAGTTCCAGCTCGCCGAGATGGCGACCCAGGTCGTGGCGGCGCGGCTCATGGTGTACAACGCCGCCCGTTCGAAGGATGCCGGCACCAGATTCCTGCGCGAGGCGGCGATGGCGAAGATCTTCGCGTCGCGGATCGCCCAGGCGGTGTCGTCGGGGTGCATCGACCTCTACGGGGGGTATGGGTTCACCAGGGAGTACCCCGTGGAGAAGCTCTACCGGGACGCGAAGATCGGCACGATCTACGAGGGAACCGACAACATGCAGCTGCAGACGATCGCCAAGGACCTGCTGCGTGCGTAGGGCGTAGTACACAGCGTGCTGCTGTGACGTGATGCAAGTCCCGGCAGGGCGGGCCGGTCTCGGCCTTCTCTTTCTCGCAGTGCTGGTCGATCTCATCGGCTTCGGGATAGTCCTGCCGGTGCTGCCCTTCTACGCCTCGGACTTCGGGGCCAGCGGCTTTGAGACCGGCCTCCTCTACGCCACCTATTCGCTCGTTCAGCTGGTCATGGCGCCTCTATGGGGACGGCTCTCCGACCGTGTGGGGCGGCGGCCGGTCATCATCGTGGGGCTGCTGGGGAGCGCGCTCGCATACACGGTGTTCGCCCGGGCCGACTCGCTGGCGCTGTTGTTCCTCTCCCGCGCCGTAGGCGGCATCGGGGGGTCCACTATCCCCGTGGCACAGGCCTATATCGCCGATGTGACGCCCCCCGGCCACCGTGCGAGCGGGCTCGGGCTCATCGGTGCCGCCTTCGGGCTGGGATTCGTCGTCGGCCCGGCGCTGGGAGGCATCCTCCACGGCCTCTCCCCCGGTTCGCCCGCGGCACCCGGCTACACCGCCGCCGCGCTCTGTCTCTCGAACGCGCTCGCAGCTCTTGCCTGGCTGCCCGAATCCCGGCGTCCCGGCATCCCCCGCGCTCGCTCGCGCTTCAACCTCGGCGCCGCCCTGGCCGAGGCCGGGAAGTCCCGGCAGATACGGTTGATCCTGGCGGGATACCTGTGCATTACCATGGCCTTCGCCACCCTTCAGCCGACCCTCTCCCTTCTCGCGTCCGAGCGCTTCGCGATGGGGACGCGGCAGGCGGGGTACCTCTTCGCGCTCCTGGGGATCGTGTCGGTGATCGTTCAGGGCGGGCTGGTGCGGAGGGTGGTACCGCGTTTCGGCGAGCTCAGGGTGCTCAGGGCGAGCGGGATCCCCCTGTGCCTGGGGCTTCTCCTCCTGAGCGCCGCCACGACCACGCCCCTTCTACTGTGCGGCCTGGTGCTCGTCGGAATCGGCTACGGCGGCTCGATACCGAGCGTGCTTGCGCTCCTCTCCCGCGCGACCCGGCCCGAGCGGCAGGGAGCGGTCCTGGGGCTGGGGCAGAGCGTGGGGTCGCTGGCCAGGGTGCTGGGTCCGGCGCTGGCGGGAGCCCTCTTCGACATCCGGCTCGCGCTGCCCTACGTGGCGGGGGCCGCTCTGATCCTGACAGCGGTCATCTTCGTAGCGGGTCTGGCCCAGCCGGGGGAAGCCGACCCGTGAGGATCACGGTGGTCCTCCACCAGCCCCAGGACGTGGTGAACATCGCGGCGGCTGTTCGCGCCATGGCCAACATGGGACTCGAGCGCCTCGCGGTCGTCGATCCGGCTGAGTTCGATCCGCGGCGGATCACAGGGATCGCGCACCGCACGGAGCGGATCGTCGAGGCGGCTCGGGTCGTGCCGTCGCTCGACGACGCGCTGGCGGACGCGACCTACGTGGTGGGCACCTCGGCGCGCCCGCGTACGGCACGGCGCAACTACCGGCGGCCGCGCGAGCTCGCCGGCCAGATAGTGGAGCGGAGCCGTAGCGGGAATGTGGCCATCGTCTTTGGCCGTGAGGACCGCGGCCTCTCCAACGCGGCTCTGGACAGGTGTCACGAGGTGCTCGTTGTCCCCACCAGCCCCGACTACACCTCGCTCAACCTGGCCCAGGCGGTCCTGGTGATCGCATACGAGCTCTTCCTCGCCGACGCCCGCCCCGACGCGGCGGCGCCCGAGTTCCCCGCCGGGAAGCGGTCGCTCGGACCCGCCACCGCCGCCGAGCTGGAAGAGATGTACCAGGCGCTGGAGGCGGGGCTGGCCGCCGTGGACTTCTTCAGGGCGCGGAAGCCCGGGAGCGTGATGCGCGTACTGCGCACCGTCTTCGGTCGGACGGGGCTGGATGCTCACGAGGCACGGTTGATCCGGTCGGTGGGCTACGAGGTGCGGAACCGGCTGGAGCGGGCTGGCGAGGAAACACCGCCCTCCGACGGGACGCGCGTCCCGTCTCCCGAGGGGGAATAGTCGGCCGCAGGGTGCTGACCAACCCGGAGACGAGCATGAGAGGCGGGCGCACCACGCGGCCCCGCAGTCGGTTGACCCCTTCAATCACATGAATTATCAATTGCTAGTGAATTGACAGTTCATGCATGGGAAGCCCGAGATGAAGATCCCCGCAACGCCGCCGGACATGGCCCGTCTGCTCGGCAGGACAACTCCAGAGCGCCTCGCAGAGATCGTCCGCACGACCTCGATGCTAGTCGCAGGCCGATACCTCCACTGGGACGACGTGCGCCACAGGGAACCCCCGGAGGGCCTGTCCCGCGAGGAATGGTGGCTCGGGATGCGGATGGCCCGTCTTTCCGCACGGGAGACGTTGTCCTTCAGGAGCAGGGAGGGATATCCGCTCTCGCTCGTCCACGCCGCGCCCGTTCGAAAGGGTCTTCACGAGATCGACCGGAAGCTTGGAATGACGGGCCCGCATTCCCAGGTCCGGGGCTTGGTGGAGGGACACGGCGGGAAACACCTCCTCGCGAATTCGATCATGGAGGAGGCAATCCGTTCAAGCCAGCTGGAAGGCGCTTCGACGACCCGGCGGGCGGCCAGGGAGATGATCCGCAGGGGCCGCCGGCCGAGGACCCATGGCGAGCGCATGATCCTCAACAACTATCACGCGATGGAACGGATCGGCGAGCTGGCTCGGCGGGATCTCGGCCGGGCCGACGTATTTGAACTCCACAGGATTCTGATGGACGGTACACGGGATTCCTCGATGGCCGGGCGGTTCAGGAGCGCGTCGGACGACGTCGTGGTCACGCTTGTTCACTCGGACGAGACCGCACATGTCCCCCCACGCGCCGAAGAGCTACCAGCTCGCCTGGACCGGCTGGTGGCGTTCGCCAACGACCTGACACCCGAGGACTGGGTCCATCCGGTGATCCGCGCGATACTCCTTCATTTCATGATCGGATACGACCATCCGTTTGTGGACGGCAACGGACGTGTGGCGCGCTCCCTTTTCTACTGGTCGATGGTCCGACAGGGCTACTCCCTCGCCCGATATCTGGCTGTGTCCGGGATCCTGCGGAATGCTCCGGCGAAGTACGCAAGGTCCTACCTGCACACGGAGACCGACGGCGGCGATCTCACCTACTTCGTGGACTACCACATCGGTGTGATCATCCGCAGCATCAACGCGCTCGCGTCATATGTCGGGAGGAAGATGTCCGACATCCAGGCGATCGAAGACCGGCTCCAGGGCTCGCCGGACTTGAATCATCGGCAGGTCCGGCTGCTGGGACACGCCCTGCGGCACCCCGGATTCCGGTACACGGTCAAGTCCCACGGGAGCAGTCACGGCGTCACGGCCAACACGGCCAGGGCCGATCTGGTCAGGCTGGCGGCCGCGGGGCTGCTGGCGGCGACCAAGCGCGGCCGGCGTCAGGAGTTCATCGCGACCGGGGACCTGGAGGGAGCTTTGAATGACTACGGGAAGTAGGGTCGCTGGCACCCGGAGGACCACTGGCGACCTCACTATCGGCGAACCCGGCTCGCCCAACTGCCATACTCCCATATCGCCATACCATATAGGAATACGATCGGATCTCCGACGATCCACGACCGTTGCGGAGGTTGACACACAGGCTCATGCTCGCGTATCGATTCGGTGAGGGGTGGCCCATCTCAACGGACGAGGGCATCTAGGAATGAGAATCCACCTGACCAGCGTCGTCGTGGACGACCAGGAGAAGGCACTTCGCTTCTACACGGAGACGCTTGGGTTTCTGGTGAAGCACAACATCCCCCTGGGAGAGCACGCCTGGATCACCGTGGTGTCGGCGGAAGATCCCGAGGGGACGGAGTTGCTGCTCGAGCCCGATGGCCACCCCGCGGCCCGTCCGTTCAAGACCGCGCTCATGAAGGACGGAATCCCCAGCGCCTCCTTCGCCGTCGATGACGTCCAGGCCGAGCACGACCGTCTCGTGGGCAAGGGTGTGCGGTTCGTGCAGCCGCCAGCGGACCTGGGGACGGTCATCACCGCAGTCTTCGACGACACGTGCGGCAGCCTGATCCAGATTACGGAAGAGAAACAGAAGGGAGGAAGATGATGCTCAGGAACGTACTCGCAGCCATCGTCGGCTACATCGCGATCGTCGCCGTGCTCTTCGTACTCTCCTCACTTCTATGGCTGGCGCTGGGTGCCTCGCGCGCCTTCCAGCCGGGCACTTGGGAGGTGGCTGGCGGCGCCCCGACGACGTGTCGATGATCGAGGCGACCACGGGCGCTCGCCAGCCGACATGGCTCACCTGCCCCTGCCGGTGAACGGCCAGGACCCCACCGTCGCCAGCCTGAAGGCCGACATCCGCGCCCTGAGGGGCAAGATGGCCCTGGTCGAGTCCACCAACGCGGGGTGGGCGGCGACAGCTCCTCGACCAGGCCCTCCGGGGACTGGCAGCCCCGCCGCCTCGGCGCCGACCCGCCCATGGCCTAGGTGGAGCTCATGGAGAAGGTCTCCGAGGAGGTCTACGCTGCCTGCGGCGTGCCTGTGGCGCTCTTCCGCTCCGGCCAGGAGGGCACCGGCCAACGGGAGAGCTTCCGGCGCTTCCTCCGGGCGCCGGTGGGCGGTTAGATTCGAGGCATGAAAGAACTACTCCTTCGCAGGCTCGAACAGCTGTTCTTCGTCGGAATCGTCGTGACGGTTCTCGGCGTCGTGTTCTCGATCGCCGCCTTCCTCGCCGCCGCCGACCTCATGAGCGGGGAGGGAGTGGTCGGCGTCCTCTTTTGGCTACTAATGATCTTCGGCGGCGGCTGGCTGATAGTGCAGCATCATCTAAGGGCGAAGCCGGACGCCACCACCCCTGGGGAAGAAGACTAGCCCCCACCACATGATGTAGCGGCGGGGGTTGACAACCCGCAACCTTCTCCGCTAGACTTCATGCCGAACCCTTCCCCAAGGAGATCGACATGAAGACAACCGTCGCCTGCACCACCATCCGCTCCCTTTCCAAGGTCCTGGGGATCTCGCCCCAGGCGGTGAGGAAGCGGGTCCACAACGGTTCTCTGCTCTGGGCGTTCGTCGTGAACACCCCAGGCAGTGGAACAATGTACTTCCTCGACATGGAGTCCGTCGAGGCCTGCTGGCCGCAGGTGTCCGACGCGCCCTCCTGGCAGGCCTGGAGGCGGGGCGAGGGCTGCGAGGCCGAGGTCATCATCGCCGGAGCCGCCTTCCAGGTGTTCGGAGACACCTTCACGACGCTCGCCAACCCCAGGATTCTGCACGGGGAGGCCAACCATGTGTAGCTGCGGCGAGGGGGCCTCCTTCAGGCGCAACTTAGCCAGCTACCGCACCTACGCGGCGGCCGCCCTCAACGCGATGCTCGGCAGCGTCGAGCTCCCGGTGACCAGGCGAGCGACGGGCTTCGAACAGCGCCTCGACTTCGCCATCAAGAGGGCCGACAGGATCGCCCGCGAGATGTGCCGGATGGAGCGGGACTGGGTGGAGGAGGGGCAGGGTGAATGAGATCATCGAGCAACTCGCGGCGAGAGGCGCGCACTTCGTCCTCTGCAACGAGGACAAGTCCCCGATCGGCAAGGCCTGGCAGAGGAAGAAGAGGGCGGTCGCAGATGTGATCGCGCGCGCGGGCGCGCACGCGGGGTAGCGGGGTATCTAGGGTCTTCCGATCGGAGTTGTCCCCAGCTCCCTCGGCTGCCTGGTGGTGGACATCGACGAGGGAGGGGGCAAGGCCGTCGACTCACCTGGCTCAACCCGCTGATCGGCGTCGCGGGCGTCTGGTCCGGATCGCGCAAGTTGCGCGCGTAGCCGTCATCCCCCCGGGCTGGTGGGGATTCGTTGGATGGGTGGCGCGACGGCTACTCCTCCTCGAAGCCCTGACTCCTGAACCCGAGGCGACCCCGCCGGTAGACGTCCCTCCGGTGCCCGACCTTGAGGATGACGATCACCAGCCGACTTCGGGAGACGCTGTAGAGGACCCGGTATCGTCCGACACGCACACGGTAGACGTCGTCGTATCCTGTCAGCTTTCTCGCCCCCTGCGGAAACGGGTCCTCCGCCAGGAGAAGCGTCTTGCGCACCACGCGCTCCTGATCGCCCCGAGGGAGCCTGCGCAGCTGCTTATCCGCCGTGCGGGAGACCTCGACCTCATAGCGTCCCATCGAGCCGGAGCTCCCGGATCACATCGGCCAGCGGCCGAGTCGGCTCGTGTCGAATTCGCTTGAGATCGTCGATGTCCTCGAGCTCTTCGAGTCGATCCAGCAGGGCCTCCTGGACGAAGTGACTCACGACCAGTCCGCGGGACTTGCAGAACTGGACGACCGCCCGCTTCAGGGCTTCGTCCACCCTGACGTTGATCTGCACCTTCCCCATCTCGCACTCCTCGGTTGGCGGCTCCGACGAAGATCAAAGCTAGCAGTTGCTATACAACGAGACAACTGGCCGGTGCCCGGCATCGGCCTCGGGGGGCGGCGTGGCCCCCGCCTCGGAACGGCGGCGGACCCGGTTGCGCTTCCGGCGCCGGTACAGGAGTGCCGTGGCGTTGGTGGAGAGGGCCAATGTGGACGAATCGGTCTGTGCTAGCTTTGCGGTATGGCGCATCCTGACCTCCTGAACCTCCTGAAGACGGAGATCGACAAGGCGGGCCACGAAATGGGCATGTGCAACGTGCTCATCGCGGGTCGCGCCGGGGTCGGCAAGAGCACCCTGATCAACAGCGTCTTCCATGGCAGGATGGTTGCTACGGGTCAGGGGAAGCCCGTCACCAAGACCACTCGCTTCATTACGAAGAGCGGCGTGCCGCTGGGGATCTGGGACACGCGCGGGCTAGCAGTCCGTGGATAATCTCGCGCGAGCACCGAGAGCGGCGAAGCGCCCCGCTGGCAAGGCGCGACGAAGGGTTGGTAGCAGCGCTACCGGCCCGAGGAGCAACGCAGAGCGAAGCCACGGGTGTGGGAATTGTAAATCATGAACTACACAATGTATATCATACATTACAGCTAGGGGAGACGAGCGAAGCGGTCCAGCGGGGATGCAGCGCTGCTCGAATGCCGTGGGAGGTTTGTCCACGGGCTGCTATAGATGGAGGGCTTCGAGGAGACACTCGACGAGCTGACGCGACTGGTGCAAAGAAGGGCTGCCGACCCCGATCCGGCACGCCACATCCACGTCGCATGGCTCTGCGTGCACGAGGGTGGCCGCCGGGTCGAGGACGCCGAGCAGAACCTGTGCCGGATGCTGGCTCAGCACGTGCCCGTGCTCGGGGTCATTACCAAGGCACGGAGAGACGCCGGGTTTCGCGCCAAGGTGCAGGGTCTCCTTCCCGAAGCCGCGAACGTCGTACGCGTGAGGGCGATTTCCGAGACAGACGACGACGGCAACACGCTGGATCCGATGGGGCTGGAGGACTTGGTCTTTGCGACCGTGGAGTTGCTGCCTGAAGGCACGAGAGGTGCCATCATCGCTGCGCAGCGCGCCTCCATGCGACTCAAGATGGCCCAAGCGAGCCAGATCGTGTTCAGATATTCCGGTTTGGCAGCTGCAGCGGCGGCGAATCCGATCCCAGTTGCCGACGCTGCTGCGCTGGTAGCAGTTCATTACCGAATGCTGGGGCGCCTGTCCGTACTGTTCGGATTCGATGTCACAGAACCCTACCTGAGAGCGCTTGTGGTGGCCGCGGTCGGGCCCGCAGCTGCCGCGGCGGGCGGTCACGCCATCGTTCGAGGTCTCCTCAAACTGATTCCGGGTGGTGGCGCGGTCGTGGGCGGGGCGATTGCTGCGGCCAATGCCTTCACTCTCACAACCGCGCTCGGCAAGCTCTACATTGCCACGCTCGACGCACAGTTCGCCAAGACCGCGCAGGGCGACGTGCCGGACCGCACCAAGGTCGCAGAGGAGTTCGGGAAGCGCGCGAAGAAGGCGAGAGGCGACACGCCGCTCGGCCGACTGCAACGCGGAATCGGCACCCGGCTGGGCCGCCTGCGACGCGGAGTCGGCAATCTGCCGCCCTTCCGCAAATCATCCGGTGCTTCCGCTACTCGTCCTCGAACCCCTGACTCCTGAACCCCAGCGTCCGCGCGTTCTCGGTGACGGTGCGAACCACATGCTCCGGGGCCCCATCCGGAATCTCGGCTTCGATCTCCAAGGTCAGCTTGACCTTCGAGCCGACCAGGCTCTCCATGTGCGACACCACCTCTTCCGCGATCTGGGCGACGGACTTCCCGGCGCGCAAGGGAGCGATGGCGACGCTTCCGTGGAAACGTCTGGGGCCGGTCCGTCCCTCATCGGTCCCGGCGAGATTCAGGGTCTCCTTTTCCCGAACGATAGGTCGCCGCTCCTGCCAGGCGGCGCAGTGCGTCGCCGAAGATCGCGGGCGACTCCCCCGGAAGTACGCGGCCGAGCTTCACCCGACGGTCGTCCACGCCCTTGCGGGCAGCGTCCTTCAGCGGGGCGGACCCCAGGTAGATGGTCCGGGCGACCCGCCGGCAGGCGTTCAGCTTACCCAGATTGCCGTACTCGCCATCCATACGTAGGGGCAGCGAGTGTGGACCGTCCACGTCCGACTCGATGATCGGCACCCAGCGGTCGGGCAGGTAGCTCGTGAGTTCCGACCGCACGCGCGCGTCGTCGATCGGGACCAGCGAGGGCATGATCAGCGGACTCCTGTCCCCCCTCTCCCACAGGCTGTGAATGACGGAGGCCATCGGCCGCAACACGCCCCGGGTGCGCTGGAACCGGAGCAGCGTGGACCAGTCCTCGTAGAGCCGGTCGAAGACCTCTGGATGGATTGGGTACGCCTGTTTCAGCCGTCGCTCATAGTCCCGGTCGTTCGTGATTGGTTGCCATGTGTCAAGGTCGGTGAGTGAAGGTCGGCCGCGATGCGAATCGTTCGATCCCGTCCATCATGGCGTGAAAGCTCGGCGATCGGTTGCGCCAGCGGTCGAGGTGGTCGGCGAGGACGCGCGCACCACCGATTTTCTGGTACTGCGGGACCAGTCGGGCGAGCGCTCTTGCGGGATAGGGAATCTCGTCGGGTTCGCGAAACCGGGCCTTGGAGCCGATTTGGCGAAGAGACTCTTTAGCGAACGCTTCGGCCAGCGCGTCTGGGTCTCCCAGATACCACGCTTCCAGCTCCTGGCACGCGATACGGATCAGGCAATCCTCCCCCGGCCGATCGGCGCACAGTCCGCGAAGGTGTTTCTTCAGGTCCGCGCAGTCACCCCGGTCATTGTCCCTCACCACCACGAACCGGACGCCGGGCTCTCGCCAGCCGCGGAGCTTTCTCGGGAGGCTCCTTTCGAGATCGCCCTTCCCGTCATGGGGCACGCACAGAAAGATCAGTTCCGGGTACAGGCGAGGAAGGAGCCCGTCTAGAAGCGCCTTCATGGAGTACTCTTCGAGCAGGAATACCACCCGACCTATCACGGCCTCGCACCCTTGAAGAGCCCCTGCCTCCAAAGCGTGCCAAGCTTGTCTCCCTCGTCCACCAACGCCTTGAGGAGCTCATCGGCCGACGCCCGCCGGACCTCCGTGAATCCATTCTCCTTGGCGAGCCAGTAGACCTCATCCAGCCCGGCGCCGTTGAGAAAAAACGGGGAATGCGTGGAGACGAAGACCTGGCCGCCACGCCTCGCGTAGTCTCGGAATTCCTCGATCAGTTCCAGCAGCAAGTCCGGGTACAACTGATTCTCGGGCTCCTCGACGGCGAGCAGCGGATGCGGCTTCGGGTCATAGAGGAGGATCAGATAGGCGAACATCTTGATCGTCCCGTCGCTCACGAAGCGAGCGATGAAGGGATCGCGGAAGGTGTGGTCCTGGAAGCGCAGCACCAGCCGGCCATCCTCGGTGGGCTTCGCCTCAACTCGGCTGACGCCTGGCACCCGGGCGCGCATTGCCCTAAGGACCCGATTGAATAATTCGGAGTGGTTCTGGTAGAGATACTGCGCCACCTGCGCCACGTTGTCGCCTCTTGTCGACAGATGCTCGGCGTATCCCGCCTCGACACTCGGCCTAGCCTCCGAGATATGGAAGTCGGAGATGTGCCAGTTCTCGATCAGACTCCTGAACTCCGATACGACTCGAAAGCGCTTGAACTGGCCCAGCCCCTTGATGGCGAGCACGCTGGGCCCGTCGAGTCTGAAGTCCTCTCTCTCGGCCCGTACCCCCTTCTGCCAGAACACCGATTCGTTGGTGATCGCGAAGCCCTCGCCGCGGCTAAAGTCGACGAAATGCCAAGGCTTCCCGTAGCTGCCCCTCCTGTACCGGAGCACTTCCCGGTCGACGACGACCCTGCCCCCGTTGGTTGCCACTTCGAGAAGGTAGGTTGCCAGCCTGCCGCCGCTCTCCCGGAACTGGACGGTGATCCCTATTGGGCCCGCGCTGCCGCGGGAGACGAGCTCCCGAAAGCCACCTCGCCGGGTCACGGCGGCGGCCACGTCGTGGGTCAGCGCATCCTTAAGGAAGCTGAACACGTCGAAGAGCGTGGACTTGCCGGATCCGTTCGCACCCACGACGATCGTGAGTTCGGGCAGCCTCAGCAGCTCGGCGTCCCGGAAAAGCCGGTAGTTCCTGATCTTGATGTTCTCGATGCGCATCTATCAGCTCTTGAGTCCAAGGATATCGGCGACCACGGAATCTGACACGACTGCCCGGCTCACAGTAGCGACAGCCTCTTGGGCGGTCATCGCCGAGTAGCGGTGCTCGTGGGGTATCCGATCGGCCTCTTCGGCGAGCCTCTTCAGCTGCCGCCTGAGTTCACTGACCCCGTCAGCCAGCCTCACGGGCGCTCGCCCTGCGTTTCGCGCTCCGGTTCGTGGCTCACGTACTCTCCCTCCTTCGAATGGTTGTCATGGGAGCCGGTCCTACCGCGGTCTTCCCCCTGTCGCGGTGGATGGAGTCACCGACCATGTGACCATTGCGGCAACCTCGGGCTTTCGCAACCTGAAGGCCGCGAACTCGGTGCTTGGAGGAGGGGGACGTCCGCCGATCCACTCGCCTAACTAACACGAGATCCGCCAGCTCCTCAATCGCCGGTGTAGGCCACGCGGAGGCCTTCTCGCTCGGCCGCCTCGCCGAGGCGCTGGTCGAGGCAGAGGAACACCAGCGGGCCCGTGAGCTGCTCGCTTACCAGTAGGGCCGCGCCAAGCTGGCCGGCGTCGGCGGCCCGAAGCGGGTGCCGCGCCAGCACCGCGTTCGCCCGGGTGCGCACGGCAAGCACATCGATCACCTCGTCCCAGCCAGCGGCGAAGCCGCGAAGCCGGTCGAGAGCCGCCCGCCGCTCCACCCAGGCCAGTGCCCCTTCGCGCGCACGCCTCTCAATCGCGCTCGTGATCTCCGTCCTCGTCCACGCCCAGGTGACGATGTGGTCGTCTTTCAGAAGCCAGCTCCGGGCCAGCCGGCTCCCGGGCTCGGAGACGACCAGCGGGACAAGCGCCGAGGCATCCCAATACCTCACAGCCGGTCGGTCCGGTCCTCGGCGAGAGCCAGCGAAATGCTGGTCGGCAGCTCAAGGGGAGGGCTGTCGAGAGTCGATGTGGCCGGACCCTCGCGGGGCCTCAGCAGGCCATCGCGGACCATCCGGTCGCGAGCAGCGTCGTCACTCCCCGGCTTGGGCGCCATCAGCCTAGCGACCGGCACGCCGCGGTCGAGGATCTGAACTTCGCCGCCCCGCCGAACGTGGCGAAGGTAGCGCGAGAGGTTGGCCTTAAGCGCGGAGACTGAGACGATTGTCATGGTACCAATCTAGTCTCGGCAATATGACCAATCAAGTCACTGTTGCTGGCGAACGGGTCGTGGAACGCGGGCAGCCGCTCCAGATCGAACAGCTCCCCGGCGCGGGGATGATCGGCGTTGTCGGCGCATGCCCGCTGCCTGCTCCGAGCGCTCTCCTCCCCGGGCCTCTCCGAGGAAGTCATCGTTCGTCGCGTTCCCCACCTGGCGAGTTCCTCCAGCCGCTTCATGGGGCACCGATGTGATATGGTGTGCCATATTGTCGATATGGCGATATGGTCATCACGACATTCGGCGGAACCGCAGCCGCCGTTCCAGCTCGCCCTCGCGCTCGTTGATCAACCTACGTTGCCCGGATTCGCGGAGGTCGGGCGGTTGGAGGAGCACCAACGGGGAACCACGATGTCGACCTCCCGCGCCGACGAGGCGAATTGGCGCTCGTTCCAGGTGACGATTGTCGTGGCGCCCGCCTTCAGCGCGCTTGCCACGATGAGCATGTCGAAGGTCGGACCGCCGATCACTCCCTGCCGCTGTGCCCTGCGCAGCGTGCGCCAGATCTCGTCCGCCGTCAGGTGAACGGCCGGGGTCTGACCCCAGTTCGACTCCAGGAGCGCGACGGCGTCGACGGACCGCAGGCGATGGGGTGCGGGGAGCCGCGTCAATACGGCATACGCCTCAGCCAGCGAATGAGATGACAGCACCAGCTCCTCGGCCGCGCGCTCGCGTCTCGCGAGCTCCACAAGGGTCCGCTCATGGTGTTCATGCCAGGAACACACGGTCGCGACGAGCACACTGGTATCGCATAGGTAGCGAGTCACCGGGCTACGTCATGCTTGCTCGTCGCCCGGCGCGCCGCCCGCGCGGAGGCCAGCGGTCGTTTCCTCGACCTCCGCCTCCGTCAAGACGGCCTGTCCCTTCCGAGGCACAGCGACCACGACGGAGCCACGCCGCTCAAGGGACACCTCCAGCGGTACTGGCTCGATCTCGATCCGTCCGTCCCGGACCCGGAATCGGAGGCGGGTTCCGGGGGCTAGGCCGCTCGCTTCACGAACCGCCTTGGGCACCACCAGTCGCCCAGCCTGGTCAATGGTAGTTTCCATGGTAATACTGATACCACTTCTCATGGCATGGGTCAAGCGCCCTCGCGGCCCGGCGGTGGGTGCCAGCGCCGCAGCGACGAGATCCCCCCGGCTTCCGAGGCGCGCCGGACGCACCGCTCATCCGCGGTGACGAAGACGCCGTCGCGCAACCCGAGCGCCGCGTCCGTATCCTGCTCGTCGTCGCCCGGAAGAACCCACTTGAGAAGAACCGACGCGTCCGGCGTGACGATCACGGCAAGCGACGCTCCCGACCCTCCCTTATCCACCGGACGATCCGGTCGGTCTCGACGGCGGGCAGCCGTTCCCGGTGCGCATCCATTCGGGCCGAAGCGTCCCGCCTCCAAGCAGCGGCGGCCCACTCGTGAATCGCGGTGTTGACGGCGCGGCTTCGGCGGCCGGGCGGCAACCTCCGAATCACGCGCCAGGATTCCTCGTCCACCATGACGTTGACCTGTCGAGCCATGTCGTTCTGCTCCTGTCGCGCCTTGGCGCGTGTAAAGTATGCACACTGCAAAACCCGCAGGGCAGGTCAGGGGAAAAGAACCATGAGCCCGACATCATGCTCGAAGCCGCCGTCTACGGCCGAAGAGTCCAGGGGACCAACCCCTGTGAGGAGGTTACGCGCTACCCGGAGCGGCAGAGGGAGCGCACTCTGACATCCGGCGAGCTGCGCCGCCTAGCCTGGGATGGCGGTATACACGCTACGGGAGGATACTCGACGGTACTGTTACCGTCCGAACGCCTCAACCAGAGGCGAATTGCAGGGCCGCAGCTTGATTCGCGTCTGTGTGCCGCGGAAAACGAGCTTGCGGAGACCGAGGCGCCTAAGCTCCTCCGTATGGCAGGTTCCGGCCACGATGGGGACGAAGTGAACGGTCGCGCCTTCGGGAATAAGTCGCTCGATTACACGAGCTCCACTCTGGAGCTGGCCTTCGACCTCCGAAGCCTTGACTGCACCGCCCTTCAGCTCGATGGGCGCAACCCAGTCTTTCTCTTCCTTGACTTGGGCAAAAAACAGGTAGTCACAACGCTCCTCGTGATCGCCAATCGGTGCACCTCGCCGATCCAAGTCGACTAGCAATCGCTCGGTCGGTGCTGACCTCAGAGACAGTGAGCACCGGCCCTTCTTGATCTTGCGTGCAAAGCACCCTTCCGGCAGCCGCTCGCGGACCGAGCGTACAATTGTCACTGCCCTCGTTCCACGAGGTCAGCGATCGTTGCCCACTTGTTGTACGTAGAAGCAGCAACGTCGTCAAAGCTAGACGAATACAACCGCGCGTCCTCCAGGTTGAGCTCGCTTACGATCGATCCTCCGCCTGAGTCGCCAGCCTTGAACACCCACACGCCAACATCTTCCGCACTAAGCGAAAGGCCGTCCAACCCCACATCGCGTTGTTCGGCCTCCGCAAGCTTGGACGCCAATACCAGGTTGCTCAATCCCTCCAACACCCACTCGCTGTGCGTGGTCACGATCACGCGCACGCCAGCACCCACGATTCTCGCTATCCGACCTATCACTTCGACCTGCATGGCTGGGTGGAGGTGAGACTCCGGTTCCTCGATGATGAGCACATCGCCACGCTCCACGACATGGCGCAGGTAGAGGACTAGGGGAGCAAGCTCGGAAACCATCGATGATGACCTCATCAGGGACAAGTCGCCACTCCAGCCCTCTGGACGATAGAGAAACTCAGGGTAGTTGGTCTCGGACGATTCGACCCGCACCGTGCCTCCTAGGACGACCCTCTCAAGCTCTGCAGCGACATGCTCCGCCTTCTGGAACCGCTTTTCTCGCCCGTTGTTGTCACCCATGCGAATGAGTTCCTCCAGGAAGTCTGTCAAGACCCCGGAGAGCGTCGGGACATCCGGCGCTTGCCGCAATCCGGCTTTAGCCGCGTTCTGCACTATCGCGGCAACTACCATCTTGTGACTGTGCATAATCCCCGTCCGGTCTGCCGGAAGGTAATGCACCAACCTCTTCAATGGGCCGACTACGGGATGTCGCGCCGCCTCCGCCAGCTGGCCGACGATCTGCTTGAGACGCAATGTCTGGATGCGGTTCCCGGCCCGTTCGTCCGATACCAACCACTGGTACCTTAGCGCCTCACGTCGCAAGAGATGCGTCCAGCGTTTCGCTTGGGGCGACCGACCTATGGCGGCGAGCGGGTCGGTCGATTCCGAGACGAGCCCTTGAACATCGATCTGATCTCCTTCCACTCGAATGCGATAGCCATGCAGACCCACCTTCACCGGCTTGGACGGAGCGACTACGACTTCCGCGACGCCTGACGTCGACCGCCTGACCAGCTCTGCGGCGGTCGCTGTGCCGAACGTGCGGACGATTTCCTCTCGCAGCGGACCAGCAACGCGCTCGCCCCTCTCGATTTCGGCACTCACGGCCGCGCCAACGGAGCCCGGAAGACGGGGCAATTCATCGTCCGTAGTGATGGTTGCCGCCCAGGATGCAAGTTCAGAGGGAAGCTCTAACGGCGGTGTTCCGTCCGGTCCGCGATCCAGGACTCGAGGGAATCGACGGAAACCCCACGCATAGGGATCGGCTTCGGCCGCAAAATACCGGTGCAATGCGTAGCTCAGCGTGGCGAGGTAGGATTTCCCCGTATTGCTTGGCCCGACAAAAACCGTCAGTGGGCGAAACTCGACGTCGGCCCGTTCGATGGAGCCGAAGTCTCGGACCTCGAGCCGGTAGTCACCGCCATCGGTAAGAGCGTAGATCTGCCTCATGTTCATGCGTTGGGCTCCTCCGGGCCGCATGGCCCGACCGCTCTCCTGTCCTTGAATCGCATGTGCACCCCCCTACCTCAGCGGATCCACCACGGTCAGAAACGGAAACCGGTGGAACCCGGTGTCGCGCGTGCAGATCCTGCCCACCCCGTGTTCGCGCATGAGAACCGCCGTGTGCAGATCGTACATCTGGTTCCCGCGAACATCCGGCAGTTCCCCGATCGTCTGCTCTAGCACCGCCGCGTGTCGGCGCGTCGGAAGGAGCATCGTGATCCCCGGCGACTCCACGAGCGCCGTAAGGAATCCACGCGCAGCATCCGGTGTCCAGGGCGACCGGTAGACCCATCGGTGCGTACTGGCCCGAAGGAACTCATAGCAGATGTTCCAGGTCAGGAACGCTGGCGACGCACTCCGCCGCGCATCCTCGATCCGGCTGCGGCACGGCTCGTGATGCTCGGAGCCCTCGTCCGCCGCGTAGAGCAGTACGTTCGTGTCGAATACGAGCACCTATTCGCCCTCCAACACCCCGTACAGCTCCTCGCGATTCGTGACGTCGACCCGCTGCCCCCCGCCTTGCCACGACGGTAGAGGCGGCAGGGGCTTCGCACCCTCCTGCCCCTCACCGGGGTCCGCAAGCACCAGGCGCAGACCCGCCTCCACCAAGGCGGACATCGTGGTCTGACGCCGGGCTGCCTCCTCGCGCAGGCGCCGCATGACCGTGTCGTCTATGTTCAGAGTCGTCTTCATACAGATGACCATATGGCCGATATGGCGATATGGCAACCCCGCCGTGTCGGGAGCAAATGGAATGTCCGGTTTTCGGAGCACGTGAAATGTCCGGTTTCGGGTTCCGCCGCCCGACGAGGCGAGCGGAGCGAGCCGAGGAGGGGGGCGGAAGCTCTCACGCAGCCGCCTCGGCCTTGTCCAGCAGCCTTCCCCTCGCATCGTAGCGCCCCAGCCTCCGGGTCCCGTGGAAGACGGCCGTCGCGCCGTCCTCGTACTCGTGGACCGAGACCTTGGCCCGCACGAAGTGGCGACGGTGGGGCTGGGGCGGGATCTGGAGCGCCCTGCCCCTGTACGAGACGCAGTTGTCGTTGCCGACCGTCCGCCCGGTCTTCAGGCAGAGGACGTCGGGCAGCTTCGCCTTCATCGACGGCAGCAAGGGCGAGAACGCGCTCTCCGGCTCCTCCGGTGCCACCGCGAACGACGCGTTGAAGCGCGGCCAGAAGTCCTGCAGGAACTCGTTCGCCGCATCCATCTCCGTGATCCCCGCCCGCGCCAGCTCCTGCGGCAGGCGACCCTGGAGCGTCCCGAACAGCCGCTCGCTCCGGCCCCGCGCCTGCGGCGAGTATCCGGCGATCATCCCGACCCCCAGCTCCGCCATCGCCCGGCCGAACTGGGTCGGGTTGTCCTTGTCCACCGTCCCGCCCGCCTTCGGCGTGTGCCAGTAGTGCGAGCCCCGGTCCGTATACAGGCTGTCGAACAACCCCTTCGCCTCCACCGTCTCCCGCACCCCCCGGAGACTCGACCACGTCCCCTCCTCGGCCACGAAGAACCCCGAGCTCACCTCGCTCGTCGCATCGTCCATCGTCACGACCAAGTCCCACCACGCCTCCGGCACCCACTGGTGCCTCGAGCCGTCTTGGTGGACCATCATCCCCGCCGCCGGCTTCCGCTCCCTCCGTTCCCGGTGCACCCCCCTTCCGCGCCCCTTCGCGACCAGCCCCGCCTCCTGAAGCCGGTCCTTCACCCAGGTGTACGAGCGCCCACCCCTGTGCTCTGCCACGTACACCTCGTCGTAGAAGTGCCGCACGTTCCAGTCCCGGTGGCCAGCCCCATACAGCGCTTCCACCGCCGCCACCTCTTCGGGCGGCGCCCGGCGCACCGAGCGCCCCACACGCCGGTCCCCCAGCGCGGCCAGACCCTCCGCCTCGTACCTGGCCACCCAGCGCCGGAACGTCCTGTCCGTCACACCCAGAACCCGCGCAGCAGCCACCTGCGTAATCCGCTTCCGACGCCAAAGACCGTAGACCCCCTCAAACGTCGCCATCCGCACTTCTCGCAGCATCGCCGCCCGGTTCATCCACCCTCCTCACTGAAGGTTCAGAACCGGACAGACTATGTGCTACGAAACCGGACACATAACTTGCTCCCAACACCCCGCCGTCGGCCACTGAGGGACTTGCTGGTGGAAACGATCCGGTTCGGCGAACAGCCCGATGTCCGCGCCCACATCGACACGGTCGTCGACCAAGCGCTCGACCTGAATCGACTACGCGGGCTCATGCACGACCAGGCGCTCGTCCAGGACCCGACGCTGGAGCGGAGGGTTCGGGGCTGGAAGGCGAAGCACGGTCCTGATCGGGAGATCGTATTTCGGCAGGGGCACGAGCTTGGTCGCCGGGGCCTGTCGGACTTCACCGGTGCCAAGCGGCTCGGGGAGAGCTTGGCGGGCAAGTCGCTGCGGCACATGCTCTACCACTTCCGGGTGAAGTGCTCGGGGAGAGCGTGGTGCTGGGCCGGGCGAGCTACGCGGCACTGGCCGAGGGGCTGCAGCGGCATCCTCGGACATCGCGCCATTCCAGCGCCCACGGAAGTCCCGCAGCTTTACCGAGACAGCCATCCTCATGTACCTTGGCAGAGGGGTTGGGTGCCTCGTGGCTCGATTTGCTCATCAGATGTGCATCTGGAGGCCCATGTCCGGAGAGACTTGGACGGAAGCAACCCGGATTGACACGCCATTGGGCCGCGCCGTGGTGGGTGATTCCCTCGACTACATGCAGGATCTGGCCGGCGAGAGCGTGGACCTCGTCGTCACCAGCCCTCCGTTCGGCCTAGTCCGAAAGAAGGACTACGGCAACCAGGACGCGGCTGACTATGTGGACTGGTTCCGCGCGTTCGGGGCCGAGTTCCAGAGGATTCTGAAGCCGCAAGGCAGCTTGGTGATCGACATCGGAGGTGCCTGGAACAAGGGACGGCCAACCCGGAGCCTGTACCACTTCCGGCTCCTCATCATGCTGTGCGATGACTTCGGCTTCCATCTGGCGCAGGAGTTCTACTGGTGGAATCCGTCGAAGCTGCCCACGCCGGCGGAGTGGGTTAACGTCCGCCGGATCCGGGTCAAGGACGCCGTGAATTCCGTCTACTGGCTCTCGCCGACGCCCTGGCCCAAGGCTACGAATCGCCGAGTGCTCCAGCCGTACAGCAGGAGTATGCGGAGCCTCCTGAAGACCGGCTACCGCGCCATGAGGCGGCCGAGCGGCCACGACATCAGCACCAAGTTCGCCAAGAACAACGGCGCGTCGATTCCTCCGAACCTGATAGCGATCGCGCACACCGAGAGCAACGCCCACTACCAGCGCTACTGCAAGGAGCGGGGAATCAGGCCCCACCCGGCCCGGTTCCCGGCCGAGCTGCCTGAGTACTTCGTTCGCATGCTCACCGACGAGGGCGACTTCGTGCTAGACCCCTTCGGGGGTTCGTGCGTCACCGGTGAGGTCTGCGAGCGTCTGAACCGGCGGTGGGTTTGCGTCGAGATCGTGGAGGAATACCTCGAGGGGGCCAAGGGGCGCTTCGAGCGGCCGCCGGCGCGGCGCACCGCTAGGGACCCCGACCGTCCCGAGAACTACTACCGGGTGCCGAGACCGGACATACTCTGGGACGGCTCTCCGACCGAACCGCTCGCGGCCGACGGGGGGCGGAAGAGGCCCGCGCCAGTCTCGAAAACTGCGGAAGAGGGCGTTTCGGGAGGCCGGGGAGGCAGGCGGATGGGACCGGAAGCCGACTGACGGGCGGTCATCGCCCGTACATCTCCGGTCTTCCGGAATCCAGCATCTCTTCCGCGCGGACTCTCAGCAACCGGGCGATGCTCATCGGGGACTTCCGCAACGCGTTGAAGTCATCCCGGTCCAGGAGGTAGATGCCCACGGCCGCCCTCTTCGAGACCTTTCTGGCATACTCCACTGCGTCACTCGAGAATCTCGCGTTCGCGATGAAGAGTAGGTGCGTGGCACCCGTGATGGGAACAAGGCCAACCTCCTTCGCGATGTCCTCCAGCCGCACCGCACTGCTCGGAGTGTTCTTGCACTGAATCTGCCAGCGAGTGGCAACGGGACCCAGGACCCCTTCCAGCAGCGCGTCGATCTCCGCCGCCGCCCGCTTCCGCCATCCCACGAACCGCAGGCCCAGCATCCGCATCACGAGTATCGTAAACGCCTCCAGGGCCTTGCCTTTCGTGTCGGGATCGCTGGACCACCTCCGGTCCCCTTGGTCCGGTATTCGATGAGCCCCGCGTCCCGCAGGGCGATCAGGACTTCCTTCGGCAGGGATCCTCTACCGATCGTCACCCCCCTACAGGCCTCGGCCCAGTCCCGGACTTCGTTCGCCGGCACCCAACCCTTCGGGTCCAACGCGCACAGTCCCTCGACGAAGGCCACCTGAGCAGGCGTCAACCCGGCCAGCATCGCGATCTGCTCGTCGTCGAGTCGCAGCAGGCGACGTTTCGCTCCGGGATTCACGTCCCAGGCCCGCGCTCTTCCCGTTGGAAAGAGACCCGCCTCCGCAAGCCACATGCGCAACGTGTTGACTGCCGTGTTGTGGACTGTGACGCGGAACCCCTGCGACGACAGGAACTCGGCCAGGGAATCGCCGGTGACCTTCAAGCCGTCGGCCCGCATCTGTTCGATTCCCTCGACGACCCTCAGTCCACCGCACTCCAGCAGGATGTGGCGGGCGAAGCGGTCAAACAGCTCGGGTGGCCCCACCGCGGCCAGTTCGTGGGCCAGAGGCGCGCCTCGTACGTCTCCTCCGCGAGAAGTCCGTACTGGACGGCGCTTTCCAGTGGCAGGCTGCGCAGTCTCTTGGTGGGCTCCTTCCTGGGTCGTCGAATCCTGACTTCGGGCCGCCACACCGCTTCCAGGAGCGCCTCCCTGTCGCCCGAGTGCTCGACCGCGGCCGCGACGAAACTGGAGAGCGAAATCAAGTTGGGCGAGAACTGGGTCCCGACCGGGATGCGACTCTCCTTGTCCAACGATCTCGGCATCGCTCGGCCTACTCCTTGAGCCGATCCGCCGGAACGGCGCGACCCCCGCTTCTCATTGCCACCATTTCGCCCGCCCTCGAGCCGTAGCACCGAATGCGAGTGCGCCGGTCATTGCGCGATCCTACCCCTCGGCCTCCAAGGGCTCCGGGTCCACCGGGGGCTGCCAGATCTGGATCCCCGGGAAGGTGGCCAGGAACCACCGCACGGCTATGAGGAAGAGGCCCAGGAACATGAGCCCGATCAGCGGAGTCGCCGCCGAGAAGGCGGGGTCGCCCGCGTGGTGCAGGGAGGGAAAGATCAGCATGTAGTGCCAGATCCAGAGTCCCGTGAGCACCACCATCGCGAAGGTCTGCAGGATGCGGGGGGTCCGCTTGGGCCGAGCGCCGAGGAGCCCGGCGAAGGGGACCACGAAGCACATCACGATGACCGCCGCCGAGAGTCCGCCCCACGGCTCCCCCACCCGCGTGACCACCCAGGCCTGCTCCCACGGCAGCTTCCCGTACCAGATGACGATGTACTGCGACCAGAAGAGGTAGGTCCAGAAGACGGCGAAGGCGAAGGTGAGCTTGCCGAGGTCCCAGAGCTGCGACTTGCCGACGTGCTCCTCCACCACGGGACTCAGCTGCCTCAGGAAGACGGCGATGACGGCCGTCGCGGCGAAGCCCCCCCAGAGGGCGCCCATGAAGAACCAGCCGCCGAAGAGCGTCGAGAACCAGTGCGGCTCGAGCGACATCGCCCAGTCGAACGCGACTACGGTCATGACGAGCGCGTAGACCACGACCAGGAGCGGTGCCATCCGCGTCATGCGGCGGTAGCTCTGCGCCTCCTCCTGCTCCTGGCCGACCCACCCCCTGGTGAAGCGCTCCCGCCACCAGGAGCTGCCGCCGCCACCGGGTTCCGACGAGGCCAGCATCGCCGCGGCCCTCCCCAGGTCGGGGCGGAGCGCCAGATAGACGAAGCCGCAGGCCATCGCGAAGAGCGCGAGCACCCCTGCCAGATTCCTGCTCACCAGGAAGGGGATGTTCAGGTAGGCCGCCTTCTTCTGGACGATCGGATCGTCCGCCATCATCGCCATCCAGGGGAAGTAGTCCTCCCTGAGCGAGACCAGCATCGGGATGAAGAGGACGAAGGCAATCGGCAGGTACGCGGCGAAGGAGTGGTGAATGCGGCGTACCGACCAGTTCCACTTCGCCTTCACGATCCAGGTGACCACGCCGACCATCACCCCGCCGAGGGCGATCGAGGCGAAGTAGTTCCAGTTCACCACGTACGACTTCCACGCAAGCTCTGGATCGCTGCCGAGAGTCACGAAGAAGGAGACCGCGCCGACTACCACCATCAGCCGCAGGAGCACGCTTCCGGCCCGGCCCCGGCCTAGGTGCCACAGCGGAATCGTCTCTGGAACCAGGTGGCGCGCCATCGCCTACCCAGCCTCCCCGTGGGCGTCGTCGCGGCTCCGATCCAGATCCGCATCGTGGTCGCCGTCGTCCGCCCCGGCGGCCGCTTCGTCCACCGCTGGTTCCGACTCCGCTTCGGGCGCAACCACCGTGACGAGCCCCTGGAGCCGGCGGAGGTGGTTGACGACGTGCCAGCGGTCGTAGTGGCCGATCTGGTGGCCGTAGGCCGGCATGAGCCCCCGTCCGACACGGATCAAGGCATAGAGATAGCCGTCGCTGTGCCCCTTCGCGGTCTCTCCCTGCAGCGGATAGGCCACCATCGCGGGGTGCACCTCGAAGATGTAGCCCGTCGTACCGGCTCCGTCGGGGCCGTGGCAGACTATGCAGACGCGCTCGTACAGCTCCTCGCCCCGGGCGAGCGACCTCTGGGTGGCCGGGACCGGATTGACGAGGCGGTCCAGCACCTCGGGGCGGGCGGTGAGATCCTCCTGCGCGAAGGGGGGCGGCAGATCGAGCGCCCCCTCCGGCTGCCCGACATTCACCTGGTACGGACCGGCCGCGTAGTTCCCCGCCGAAAACGGCACCGAGCCCTCGGGCGGGAGCAGCGTGTGCTCGTACGGGTCGAAGGAACGCTGGTCGCGCATGCTCCGCCCGAAGACGTCGCCCAGGAAGTCGTCGACCGGGATGCACCCGTGCAGAGCGGCCGCCACGAGCAGCAGCGCCCAGTTGCCGCGTCGCTGCCGAGCCTCAGACATCGAATCCCTCCGGGTCCTCCCGAAGCTCGCTGGGGCCGTGCCGCTCCAGGATCTCGCGGAGGTCGGCGGCCTGGGCGGGTGGCACCGTCACGTAGACGCCGAAGCTCCCGTTGGAGCACTCCGGGTGGTACGCCACCAGCGGTCGGAAGTTGGGTAGCCCGGCGTTCAGGAAGAGACCGATCACCGTCGAGAGGGTGCCGAATAGGATCGCCAGCTCGAAGGCGATCACCACGTAGGCAGGCATCGACAGGATCGGCTTGCCCCCGGTGACGAGCGGCCAGTCCATCGAGGTCCAGGCGGTGAAGGCGAAGCCGGTCGCCGCGCCGGTGAGGGCTCCCGCCAGGGTGAAGACGCGCACGGGGCTGTGCCTGTGGGCCAGACCCTCCTCGAGCAGCTCGTGCTCGGGGAGCGGCGCGTAGGCGCGGAGCCTCCGGTACCCTCTGGCGCGGAGCTCCTTGCAGGCGTCCACAGTGGCGTCCAGGTGCTCGAAGAGGGCGAAGAAGCCCAGGTGGCCCGGACGACGTCTTGCGCGGAAGATCATGCGGCCGCCTTTCCTCGTCTGGGCGGGGGCACCACCTCCTTCATCTCCGCGATCGCCACGGGCGGAAGCAGCCGCGTGAAGAGGAGGAACCAGAAGCCGAACCAGGCGAAGCTGCCGAGCAGGATCCCCATCTCGATGATCGAGGGGCGGTAGAGCCCCCACGCCCACGGCTCGTACTCGTGCGAGAGCGAGGTCACGATGATCACGTAGCGCTCGAACCACATCCCGATGTTGATGAAGATCGATATCACGAAGAGCGCCGCAATCGATCTTCGCACCCGCCGGAACCAGAGCATGAGCGGCACCAGCCCGTTGCAGGTGAGCATGATCCAGTTGGCCCACCAGTAGTGCCCGAAGACCCGGTTCCAGAACGACCCCCGCTCCGGCGGCTCGCCCGAATACCAGGCCAGGAAGTACTCGACCAGGTAGGCGTAGAGCACGATGGCGCTGGTGAGCATGCAGAGCTTGGCCATCGCCTCGAAGTGCTTGACCGTGAGGTACTTTTCGAGGCCGAAGAACTTCCGCATCGGCACCGCCAGGGTGATCACCAGGGCGACGCCGGAGAAGATCGCGCCGGCGACGAAGTAGGGCGCGAAGATCGTGGTGTGCCACCCGGGCACGATCGCCATCGCGAAGTCCCACGACACCACCGAGTGCACCGATAGGACCAGCGGGGTCGCCAGCGCGGCCAGGTAGATGTACGCCTTCGAGAAGTGGTGCCACTCCCGGTCGGTGCCGCGCCACCCCAGCGAGATGATCTGGTAGAACTTCTTCCTGAGGCCCCGTGCGTGGTCGCGCGCCGCCGCCAGATCGGGGATCGTCCCCAGGTAGAAGAAGACCGCCGAGACGGTGAAGTAGGTGGTGATCGCGAAGACGTCCCACACCAGCGGCGACCGGAAGTTCGGCCAGAGGAAGCGCGAGTTGGGGTAGGGGACGAGCCAGTAGGCGTGCCAGACCCGTCCCACGTGGATCAGGGGGAAGAGGCCCGCGGTCATCACGGCGAAGACGGTCATCGCCTCCGACGCCCGGTAGATCGCCTGTCGCCACGGGGCGCGGAAGAGGAAGAGGATCGCGGAGATGAGCGTTCCCGAGTGCGCGATGCCCACCCAGAAGACGAAGGTGGTGATGTAGACGCCCCACCCCACGGGAGCGTTCAGCCCCGAGACGCCGATCCCCTTGTAGATCTGGTAGAACCAGCAGACGAGGAAGACGCCGACCCCGGCGGCCGCCATCGAGAAGAGCGCCCACCAGCCGGCTCCGGGACGCGACATGACGCGGAGCACGTCGCGGTTGACGTCCTCGTAGCGACGCACGTCCGGGTTGGGGAGCGCGCCCCGCTGCGTCAGATCGGCGGTCGCCATGGCCTATGCAGCCGTAGCAGCCCGTGGACAAACCGCCCACGGCATTCGAGTGGCGCGCATCCTAGTGGCCGCCCTCCTCCACCTCGTGGTGGGTGACCTTCTTGAGGTAGTGCACGGCCGGCTGCGTGTTGATGAGCGGGTCGAGGACCCGGTACGAGCGTTCGTCCTCGGCGAGCGCCCTGACGCGCGACTTCGGGTCCTTGATGTTGCCGAAGCTGATCACCTCGGTCGGGCAGACGCTCTGGCAGGCGGTCCGGACCTCGCCGTCGGCCACCTCGCGCCCCTCCAGCCGGGCGCGGTTGCCGGCGTCCCGGATGCGCTGCACGCAGAAGGTGCACTTCTCCATGACGCCGTTGTCGCGGACGGTGACGTCCGGGTTGAACTGCCAGTTCATCGGTTCGGGGATGTTCCCGCCCTTCTCCGGATCGGAGGTGTACCTGTACCAGTTGAAGACCCGGACCTTGTACGGGCAGTTGTTGGCGCAGTAGCGGGTCCCGACGCAGCGGTTGTACGCCTGGGCATTCAGGCCGTCCGGCGTGTGGTACGCCGCGAAGACGGGGCAGACCGGCTCGCACGGCGCGTTGTTGCAGTGCTGGCAGAGCATCGGGAGGAAGCGGATGTCGAGCGGCCCGGAGTGCGAGGCATCCACCGTCTCGTAGTACCGCTCCATGCGCAGCCAGTGCATCTCGCGCCCCATCAGCGCCTGGTTCTCCCCCACCCATGGTATGTTGTTCTCCGCCTGGCACGCCGTGATGCAGGCGCCACACCCGTTGCACCTGTCCAGATCGACGGCCATCGCCCATCTGGGGTGATCCTCGCCGTACTCGCCGAAGTCCGAGCCCGGAAGGGGGAAGTCCTCGGCGCGTCCCTCGGTCGGCACGCCCTGGAAGCCGCCCGCCTCCTGAAGCTCGTGGAGGCCGTGGTGGCCATTCTGGCCGTCGTGGCCGCCACCGTGCCCATTGGCATGCCCGTGCCCGAGGGCGGCGAGAGCCACCGCCGGGGCGACGTTGCGGTCGTCCTGGTCGCTCGACCCCTCGGTCGAGGCGAGGCGCCGCCAGGCACCCGTCGGGGTGACCGTGGCCGTGGTCGAGATCAGCGACAGCGTCCCCGAAGCCGCGTCCGACGCACCCGGCAGGAGCGTCATCGGGTTGACCCCGTTGCCGTTGGCGAAGCGGCCGTAGTCCGTGTGGCCGCCGCCCATCGCAATCGCCACCGCGTCCTCGCGAATTCCCGGGTAGAGGAAGACGCGGAGCTCCACCTCGCCCTCCCCGGTGGCGACGCGCACAAGGTCGCCGCTCCGGAGCCCCATGCGCTCGCCCGTGGCGGGGTTCATCTCCAGCCACGAATGCCACATCACCTTCGAGACCGGGTCCGGGAGCTCCTGCAGCCAGGGGCTGTTGGAGTGGCTGCCGTCGCCGAAGCGCGGCGAGGGATGCACCAGGAGAGTCAGGTGGCCGTCGCCCGCGATCGAGGGAAGGTCGAAGTCGACCGCCCTCCCCGGACGGATCATCGCCGACACCCGCTCCGCGTCGCCCCCGTGCGTCAGAAAGCCGGCCCTGAGCGCCTCCCGCCACCTCGCTTCGGCCGCGAGCGCCGCATTCCCCTCCCCGGCGCCTCCCGGAAGGGTGGCCGGGTGCACCGAGCGGATGTACTCCCTGAGGGTCGGCGCACCCAGGTCGTGGCCGAGGCGGCGACCCGTCTCGAGGAGCACGTCCGCCATCGGGTGGGCGTCGAAGAGCGGGACCGTGCGCATCGCGGGCTGTCGCACCGAGTAGACCGACTGCGCAGCCCCGTCGTCGCCGGTGGGCAGCGTGGCGGCACCGTCGCCCCACGACTCGAGCGCGTGAGCGCTGGGGAGCACCAAGTCGGCCATCGCCGCGGTCTCGTCGATTGCCGTGGCGAAGGCGACCCTGAAGGGCACCTTCGCGAAGGCGTCCAGGAAGCCCGCGTCGGGCGGCAGCGCGTACGCCGGGTTGGTCCCGGAGACGATCGCCACGCCGTAGGTGCCCGATCCCATCTCCTCGACGCAGTCCACCACGGCCCCGTAGGAGGAGGCCTCGGTATCGGGGCTGGCGGAGACGGTGAGCGTCCGCCCCAGGCTCCCGGCGGCCGCGTTCAGGATGAGGACCGCCAGATTCGACGCCGTGGCCCGCTCGTGGTGTCCGGCCAGGCCGGGACCGAGCGCGAGGGCGGATCCGGCCGCGAAGTGGTCGGCGAGCGACGAGAGCGCCTCCACCTCGACCCCGGCGTCGCGGGCGGCGTCCTCGAGTGTGTGCTGCGCCACCATGCCGCTGTACGGTCCGGCGTCTCCACCGCGCCGGACGAGCTCGCCCGCCACCGCCAGAGCGATCCTCCCCTCCGAGCCCGCCCTGGCGGGGATCCACTCGTCGGCGTTCTGTCCGGTGAGCGAGAGCCTTGGCCCGACGAATACGAACCTGCCCTTGGCCCCGTGGTCCACGCCGTGCATCGCCGCGAAGTCGGCGGCGAAGCGGACCGGCGAGATCCATGTCTCGAGGAAGTCGGCCCCGAAGGAGACGAGGAGGTCTGCCGCCGCGATGTCGTAGCTCGGCAGCGCGTCGACCCCGAAGGCGATCCCCACCGCCTCGCGCAGAGCCGAGTCGTGGAGGGGGTCGTAGACGACTCTGCGCCCTCCGACAGCCGCCGCGAAGCGGTCCAGGAGGTGGCCCTCCGCCGGCCCCTTGCGACCGGTAAGGAAGAGCGAGCGCCCTCCGGTTCCCAGCCGCTCGGCGAGGAGCTCCAGCGCGTCGTCCCAGCCGACGGGCTCGAAGCCGTCCGAGGTCGCGCGCAGCGGCGATGCGATGCGGTCGGGATTGTAGAGCCCCTGCAGAGCCGCCACCCCGCGGGAGCAGAGACCGCCCCGGGAGATCGGGTGGTCGGGATTTCCCTCGATCATGACCGCGCGGCCCTCGCGGGTGCGCACCCGGATCCCGCAGCCGCCCTCGCACTCGCCGCAGGTGGATGCGTACCAGGTCGCGACCCCGGGAGTGATCTCCTCCGGGGGCACGACGTAGGGGATCAGCCGCTCGACCTCGTCGGTCGAGCATCCGGCGGCCGCGGCGCCGGCGCCGCCTACGCCGACGACCTTCAGGAAGTCGCGCCGTCCGAGTTCGCTCATCGGGCTAGTAGTGGCATACCGTACAGTCCCGGGAGGCACCGCGCTCCAGGTGGCAGGAGACGCACCAGCCCATCCGCAGATCGCCCGCCTCGGGCGCCACGACCTCCAGCACGCCCATCTCCTGCACCTCCCCGTGGCACGTCTGGCACGTCACCCCGGCCGCGACGTGGCGCATGTGGGGGAACCTCACGTGATCGCGAACCTTGTAGATGCGCTTCCACGGGATCGGAGTCCCGGCGGCGTAGTAGCTGCGCACCTTGCCGATCTCCGCCTGGGCCTGCTCGGTGCGGCCACCGACGATCCCCTCGAGGTGACAGCCCATGCAGAGCGAGACGGGCGGGATGCCGGCGTCCACCGAGCGCTCGGCCGAGAAGTGGCAGTACTGGCACGACATCGTGAACTGCCCGGCGTGCGTGTCGTGGGGGAACTGGATCGGCTGGGAGGTCGGGTCCAGCTCCCCGAGCTGGGCGAGCTGGGCTACCGGGGTCTCGACGGGGGGCCGTCTGAAGCCGACGGTAACGGCGACGAGGAGCAGGGCGAATGTCCCTGCCGATAGTGCCAGCCACAGCCTGCGCGTTTGCGGAGTCGGCATCGAGGACCCGCTGGCGGGTCGGTTAGGAGGAGAGATGGAATCCCAGGCGCACCTGTCGCGCCGAGGAAAGGTAGAGTCTGCGCTTGGGGCGTGTCAACGAACGGTCTGCCCCATGGGCGGGGAGCCGCCTCCAGGCGAGAGCGGGCACGAAGCGGTGTGCCGAGAGATCGACGGACGATGATCGTGACGACGGTCGCTCTGGTACTCCTCGCGGTCGGCCGCACTGACCCGCTGCCTCGCGGAATGCGGACTGGCTCGGCCTTACGTTTAGGCTGCGGCTTTCCCCTCGCGCCGCCCTAACCGCCACCTACGGAGGGCCCGGTCATGCCAGCAGCCCGAGGACAGGCTCCCCACGGCAGGAGCGGCGCTGCATCCCCGCCGGACCGCTCGCTCGCTTCTCCACATTGTAATGTATGCTTTACAAATTGTAATTCACGGTTTACAGTGCCTGTGCCCTTGGCCTCGCTCTGTGCCCAGTTGTCCTAGCCGGTTGGGGCGATGAGCGCCTTTCCATCCCAGGAGGCGGCCGGGGGGCTCTCCGAGGCGCTCGCCGCAAACCCCCTCCTCGCCCTCGTGGTCCTCTTCGGGGCAGGCGTCGCCACGAGCCTCACCCCCTGCGTCTACCCCATGATACCCATCACCGCGTCGGTCATCTCGGGGACCGCGCGCGACCGGCAGCCCTGGCGACGCACCCTCGGGCTCACCATGACCTACGTCACGGGCATGGCGCTCCTCTACGCCGCGCTCGGGCTCCTGGCGGGGCTCACCGGCACCCTCTTCGGGACGGTGAGCGCCAGCCCCTGGGCGCTCCTGGCGATCGGCAACCTCCTCCTCGTCTTCGCGCTGGCCATGTTCGACGTGATCCCGGTGCGGGTGCCGCAGCGCCTAGCGGCCTGGGCCGGGGCTCGCGACGGAGGGTCGTACGGAGCCGTCTTCGTGCTGGGGGCGACTTCCGGAGTTGTGGCCGCGCCGTGCGGGGCGCCCGCCTTCGCGGCCGTGCTCGCATGGGTCGCCGCCACGCGCGCCGGGTTCATGGGATTCGCCTACCTCTTCGTCTTCTCCCTGGGGATGACGGCGCTACTGGTGGCGGTGGGGCTCTTTTCGGGGACGCTGTCGCGACTGCCGCGGGCCGGCAGGTGGATGGTGGTCGTCAAGCGGGCGGCGGCCGTCGTCATGCTGGGAGTGGCGCAGTACTACTTCGTCCAGGCCGGATACAGCCTGTAGCGGGCCACCCGCCCAGCCAGGAGCGGGTGTCGGCATTCTGGCAGGGTTGCTGTCCGCGCTGGACCGCGGCGCATCCGCCGATGGGCTAGGAGGGGTCGTCCCGGTGGTTTCGGGTGACCGATGACCGGGGGGTGGCCGTCGCCACCCCCCGGCCCGTCCTCACTTCGCGTAGGTGAACTTCACCGAGCCGATCACGGCGCCGTCGGTGCCGAACTCGACCTCCTCCTCGGCTTCGACGTACGAGAACCAGCGGTAGGCGATCCACTTGGAATGGTGCGGCGGGTCGGCGCCGCCCGGAAACTCGCCGGACATGTCCACCGAGAAGATCTCCACGCCGTCGTTGCCACGGGCATACACCACGTTGTCCTCCAACCCGAAGACGATGTCCGTCACGCCGCCGTAGTCGATCATGCTGTCGTCGGGCCACTCCTCGTCCTCGCCATCGGCAATCGAGGACAACTCGCCATCCTCGTCCATCCACGAGGCGTTCCAGTTGGCCTGGTCGTAGTCCAGGGTGAAGACGAATCCGCCCACGCCGTCGCGATCGACAATAACCCAGAATTCGACGACTGCGATCGCGTTGTCCTCCCTCTCCCATACCGGGTACTCGATCTCCCACGCGCCGTCGTGGCCGTCCTCCCCGGGCAGCTCGTGGAAGATGTACGGCAACATCTCGTAGTCCTCGTCGACCTGCTCATCGATGATGATGTGCAGATCTCCGTCCTCGACCCTCGCCGTGCCCAGCTCCCCGGTCGAGTCCGCCCAGTTCTCCAGATCCTCGAATTGGTCCTCGAACACCTGTGCCTCGGAAGAAGTGACGGTAGTCGCAAAATCCGTGCTGACACTCGCCCCGAACCCGTCCTCGGCAGTGACCGTGACCTGGGAGCTGCCCGTCGCCAGTCCCGTGAGTCGCAACCTGCCGTCCGCTTCGTCCGCCCTCACCCGGTCGGGAGCGCTCACGGACACCGCGAAACTGAGCAAGTCCCCGTCCGGGTCCTCGAAATGGGCGAGCAGGTCTACGACCACCGTTTCGTCGACCTTCACCCGTTGCTCCGGGATCTCCGCCGTCACCACCGGATCACGATTCGGGACCGCGATCCGTGCCTGGTGGCTTGCACTCGCCCCGCCCGGGTCGGTCGCCGTCACCGTCATCACCGCCTCTCCCTGCCCGACTCCCACCAACACCAACGCCGTGCCGGTGATCTCGATGGTCGCCACCCCCTCGTCCGAGCTCTCGCCGCTGTACGTCAGATCGTCTCCATCGGGATCCGTGAAGAACGAGTCGACCACCGTCAGCGGCAGACCGATCGTGTCGCCGATAAACACGGCCCCGTCAGGGATCGATCCCACGGTCTCCGGAGCCCGGTTGGGCACCGTCACATCGAACTTCTGCGTTGCCGACTCGCCATCGGGGTCCGTGGCCGTCACCGTCACCGTCGCGTTGCCCTGGCCAGCTCCGGTCAGCGTCAGGACATCGTTCTGCCCAACCGCCACCCTGACCACGCTGGCATTGGTGCTCTGCGCCCTATAGGTCAGCGTGTCCTCGTTCGGATCCTCGAAGTAGGTCGAGAGGCCGGTGATCTCCTCCTCGTCCATCACGAACAGCTCGTGGTCCGGGATATCTCCCACCGCCGTTGGCGGCTCGTTGGGCGGCTCGCCGCAGCCCGGCAGCAACAGGAACAACATGGGGGTCAATCGCTTCATTTCTTTCCACTCCTCTTGGTGGGCTCCGGGGGTACGCCCCTGACAGCCAAGTGTCGGGTCGTCGTCCGAGGCCGTGATGTGCTCGTAGAATAGCTGACAAGGCGTGTACCCTGGCAATTCCCCTTTGTTCCCGGGGGTCGACTAGTCTAGGGTGACTCCCGCACGGACGCGGCCTCGGTCGTACGAACCTTCGTCCCTCCGGAGGACGGGCGCGGCGCACGGCAACCTCTGGGGGGCTGGCTCTTCCGCAGCTGCTAGATCAGCCACCTCAGCGCCGCGACAACCGACGGCAGCGAAGCGAGCGCGGCAAACGTGGGGTTGATCGCGGCAGTCCCAACCGGCGGTCCGTCCGCGGCATCAGGTAGGTGACACGCACATGGTCCACCGGCTGTGTGTACGTTGTGTGAATATTAGGTCCCATATCGTGTGTTAGTCGTGTTACTGTTCCTACAGTCGCACTTGCGGTACGCAACAATCCGTCTCACTGTGTATCGAGAGCACTGCCGCGCCACGCTCGTCGCACCGCGGCCAGCTGGCTGCACTTCGACCCCGAAAAGGCGACCAATGAGCACTCTGGAGGAACTCAGACACGAGAACCGGGCGCTGCGGGAGCGCACCGCGAAGCTGAGCACCGCGATGCTGCGCATCAGCGAGAGCCTCGACGTCGAGGTGGTGCTACACGAGATCGTGGAGAGTGCCCGCACGCTGACCGGCGCCCACTACGGCCTGATCACGACGATCGACTCCGAGGGAGAGATGCAGAATTTCGTCACCTCCGGGCTCACGGCGGAGGAGCATCGGCGGATGGCGGAGTGGCCGGATGGGCCTCGGCTCCTGCGATACCTTCGGAATCTCCCTGCACCGCTGCGAGTGGGGGACGTGTCAGGCTTCCTCGACTCCCTGGGCTTCTCCTCGAGCCTCTGGGATACGAGCACCCTTCAGATCACACCGATGTACTATCGGGGCGAACATCTCGGCAACTTCTTCCTCAGCGACAAGCGGGACGGAGGGGAGTTCACGAACGAGGACGAAGATGTGCTGGTACTCTTCGCGTCGCAGGCGGCCGTCGCGATCGCCAACGCCCGTGCCTACCGGGACGAGAGCCGAGCCCGAGGTGATCTGGAGGCGCTGATCGACGCATCGCCGGTGGGCGTGGCAGTCCTGGATGCCAGGACCGGACGAGCGGTGTCGTTCAACCGCGAGGCGGAACGGATAGTGGAGGGACTGCGCGCTCCGGGTCAGGCACCGGAGGATCTCCTGAACACAATGACTGGCCGATTTCTGGACGGGCGGAAGATTGCCATCCGGGAGGCCTCCCTGGCCAGGGAGCTCCGCGTGGGCCGGCGGGTGCGCGCCGAGGAGATCGAGCTGTCGGTGCCTGACGGCCGCAGCGTTAAGATGCTGATCAACACGACCCCGATCCGCTCGGAGGAGGGCGAAGTCGTATCGATGGTCGTCGCGATGCAGGATCTGGCGCCGCTGGAGGAGCTCGAGCGGTCGCGTACCGAGTTCCTCAGCCTGGTGAGCCACGAGCTGCGGGCACCGCTGACCTCGATCAAGGGATCGACCACGACCGTGCTGACGGCGTCGCCCGAGTTGGACCCCGCCGAGCAGCGGGCTTTCTTCCAGATCATTGACGAGCAGGCGGACCACATGCGCGGACTCATCGGCGATCTCCTCGATGCCGGACGCATCGAGACGGGCGCTCTGTCGGTGAGGGCCGAATCCTCCGAGGTGGCGGAGCTGGTGGACCGGGCGAGGAATACCTTTCTCAGCGGCGGGGGCCGACACACCATCGTGGTGGACCTGCCTGCGGGCCTGCCTCCCGTCATGGCCGACCGCCGACGTATCGTCCAGGTCCTGAACAACCTCTTCGCCAACGCGGCTCAGCACTCGCCGGAGTCATCCCCCATCCTGGTCGGGGCCGTGCAGGACGGCGTGCATGTTGCCATCTCGGTGGCCGACGAGGGCCGGGGGGTGGAGCCCGAGCGCCTGCCGCACCTGTTTCGCAAGTATGCTCCGAGCGGTGAGGAGGGCGTGACGACGGGCTACGGCCTGGGGCTTGCCATCTGCAAGGGGCTTGTGGACGCGCACGGCGGCCGCATCCGGGCCGAGAGCGGTGGCCGGGGCCGGGGCACGCGATTCACCTTCACAATCCCGGTCGCGGGGGAGGCGCCGCCCGACTCCGGGGGCAGTTCCGCGGCGGAGCCCCGGGATGGTCGCGAGCGCACACGCATCCTGGTCGTAGACGACGATCCGCACATGCTGCGCCTTGTTCGCGATGTCCTTTCGAGGGCGGGCTACGCCCCGCTCATCACCGGCGACCCGCGGGAGCTGCCGCGGATGATCCGGACCGAGGAGCCCGGACTTGTCCTGCTGGACCTAATGCTCCCCGGCGCTGACGGGATCGAGTTGATGGAGCAGGTGCCCGAGCTGGCCAACCTGCCAGTCATCTTCGTCTCCGGCTACAGCAGGGAAGAGACGATCGCGAGAGTACTCGAAATGGGGGCGGTAGACTACATCGTCAAGCCCTTCTCGCCGATGGAGCTTGTGGCGAGGATCCGGGCGGCGCTGCGGCGGGCGGCCGTACCCGAGGAATTCGAAGTGGGTGACCTGTGCATCCGCTACGGCGAGCGTCAAGTCAGCGTCGGAGGCAGGCCGGTCGAGCTCACCGCCACCGAATTCGCACTGCTGCGGGCGCTGTCGCTCGATGCGGGCAACGTCGTGACCACTCGGAGTCTGCTGCGGCAGGTGTGGGGCCGCCGCGGCGGTGGAGACTCGGTGCGCGTACGAACCTACGTCAAGAGGCTGCGCCGGAAGCTTGGCGATGATGCGGCCAATCCCACCTACATCTTCAACAAGCGCGGCGTCGGCTATCGGATGGCCATTCCAGATCGGGCGAAACGACCGAACGCTGTCTGACACCCGTGGCTACCTGTCCAGGACATTCTCCGGGGGTTCGGGCCAGTAGCCGACGTTGTTCCTCTCTGAGCGTAGATGCCGACCGGGTCTACTGGATCGATCCTCCGGTACCCACCCGTGTAGGTCTCGAGAAAAGGCCCTTGGCGGGAACTCCCCGCCAAGGGCCTTCCTGCGGTTCATGCGACCTGACCCATCCCCTCATCCCCCGCCGCCACCTCCGGTTTCGGCGTGCACGCTCCACCAGTCGAAGTCCTGGCCGCCCGCGTCGAGCGTGACGGGCACGGACTCGCCCGCGCCCAAGTCCTTGCGTGGAGTTGGGCCGAGCTCCTCTCCGTTCGACAGATGGATCTCGACGCGGACCGCAGCCACCGTGCTGCTCGTGGTGTTCGTGACGGTACCGGTGAACCGCTGGTTGGCCGCTTCGTAGCGCATGACCAGATCGATGCCGCGCCGCGTTTCCCGCGCGGTCTCGGACGGCGCGTACCGCCTTCCGCCTTCCTCGTCGCTTTCCTGCGTTGGCGTGTCGCAGCCGGCGATGGTCACGCCGATCACGGCAGGGAGCAGGGCGAGTCCAAGAATGCAGCGTTCCGCGAGCATGGTAACCTCCAAGGTAGGGGTTGAGCGGTCGCGGCCGGGGTGATCGCGACCCTGTACGCGACCGTAGCGCAAGAAGGGTGCCATTCCTGCGAGAGCAGCGATTCAGCAGCTTGGATGAAGATGGGAAGATGGATGGCGATGCCTCGTGGACCGATCGCCGATCTGCTCGGGACGATGGAGTGACACGTGCAATGAGCTTCTCGTCCTGCCTGGGGCGGCACCCCGTCTCCGGTCGTCGGCGGGACAGGTCTGGCGCGACACCTCCTCGCCGCGCGAGGTTATCGATGTGCAGATCGTGCAGTCCGTCAATCGCGGGGGCCGAACCCTCTTGCCAGGGAGGCTCCGGTCCTGCCCGGGCCCAGGAAGTCGAGGAGACGAGGTGTGAGCGTACGGAGTCGCCTAGCCATCGCTCCCGCCGCCGCCCTGGCCTGCGCGATCCCCTTGGCCTCCGCCGCCCAGGAGAGCTCGAGCGGACTCGGGCTCCCCCCCGGCACGCCGGCGCCGGACGCTCTCGTCGAGGACATGGAGGGCAACCCCGTCTCGCTCCTCGAGGTCATCGGCGGGCGCACAGCGCTAATCGAGTTCTGGGCGTCGTGGTGCGAGCAGTGCGAGGCGCTGCAGCCGGAGATCGACCGCGTTCAGGAGCGCTTCGGGGAAGAAGTCAGCGTTGTGGCGGTCGCCGTGGCGGTCTCGCAGTCGCGCCGCAGGGTGCGCCGCCATGTGGAGCGGCACTCGCACGGGTACCCCTACGTGTACGACGCGGGCGGCGAGGCCGTGAGGGCCTACAGGGCGCTCACGACAGCGATCGTGGTGTTGGTGGACGGGGAGGGAAGAGTGGTCTCAACGGGCGCAGGGCCCAACCAGGAGCTCGTCGAGGCCGTAGAGGCGCTCCTTCAGGACCCCTCCTCCGCCTCCGGCGTCACCTCGTCGATCACGGCCGCGAGTTCCGAGTAGGCCCCTGGGTCCACCTGGTTGAACCGGGGGATCACCTTGGCCACGCGGCCGTCCGGCCCGACCACGATCACGGCGCGGCTGCCGACCATGCCGCCGTCCCGGGGCGAGTCGCCGAATGCTGCAAAGGCGGCACCGTCGGGGTCGCTGCCGAAGACGTACGGAAAATCCTCGTCCTTCAGCCACGACGCGCCCGCCTCCGCCGGGTCGTTGGAGATCGCCATCAGAACCACGTTGCGGCCTTCGTTGAAGAGCTCTGCGTACTGGTCACGGTACGCTCTCATCTGAACCGTTCAGCCAGGGGTCCTGACCCTGAAGAAGAAGGCTAGGACCACCGTCTCGCCGCGGTAGTCGCTCAGCCGGATCTTCTCGCGGAGGACGCCGTGGCGCGTCGCGCCGTCCAGCTCGAGGTCGGGGGCCATCGCCCCGACGCCGATGAGGCCGTCCGTCTCCTGGGCTGCGGCCTTGTCCAGCGCGGCCGTGCCGAGAGCTGCGGCCGTCGCGGCCGCCAAGGTGACTCTGCGCATCATCCGCCTTCTCTGCTCGCGTTCAGCGTGCGTGTGGGGGTTGAGTGTGGTGCGGCTCGCGACCGCAGGCCAGCTCCCCGCGCCGCGATCTGCGGGCAATCTAGCGGAATCCGGGCCGGGCGCCGGACAGGGGATGAGGGGCCCGAGAGTGCACCAGTCATTGATCGCAGACGCTACCCCCCTCGTGGTAGCGGATGGACTCGAGCCACGCCTGGAACTCGTCGTCAGGGGGCGAACAGAGGTCGGTCCAATACCAGAAGAACGAGTTAAGGTAGAGGTTCATCAGGCTTCGTGGCAGCGGGCCACTCAGCTCCAGAGTGTTGACGTAGAGATCCTCCAGGGATTCCAGATCGCCCAGCGAGGCTGGCAGTGAGCCCGTGAAGTCGTTGCCCCAGAGACTGAGGTATCCGACTGCCGGCAGGTCTCCAAGCCATTCCGGCAGGGGCCCGGACAGTTGATTGTGGTGGAGGTCCAGGGTATCGAGTCGGCTCAGCTGCAGGATCTCGCGCGGAATTCCGCCGGTCAGGGCGTTATGGTGCAACAGCAGTGCTGTGAGATTCTCCAGTTCGCCGACTTCGGGCGGTATGGTACCCGCGACGTCTTCGTTGAAAGCCAGGTCGAAGCCCACCAAGTGTTTCAAGAGCCCGATTTCGGCTGGGATCTCCCCGCTCAGGTTATTGCGCGCGAGGGACAGACCCACAACGTTGCCGTCTTCGTCCGTCGTCACGCCGGCCCATTCACCGAGCGCGGTTTCGGTTCCCCAGTTGCGCTTCCTGTTCCAACCGTCTCCGTTCAGGCTCTCGAAGAGCTTCATGAGTGCATCCCGCTGGACCAGACTCACCGTAATGGCCGCTGCACCCGAGATGTCCCCGACAGCGGCGAGAATCCTGGTCTCGCCGCTCCCCTGGGCGCTGACAAGACCCGTCGGGTTGACCGACGCCACCGCTGCGTCTTCGCTGGACCACTGGACACGCACGGTGTCCATGGCATTGCCGTTCTGGTCCTTGACTATGGCGGTCAGGCGGAGTTCTTCCCCTAGCTTGGCCAACTCCAGGGTCTCCGGGGACACCAACACCGTGGCGGGGTACGGCGCCTCCGGTTCCGTCTCTTCGCTGCAGGCCACCGCCACCAGCAGTGCCATCGTTACCGCCCTGTTCATTCTCGCCTCCTCCGGGTCTCCGGCTACTCCACCGCCCGATCGCAATCCAGGCCGGACGACTCGGGCGCACCGGTCTCGGCCTCAGTCAGGACATCCCCCATAGTCTTCGACGCACACCGCAATCCGCACTCCTGCTCCTTGCCTCGGGCCGTGGTGCTGCAGGCACACCGAAGTCACATAGTACTGTGTACAATGTGGTCGGCTGATTGTTCCAGAGGTTGTAGGCCGCTTCCTTCAGCTTCCAGGCTCGGGTGGTCCGTCGGGTGCTCGCGCGGAGGCTCGCGAACTATCCGCCCGCCCACGCTCCCCGGGCGGGAGCGTCGTCCGCTCCGACTCGTCCGCGTAACAAGCTCCTGGTCACGCCGCCAAGCGCCCGGAGCACCACCCTCACCTCCGTGAGCATGTAGGTGGCAACGTGCTGCTCGGGGCGGAGCGTCTCGGCCGGATCGTCTGCCCCGGACCAGCTCAGTGATCCGGCCCCCTCTTTGCGCTCATGAGATCAATCCTACTAGACTGTAGGCTGGTCTATTCATTACTCCAGCGAGCGATCCACCATGCGCGAAATCGGCGCTTTCGAAGCCAAGACCCACCTCTCCAGGTTACTGGACCAGGTCGCGGCGGGAGAGACCGTGCTCATCACCAAGCGCGGCCGCCCGACCGCAATGCTCGTCCCGGCGGACTGGCCTGACCGAAGGGCGGCGGCACGAGCGGCGAAGAGTCTGCGCGCGTTGCGGACCCGGATCCGGGGGGCCACGGTTTCCGAGATTCTGTCGATGCGCGACGAAGGCAGACGGTGACGGCACCCGTCCTGGACTGCTCTGTCGCGGCCGCCTGGGTACTCGCCGACGAGCATTCCGGCCCCGCAGATGCCGCGCTGGACGCGGTCGTCGCCCACGGTGCGGTCGCGCCCGCCTTGCTGTGGTTCGAGATCCGCAACGTGCTGCTCAGGGCGGAGCGCCTCGGCCGGATCGAACCGGCGGACTCCGAACTGGCGCTCTCGCTGTTCGAGGACCTGCGTCTCCGGCTGGATCATGCGCCACATGGAGAAGAGGTTATGCGCCTTGCCCGGGCCCACGGCCTGAGCGCCTACGACGCGGGCTACCTGGAACTCGCGCTACGCGGCCGACATCCGCTCGCGACGCTGGACCGCAAGCTTGCCCGCGCCGCCGAGGCCGAGGGAGTCGACACGGTCGGACGCTAGGAGTCCGCGGATAATCTCGCGCGAGCACCGACAGCGGAGCGGAGAGGTCCAGATTGACATGAGAAGGCCAACCTCCTGCTAACGCAGTCGCCACCTTTCGGGGCGCTGCACAGTGAGACGGGCTTGGAAGCCCACAACCACAGGAGGCTGGCCATGAAGCCGAAGCTAACCA
>JAPOYJ010000085.1 GCA_026706635.1 Gemmatimonadota bacterium | reverse complement strand
CCGGGCTGAAGTGGCGGTTGAGCGCGGCGACCGCCGCGTCCGTCCCCTCGTCGACACCGCTGGGCAGCGGAACCGACAGCTGCCGGTACTTGGCCGGATCCGCGACCCCGGCATCCTGCGGGCGCCTCACCGCGCGGTCCTCCGCCAGCTAGTTTTCCGCATGGTGCGAATGTGGGGAGAGGGCGAACGCCATTGCAAGCAGCGAGGTCGGGCTGCCCGGTCAGGTGGCGTCATCGGAGTCGGGAAGGGACTTCAGCAGCCCCAGCACCTCCTCCCTGCTCGGCAGGCTCTCCGCGCCTCCCAGAAAGGGCCGCACGTCGGCCGACACCTCGTCCCACGGCAGGGCCGCCACGCGCCCGGCGACCACCCGCCTCCATCCTTCGGCGGTGATCGGGCCGGTGTCGACGCCGGCCTGCCCGAGGGCGGCGCGTAGGAGTTCCAGATTCGGCTCCGGCCAGGACGCATCGCTCAGGTACCACGCCAGATCGAAGATGTCCCTGCCCTTCGTCCATGGACGGCAGAGGACAGAGTGCAGCTTCCCCGCCAGGAGCGAGGCGCGGTCGTGGTGGTGGAGCCGCAGCGAGACGTGCCGTCGAACGAGACGCGTGGCGGTGACGGCGCCCTCGGGTGGATCGGTGTCCACATCTATCCTGACGCCCAGGGTCTCGGACCGGTGGGGAGAGAGCCCCGCCTCGTGCAGCAGCCCCCGGAACCTCACCCAGCTGGCGTGAACGGACCCGCGATCCTGCACGGAGCCCGCCACCTCGTACCCCTCGCGCCTGAATTGCCGGATGATGCGGGCCGTCCATCCGCCCAGGTCGTACGACTCGGCGGACCCCTCGAGGGCGAAGTCGAGGTCCTCCGAATACCTGGGCAGCCCGTAGAGGAACCGCAGCGCCGTGCCCCCCTGGAAGGCGAGAGGCGACATGGCTCCGGCCTTTTGCAGCCCCTCCAGGACCCGGGCCTGGAGGTACTCCCTCAGGACGTTCCTGCCCGACAGGGGGTCAAGGCCGCGCACGAGGGTGCGGGCGTGTTCCTTCACAAGACTTCGCAGGCCGGTCGGGGGACGTCGGACATGCGGTGCACATGAGCCGCCGCCCGGCGGAGCTTCGGGCTCCCGGTCGCGGCGGCGGCCTCCTCCAGGCGGTCCGGCGACAGCGCCTCGGCGTTCAGCCGGAGCGCGTCGATCCAGTCGGGGTCGTCGCCCCCCGGCTGCAGGTGGACGAGGTCGAGCAGAGCCTTCTCCGGCGAGGCGACGAATGCGCGCTGGCCGCCGCCGAGGCGGCGCAGCCTGTATCCGTGCCGCAGCGCCGGAGCCAGGTGGCGAAAGGAGTACCTGCCGACCGGGGTCCGGCGAAGGTGGGCGCGCCCGGCCCCGACGCTCGTGACTTCGGGGACGAACTCGGGGATGGCGTGCCCGAACGCAAGCGCCGACAGGCCGCTCACATACGATCCCGGCACCAGCCGGTTCGCCACGAGGAACGGGTGGGGGATCACCTTGCGGTACGGCGGCGCAAGCGCGAAGAGGCCGCGTCGCAGCCGCAGCAGCCTACCGGACGCGCACCATCGGCTGATCTGTGCGGGAAGCCCCGGCTCCGGCGGTCGGCCAGCGACCAGAAACCCCGTCTCGAAGACAGGTTCGTCCTCGACGGCCTGGAGCAGTTCTGAAAATTTCATGCGGATAATATGTATGATATGACAAATAACTGCAATGAAATGAGAAACGGAAGGCCTAAGCAACGCCTCCCGCGTCTCTGTGCCCATTGTCGGCCGAGCAGTGCATTCGAACGACTCGGTTCCCAGGAGCTTCGTGGGATCCTGTGGGTGCTCCAGGTCGAGGTATGCGATGCTCCGTGCCCGGGCGAACTCGAGGGGGCGAGCGTGGTCACCAGATTTGATATTCGGTAAATATTCGGTTAGCCTTCAGGGGCCATGTCCTCCACCGGCCCCGCCACCCCCCGCTCCGCCCTCGCGCCGCCCCCGGTCGCGTGCCCGACGCGGGACCGCGTCCGGCCGTCGCTCTCTCCGCCCCCCCACGCCGAGCTCCAGGTCACCAGCAACTTCTCCTTCCTGCGGGGTGCCTCCCACCCCGAGGAGATGGTCGAGCGGGCTGCGGAGCTCGGCTACCGTGCCCTCGCGCTCACCGACCGCAACACCCTGGCGGGCGTGGTGCGCGCCCACGAGGCCGCGCTCCGGACCGGAGTGCGCTTCATCCCCGGCGCGCGGCTCGACCTGATCGACGGCCCCAGCCTTCTCTGCCTCCCCGCCACCCGGCGCGGCTACGGCGCGCTCTCCCGCCTCATCACCACCGGACGCCGGCGCGCGCCCAAGGGCGAGTGCCATCTCGGCCGGGAGGACGTGGCCGGGGCGGCGGACCCCGACGACCACATCTTCGTCGCGATCCCCCCGGTCGCCCCCGCCACCCCCGGCGACGACTTCGCCGACCACCTCGCCTGGTACCGCGACCACCTCGACGCCCCCCTCCACCTCGCCGCCACCCACCACCACCAGGGCGACGACGACCGCCGTCTGGCCGCCCTCGCCCGGCTGGCCGAATCGCACGGCACCCACCTTGTCGCCACCGGCGACGTCCACCAGCACGACCCCTCCCGGCGACGCCTCCAAGACGTGCTGACGTGCATCCGCGAGCGCTGCACCATCGACAACGCCGGCTGGCGCCTCGCCGCCAACGCCGAACGCCACCTCAAGCCCCCCGCCGAGGTCGCCCGCCTCTTCCGCGACCACCCGGACGCGCTCGCCGCCGCCGTCCGGATCGCCGACCAGTGCCGCTTCTCCCTCGCCGAGCTCCGCTACGAGTACCCCGACGAGGTCGCCCCCGACGGACGCTCCCCCCGCGAGACGCTCGCGGCGCTCACCTGGGCGGGCGCGGCCGAACGCTATCCGGACGGCATCCCGCCGAAGGTCCGCGCGATGATCGAGCACGAGCTGGCGCTCATCGCCCAGCTGGAGTACGAGCCCTACTTCCTGACCGTCGAGGACATCGTGCGCCAGGCACGCGAGTGGGGGATCCTCTGCCAGGGCCGCGGCTCGGCCGCCAACTCCGCCGTCTGCTACTGCCTGGGCGTCACATCGGTCGATCCCGCGCGGATCGACCTGCTCTTCGAGCGCTTCATCTCCGCCGAGCGCGACGAGGTGCCCGACATCGACGTCGACTTCGAGCACGAGCGCCGCGAGGAGGTAATCCAGTACATCTACGGGAAGTACGGGCGCGACCGGGCCGGGCTGACCGCGACCGTCATCAGCTACCGCGCCCGGAGCGCGCTGCGCGACGTGGGCAAGGCGATGGGGCTGAGCGAGGACGTGATCGGAAGGCTGCTCTCGATGTCCTCGTGGCGGTCCCGCCCGGTGGACGGGGAGCGCGCCCGCGAGGAGGGGTTCGACCCCCGCGACCGGAGGCTGGCGCTGACGCTGGAGCTGGCCCGCGAGCTGTACGGGTTCCCGCGCCACCTCTCGCAGCACACCGGCGGCTTCGTCATCTCGCGCGGGCCGCTCTGCGAGATCGTCCCCATCGAGAACGCGGCGATGGAGGACCGGACCGTGATCGAGTGGAACAAGGACGACCTCGAGGCGCTCGGGCTGATCAAGGTCGACGTGCTCGGGCTCGGGATGCTCACCTGCATCCGCAAGGCCTTCGGTCTCCTCGAGGAGAGCTGCGGGGTCCGCCACACCCTGGAGAGCGTGCCGCAGGAGGACCCCGCCACCTACGGGATGATCCAGCGCGGCGACACGGTGGGCGTCTTCCAGATCGAGAGCCGCGCCCAGATGGCGATGCTGCCGAGGCTGAGGCCCGCCACCTTCTACGACCTGGTGATCGAGGTGGCGATCGTGCGTCCGGGGCCGATCCAGGGCGACATGGTCCACCCGTATCTGCGCCGTCGGCAGGGGCGCGAGGCGGTCGAGTACCCGTCGCCGGAGCTCCGCGAGGTGCTGCAGAAGACCCTGGGAGTGCCGCTCTTCCAGGAGCAGGTCATGCGGATCGCGATCGTCGCCGCGGGCTTCACGCCCGCCGAGGCCGACCAGCTGCGCCGCGCCATGGCCAGCTTCCGCAATCCGGGCACCATCCACCGCTTCCGGGACAAGTTCGTAGCTGGCATGACGGCGCGCGGCTACACGGCGGACTTCGCCGAGCGCTGCTTCCGCCAGATCAAGGGGTTCGGCGAGTACGGCTTTCCCGAGAGCCACGCGGCCAGCTTCGCCCATCTGGCCTACGTCTCGTCGTGGCTCAAATGCCACCACCCGGCGGTCTTCGCCTGCGCGCTGATCAACAGTCAGCCGATGGGCTTCTACGCACCCGCCCAGATCGTGCGCGACGTGCGCGACCACGGGGTGGAGGTGCGTCCGGCGGATGTGAACTTCTCGGATTGGGACTGCACGCTGGAGCGTGGGGCGGCCCCCGCCGCATCCCCCGCCAGCCTTCGCGACGGTCCGGGCCACGAGGGTGGCGACACCTTTGTTCGGTCGCCGAACAAAGTGGGGATGGGGCCGGGCCGCTGCGGCGCGGACGGCCAGCCCCCTGTCCTGCGGCTGGGCCTGCGGCTCGTTCGCGGACTCGGGGAGGAGGACGCGAAGCGGGTGGTGGAGGGACGCGGCGACCGGGTGGCGGATGCATACCGCTCGCCCCTCGAGCTCCAGCTGCGGACCGGGCTCTCCACGGCCGTTCTTGCGCGCCTGGCCGGGGGCGACGCCTTCAGCTCGATGGGGCTGGACCGCCGTCAGGCCTCGTGGGCGGTGCGCGCGCTGCACGACACCGGACCGCTCCCGCTCTTCGAGGCGGCGGATGGGGGGCTGACAGGCGGCGATTCAGCCAATGGCGACAGGGACGCCGGCACCCACCCGGCCCCCGGCAATGGCCGCGCCCGCCCCGAGCTGGCTCTCCCCGAGATGTCTGCGGGCGAAGAGGTGGCGGCCGACTACCGCACGACGGGTCTGTCCCTCAAGCACCACCCGGTCGCGCTGCTGCGAGGTCGCCTCGACGAGCGCGGCGTGCTGCCGGCGGCGGCACTCGACGACCTGGCCGACGGGGACCGGACGGCCGTGGCGGGGATCGTGCTGACCAGGCAGCGCCCCGGCAAGGGAATCGTGATGTTCGTCACGCTGGAGGACGAGACCGGGGTGGCCAACCTCGTGGTCTTCCCCTCGGTGTACGAGAACCAGCGCCGCGACACCCTTGCCTCGCGGCTGATGCTCTGCCGCGGCAGGGTGCAGAAGGTGGACGGGGTGATCCACCTGATCGCCGAACGCGTGCTGTCGCTGAACGCGTGGCTGGAGGAGCTGGGGAGGGCAGGGGGCGGGGTCGGGGTGGGGGGTGTGCGTGAGGCGGACGAGGTCGCCGGGGAGGGGGAGGGAACGGGAGCGGGAGACGGGGTGGCAGCGGCTTTGAAGGACGGGCTGCCGCGGCGTGGAGTCGAAGCCGGGCGAGGTGGTGACCCGGGGGGGTCGTTTGTGGGGCGGGGACGGTTCTTCCACTGAGGGGGACTGATGGGGATCGTTCCCGGCATCTGTCCCATCGGAACATGGAACCGCCCATCCCATGCCCCTTCATTTGAACAACACCTCGGAAAACCGCAGGACGAACCAGCAGTGCACCCAGAGCCCTTCCACGCTATTATCCGATGATCGGCCACAAGCTCCGAAAACGGATGTCAGCTTCAACGAGCGGATGGGGATGGCGTGACCTTGACCGAATCTACACCAGCTACGGCTTCACAAGGCGGGGACCACTACCTGGCTCTCCCGTACCAACAGACCGTGACGCGGGAGGAGTGTACGGATGGCTCTCCATGCTACGTCGCCCGTGTGATCGAATTGCCGGGATGCGAGAGCCACGGAATAACTCGGGCCGAAGCCCTCGATAACCTGGAGGACGCCAAGCGCCTTTATATCGAGAGTATGATCTAGGACGGAATTGAACCGGCCCCGGCTCTAGCAGCGGCCGCACATGCCGGGTAGCGCTGGCCACCCGCAGCCCTAGCAGCCCGTGGACAAACCTCCCACGGCATTCGAGCAGCGCTGCATCCGCGCTGGATCGCTTCGCTTCTGCGTTGCTTCTTGGGCGAATGGCTCCGCCATGCGCCCCGCGAAGCGCCTTGCCAGCCCGGCAGAGCACAGATGGCCTGAATCCCGGCAGGAAGTCGTCTAAAGTCAACTAGGACTGTACGATCTGCGCTTCTTGCCGTTGGCCGCAATCCGGCCTCGTCGTACTGAGAAAGCAGGAAGAACGGGTTTGAATGGCGGGAAGGGAGGAACCCCACCGCGCTGGTTACCGGGTCCGGGCAGGACGAGTCGCTTTGAGGAGGGTCCAGTGTGAATCAGATTGTGGAGCAGGCACTCCCGACGGTGGGCCACTCAGTTCGATAGATCCCATTCGGAGATCCGAGGGGGGAGGTGCTCGTGCGTGAACCCCCACAGCCGGTTCCCGGTGGACGAAACGGCGAAGTCGGTCACCGGGACGATAGCGAACTCTTGGACGAAGCTCCCGTCCCAATCGAACTGGTGGATCGCCATGGTGCGGCGGCATTCGGCGGCACCGCACCACAGCAGGTAGAATCCCGATTCAATGCCGTGGGCTCCTACATAGCCGTTCTGGTCCTCATCGCCCCAATGGAAGCGGTTGTCGTCGTCGATGAAGTAGTCGGGCGTGACCTCCCGGGGGCCGTCGATCTTGCGGACGAGCAGGCCTTCTCGGTCCCGCACCTCGATCCAGTTGTCGTACTGGTAGGCGATGGCAAAGCCGCCGCTTGGCCTCGTGGCAATGAAGCTCCGGTTCAACAACGACAACCCGGGCTCCGGGATGTCCTTGAAGGGCTGCTCCATGTCGATCGGACTCCACTCAGTCACCTGACGGGTGTTCGGGTCGAATGTGGCTCGCACGAGGGCGTACCCAGAAAAAACACCGTGGATCAATGCCTCGTTCTCCCCAACCCACATCGGGGTCTCGGGTGCTACCGGCACCCCTTGCAGCGAATACCGATCCCCGATCACCCAGTTCGAGGCATCGCCACCTACCATTGTCACCGGCGTCCACGTCCAGGCAGTAAAATCGTACACCCACCAGGTGTCCGCACGGACTGGGTCGGGGGAGATGCGAAGGGGGCCTTGGAACTCCTTGGGACCCTCGCCGGTGGCGCCGAAGCGGGCCAGGACCCCACCGCTCTTGATGTCCACGGCGAGTACGTGGAGATCTGCGGCCGCGTCACCCACAAGCAGGTATTCGTCGTTGATAACATCGAATCCGAATAGCAGGCCGAAATCATCAGGACCACCCATCAGTCGGCTAGCCACCTTGAGCGTCTGAACCGGTCCGGTCAGCGGCGGGGTGGACAGAGAGTCGGTCGATGCCCCCCCTCGTGGAGGTGAGTCTCTCTGGCCACAGGAAGCACCGGCCAAGACGAGGGCACCGACCGTGGCGTATCTCGCGAGCGATTCCACTTGGATTGCCTTTCCCAGCTGTGAGCCTGCAAGCCCGCGGAACGGAGAAGCGAGCCGAAGGCCCCCTTATTTGGTGGGCTCTTCTTCGACTGGAAGCTCCCCACACCCCTTCGAGCATCGGTAGAACCACACGTTCCCGTGGGGCGTGACGCAGATCTTGAACAGGTGGAAGCTGCACTCCGTCGTTTGCGCGCAGGCAACGGTCGGGCGCACGTCGAATCCCAGTGCCTCGGCGGGTTTGTCCACCAGGACCGGGACGGCGAGCAGGGTTACAGCCAGCGCCAGAGCGCGGGCGGTCTTCTTCATGGTGTTCGTCATTGGACTGCCTCGTGTCTGAAGAAACGGATGCGGGCGGGGGTGCCGATGTGGCCTCGATAACCCCACCCCGGGAAGAGTGCATCAAAGATGGGCCACGGGACGCCGTTCCGCAAGGGACAGTCTTGTCCAACGGCAAATGAGCCTGAACGCGGGGCCGGTTTCCAGCGGGAAGTGAGCCTGAAGGCCGGGGCGAAGAGATCATTGGAGGATGATCGTGACACTTCGCACCGAACGACTTCGCACCCTCGAACAGGTCCGGGCCTTCCTGGACGGCAATGAACCGGCGGACTTCGAGCTCGCCGACCGCACCTCGGCCTACGCCTTCGTGCGCCGCACGCTGGTCCGCTTCGAGTACCACGGCCTCGGGCGACCCGACAAGGGACTGGTGAAGCGGTTCATCGAGAAGGTGACGGGCTTCTCCCGCGCCCAGGTCACCCGCCTCGTCCGACAGCACCGCCGGACCGGGAGCATCCGCGATCACCGCCGCAAGCCCCCGGCCAACGCCTTCCAGCGCCGCTACACGCCCCACGACGCCGCGCTGCTCGCAGAAGTCGACGAAGCCTTCGGCCAGCCCTCCGGACCCGCCACCAAGGTGGTCCTGCAACGCATGCACGAGGTCTACGGCGACGAACGCTTCGCGCGCCTCGCCTCGATCTCCAACGGCCACATCTACAACCTCCGCAAGACCCGTGCGTACCGGACCGGACGCCTCACCTTCCGCAAGACCCGGCCCACCCCGGTCCCCATCGGGGTCCGCCGCAAGCCGCGGCCGGACGGCAAGCCCGGCCATCTCCGCGTCGACACCGTCCACCTCGGCGACCGCGAGAGGCGCAAGGGCATCTACCTCATCAACGTCGTCGACGAAGTCACGCAGTTCCAACACCTTGGAGCCGTGCCGCGCATCACCCACCACTTCCTCGTCCCGCGCCTCGAAGCCCTGCTGTCCGCCTTCCCCTTCGCCATCCACGCCTTCCACGCCGACAACGGCAGCGAATACGTCAACGGCCGCGTGGCCGAGCTGCTCAACCAGCTCCACATCGGCGTCTTCACCAAGTCCCGGCCCCGCCACCCCAACGACAACGCGCTGGTCGAGACGAAGAACGGCAGCGTCGTCCGCAAGTGGCTCGGCCACGTCCACGTCCCCCACGCCCTCGTCCCCCGGGTCAACGCCTTCCTCCACGACCACCTCTGCCCGTTCCTCAACTTCCACCGGCCCTGCCTCTTCCCCACCGAAGTCGTCAGCCCCACCGGACGAGTCAGGCGGCGCTACCGGCAACAGGACGTGACCACGCCCCACGAGCGCTTCAAGGCCCTGCCCGGCGCCGAAGCCTTCCTCCGGCCCGGCGTCACCCTCGGCGCCCTCGACCGACTCGCCGCCGCAACCACCGACCTCGCCGCCGCCCAAGCCGTCCGCCGCGCCCGCGACGAACTCTTCCGCGCCATCGGCCAAGCCGGCAACTCCGCCGCGTGATCCGACTCGCGCCGACCGCTGGCTCGCCGGAGACCCTCCTGCTTCCCGGCCATCCTCCGGCTCGCCGGTTGCCTCTCTCCAACGTTCAGGGAGATAATCAAACCCCATCAACTGCCACCTGCTCCGGGCTCCGGCCTCACCTCTCGCACCTCCCCCGGTTCAGGCTCATCTCCGTATTGGAAAAGACTGGGACTAGGACTGGGACAGACTGGGACTGGGACCGGACGTGACCAGACCGGACTGACTGCACTGACTTCGGTTCTCCATTTCTGACGGGGGGCAGGCGGGCCGCTTGATCCAGGACCTCGACGATGAAGCCGGGCTCGCCGTCCGGCCGTGTGCACCGCCCCCCTGATATAGAGCACCGCCCTCCCCCTCTCGGATGCTCCGCCGCTGCGCCACTCCGGCGCTCTGGACGGTGATCGCGCTTCGGCTTACGGCCGCACTGGAGTGTGAAAACGACGTTGGGGGTCGTTTCACACTTTGGCCGTCCGGCGATGCACACCTGCCGTCCTGCTTATCCCGTGGTGCGGCACCGCCTTGCGGCCCGATCGCTCGATCCTACGAGGCACACGAGCCGCGCGGGCCGTGGCGGGAGCGACCCCCCTCGCCAAGGGCTCGGTACGGGTTCGGGACGAGGTGGAAATTCACACCTCGTCCCTTCCCTTCAGGGGTCGCTCCCGCACCAACGATCCCTGGCGGGAAGGCCGTCCGAACGCCGCTGTGGGACGCGGCGGATCAACCCGATCCTCCTGCGGCTGCCGCCGTTGCCAAAACCGCCCGCGCCGCTCTCCTGCCCGCGCCCGCCCGCGTTGTTGACGACTCCAGCCACCCACGGCGGCCTTGGCCCCGACACCGCGATCCGCGTCTGCCCCTACGCGGCGGCCCCCGTCCGGGTTTCACCGCCCGTCCAAGGAGACCGCCGGTTCGAGGCGGCCGTCCGACTTGCCGAGAGTCGGAATGCCCCCGCCGTGAGCGTCCTCCGGCCTTCCTGCAAAGGACTGCTGGACCCGTAGCGACCCGC
>JAPOYJ010000019.1 GCA_026706635.1 Gemmatimonadota bacterium | reverse complement strand
TGGACACGGAGCGCGCCGTCTTCGTCTACGCCGAACCGGGCCACGACACCGCGACGGCGCTCCGTTCGTGGGGCGCGAAGCACGGTGACCTATGGAAGTCGCTCTGGGACCTGGGCCACAAGATCGAAGTGGTGGCGGTCGTCCGGAGATGGAAGGAGTCGAGGCGGACGCGCACGGTGCTCGCCAACTGGTCGCGGTATCCGCGCCCGTCCGAAATCGACGAGGAGACCCGACGCGAACTCGCTCGGATCGAGGAGGCCATCCTCGGAGGGGATGTCCGCGTCCTCGACGAATACGACGGCTTGCAGGCCGCCATGAAGCACGCCAACGCCCTTGGGAGGCGGGCGCGGAGGCGGGCGGGCCGGGGGCTGACGGAACGCGCCGACACATGGAGGACGGATCGGCTGTCGGGGGCTCGATTCCAGTGGGAGGCCTGATGTCTTGGGGCGTACCGGAGGTGTGCAAGAGACAAAGGGGGTGGATGCACACTTTGGCGCTCCGGTGATGCACACCGGCTGTCCCGCCTATCCGCGGGCACGGCAACGTCTTGCGGCTTCGCCGCACGGCCGGTCGTGGCACAGTAGCCACTTGGGGCGTGGAGGGGAGCGACCCGGCCCTTTGGGATGCCTGGTGCGGCATCGGGGCGGTTCGGCATGTGCAAGCCCATGCCGCCCTCCCCGCCGGGTCGCTCCCGTACCAACGATCCCTCCGGGAAGGGTGTTTCGCCGATGAAGAACTCGACGCTCGCCGTCATCGGAGCCGCCATCGGCACAGCTGGCGCATACGCGCTCGAACGTCCGTTCCCCGGCATTGGCGACAACCTCTATCTCGACCTGATCGCCCAGAACGATTTGGGCATCCACGCCGCTATCCGCCTCTGGTACTACGCTGCGCCCGGCGTCGCGGTCATCCTTGCGGGCTCGCTCGTTCTCTCCGCCTGGCGGGTCTGGTTCCAGCCCCTCGTCAGGTTCCGGCGGCGCGGCAGGCTCCCCGCGTGGCCCACGTCGCCGAACGACGACGCGCCCTCGCTGGTGATCGGCGAGACGCACCATCCGACCGTGGCGCGAGAGGGCGACCGGCCCTCGTGGCTCGTCGTCCCCGAGAAGGGGCTGTACACCGGCGTGCTCGTAGTCGGGGCCGTCGGCACCGGCAAGACCGCAGGCTGCATGTACCCGTTCGCCAGGCAGCTTCTCTCGTGGCGGGCGGACGATCCCCGCAAGCGCGCGGGCGCGCTCGTGCTCGAAGTCAAAGGAGACTTCTGCCACAAATACAGCTAGATGATCACACACATCGTCCCATGCCGTCCAGTGACGTACCGTAAGACGTTTATTTGCAATGCTATATGATTCATCCGAGCTGAGGTTTACGACTTCCTCTTGTCGAGTCGTGCAGTGTTGTACCATTGAATACTGATCCATAACTGATACACAGGTAGGTCACGCCACATGCGAAAACGACCCCTCACGGCCACCTTCGTGGCCCGCGTGAAGACACCGGGACGGTACGGCGACGGCGGGCGCGGAGGCCTCGGCCTGTACCTCCGCGTCCACCTCATGAAGTCCGGGCGCGTCTCCAAGTCCTGGGGCCAGCGGATTCGGGTCGGGGGGAGGCCCACCAACCTCGGACTCGGCTCGTATCCGGTGGTGACGCTCAAGGACGCGAGGGAGAAGGCGCTGGAGAATCGGCGGGCGGTCCATTGGGGCCACGATCCGAGAGACGCGGGGATTCCCACCTTCGAGGCGGCCGTCGAGAAGGTGATCGAGATTCACCGGCCGACCTGGAAGAACCCGCCCCGCATGGCCGCGCAGTGGCGGCAGACGCTGCGGGACTACGCCTATCCGCGAATCGGCCGGAAGCGCGTGGGCGAGGTCTCGACGGCCGACGTGCTCGCCATCCTCAAGCCGATCTGGTCGAGCAAGCCCCCGACCGCCAAGGCCGTGCGCAACCGGATCTCGGCGGTGATGCGTTGGGCCGTCGCGAAGGGCTACCGGCCGGACAACCCTGCGGGCGACGCCATCGCCGCCGCGCCGCCGCGCAACGGCAACACCACCCGGCACCACAAGGCGCTGCCGCACGGCGAGGTGGCGGCGGCTCTGGCCAAGGTTCGCAACTCGGAGTCCCATGTCGGCATCCGGCTGGCTTTCGAGTTCATGGTTCTGACGGCGACGCGCTCGAACGAGGTCCGGGGCGTGTCTTGGGAGGAGATCGGACGGGATGTCTGGACCATTCCCGCCAGCCGCATGAAGGCGAAGCGCGAGCACCGGGTTCCGCTGTCGGGGCGAGCCTTGGAGATCCTTGAGGAGGCTCGGAAGCACCATGACGGCGGCATCGTGTTCCGGGGTGTGAGGGGCGGCGCGATCCACGCCTCGATGTTCGGCAAGCTGCTCGGGGATCTCGGCATCGACGGAACGGCTCACGGGATGCGGTCGTCGTTCCGCGACTGGTGCGCGGAGACGAGCGTGGCGCGCGAGGTGGCGGAGGCGGCGCTTGCACACAAGGTCCGCAGCCAGGCCGAGGCCGCGTACGCCCGCTCGGACCTGCTGGACCGGAGGCGCGAGGTCATGGAGGCGTGGGCCGTATACGTCGCGGGCGAGCGGCGCGATTCGGAAGACGAACCGGGGAGCAACTGAGAATTGGACCTGCTGCGGCCTCTGACGGGGCTCAGAGGCCGTTTCCGGGCGCACCGGGGGTATTTCGGGTAATCTGCGGGCCGAGGAATCGCCCAGGATGGACGACCTCGGGTCTCCGAAGGGTACGGGTCGGGTGGAAAGCGGGACGAAGGAGTCGGCGGAGTTTGCCTGCGGCGGCTCGGCGGAGTTGTTCCGGGCGGTGCCCGGAGCGGTGTTTCGGAGGCGTCCGCCGGACTGGCTTGGAGCACCGTTAGGCGCTCAAGCCAGCGTACCCCCCGTATTACACGGTGGGGCCGGCGAGGGGCTCCGCCCCTTCGAACCCGGAAAGCGCGACCGAGGGGATTCGCAATCTGTCGCGGGAACCCTCCAACCGGCTCTCGGCGTGGGGCGCATGGATCAGCGCATCCCATCCGGCAGTCGCCTCACCACCACATAGGACACGTCCAAGTCGTCCGTCTCCACAAAGGCGGCAAGACCATTCGGGCCGAAGGCCGAAGGCATGGCGGTGGAGCCGGGCGCGAACGTGCCCAGATAACGACCGTCCGCCGATATGAGGTCGATCCGGCCACCCTCCGTCCCTTCGTCACCGCGGTGGCGGACCCAGATGGCGCCTTCCCAACTCGTTTCGAGGTCGAGCACCACCGGTATCTCGTGGAAGAACTCCAACTCCTTGATGTGGTTGCGCTCCCATTCGATCATCGCTTCACGGAACGGGTCGCCGCCCCCGTCGCCGAGCCCCTCCAATCGGCGCTCGATCTCGGCGTCCCTGATGCGGTCTGTAACGGGTCTGGGCTGGAACGGACGGGTCAGGATCCGCGTCACCGGGCCGCCGGGCATGGCGAACTTGATCGCGTACGCGGAGGAGTCCGTGTACGCGATCTCCCCGCTTGGCAGCACGCCGCCCATGAGGCTCGGCCGAAAGGCCCCTTCCAGATGAACGGGAGGCCACCATCCGGTCACGACCGAGTCTATGCCGACCTGGTCGCCGGTCAGATCGTAGCTCAGGAGATACCGGAAAGAAGCCGGGGCATCGTCATCCGGACTTGGCTCGCCCGTGCTCAGGTAGCCGACCTCGGTTGTAGACAGAACCCGATCCCGTCCCGGGAAGGCCTGAAGATGACGGATAATCGCGAAGTGCGTGTGCGGTCCCGGCAAGGGGATGGTGCGTTCGAACTCGCCGTTCGCATCGAAGAGTGCGAATCCCATGCGGTTCGGGTCGAAGACGGTCACCCGCCCGTCCGTCATGACGCCAAATCCCAGCGCGCTCGGCTCCTCGAATTCACCGGGGCCTTCCCCTTCTCCCATGAACTGTCGCACCAGATTGCCTTGCTGATCGACCACGTAGACCCGCACCGCCCCCCTGTCGAGGATGTAGAGGTTGCCATCCCCGTCGAAGCCGACGCCGCCTACGTGACCGAACGTGTCCCAGCCATCCCCATCCACCGAGCCCAACCGGTAGATTTCCTCGAAGTCGGCGTCAAGGAACCGGTCGTCGGTCGGCAGTTGGACCACCTGTTGGGCGGCGAGGGGGCCAGCGGTCGTTGCGAGCACGGCGACCAATACTGCGGCGCCGACCGCATGCGCCCCGGTGCGGTCCTTCCAAGTCACATTATCCATCGCACTCTTACTGAGTCTCGGGGTTGAGACCATTGAGCCGATCACCCGTCGGCGGTCGTCCCGGTTGCTACGAGAATACACCGAGGGCCAGCACCTCGCACCCCAGTGTCGCACCCCAGCCGGTCGGCGAACGAGTGCTCCGCCGCCTCGAAGCGGCGCTGACAGAGCCTTCCTGCAAGGACCGATGGATCGGAGCGACCCGAAGGGGACGGGCGCGGGTGTGCGCAAGCCAACCGCGCCCCGAACCCGCGGCAGGCCCTTGGACTGCCGGGTCGCTCCGACCATGGCCCGGCGGCTCCCAATTCCACCGTCGGCCGGGCAGCCTATCTTCAAAGCCGTTGCCGGACCTTCGGATGGGTGGAGAGGCCGGTGCGCACCGCCGGAGCGCCGAAGTGCGCATCGGCACCCCGCGTCGATTGCGCACTCAAGTACGGCTGTCAGCGGGAGCGCCGAGGCACCGGCGAACGCGGCTCCGGGTCAAGGCTCGCTCATGACTCGGTGACTGCGGACCGCCGCTGGGCGGCCCGTGAACTCGCGCGTGCGGCAACCGGCATGGCCTGTCCCGGCGGTATATTTTGGAGATCATGTCTATTCGATTCATGGTGTCCAGCCCCCCACCAGGAGGTGACCCTTCCCGGTCGCCCAGCCCCGGAATGCCCTTCCACACCCGCCAGCGGCTGGTCCATCGACCTGCCACTTCACCGCTGCTGCGACGGGGGGCATACAACGGAGGAGAACAATGAGAACAACGACCACGGTCTTGCTGGCGGCCCTGCTGGCTTGCACCGACTCGACCGCCCCGGAACCGACACCCAACCTTGCCGGCCAGTACGTGGGTACCGGTGTCTGGCGTGCGGACAGCCTTGCCAACATGTCGGTACTGGATATGACCGTCGAGCAGGCGGGCGACTCGATCTACGGTGTCGGCCTGATCTCCGGGGTCGTCGTGTCAGGCGAGGAGACCATCTGGTACGACAACGACTATGTGTTCGGCGGGACTGTGAGTCTCGGCGAACCCGTCACGCTGGAGGTGAGCTTCAACGCCGGCTGTGTATGGAACACCTACCACGGCCATGTGTCGGCTGGTGGCGATCTCGTGCTGAACGGGACAGCTCTCGGCACCGATGACGATTGCGAGTTCACCGGCAACGACTCGGCGGGTTTCATGTATCTGGGGAGAGTGCGCCGGGAGGCGGAGGGTTAGAGCCATGTCGTTCCTCCTGTCCTCCGTCCCACCGCCCGTAAGCGTTTCGACCGAACCGCGAAATTCGTCCGCCGAAGGGAGAGGCGCGTCGAGTAGAACGGGCCGCCCGTGTGCCGGGGACCTTCCGACCGGCGTCTGACCAAGCCATGACGGCCTGACCGGACGGTTCAGGGTCCGTGGGAATCCGAACGGGCAAAACGGTTTACGATCTTCCGGCACACCGGGTGATACACGCCCGTCGCGAGATGCCGCCAAGTCGTTGTCCCGTAGTAACTTGGGAAGACTGATCGCAGCTTCTGCCATCAGGTTCGTAGCATCCTCGACGATGCCGGGCGCGGCGACGACTACCTCGAAATCGGGCTCGGCGGCTCGTGGCAGTGGAACCCGCTCGACGATCCGCTGCTCGACTCCTACTCGATGGCCTACGGCGTGGCATCCCTCATCAACCAACTCTTCGGCAAGAGCAGAGAACCGTTTTGGCAGCAGGCGTACACGAACCTCGTGCGGTGGATCATCGAACTGCACCGCCTCCTGCCGGGCGGCTGGGTCACGTTGCGGGACATCTACCGCTGCACCGTGGACGCGGAACTCCTTGGCCGGAGGATCGCCGAGGCGCGGGAACTCGCGGACCGGCTCCGTCCGCTCCGCGCGGTCATCTCGCAGGAGGACATGATCGCCCACCCGCAGGCGCTGGAGGAGTGGGCGTGGGAGCGCGTACCCGGCACCGGCAACGTGGGGTGCCGTCTCGACCCGGAACTGGCATCACGGCTCGACGAACTCGGTGTCGCCTACGAGACCGAAGAGGCCGGTGGAGGCGCGGGCCGGGAGGTCATCGAACAGGTCGAGGCCATCGAGCGTTGGTACGACAAGGACTGGATGGCGCTTGACGCCAAGCTCCGCACCTCGATCGTCGAGGGCATCAGCGTCTTTCTCTCGCTCTTCGACCAGCCGGATGTCGCGGGCGTGTTCTGCCCCCCGCTGCCCACCGAATCCGTCCCCGCCGGGAACCACGATATCAGCAGCAACGGCCATCCCGTGCCGGGCTTGCGCCGGAGGCTGCCGCCGCTCGCGCAGTTGATCGACGAAGGCAAGGTCCTCGCACTGAACATGCCCGCCGGAGCGAATCCGGCGCTTGCCCGCGCCATCGGCGTGCTTCTCAAGAATGCCTGGATGCAGGCGCTGCTCCGGCGTCCGGCCGATGCGGCCCGGCGCTCTGGGCGCTACATGCGGCCCGCCGTGTTCATCTGTGACGAATACCAAGCGTTTACGACCGTGGGCCAGGACGACCCGTCGGGCGACGAGAAGGCGTTCGCGCTCACCCGGCAGTGCCGTTGCATCCCGATCGTCGCCACGCAGTCGCTCTCGTCGCTCCGCTCCGTGCTTCCCTCGGGAGAGGCGTGGCGCACGCTCGTCCAGACGCTCCGCACACGGATCTTCCTGTCGCTTTCCGACGAGGCGTCGGCCCGGATCGCGTCGGAGATGTGCGGCAGCGTCATGAAGACGCAGGCCTCCTACACGTTCACCGAGACCACGGGCAGGCCCGAGTTCTCGCTCCTGTCCGGCCGCGCCGGAGGCGGGCGCGGCACCATCGGCGCGAGCAAGTCGTTCCGCCGGTCCCGCGAGCCGGTGTTCACGCCGCGCGAGTTCGGGCTGCTCGCCAACTACCAGGCGATCTGTCTCCCCTACGATGGGGCGAAATCGCTTCCGGCTCGTCGCGTCTACCTGAAGCCCCACTACCTGCCGCGGGAGACGGGCTACTGGCGATTCCGCGAGAAGGGACGGATATGAAGCGCGCGACGGACTTGGCTGGTGAGGCACGAGCCGGTCGCGCGACCGGTCGCGCGACTGGCGGACAAGCCGCTTCCCCGCGAGCTTTCGGGCAGGCGGATCGTGCAGTCCATCTTCGGAGGAATCGAACGATGGCACGCACGAAACGAAGTCGGCGCTCCTACAGCGCCGGAGAATGGGGCCGGAACCGGGTCCGGGTGTTTCCCGATCCGAAAACCGGCCTGCTCCAGATCGAGTGGCGGGAGAACGGGCGCAGGCTGAGCCTGTCGCTGAAACACCGCGATTGGGCTCGCGCGAAGCGGCAGGCCGACGAGGCCGCCGCGGGCTTCGCGGTCCACGAGCCCAACGGCAAGGCCGAGCCCGAGCCGCTCACGCTGGGACGGCTTTTTGAAATGTACGGTGAGGAGGTGACGCCCACGAAGGGCGAGAGGACGCGGCGGCGCGACAGGGTCGCGGCCGCGATGTTCCTCGACTTCTTCGGCAGGGACCGGAGACCCGCAACACTCTCGCAGCGCGATTGGGACCGGTTCATTCAGGCGCGGAGAGCGGGCAGGGCCGGACGCTCGGGCCAGCCGGTCGGCAACCGGACCATCGCATGGGACCTGACGTTTCTGATGACAGTGCTCAACTGGGCCGCAAGGTCGCGGGACGAGGAAGGGAATCTCCTCCTCGACTCCAACCCGCTGAAAGGTCTCAGGAAGCCCAGGGAGAAGAACCCCAACCGGGTCGTCCTGACCGAGGACGAGTACCGGGCGCTCCTGAAGGTGTCGCGGCAGGTCGGTTGGCGGTTCCACGTCGCCCTCGTGCTCGCGCACGAGACCGGGCAGCAGGTCGCGGACGACTCAAATCACGACAGGAAACCACGTAAGTTCAACCAGGACTGCACGATCTGCCGCTTCTTGCCGTTGAGCGATGTCTTTGATGCTACCCACCAAATCAGCGAGAATACCGTACCAAATGGCGTGAATCCGAACTTACTCCCCGCCAACCGATGTCGTCCACTAATTTCCGGTTGGATCGCTCCAGCACGAGAACGACCGGTGTCTCCGAACCCAAACCGTATCGGCAGTTCGACTAAGGCGAGAGCCAAAATCCGAGGTGCTCGCTCTCTCCAAGCTGGGCAGTCTTCGGGAAGGGTGGACGAGCATTCACTGATCCTGATTGCTGTGAAGGCCGCCAACACCGGCGCACGCGGCTTCCGGCTATCATCTGGACGAGGGCGCATCCGGAGCCGCGACGAACTCCAGCGCGGACACCGTATAGGAATTCGTCGATCCGGTTGCGTAGCCCACGATCACGGGACGCCCGAGTGCGTCTCTGCCAAGGAGAGCGCCGCCCGCGTCGTGCTGTCCGAGGAGTCTGAATCTCCCGAATTCCCCCTCGAAATTCAGGGCAAGAATCGCAATCGGGCCTCCATCCATTCGATCCACCCCGCCCGAGGCGTTGTACTGAGCCAGCTGAACCACCACCGTCGAGCTGTCCATTGCAAGCACGTCCATCGCCAAGCTGTGGCCGTCGAAGATCCAAGAGCCATCCGGATGCTGAGGGTTGCCGTCATTCTCTTCGAGTAGCTCTCTCCAGGAGACCGGCATCAGTTCCGATGGCAATCGCTGAGCCGCCACGAGCTCGCCGAAGTAATCGAAAGCGAAGATTGAATCATCATGGCTGGCGTACACGAAGTCAGCCCTAGCATCAGCGTTCACGGCAGTCCACTGTGCCAAGCCCGGAACGCCGCCATCGTAATACCGCTCCAAGTTCATCATGGACCTAGGGCAACACGGTCCGTCGGTGCGGAACAGCCCTAGGAAATCGCGATCCACTCGGTCCATCGGCGTACCCACGGACAAGAGGTATCTATCGTCCACCGACTTAATCGACCATGGTGTCGCGACGCCCTCACTCCTCACCCCGGAAGATCGGGCAAACTGGCCGGTGGCGCCGAAGATCGACAGTCTGTCCTCGGCAAAATCGTACGCGAATATGGAGTCTCCCACGAAAGTCGCAGACATCAGACTCGTGAACTCACCGGGACCCTCCCCCTCGCGACCGACCGTACCTACCCGCTCCCCGTTCCGGTCGTAGAGCTTGATGTCCTTGTCAGACATGTCCGCGATCGCGAAAATCCCATTGCTCGACTCCGACACAGAATGCGGCTGGGCCAAGATCGGTTGATTGGCGTCGTCAGTGACGAAAAGGGGTTTCTCGACCACCGTGAGGGGAACGGAGCGAATAGGCATGACGGAGGCGACCATGCCCGCCTGCGAGTCTCCCGAGCCGCACCCCACCGAGAACATGAGGACCGCGAGAAAGCCGAGCGGCCTCGCGCACGGGTGGCCGGTCGCGAAGTCCGTAGACGATATCATTCCCCCTGTTACCACCAACCTTAGAGCGGATCGGGAGTACAGCAGCGGTAACCGGCACCCTTGCACCCGAAAGCGCAGAAGGAGCAGTGCGTGGGGTCCTGCCAGATCCAACGCCAACACTGCTTCCTATCAGTTACAGCCGCGTCAGCCAGTGGAGCCGAGTGAGGACCGAAGGCCAAAAGCCCAGCGGTACCACAGGCGGGCGAAGCCGCCTCGGCCACGGAGGCATCCAGAGCAACTTCGGCGGGCGTTGTGAGCCCCTCCGGGCCCGGGGCTGCGGCGGTGACGGCCACAAACGCCAAGCACGCCACCGTGAAGGTGAGGGCGGTACGGATAACGGTCTTCATCGTGTCTCCTCCTCTTGAAGGAAGGTGTGTGTTCGCCCTCGCCGCCGGATGTCCCAGCCGGAAGGGACTCCTAACGAACGTAAGGTAGCGGGTTCTCCGAATCGCGCAACCTCGGCGGCAACCATCGGGAACATCTCTCGGCCGGCCTCGGCCCTCTCGCCCGTCTCCGCGCTGGCGAGCGCCCGCCGGTGGCCAGCTGAGCGACCGTGCGGCCTGTTCGTGGAGGGCGGCGAACCCACACGCCTCATCCACCAAGCTGCCCCCTCGATCCATGCTCGATACCCCCACGTGCGGGATTCCCGAGCACCCAACGGGGGAGTTTTTCCGCGCCGCTGGCGGCGGCGCGTCAGAGGTCGAAGACGCTGCGAAACCTTCTCGAACGTTCCCGAACAAGTCGGATATTTCCGACGGATTGACGGGCTTGCGGAG
>JAPOYJ010000051.1 GCA_026706635.1 Gemmatimonadota bacterium | reverse complement strand
GCCAGCGGGGCGCTTCGCCGCTCTCGGTGCTCGCGCGAGATTATCCACGGACTGTTGTGGACTTCCCAGCCCGCGCGCCGTCGCTTACCATAACTGCCCCAACCTAACCGGCATTCGCAACACAAGGAGATCGTTCCCGCCATGCGCACCGTCCGTCTACCAATCGCGTTGCTGCTCATGCCGCCACTCCTGGGGTCCCTGGCGACCGTAGGGGTCGAGGCGCAGGATCGCCCCCTCAGCCCGCGGGGCGAAGCCGCCACCAACTTCGGCGGCACATACGACGGGCGCGCCTACGTGGGCGGTGCCTGGATCGACGTCGACTACGGCCGGCCCATCAAGAGAGACCGCGACCTCTTCGGCGAGGGCGAGGACTATGGCCGGTCGCTCCTCTCCGGCGCGCCTGTGTGGCGGCTAGGGGCGAACCAGAGCACGCGCTTCAGCACCGACGCCGACCTCCTCTTCGGGGACCAGCGCCTGCCCGCCGGCGAATACAGCCTCTTCGCCCTCCTCGCCGAGTCCGAGTGGACGCTGATCTTCTCCTCGTGGGGGGCGAAGCAGGGCTATCGCGACGACGATCCGGACGCGCTCTGGGGCGCCTACAACTACACCCCGGACCGCGATGTGCTCCGGACCCCGATGGAGGTCTCCACGATCGCGACCTCGGTGGACCAGTTCACGATCGGTTTTGTCGACATGGGGCCCACCGGGGGGCAGATGGCCATCTGGTGGGACGACCAGTACGCCAAGGTCGCCTTCTCGCTGGCCCGATGAGCGGCCGCGACCGCGCCCGGAGCCGGTGGCTGCCCTCGGCTCCGGTGACCATCGCACCACTCGCCCTCGGCCTTGCCCTGGCGGCGTGCGGCGAGGAGGAGGTGGAGCCGCCTCCGGTGGAGCCCGGCCTCCCCTGCGACCGCTCGATCGACGTCCCGGATGGCTACTGCGCGATCATCTTCCACTCGGGCGTGGGCCGGGCGCGGCAGTTGGCTGTGGCCGACAACGGCGACGTCTTCGTGGTGGTCCGCGACAGTGGAGTGGTCGCGCTCCGCGACACCGACGACGACCACCGGGCGGACGAGAGGGTCCGGTGGGGCGCCAGGGGTGGTTCGGGGATAGCGCTTGGCGACGGGGTGCTGTACCTCGCCAGGGACAACGATGTGCTCCGCTACCCGCTGCCGGTGGGGGAGCTGCGACCGGATGGAGACCCGGTGACGATCGTCAAGGGGCTGCCAAGCGAGCGCAACCACCCGACCAAGAGCGTGGCGCTGCACCCCGACGGCGACATCTTCGTGGCGATCGGGTCTCCCTCGAACGCCTGTCAGGTCAGGCCGCGCACCCGCGGGGAGCCGGGCCACGACCCGTGCCCCGAGCTCGAGACACGGGCCGGGATATGGCGCTTCGATGGCGACGAGGAGGATCAGGAGCTTTCCGACGGCGAACTCTTCGCGACCGGGGTGCGAAACGGGGCCGCGCTCGCTCTTCACCCCTCGACCGACGAGCTCTACTCGGTCGTTCATGGCCGCGACCAGCTCCACGAGCTCTGGCCGGATCTCTACACCGCCGAGGAGGGCTCCGAGAATCCGTCCGAGGAGTTCGTGCACCTCGAGGAGGGGGACGACTTCGGGTGGCCGTACTGCTACCACAACCCCGAGAGCGACGCCAAGGTGCTGGCCCCGGAGTACGGTGGCGACGGCGAGATCGTGGGGCGCTGCGAACCGATGAAGGCACCCGAGATCGGTCTGCCGGCGCACTGGGCCCCCAATGCCCTGGCATTCTCGAACGGTTCCTTCGAGGAGGAGTACAGGTCGGGGGCGTTCGTGGCCTTCCACGGGTCGTGGAACCGCTCACCCCCCCAGGAGGGCTACAACGTCGTCTGGCTGCCCTTTGACGGGAACTCCCCGTCGGGCGAGTGGGAGGTATTCGCCGACGGCTTCGCAGGGGGAGAGGTCAACCGGCCGAGCGAGGCCGACTTCCGTCCGACCGGAGTGGCGGCCGGCAACGACGGGGCGGTGTACGTGAGCGATTCGATGCAAGGCCGGATCTGGAGGATCGTCCTGGAGGAGTAGGGGCAGGGAGGAAAGGCTTCGGCTGGATGGTAGGCCAGCGGAATAGGTAGCGGCTCGGGTCGTCGTGGGAGCGGGGAGTCAGAGAGGCTCCGGCTCTCGATCGGGTTCGTAGTCCTTCAGTTGAACCGGATCGGCAGCGAAACCCAACTTCCTTCCTCCTCGCAGGTCAGATCCAACGCAGTCGTTCCGCCGTCCACACCGTGGAGAACGCCGCTCAGCATGTCGTCGCCGTCGCTGGGGCGCGAGCCATCGGCCCGCGCCCCAGCCTGTAGGCGCTACCTCGTCGACAGAGCCGCGTCGACATCGCCTCTAGCCGTCTAGCCGTCAGAACACCAGCTGGCCCCGCAGCGAGACCCCGTGCTTGGCCGGGCCCAGCCTGCCCTGGTTGCGCGTACCCTCCAGCTGCACCTGGAACAGCTCCGCCAGATCGTAGCGCACCCCTGTGCCGATCGACTGCGAGCCTCCCTCCGCCACCCTGATCCGGGTGTAGGGCGTCCCGTGGAAGGCGGAAAGTCCGTACTCCATGCGGGCGTCCACCCGTCTCGAGAGAGCCGATCCGCCCTGGGCGAGCTGGCCGACGCCTCGATCCCACAGCTCGTCAACCGCGCTTGCCGCGTCTCCCAGCGCCGGAACGATCTTGACCGAGAGTCCATCCGAACCCTGCGGGTCGACCTGGAGCAGACCTCGGAAGCCCATCTCCTGGTAGCCGGAGCCCGCCGACAGGAACCTGCCCCGGCCCTCTAGCGTCAGACCCGCCGCGGGGTTGTTGTACCGCAGTCCTCCCCCGACCTCCATCCCGACTCCGTCGGTGCCCTCACCGCTCCCGAAGCGGGCACCGCCCTCGAGCATGAAGGTCACCTCGTCCCCTCCGCCGAAGGAGCGCCCCTGCGACCACTCCAGCGCCAACCGGCCCCTCTGCATGTCGATCGTTAGCGAGTCCATCTGCGCATCTCCGTCAACCTTGACGCGCGACGCCCAGCCCTCGGTCCGCACCCGCAGCTTGGAGCCGCCGCTCGCCGCCAGGACACGGGAGCCAGCGAGCGCCCCCGTCATCGAGCGAGCCGTGCCTATGCGCCTCCCCGCAATCGAGTCGTCCACCACGACCTCGCCCCAGCCGAAGCCGGACACGCCCCAGACGGCCACGCCGGTGCGACCGGGCAGCCACGCGACGTACGGATAGAGGCTGTTCATGCGCGCCTCGTAGGTGCCGGAAACGTCCTCCACTCCGGTGAGGTCGGTGAAGTCGTAGTTGCCCGAGGAGCGTCCCGCCGCGACGCCCACCAGGAAGTCCCGGTCCACCCGCACGTCGACGCCAAGGTGGAGGCTCAGCATTCCGCCCTCCCAGGTGACGTCTTCGTTCTCCTCGTCCGACATCAGGGTGTACTCGGCGCTCCCCCAGGTGGCCACCCCAAGCCCTTCGGTGTCCCCGCCGCCGTCGAGCGGCATTGCGAAGGACATCCCGTCGATCAGCCGGGAGCTCAGGGCTCCGTCTCGGCCCGCCCTGCCGACCAGCGAGGCCAGACCGGCCGCCTTGAGCTGGCTCCTGAGCGGATTCCGGTCGGCGACGGCCTCGATCCTCGAGCCTATCGCGTCGAGGGCGCTGGTGGTGGATGCGGCCGCGAAGTGCGGCAGTATCGCCTCGTTGACGCGCCCCGCCCGCCCCACCGGATCGTCGGTCGAGGCAGAGGCGAGATTCGACGGCTCTCCGGTGCCCGCAACGTTGATCGCCGAGACCCGGTAGAAGCGCGTGCTGCCTGGGGGCAGGCCGGTGTGCGAGTACTCCGTGGCGGTCGACCCGGTGGATGCCTCCAGCACCGCCCAGGAGGCGCCCGAGTCGGCCGAGACCTCGATCTGGTAGCCGGTGATCTCGGCACCGCCGTCGTACTCTGGGGCCACCCAGGCGAGGTTGATCTGGGTGGGCGAAACCGCCGTCGCGGTCAGTCCGGTCGGCGGATCCGGCGGGATCGCGTCGGTGGTGGCGCTCGCCACCTCGGAGGGCTCCCCGGTGCCGATCTCGTTGATCGCCGAGACCCGGTAGTGGCGTGTCGCCGCCGGGTCGAGATCGCCGTGCTCGTAGCTCGTCTCCGTCGACCCGGTGTTCGCGGCCAGGTCCTGCCAGCTGTTCCCCCCGTCCTCCGAGACCTCCACCCGGTAGCCAAAGATCGGTGCCCCGCCGTCGAAGGGCGGCAGCCGCCAGGCGAGCTGAATCATGTAGGGTCCGTCGGCCGTCGCCGCCAGCCCGGCCGGCGCATCCGGCACGGTCGCGTCGGTGGTGCCTCCGGCGGACTCCGACGCAGTGCCCACCCCCGCCTCGTTGATCGCCGAGACCTGGTAGTGGCGCGTCGTCGCCGGCCTGAGGTTCTCGTGCGCGTAGTTCGTCCCGGTCGTGTTCGTGTTCGCTACCAGCTCGCGCCAGTTTTCGCCCCCGTCCACGGACACCTCGATGCGGTAGCCGGTGATCTCGGCACCGCCGTCGTACTCGGGCGCCATCCAGGAGAGCAGGAGCCGCGAGGTGCCGTCGGCCTCGACCGTGAGCTCCGTCGGAGCGTCTGGCACCACAGGGTCGGTCTTCGCCGTGGCGACCTCCGACGGGTCGCCCACCCCGGCCGCGTTTATCGCCGAGACGCGGTAGGACCTCGTGCTGGCCGGCCTCAGTCCCTCGTGCAGATAGCTGGTGGAGGTCGATCGGGTGTCGTCCACCAGATCGGTCCACTCGCCGCCCCTGGCCAGGACCTCGATGCGGTACCCCGTCACCGGCACACCGCCGGTGTAGACCGGTTCGGTCCACGACAGCTCGATCTCGTAGGGCCCGTTCGCCTCGGCGGTCAGGCCGGTCGGAGGATCGGCGAAGTCGGGATCGGTAGTGGCCGCTGCCGTATCCGACGGGAGGCTCGCGCCCACCTCGTTCAGCGCGAAGACGCGGTAGTGCCTCGTCGTCGCGGGAGGAAGATCGGTGTGCATGTGGGCGGTGTAGGTGGAGCCGGTGTTGGCGACGAGCTCCGTCCACATCCCGCCCTCGTCCTCCGAGACCTCGATCCGGTAGCCGCTCACCGCGGCCCCGCCGTCGTACTCCGGCGCGCTCCACGTCAGGTCGATCTGGGAGATGCCGGCCGAGACCGCCTCGAGGTCCGTCGGCGGATCGGGCACCGTCGCGTCGGTGGTGGCGAAGGCCTCGTTCGAGTGGTCGCTCGCGCCAACCTCGTTGATCGCCGAGACGCGGTAGTGCACCGTCGTGGCCGGCGCCAGCCCCATGTGGCTGTACGCCGTCGACGTGGAGCCGGTGTTGGCGACGAGCTCCATCCACGTCTCGCCCCCGTCGCGCGACTCCTCGATCAGGTAGCCGCTCACCGCGGCCCCGCCGTCGTACTCCGGCGCACTCCAGGCCAGATCGATCTGCGACGTTCCATTCTCCACCGCCTCGAGGTCGGTCGGCGGATCGGGCACGGTTGCGTCGGTGGTGGCGCTCGCTTCGTTCGAGTGGTCGCCCGCGCCAACCTCGTTGATCGCCGAGACGCGGTAGTGCACCGTCGTGGCCGGTGCCAGCCCCATGTGGCTGTACATCGTAGAGGTGGAGCCAGTGTTGGCGACGAGCTCCGTCCACATCTCGCCCCCGTCGCGCGACTCCTCGATCAGGTAGCCGGAGACGTCGTCCCCTCCGTCGTAGTCAGGCGCACTCCACGCCAGATCGATCTGCGACGTTCCATTCGCCTCGGCCTGGAGATCGGTCGGCGCATCGGGCACGGTGGCGTCGGTCATGGCGCTGGCTTCGTTCGAGTGGTCGCCCGCGCCGACCGAGTTGATCGCCGACACGCGGTAGCGCACCGTCGTGGCCGGATCCAGCCCCGTGTGGCTGTACTCCGTCGAGTTGGAGCCGGTGTTGGCGACGAGCTCCATCCACGTGTCGCCCTCGTCGCGCGACTCCTCGATCAGGTAGCCGGAGATCTCGGCCCCGCCGTCGTACTCCGGCGCGTTCCACTCCAGGTCGATCTGCGACGTTCCGTTCGCCACCGCCTCGAGGTCGGTCGGCGCATCGGGCACGGTGGCGTCGGTCGTGGCGCCAGCCACATTCGAGGGAGGGCTCGCACCGGCCGAATTGAGCGCCGCCACCCGGTAGTGCCTAGTCGTGGCAGGGTCCAGTCCGGTGTGGGTGTACGAGGTCATGTTCGCTGCCACGCTGTCCTCCAGCACCCCCCACGAGACTCCTCCGTCGGGGGATACGTCCACCCGGTATTTGGTGATGTCGTCGCCTCCGTCGTAGGAGGGGGCCGTCCACCCCAGCGTGATCCGGGTCGACCCGTCTGCGGTCGCGACGAGCCCGGTCGGCGCCTCGGGGACGACCGGGTCGGTCGTGGCGCTGGCCCGGTTCGATACCGGACCGGTACCCGCCTCGTTGACCGCGGAGACGCGGTAGTGCCTCGTCTCCCCCGGATCCAGCCCGCGGTGAGTGTAGCTCGTCACGGCGGGGCGGGAGTCCTCTGCGACCCACGGCGCCGACCCGGTCTTGGAGACCTCGATGACGTACTCGGTAATCTCCGCGCCGCCGTCGTACTCCGGCGCGGTCCAGGAGAGGTCGATCTCCGTCGTCCCGGCCGCTGCAGCCGCCAGCCCGGTCGGGGCGTCCGGCACCGTCGGATCGGTCTTGGCGTCGGCTTCGTTCGAGTAGTCGCCCGCGCCGACCGAGTTGATCGCGGCTACCCGGTAGTGCCGCCTCGTACCCGGATCGAGCCCGGTGTCGGCGTGGCTCGTCCGCGTGGAGCCAGTGTTGGCCTCAAGGGTGTCCCACTCCTCTCCGGCGTCCTCGGAGTACTCGATCAGGTAGCCGGTGATCTCGTCGCCGCCGTCGTCCTCGGGGGGCTCCCACGCCAGGTCGATCCTCGTCTGACCGCTCGCCGTGGCCTCGAGGTCGAGCGGCGGGCCGGGCTCCTTTGCGTTGGTGGTGGCATGAGCCTCTCCAGAGGCGCCGCTGTACCCCCATCGGTTCTTCGCGAAGACCCGATAGTGCCAGGTCTCGCCCGCGGCGAGGTCTTCGTGGGAGTACGTCGTGGAGGTCGAGCGGGTATCGGGGACGTGAACGGTCCAGGTCTCGCCCGCGTTGTCGGAGATGTCGATCTGGTAGCCGTCGACCGGAGAGCCGCCGTTATCGGCGGGCGCAGTCCAGGTGAGGTTGATCTGCGTCTGACTGATGGCGGTCGCGGTCAGGTCGGAGGGCGGATCGGGAACGTCGTAGGTTGTGGCGAAGTCGACATTCGAGGTGGGGCCCACCCCGAATTTGTTGATGGCGGCGACACGGTAGTGGTGCGTCGTCCCGTGGGGAAGGTGCAGGTGCATATAGCTCGTTTCCGCGTTCCCCGTATTCGCCACCGAGTCGGTCCAGCTGTTCCCGTCGTACGAGATCCCGATACGGTACCCGGTGATCGGAGAGCCGCCGTCGTCGTCGGGCGCAGCCCAGGAGAGATCGATCCTCGAGGTGTCGCGCGCCGTGGCCACGAGCGCCGTCGGCGGCCCGGGGGGATTACCCTCGGTGGTGGCGTGCGCCACGTTGGAGGGATCGCCGATGGTGTCTGCGTTGACCGCCGAGACCCGGTAGTACCAGGTGGAGTTGGCCTCGACGGTGCTGTCGGTGTACAGGGGGGGCGTCACCCCGACGCTGTCCTGCCTTGACCAGCTCCCCTGTCCGTCGGGGGACCGCTCGACCAGATACCCCACGATTGCCGAGCCGCCGCTGTCGTCGGGAGCCCTCCAGTCGAGGTCGATCGCGTTCGGGCCGTCGGCCTCGGCCCTGAGCGATCTCGGCGGCGACGGTCTTCCCCCCTTCGTTCTGGCGACGACCGTATCCGGAGTCCCATCCCCCGCCTCGCTGAAGGCGTAGACTTGGTAGTGCCAAGTCGCGCCTTTGTCGAGCCCATCGTGAAGGTATTCCGTTGTCCGGGGATCCAAGACCTGCAGCGTATCCCAGTCAGCCCCATCTTCTGACCCCGAGACCACGTACCCGGTGATCGCATGGCTTCCCGGATCGTCCGGCCGCGCCCAGTCCACCTCGATCGACGCCGTGTCGAGGGCCTGCGCCTCTAGGGAGCTGACCTTGCCTGGGACCCTGGGGGGGACGTTCCTGGTGTTCCTGACCAAATGGCCTGCTGGGATGTTGGGAACAAGATTGCCGCGCACGTCGCGAGCGTCGTTGCCGTCGCCGCTGTCGTGCGTGTAGGAGACCTTGATGGTGTCGTTCTCCTCGATGGTGTCGCTCAGCAGGATGAGGATCCTGCTCTCTCGGACCCGCACGTCGCGCATGGTGATGCTACGGTCTTGGCCGCTGCCATCCACTACAGTCAACGTGAAATCGCCAACATCGGACTGATGCGTCTCGTTGAGCGTCTCGTGATAGCTGAGGAGGACCGTGTCGCCGCTCGCCGTCGCCTCCTCGAGCTCGGGGTCCTTGTTGTCGATGGGGAACCCCAGCGTCATGGCCTCGTTCCCCTCGCCGTCGTCGTTCTCGGCCACGTTCTCCGGCACCGTGATCGTGACACTGTCCTCCCAGTCCTTTTCCGCCTGGATGGTGACCATGAAGGTTTGATTGTCACTAGTGGTCAGCGGGGATATCGTGGTTGCGCCCTCGAGCTCGATGTCTCCTACGTCGAACCCGCTGACCTCTTCGGAAAACACGAACGTCACGTCGAAAGCAGAGTCGATTTCGGTACCCGCAACAGCCGTGTCGATATCGACCGTCGGCCTGGCGGCCACGTCCACCGGCACGACCACGCTGTCAGGAGAGGACGGGTCGTCGGTCTCGGTCGGGGACGGCTCGGCGGCGCGGGCCCCGAAGGCGGGGAGGAACGCGAGGAAAGCGGCGGCGAAGAGGGCGGGCTTGCGCACCAGAGACTCCTGTGTCAGGGGGTGGGAAGGGCGCCTACCCGGCGCGCACGGCCGCGAGGCTTGCCCCACCCCCGACGCGGCTGGGCGGCCACTTCACGTATGGGAAGATAGTAGGAATCGGGAGAATGTGTACCCTTTGGCGCGCAGTCCCCGAATAGCTACCGCAGTCCGCGGTAGTCCCGTGCGCGCACCGCGAACGGCCGATGCGCCGGCGGCCCGTGGAGAGGCCCGGACGCACGGCGGGAGGGGGGGAGCGCCCGGCTGGCTACTTCGTCAGGGGCTTGAGCAGCCTCCGGGGCTGTGGAAGGGCCAGCCGCTCGCCCAGCCGGCCCGTGTCGCGGCGGATGGCCGCTTGCCCGGGAAGGGGGTTTCCCTGACTCCGGGGAGAATGTCCCTACCCCGCCATTGATTCAGCTTCCGATGCCCCCGGCACTGTCAATCATGATTTACACTCTGTAAAGCATAGTTTACACTGCGGAGAGGCGAGCGAAGGGGTTCCGCGGGGAGCGGCGTCGGGGCGAGACAGGATGACCGAAGATGGCCAAGGGACCGGCAAGAGCCACCGGAGACCGGCTAGTAGCGGCACGGGTGATCGACCGGGCGGACGACGGGACGCTGAACAGCTTCGTTGACCGGCACCCGGCGCCGGATACGGAGGTCTACACGGAGCATATCGTGGCGGCGATGGTCGAGACCGCCGCGACCCGCGCGGCTCTTGCCGCGCAGCCACCGGGAACCGATGGGGTCCCAGCACTGGTTGCCTATGACGGTCCTGATCCTGACGCGGACGACCTCGGGCCCAGACGTCACTCGGCTAACGCTGGCCCCGCCAGATGGCACTTTTCGATACCAGAGGCATCTGCGACAGTGGAACGAGAGCGTTCCGACACCGGCGGATCGGCAGCTGCCTGACTACCAGCGCCCTGCGGTTAGCGATCCCTCGCAGCCATGGGGAGTGCGGACGGCTGCCCGCCCGGTGATTTCGACTTAGGCTCTGCGGGCGAGTCCAGTACGCCCAGCGCGCTGAACCCCTGAGTCACTACCTTGAACCCCCGGACCATCTCCTTCTCAATGCCGTCCAGTCGCTTCTCGATGCCGTCCAACCGCTTCTCGACGCCGTCCAGTCGGTTTTCGACGCCGCCCAGTCGGTTTTCGACGCCGCCCAGTCGGTTTTCGACGCCGCCCAGTCGCTTCTCGACCGGCTTCAGGCCTTCCTGGACCGCATCCGTGATGACCTCCCGGAGCCCCTCGGCGAGCTTCGTCACGCCACCACCCATGCTGTCCGACACGCGCCCCCCCCAGAATAGCACCCCGCCGAAACCCAGCCGCCCCGTCGAGGGGCGGAAACACACATCAGGATGATGTATCAAGCGCATACTCGGCGCAACCCTCGCGCACATTCTCGTGTCGGGAGCACATTATCTGTCCGGTTTCGTAGCACATAGTCTGTCCGGTTCTGA
>JAPOYJ010000013.1 GCA_026706635.1 Gemmatimonadota bacterium | reverse complement strand
AACTCCCTCAGCCTCCCACCTTGCCCTCGACCCGGAGGTTCATGAATAAGGCAGGTTGAAATGTAGGCGACATGAAGCCGAAAAAGGAATCAAAGTCGAGTTCGGTGGGAAAAGCGAGGCGAAAAGCACCCTCCACGATCCCCTTTATCGTACGAAAGCGAGCAGCGTAACGATGCAGCCCCCCAGATTCATTGGTTGGACGATCTTTACTCGCGACTGTCGGCAAAGGTGAAGAAGGCTATCGAACAGGATTACGCGCGGCGAAAGCGACGGCACGCCCCGGCGCTGTGGTCCGGATGGGAGACAGCAGAAGCGGTCTTCTCATCGGCTAGAGATTACTCGGTGCGTTTCAGGTACGCGACAGAAGAAGCGCAGCCCGACTGGCGTGTCCAACCCGTGCTGTTGAGAGAAGCTGTCGCCAGCGTTCTCGCGTCGCTTGGCCACAACGTCCACTGGAGTTCAGATTCCTAGAAACAGCGCGGGGAGTAAATCGCACACGGGGGAACACAGATCGGCATGTTGCGATCATATAGCTGTTTTCCGCCGAAGGCACCTCATCACCCCGCCCACCCCTCCGACAGCACCTCCGCCTGTTCAAGCACCGTTTGCGTCGCCTTCTCCTGCTTATCGGGTGGGTAGCCGTGCTTGCGGAGGATCCGCTTGACCAGCACCCGGAGGTTGGCGCGCACATTCTCGCGCAGCGTCCAGTCGATCCTGACGTTGTTTCGCACGGTTTCGACCAGCTCGCGGGCGATCTCGCGCAGCGTCCCGTCGCCGAGCACCTGCACGGCGCTGTCGTTCGTCTCAAGGGCGTCGTAGAAGGCCAGTTCGTCCTCGGAGAGGCCCAGCGCCTCTCCACGGGCGTTAGCTTCGCGCATCTCGCGGGCAAGCTGAATCAGTTCCTCGATGACCTGGGCGGCCTCGATGGCCCGGTTGGCGTAGCGTCGGACGGTCTGATCGAGCATCTCGGCGAAGGATCGCGCCTGGACGACGTTCCTTCGCCTGCGAACCGCGAGTTCTCCCTCGAGCAGCTTCCGGAGCAGTTCGACCGCTAGGTTCCGCCGCTTCATGCCCCGCACTTCGGCCAGGAACTCCTCGGACAGGATGGAGATGTCGGGCTTCTCAAGCCCAGCGGCCGCGAAGATGTCCACGACTCCCTCTGACGCGACGGCCCGTGAGACGATCTGGCGGATGGCCATGTCCAACTCCTCTTCGGTGCGCGTCTCCTGGACGGCGCGCTTGGCCAACACCGACCGGACGGCCTGGAAGAACGCCACATCGTCCCGGATCCGTATCGCGTCCTCGTGCGGGACGGCGAGCGCGAACGCCTGGGAGAGTTCGCGCACGGCCAGCAGACAGCGCTCCTTGCCGTCCTCCTGCGCGAGGATATGCTCCTGCGCCGCCGGGAGCAGACTCGTGCGCTCGGCGGGTGTGCCACAAATCCACCCCGAGTAGTCGAAGCCGTGGAAGAGGCCTCGGCACACCTCGTACTTCTCCAGCATCACGGCGACAGCTTCGGACTGGTCCAGCGTGGTCCTGCCCGTGCCCCCGCTCTCGGTGTAGGTCGCGAGAGCGCGCTTGAGTTCGTGCGCCAGCCCAAGGTAGTCCACGACGAGGCCGCCCGGCTTGTCCCGGAAGACCCGGTTCACCCGTGCAATGGCCTGCATGAGCCCGTGGCCGCGCATCGGCTTGTCCACGTACATGGTGTGCAGGCTCGGGGCGTCGAAGCCGGTGAGCCACATGTCGCGCACCAGCACGACCCGAAGGGGATCGCCGGGATCGCGGAACCGCTTCGCCAGCAACTCGCGGCGCTTCTTGCTGCGGATGTGCGGCTGCCAGTCGGGAGGATCCGATGCGCTGCCGGTCATCACGACCTTGACGCGGCCCTTGGCGTCGTCGTCATCGGCCAACTGTTGACGAATCCGCACTAGTTCACGGTAGAGGTCCACGCAGATGCGGCGGCTCATGCATACGATCATCGCCTTGCCCTCGATCGCCTCTAGCCGCCGGTCGAAGTGCGAGAGGATGTCCCGGGCGATGAGCTCGAGGCGGTGCGGGGCACCGACGACCGCTTCAAGTTGGGCCCACCTGGTCTTCAGCTTCTCCTTGCGGTCGACCTCCTCGCCCTCGGTCGCCTCCTCGAAGTCCGGATCGATCTTCGGCCGTTCGGACTCGTCCAGCGCGAGCCTCGCGAGCCGGCTCTCGTAGTAGATCGGGACGGTGGCCTTGTCCTCGACCGCCCGCTCGATGTCGTAGACGCTGATGTAGTCGCCGAAGACGGCCCGCGTGTTGGCGTCCTCGAGTTCGATGGGCGTGCCGGTGAAGCCGATGAACGAGGCGTTGGGGAGCGCGTCGCGCATATGGCGGGCGTAGCCGTCGATGAAGTCGTACTGGCTGCGGTGGGCCTCGTCGGCAATCACCACGATGTTGCGGCGCCTCGACAACTCGGGCATCCGGTCGCCCTTCTCTTCCGGGAAGAACTTCTGGATGGTGGTGAAGACTACGCCACCCGACTCGACGGTCAGCCTGGCGCGGAGGTCGGCCCGGTTCTCGGCCTGCGTCGGCGGTTGCCCGAGGAGGTCCCGGCAGCGGGAGAAGGTGCCGAAGAGCTGGTCGTCGAGGTCGTTGCGGTCAGTCAGGACGACGACGGTCGGGTTCTCCATCATCGGCTCGCGGGCGATCCGTCCGGCGTAGAAGGCCATCGTCAGGCTCTTCCCCGAGCCCTGGGTGTGCCAGACGACGCCGATGCGCCGGTCGCCGGGACCGCCGCCCGCTGGCTGCCCGATGTCGTACTCGGGGTCGGGCTCGGCGACCTTTCGCGCCTCCTGCCAGAGCGCCGCCGCCCGCAGCGTTTGGCCGACAGCGGTCTCGACGGCGTGGAACTGGTGGTACCCAGCCATCTTCTTGGCCAGCCTGCCGCCGCCATCGTCCTCGAAGACGATGAAGTCGCGGACGAGCGCGAGGAACCTGTGCGGATTGCACATACCTTCGAGCATCACCCGCAGCTGGGGCAGGCTCGGGTCGGCCAGCGCCGAGCCCGTGGTCGTGCGCCACGGCTTGAACCACTCGCGTCCGGCGGTGAGGGTGCCCGCGCGGGCCTCGACGCCGTCCGAGGCGATGAGGACCGCGTTGAAGGCGAACAGGTCCGTCAGTTCGGCTTTGTAGGTTTGGATCTGCTGCCAGGCGGTCCACACGGTGGCCTTCTCGTCCGCCGGGTTCTTGAGCTCGATCAGGCCCAGCGGAAGGCCGTTGACGACGAGCACGACATCCGGCCGCCGCTCGTGCTCGCCCTCGACGACGGTGAACTGGTTGACCGCTAGCCAGTCGTTGTTCGCGGGGTTGTCGTAGTCGAGGATGGAGACCTGGGCCCCGCGCACCGCGCCCCCGGCGGTCCGGTACTCGACCGTCGCGCCATCCACGAGCAGGCGGTGGAACGCCCGATTGCGGGACTCCAGTGTGGAGCCCTCGGGGCGAGTGATCTTGCGGAAGGCGTCGTCCAGCGCCTCGGGGGGGAAGGCCGGGTTGAGGCGGGCGAGGGCGGCGCGTAGCCGGTGCTCCAGAACGACTTCCGTGTAGTCCGCCCGTTCCGACGTGTCCGCGTAGGGGGCGATGTCGGGACCGTGGGCGACCTTCCAGCCGAGGGCGCCCAGCCATTCGAGTGCGGCAGCTTCGACCTCCGACTCGGTGAAGGTCGTCACAGGCGGGGCGGGGCCAGCAGGTGGACGACGAGCCGGACCATGAGATCCTTGTTAGCGGGCTCGCTCTGCGCGATGAGGAGCGTCAGGGCTGTGAGGGCCCGGGGGTGGAGGTCGTGATCCAGCTCCTCCTTGCTGAGGTAGAGCAGGAAGAGCAGAGAACCGATGCGCTTGTTTCCGTCAGTGAAGGGATGGTCCTTCACCAGGAAGTAGAGGAGGTTGGCCGCCTTCTCCTCGCGCGTTCGGTAGACGGGCTCGCCGAACATGGTCTGCTCGACGTTCCCGAGGATCCCCTCGAGGATCTCACCGCGAGGAACGCCGAACAGCGACGATGCTTCCCCTCGCTCCACAAGCGCCGCCCTCAGGTCGGCGATGGCCGAGACCGCTCGGTCGTGATCAAGGGCGGCGGTCGGCGGCTGCGTGCCCGGCGGTGACGCAAGGCGATCCTCGTCGTATTCCAGCAGGAGCCGCCAAGTGTCGGCGTAGCCGGTGACGATCTCGAGAACGGCCTCCCCGGTGCCGCTGACTAGCGATTGGCTCCGCAGCGTCCGTGCCAGTAGGTCCAGTGTCGCTCTGGCTTCCCTCAGGCCGCGCTCTGCGAGACGGCGTTCGTTCAGCACGTAGCCGCGAACGAGGAACTCTCGCAACGTACGGGTGGCCCACTGGCGGAAGCGGACGGCGCGCTTTGAATTCACCCGGTATCCAACCGAAATGATGGCGTCGAGGTTGTAGTGGGTCAGTACGCGTCGGACCTTGCGACTCCCCTCTGATCGAACCACCGAGAAATCCTCGGTAGTTGCCGCGCGGTCGAGTTCGCCATCCGCGAACACGTTCTTCAGGTGCAGGCCGATGTTGTCGAGGCTCGTGCGAAACACATCCGCCATCTGCCGCTGAGTCAGCCAAACGGTCTCCTGCTCCAAGCGCACGTCCAGGGCGACCTCGCCGTCCGGCGCCTCGTACACGACGACCTCGCCGCGCGGGGAGGGCGGGTGGGTGTCATCGAGTTCGGTCATGAATCGCTTGATTCTCCACGAGGAGGTGATCGTTCGTTCGGAACCAGTGCGATATTGGCACGGGTTGCACCACTCGGCAAGCGGTTGCCTGTCTTCTCGTAAACCGCCACACCTCGCGTCTCGCTGGACGCACTGCGGGAGCGCGACGGCGGACAGGGGATCGCGTCGCGGCACGACTCATGCGCCATCGGTCGACCGAGGAGTCGCCAGCTGTCGCTTGACGGGCGACGGGGCAACCGGTAGATTGGATGATGATTGCATCGTTCCGCCACCGGGGGCTGAAGGCCTTCTATGAGGGCAGGACGGGGCGCAGGGTCGCACCCGGGCACGCAGCAAGGCTGCGCGATATCCTCGCCGCGTTGGACCACAGTTCGGGACCGGCCGGCATGGGCCTGCCGGGATTCCGGCTGCACGCGCTCAAGGGGCGGCTCAAGGGGCACTACGCGGTCACGGTGTCGGGCAACTGGCGCGTCACGTTCCGGTTCGAGGACGGCGCGGCAACCGACGTGGATTACGTGGACTATCACTGAGGAGGAGGGAAGAACCATGGCAATGCACGACCCGCCGCATCCCGGCGGCATCGTGAGGCGGCAGTGCCTCGAGCCGCTGGGGCTGACCGTGACGCGCGCGGCCGAGGGGCTGGGGGTTACGCGGCAGGCGCTTTCGGAGCTAGTGAACGGGCATACAGGCGTCTCGGTGGAGATGGCGGTCCGGCTGTCCAAGGCGTTCGGTTCCACGCCCGAAACGTGGCTGGGGATGCAGATGGCCTACGATCTTTGGCTGCTGCGCGGTCGCGCCCGCGAGATCGTGGTCGAGCGCTTCGCGACGGTCTGAATGCCGTGACCAGACCGGTGCGTGGCGGTCCCGACGGTGCCCCAGCGTGGCGTCCGGCCTTCGCGTGGCGGTTCCGATCGGCTGACAAGCGCGGGCTGCGGGGAACCGCAGGCGCGAGCGCCCGGCGTCCTGTCAGACCATGAAGAGGGTGCGCTGGCTCATCGAGGCAGTTTCAGGCCGGTCAGCAGATCCGACTGCCGGTCCGAACAGGATCCGGCAGCCCTCGGAGAAGGTCCCCTTGCGACTACCTTCCGGCCGCTCCACCCGGATCAGTCCCTCCTCCTCCATCGGCCTGAGCACGGGCTTATTCACCTGCGTGTCGTGGTACGCGGTCTCATCCGAGCTCACGAACTCCAGGATGTCAGAGACAGTCACCCGGGCCTGATCCGCAAAGCGATTCTGCAATGTGTCCCGAAGTGGCTGGAAGTCGGGCTGGGGCTCCAGGAGGACCAACTGGTCCCGCATGACGCCCCGAAACGAGAAGTCGCCCCACGGCGCGACGAACCCGGAAATCGACCGACTGGTCTTCGACCGACGTCCCGATCCACACGTTCGCGGGCAGCCCGTTGGGGAACAGTTCGGCGTTCCGCTTGACGAATCGGGCGGCCCTCGCCGGTCGCTTGGTCAGCACTTGGTAGACATGGCGGTCGACATCGAGCATGACGCGGAAGCACTCGCAGGCGAAGTCGTCGGGGACGTCGCGATGTAAGAGGTCCGACATCGAGTTGACGAGGATCCGACGGGGCTCGCGCCAAGCCACGGGAACCCGCAGCCGTTCGGGCCACAAGCGAACTGCGAACGGATCAGATCGGTTGGCCGCCGTGTCAACCACCGGAAGGCGTGACCGGTAGGTGGTCGCCAGCAGCCTGCGCGACATACTCTCGGCGTAGCAGTGGTCGCAGCCCGCCGACACCCGGGTGCAGCCCGTGGTCGGGTTCCAGGTGGCGTCGGTCCATTCGATGGCGCTTCGGTCTGGCACGAGTTATCCCCACCGAGGGTGAGTCAGAGCGGCTATGGGTATAGTGTTTCGCTTTTTATTCGGCTCGTCAACCGCCTGCCCGCGACCGCGCTGTCGCTCAATGCACGCGCGGCTGCCCCCAAAGAAACGCGCAGCCGCCGTAGCTCGGCCCAGGACGGGTCCGTCCCCGTCCGCCAGCGCCCAGCGGACCAGCACCGCCGCCAGATCGTCCGGGGTGTAGTAGGAACCCAGCAGGCGGCGTCTCGGTACGGGCGCGGGCGCGTCGAAGTCTACGATGTCCGCATCCGGGGAGGGCGGCTGGCTGCCTGGAGTTGGGTCATGGGTCGCTCGCTCTTGGCTCGCGCGGTTGCCCGCCCCGTTCGGAACCTGTGCCAGAGTCGCATGAGTTGCCGGGGTCGGCAAGCGCCCGCCCGCGAGTGACCAGCGGGAGCCTCACGGAGTCAGTCCCAGCTCGCCGGCCATCCGATCGAGGGTTGCCTGATTGCGAATCCCCAGCATGCGCAGCGCGTCCGTGTAGCGAGTCCTGCCCTCCAGCGTGTCAGCGATCACTGCCCTCGTGAAGGGCCTGCTGAGCCGAGAAATGGCGGTTCGATAGAAGTCGCCGCCCCCCGATCGGCGAACCGATTCGTGCTGGGCGACTTTGCGGCTCCACGACGCGGCGAGCGGCCCCAGGAATTCGGCCGCGACCGCATTGCACCAGACTTCCTCCGTCCTGATGCCTGGAGCGGAGGGAGACGGCAGGTTCGAAAGCGCCGAGATCTCGAGCCAGAGGTGCGCCAGCTCGTGAGCCAGCGTGAACATCTGGGCGGACTTGGCGTCGAGGCCATTGACGAAGACCAGTGGGGCCAGCGAATCGGCCAGCGCGAAGCCTCGGAACTCCCGGGGATCGAGCTTGCGCCGGGGGTTGCTTCCGACGATGCCGCTGACCATGACGAGAACACCCGCGCTCTCCGCAGACGCGATGCACGCGGACAGAGCCTTCTGCGGCGTCCGGTGACCGAGCCGCCCGTCCACCGTGATTCGCAGCTTGTCACGCATCGCTTCAGCCGCCGCGCGCGTGTCGGAGTTGGCGGCGAGGCTGCCCACGAAGTCCAGCGGCTCAGCGCCCATCGACCGAAGGTAGTCCTGGTACCAGGCCTGTCGCTCCTGGCAAAGGTAGATGGTGTCCAGCAGATTGGGGCTGGGCTGCGGAAGGGCTCCGCTGCCGACGGTCCGGTAGTCCGGAATCGGGACGGATTCTTCGGGCGGCTCATCGAGCAGCAGGGTCCCGACGGGGACGTGCACCTTGCGAGCGAAGTCCTCCAGCTGTCTCAGGGTGGGCCGCAGCCGACCAGCCTCCCACTCCGGCAGCTTCTTGAAGCGGGCTGGGAATGCACTCCGACGTAGCCCGGCGCGATGGCGCGCCCAGCGCAGGAGCTCTGGCTTCACGGGAACCCGGATCACTATCAGCCCTCTTGCGGAGCGTGCCGGATTCGCGCTGGTCTTCTGATGGCCGCGATGGTCACGACGGATAGGGCTCCCACGATTTCTCGTCTTCACTCATCCGATAGTGTCTCACTCGCGAGCTGGCCAGGAGTTCGGGGTCAAGGGGGTGCTTGGCAAACGGACTGTGGTACACAGCCATGGCATACTCGGGGTTCGGCCCGGCCATGCCGTAAGGGATCATGTCGCCATTGAAGAACTCTCGGAGCACGGCGATGCAGGAAATCGATGTGTTCATCTCGCGAGTCAGCTTCTTGCCCGGACCTGCCCGCTCGCGGACGGGCACGATCGGCGAGCCCTGATCAGCGCCGTGTTCCAGCCGGAGGCGGAAGTCGGGCACCCTGCTGCCTTGGGCCGCCGACTGCTCGTCGATCCGTTCGAGGTGCCAGCCCTGAGACTCGCAGAAGCGGCGAAATAGCTGCTCGGATTCGGTCATCCGCGTTCGGTCTCGAGGCTCCGCGTCAGTCGCCGTTGTCATCGTACGGGCCTTGATTTAGGGCAGCAGTTCCGAGTCGTCGTCCCGAACCACCGCCTCAAGCCGCGGGTTCAGCAGCCGCCATCGCTGACCGATCCTATCAAGGTCGCCCGCGAGCACCACCGGCACTCGCTCCTTGTGGGCCTGCACGACCCGCTCGTAGTCCCTCTGCTCCAAGGTCGCAGTGGCCGACACGTGTTTCCGGCCCACGTACCCGCTCACACGGATCGTTCCGTCGTCTTCGTCCTCTCGACGGCACAGCTGACCGACATGGCCGAAGAGACGCACATCGGGCTGGGGCTCCCGCGCGCGCAGGGAACGTGCCGCCTCCCGCAGGAGGGGGGCGTCCGCCCGACCGAACCGAACAACCGGTCGCGGCGACGTCACCGGCCGGGTCCTGGCCCACGACACGTTCACGTCGAGCGTTGAGAACGGTTCGATGATCCGGACGAGGGCTTCGCAGAGATTGGCGCTCACACCGCCCTCCACGATCCGCCCGAAGTCTGCCTCGTCGCCCACCAACGTTCGCTCAGCCGCCAAGCGCGCTGCGGCCAACGCTTCCATCAACCGCAGCGTCAGTCTCCGTTCGATCGGCGCGTCCTGGTCGTCGGTCTCCGGAAACAACGCGGGCATCCGCGGCGGTACGACGGGCGTCATCAGCGTCACGACAAAGCTCCCCTGATGCGTCTGCCCCAGACGGACGCGCTTGAGGAGGTCCGTCGCATCCCGGTTTGCTCCGGCCCGATACACCGGCTTTGGCTCACCCAGCGAGCAAGCCGCCGCAAGCAGCAGATCACGAGTGCCGACCACGAGGTCCGCCCCGGCGTTCAGAGCCACGCTGCCGTCCTCGCTTTCGCCCGCCCGGACGCTGACGACATCGCGGTCAGCAGTTACCAGATGGCGATACACCGTCAGCTCGTCCCGCTCGGCGACCTCGGCGAACCTGTCGATTAGGGAGGCGACCACACTCGCATAGTCCCCCAGCCGCTCGGTACGCGGGATGATGACCTCTGGAAGTCCCTCACCGATGTAGACGTCCGAATGTGCCCGGTACGGCTCATCCCGGCTCCAGCCCGCCGCACGGGCGTAAGCGGTCAACGCCCCCGGGGAAACCGCTCGCCCACGCCTCGACATCGGGCAGGTGCTCCCGAAGCAGCCTTTCGAGCAGGCGCCGATGGCGTGGCCGGATGTGCAGCCGGTCAGCCATCTCGCGCTCCCTCAATCACCGACGCCAGCGCCTTCGCGTCCTCGACGAACCCCGGCAGCAGCGCCATTGTGCCCGTCAGGAACTCCTCCTCCAGGTCGCGTTGGGGGAAGGCACGGTTGTCCCGGCAGCGCAGCCACCGCTCGACCGCATCGCAGTCCATCAGGCCGTGCTTCGCGGCATGGCGGAAGAGATCCTTGAAGTGCAGGCGGTCCGCTTGGCGATTGCTGGCAAACCAAGGGGAGAGCCGCTTTCGAAGAAGCTTGCCCGACTGTTCGAGGACGAGTTCAAACTCCTTGACGCAAGCGGCGCGGTAGAGGTCGCGCCTGACGTCGTCGTCCCTATGCCGTCCGACTCCCTGCAGCGCGGCCTCCAGGGAGGCGATGTGGCTGCGCAGGAAGGTGGTGTCGATGCTCATGTTCGCAACTAGTGCATATTCCGCACAGGTTCGCCGTGAAGCGTTAGATCCGTAGACTTGGGTCAAGGTCCCTGGACTCGCCGTTGGAGCAGTCTCGAGTCACGATCCACCCCCAAACCCCAGCGCCTCCAGGTTCTTGCTGATCGCGGCATCCAGCCGCTTACCCTCCGCCTGCTGCTCCCGCAACTCCGCCACCAGCCGCTTCATCTTGTCCTCGAAGGGCTCGCCGTCCTCCTCCTGCGGCTCCACACCGACGTAGCGGCCCGGCGTCAGCACATGGCCGTGCTTGCGGACCTCGTTCAGCGGGGCGCTCTTGCAGAAGCCGGGAACATCGGCGTAGCCGTCCCCCTTTTCTCCCGTCCGCCACGCGTGGTAGGTGTCCGCGATCCGCGCGATCTCCTCGCCGGTCAGCTCCCGGTGCGTCCGGTCCACCATTCGGCCGAGCTTCCGGGCGTCGACGAAGAGGACCTCACCCCGCCGCTCGCGCCCGCGCGCCAGAAACCACAGGCAGGCCGGTATCTGCGTCGAGTAGAACAGTTGGCCCGGCAGAGCGACCATGCAGTCCACGAGGCTGGCCTCGACCAGATTCTTCCGGATCTCGCCCTCACCCGACTGCTGCGACGACATCGAGCCGTTGGCGAGCACGAACCCCGTGACGCCCCTCGGCGCGAGGTGGTGGACCATGTGCTGGACCCAGGCGAAGTTCGCGTTGCCCTTCGGCGGGACGCCGTAGCGCCAGCGCTTGTCCCCGGCCAGCCGTTCGCCGCCCCAGTCCGAGACGTTGAAGGGGGGATTGGCGAGGATGTAGTCGGCCTTCAGGTCCGGGTGGCGGTCGTTGTGGAAGGTGTCGCCGTGAGCGATCTGACCCCCGATCCCGCGGATGGCCAGGTTCATCCTGGCGAGCCGCCACGTCGTGTAGTTCGACTCCTGGCCGTAGATCGAGATGTCGCCCCGCGCGTTGCCGCCGTTGGCGTTGCCGTTGGCGTGGGCGCGGATGAACTCGACCGACTGCACGAACATCCCCGAGGAGCCGCAGCAGGGATCGTAGACGCGGCCACGGTAGGGTTCCAGCATCTCGACGAGCAGCCTGACGATGCAGCGGGGGGTGTAGAACTCGCCGCCCCTCTTCCCCTCGGCGCTCGCGAACTGCGAGAGGAAGTACTCGTACACGCGGCCAAGCACGTCCTTCGAGCGGGCCTCGGCGTCCCCGACGCGGATGTTGCCCACCATGTCGATCAGCTGGCCTAGGCGCTGCTTGTCCAGAGCGGGCCGCGCGTAGTCCTTGGGCAGCACCTCCTTGAGCGCCGGGTTGTCCCGCTCAATCGCCGCCATCGCCCGGTCCACGGTCTGGCCGATCGTCGGCTGCCGCGCTTCGGCCCTCAGGCGCGCCCAGCGGGCCTCCGCCGGCACCCAGAAGATGTTCTCGGCGATGTACTCGTCCCGGTCCTCCGCAGCCTCTTCGCCCCAGTCGGCCAGCACCTCCGCGCGGTGCTCCTCGAAGGCGTCCGAGATGTACTTCAGGAAGACGAGCCCAAGCACGACGTGCTTGTACTCGGCGGCGTCCATCGAGCCGCGGAGCGCGTCGGCCATCGCCCACAGCTCGGCCTCGTAGCCGGTCGTGGCCCCGCTGTCAGCTTGTCTGCCAGCCATCTTCGCCCCCGTCTACCCTTCCGTTGCGCCGTACGGAATCCAGAACCGGATCCCAACCAAAATACGACGGGCAGCGCGGTACCGTACACCACCTTACGCTCCACAACAGTCACATGCGCGGGGCAGATGCAGTAGACTTGACACGATGTGACCGATCACCGAGACTAGTCATATGGAAACCATCAACGCATCCTACTTCAAGGCCCGCTGCCTGGCGATCCTAGACCGCGTGCGGGAGACGGGCGAGCGCATCGTGATTCTCAAGCGGGGCCGGCCGGTGGCCGAACTCTGGCCCCCCAGCCAGACCGAATCGGATTGCCCGCAGTCGGAGCTGAGAGGCACGGTTACCGTCGTCGGTGACATCGTCGGTCCGGTGGTGCCGGAGCACTACTGGGACAGCCTGAAGGGCACGGTCGAGATCAAGGAGTCGGGCGGAGAGGCCAACGCTCCCGGGAAGCAACCCCACCGGACGGGCGGCGAGTGACCACGCTGCTCGACACCCATGTCCTGATCTGGTGGCTTCAGGGCGAGGGCCCGTTGTCGGCGGCGCAGCAGCGCGTCCTGAACGCAGCGGACAGGAACTCGCCGCTACGGGTCTCCGACATCTCGCTCTGGGAGATCGCGACGCTGCACGGCCTGGGCCGCATCCAGCTTGCGATGCCCCTCCGCGAATGGCTGGAAAAGGCGGTGGCCCCGCCCCTGGTTCGGCGGCACGGGATCTCGCCGGCGATCGCCGCGGAGGTGGCGGCCCTGCCCGATTCCTTTCACCGTGACCCCGCAGATCGGATACTGGTCGCGACAGCACGGATTCTCGGGGCGACGCTGCTGACGCAGGACCGTCACATCACGGAATCGGGGCTGGTCGAAACGCTCGGCTGAGATGGAAGCCGTCTGCCCGCGAACAACTACGTTTCGAAGGAGTCCGGAATCTCTCCAGGTGGGGTGCGAGGCCACGACCAACGTGGCCGCGGCGTCCTTCTATTCGCGTGGCAACGCCAGCGTGAAGGGGTTGGAGACACGTTCCTCGAGTGGGATCAGCTCCTTACCCCCGTCCTCACCCTCGGCGAAGTGCGCGGCATGCCATACGATCCGGAATTGGGTGGACGCATGGGGTGGCGGAACTAGGGTGTCGGGGGAGATCAATGGAGACGCTGTATCGGCGTAGACCTCATCTGGCTTGATCGCGATATCAGAATGTAGCAGAAGGCAAAAGGCCGAACTCCAGATCTCTTTCCATCCACCGGCATGCTGCATTTCCAGGCGGCGGTCAAAGCCACCGTGGCAGTTGTAGAGGAAGACCATTGAGCCGGTTCGGTTAGTAAAGGTGTACGGGATATCCGCCGCATACACTTCGCCCTGGCTCAGCCGAGCCACCCTGAGTTGGAAGTGGGTCCCGTCCGTCAACAGGGCATGGGTGTCGACTTTGGTGGGCGACTCGCAGCCTGAGGCCCAAAACACCGTGGCTGCGGCGCAGAGCGCGCCTCGTGGCCCCATACGATTCCGGCACATGGCATTGACTCCTAACCCCGGGCAACACACTAGGCCCCGCCGCGGGGCCTGCTTCCAGACGATCCGGCTCACCCGGACCCGAGACCGGATCACCCGACTCCAAGATACGGCTGGAGCAAACCTCTCTGCAAGTCTATTTCCGCTTCGATCCGCCGATAGAGCCGGATGGCTGTAGCTTCGCCCCCGCCGCCCCCTCACCCCGTTCGAGCCGCCACACGTCGACGTGGTCCAGCTCGAGGTCGTCCTGGCGAATCGTGGCGAGATAGTCTCCCCGGAATACGGGAACGGTGCGCTCCTTGTAGGGGACCGCCGGAACGCTGCCGAGGAGTCTGCCCTCGGGATCGAAGAACTCCCAGCGGTTGCCAGCGGTCCGAATCACGTCGACCCACAGCCTGCCGTCGGGGGAAACGAAGATCTCGTTGATGAACGACTTCCGGTCCGGCCGGGTGTAGCTCCGGGGTTTGCAGGAGGCCTCCGGCCACCGCTCCCGGGCCTCGTCGTATTCGGCGCTCCCGGCGGCCCATTCCTCGTCGGTGACCGGCTCCGTCGCCAGCGTGCGTTCGATCACGCGCAGGGTGTCTCCGTCGCTCCGGGTTATGGCGATCCTGTAGAAGTACCCCCATGCCGAGTAGATGGCCCCGCCGGAGCCCGGGTGCTGCACGTACTTCGCCCCGGAGGTGTGCGGGTACCAGCCGATTCCTCCCTCCCACTGGCAGACGATGCTCTCGACCACGCCGGGAAGGTCCGCTGAACCTCGGAGGAAGGGCACGGTGTCGCCCGTGTCCCCACGGCTGTCAAGGCCCGTCCAGAGGGTCTGGTCGCCACCGAGCGAAAGGCGAAAGACCTCGTTCGGACCGACGGGGAAGAAGCGCATGAAGGCGGGTGATCCGGTCATCCCTCCCGTAGTTCTTCTCTGGCCGAGCCATTCGCCCGAGCCGGAGAATTCGCCGATGCGGCCCAGGTGAGGGTCGTAGGTCAGGAGCCGGTCCCCGACCCACGCGATGGAGTAGATGCTCTCGAACTCGCCGGGCCCTTCGCCCCCTCGCCCGAAGGTGCGCAGGTGCCCCCCGTCCAGACCGAAGACGCGGATCTCGTGGTTTCCGGCGTCCGCGACGAAAACGTTCCCGCCGGGGCCCAGGGCAACGGCGCTGACCCAGCCGAACTCGTCGGGGGTCTCCTGCTCCTGCACCGACTTGGGGCCGATCGAGACCACAGGGGTGAGGCGCCACGCGGGTGGGGTGCCGGTTGTGGCGACGTGGACGACACCGTTAACCGTGTCGAAGGTGGTGGAGAGATCGCTGGTCGTGGAGGTGGGGTCTCGCTCTTCGCAGGCGGTCGACAGCGCGATTGCCAGGACGGCTATTGCGGATGACGGAACAATCCGGGGGCGCGATCGAGCAGGCACCTCATTGTCTCCGGTTGCGTTGAAGCGGCCTCGGTCCGGCAACCTCACTCTCCCTCCTTCCCGCCCGGGCCGCGGAGCACGCGATAAACTCTGGCCGTCTGCACGCCGAGCGCGTCGCGATGGGCCCCGAGAACGAACTGCGGACCAACGTCGGTGATCTCGAAGTTGCCCGGACTCGTTAGATGACCTGTGAGCCTGCCTTCGGCGTCGAAGATGTCCCACTCCCGCGGCATCGTGTCCGGAGCAAACGGACTTCGGTACCGCTCCACCCATAGTCCGCCGCCCCCTGCGGACCTGACCATGCCGTGGACCGGGTGGGTGCCCGCGAACTCCGTGTCGCGGATCCTCTGCACAGCGGGACCGGACAATCCCTGTAGACCCTCCTCGACCATTGTCCGAGCCTCGTCGATCTCTCCCTGCGTCACCGCCTTGGGAGTCCGATCCACACGGACGATCCTGCGCACAGTTCCCAGTCGGTCATATCCCATCAGCCCGAACTCGCCCGAGTGTCCATACCAGGCCAGCGCGCCGCCCGCTGCGAATTCGGCGCGAGAGCCGAACCCCAGCGCCAGGCCGTTCCGACCCAGCCGGCTGTCTGCGAATTCGCCGAGCGTGTTCAGGATCTCCCCGTGATGGTCGACCGAATAGAGAAACCTGGTGGATTGGTCGCGAGTGTCCCGCGACGGAGACCGCGAGGGAGCCGTGAGGAGCAGGGTGCCGTCCCCGAACCAACCGACGACGTTGGGTGCGGATGCTCCCGGAAGCCTGGGGATGGGAAACGACCGAACGAAGTCTCCGGCGGTTGTGAAGATGGAAGCCCGGGCGTTCAGGTTGTCGATCGCCGCGATCGAATCACCGCTCAGCTCCGCAATCGATACGAGGTTGGTGAACTCGCCGGGACCCTCCCCCCGGCCTCCGAAGGTGACAAGGTGGCTTCCTCCTTCGTCGAAGATTCGGATTTCCCGAGCCAGCCCGTCCGCGATGGCGATGTTCCCGCTTGACAGGCGGATGACCTGACGAATGGAGCCGAAGAGATCGGGGCCGTCTCCTTCTCCCTCGCTTCGGCCGATCTCGAGGACGGCCGGAAGCCGAAAACGCCATTCCTCGCCGACGGCGCCGTAGGGATTCTCTGTGATCCGAATCCCTGCGCTGTCGCGTACGACGGCGGAGCGAGACAAGTCATCCGCCCCCGCACAGCCAAAAAGGACGAGCGACGCGGCCGTGAGGGACAGCGTGCGATGGAGCATGGCCACCTACGCTTTCAGACGAGGATGACCTGGCCGGAGAGCATGGCGTCCGCGGCTGTCGCACCGTGTCGGGGTCACCGGTCGATCCGCCAAACGTCCACGTGATCCAGGTCGAGGCTGTCCTGCCGGATGGTGACCATGTGGTCGGCGCTGGAAACCCTTCCGAAGGGCATTCGCGACTCGATTCGTTGTGGTGGGACGGCGTACCGACCGGTCGCGCTGCCGCCACACGCGGTTGCCGGGACCGTCCATGAAGCTAGGGTACCCCTTGACGCACCGTCCAGGCAACCGGAAGCATCGCCACCCGCCTCTCCGACGGCAGTTGACCGGCGAAGGACGTTTCCGAGGGGAACCGGCCACCGCCGCGATCGTCCACCTCGATCCTGTAGCGCACCACCCGCTCGACCCCCAGTTCGTCCGTGGCCACGGCCCATACGTGACCGCCGTCGAAAACGGGATCGGGCTGGCTGCGGAACCCGTCCGGCGGCGCTACGGCGCCCAGGTAGCTCCCGTCGGACTCGAAGACGTCGTAGCGGGTGGACTCCTCCCAGGTGACGGGCTGCGAGAAGGGGTCCCCCGGATCGTGACTCTCGTTCTCGACCCGCTGTCCCGCGGTCGCGAGCCGCACCCAGATCCGACCATCCCGGCCGGTGAGCAGCTCGTTGAAGACCGGCTTCTGGTCCGGGATCGCGGGGCCGTCCCAGCTCCAGTCCGGGACGGTGAACCGGACCATCCGTACAACGGATTCGCGCCGGTAGTCGCGCTCCTCGCCGGACACCGGCACCGGGTCATAGGCGCGTTCGATGCGCAGCACGCCGTCGTCGAGGACCAGGTCGACGCGGTAGTCGGAGGAAAGGCCGGTAAGGAAATGGCCGCTGGAGTGGACGGCCCAGTAGAACCCGGGTGTGAAGGGCACGAACGATGTCACCGAAGCGTTTTCCGTTGCCGCGCTGACGACGACGGGTTCATAGTCGGTCGTCGGTTCCGGGAGCGTATCCAGGTGCGTTCCGTCGGGCCCCAGGACCAGGATTATGTCGTCTCCGTCGTGGCCGCGGGTAAGGAGGAACGTTCGTCCGCGCACATCGGTGTAGAGAGGGGACCCGGCTCGGTAGGTGTTGCCGGAATTGTACTCCCACTCGTCCGTTCCTCCCGATTCGGGGTCGAAGACCTGGACCCGCATGTTCCCCGGATCCCGAACGAGCAACCGGCCGTCGGGGAGTACGGCGATCGTCTCGGCGCGCTTGAATTCGCCCGGTCCCTCTCCTTTCCCGCCCAGCGTTGCCAGGTAGGTGCCGGTGGCGTCGAAGGCACGGACATGGCTCGCCTGGGTGTCGAAAACGTAGATGTTGCCCTCGCTGTCCACCGCCAGCGACCCGATCCGGCCGAAGAGATACTCGTCGGGCCCGTCGAGTTCACCGATCGAGACTTCGGGGACGAGCCTAGCCTCGGCGGCCCACACGCTACCCGAAGAGGTGCGGACGATCGTCGTGTCGCCGATCGTGTCGATCTCGACACGCGGGCCGGCGGGCGGGGGGTCGGAGCGGCAGGCCGTGAGGGCGAGCGCGGTAGCCGCGGCAAGCAAATGAAGGCGGGCTCGGACGGATCGGCTACGCTGCCATCCTGGGTCGCAACTCCGGCGGGATCGGTTGACTACGCTCGTCGCGACCGGATCCCGTCGTCCGGGTGGGCCTGTAACCATCTCTACGGATCGATCCTGGGTGTCACAATAAGGAAGAGCACGGGCCCATCAGCAGTGCGGTGGGGCGATCCTACGATCATTGTCTTGCCGTCGCGAATGGTGGCGGAAGCTTCGAGGAGCGGGAGCCGCTCGCTACGATTCGTACTTCTTTCCGTCGGCCGCGTGGTTGCGTCCGTGAGGGTCACCTTGGCACGGACGGTACCCGGAGGCGCGAGCCTTGAACTGACCTCCGCCTTGATCGTCAAAGCCGCATCGGAACCGGCCAGGAAGACCCTCTGCAGTCCATCACCGATCACGTAGGCCCCTCGGGAGCTGCGCACCAGGCCTATGTTGAATACCGAGGTCGACAGGAGTCGGTATCCCTTGAATTTGAAGATCTTTCTGAGTTCGCTTACGACTTCGCTGATCTCCGGGTCCTCGTCCGTGAACCCATCCGCCTGGACGAGATGAAAGGTGAGCAGCACGTTCTGGATGTCCGGAGCCTCCTCACCCTCCTGAGCGCTTACGGTGCCCGCAAGCGCCCCCAGGGCCAACACGCCGATCAGCCCGCATCGAATACTCCTCTTCACATTGTCATACATCAGTCGCTCTCCTTCGGGTTGAGTAGCCATACCACGGCGATGTCGGGATCGCTCGTGGGAAAGACCGCGAAGGGCCGGTCGGCCTCCACGTCCATCTCGCTCACCATGCTCGGTATCCTGGATTCGGGCGGGGGGATGAGCGTCGCGACCTCTTCCACCGTCTCTCCGTCGTGCACCAGGACCAGCGCCGCGATGGCGGCGGCGGCCGCGAAGGGCGCCACGGTCCGCCATTTCCGAGCGGGCCGCCAAGGTGTCGGCGCGGCCTTTCCGTGTATCGGGGTGGGGAGCCTCGCACCCACCTGCTCCGCCATCGCCGAGAGGACGGCGTTCATGTTGCGGGCGTCCCGGGCGATCCGCTCGGTGCTCCTTCGCGTTTCGGGATCCGACCCGGAGCTCTCCTCGAGATCGCCTTCCAGGATTCGATCCAGCCAATCGTCGCGATGATCCATCATGCCCTCCTATTCTCCATATCCGCTGCCCCGCGCAAGCATCTCCACGCGCATCCGACGCCTCGCCCGCAGCAGGTGCACCCGCAGCGTGGTAGGGTTCATCTCCAGCAGCTCGGCCGCCTCCTTCGGTGTCAGACCCTGCAGGTCCACCAGGTCGAAGGCTTCCCGCTGCCTCATGGGCAGCTCCAGCAGAAGTGTCCGAATCAGCCCCATGGTTCTCTTCATCTCGATGTCATCCAGCGGATCCTCAAGCCAGGGCGTCTCCGCCCGGGCCAACCGCTCCGCCTTCTCGACCAACCGCCTGTCCCGCCCCCTGCTCCGCTGGTGATCCAGACTCGCGTTCCGGGTGATCCTGTAGACCCAGCTCGTGACCTTGGACCGGCCATCGAATCCCTCGGTCGATTCCAGCATTCTCATCAGCACTCGTTGCGCTACGTCTTCCGCATCGTTGGGGTCCCCGGTCATGACCAGCGCCCACCGGCATATGAGAGGACGGAGAGCACCCGCCAGCCTGCCGAGCGCCTCTCGTTCTCCCTTCCTGGCCCTTTCGGCCAGCTCCAGGATGTCTTGGTCGGAGAGCATGGCGCTCTCGGTTCTCGTTCTCCTCGTTGGGCTTCGAGGAGTGGGACGTCGGGAAGGGGCGGAGCGTTTACCCGGTCCGGGAGGGTAGTCGACCGGAACGCTCGGTAGAAGGCACTCCTAGCTCCGCCAGAAGATCGGGATGAAGATGCTGGCCGTCACCAGGAGGATCAGGTTGAGCAGGCCGCCCACCTTGACGAAGTCCGAGAAGCGGTATCCGCCCGGGCCGAAGATCATGACGTTGGTCTGGTAGCCGAATGGAGTTACGAACGACGCCGATGCGCCGAACATGACGGCGACGAGTAGCGCGTAGGGGTTCACGCCGGCCTGCGTTGCCGCCAGGATCGCGACCGGGGTCAGCATGACGGCCGTCGCCGCGTTGGAGACGATCGCGGTCATCGAGGCGGTGACGAGGTAGAACGCCGCGATCAGCCCCACCTCGCCCAGAGGCGCCGTCAGCCCCACCACCCACCCCGCGAGCATCTGCGCCGCCCCGGTCGCCTCCAGCGCCACGCCAAGCGGAATCAGACCCGCCAGCACGAAGATGACGAGCCACTCCACCTCGGCGTAGATCTCCTCGACGCGCACACAGCCGGTGAAGACCATCAGGCCGACGCCCGCGAGCGCCGCGGTCATGATGTCCAGCACGCCGGTACTGGCGCTGAGCACGACGCTGGCCATGATCGCGGCGGCGACGCCTGCACGCGGTCTCCGCCCGGCCGCCCGCACCTCGCCGATCGGCACGAACCCGGGTTCGTCGGCGAGGCGCGCGAGAGCGGGCGCCTTTCCGTGCACCAGGATCAGGTCGCCGACGCGCAGCCGGAGGTCGGCGAGCCGTTCCGTCACGGTGACGCCGTGCTGCTGGACGGCAAGGACGGTCGCCTCGTAGCGCTGCCCGAAGCTCGACTCGCGAAGAGTGCGGCCCACCAGCGTCGATCCGGGGGCTAGGAGGAGCTCGACCAGGCGGCCGCCCTCGCTCGTTACGTCGCGTCCCTGCCTGGCCCCCTCCCCCGGGATCGTGAGCCGCTGCCGGCGTGCGAGGTCGACGAGACGCTCCGCCGATCCCTGCACGTACAGGATGTCCCCCGGGCGGATGTGCCGGTCTCCGTGCGGCGCGGTGACCTCCCGGTCGCTTCGCTCGATGTCCAGGACCTGCACGTCGTACCGTTCGCCCCACCCCAGCTCGGCCAGCGTCTGGCCGTTCGCGGGCGAGTCGTCCGGCACATGCAGCTCGGTGACGAAGCTGCGCACGTCGTACTTGCTCGACAGGTCGGGTGGCCGGGTGCGACGCGGCAGCAGCGCCCGACCCGCGGTGAAGAGATAGAGCAGACCCACGGCGAGACAGATCAGCCCCATGGGGGTGATCGAGAACATCCGGAGCTCGTCGAAGCCCCGCCTCATCGCCTCGCCGTGGACGACGAGGTTGGTGGAGGTTCCCATCAGCGTGACGGTGCCGCCGAGAATCGACACGAAGGACAGCGGCATGAGGTACCGCGACGCAGGCTCCTCGGCCTGTTCGGCGAGCGCGACGAAGACGGGTATGAACACCATCACGACCGCGGTGGTCATCAGAAACGGAGAGAGGGTCGCGCAGACGAGGCAGAGGACGAAGAGGCGCGTGTACTTGCCGCCGAGGGGGGCGGTTCTCGCCCAGGTGCCGATCGCCGACACGAGGCCGGTCTTGCGGAGCCCCAGCCCCAGCACCAGCATCGAGCCGACGGTGACCGTCGCACGGCTGGAGAGGCCCGAGACGGCCTGGGCTGGCGTGAGGATGCCGGTGAGGAGCAGGACCACCGGAACCGCCATGGCGACCTGGTCCAGTCGCATCCGGTCGAGCGCGAAGAGGACGAGCGCCGCGAGGGTCAGCGCGAGCACGAAGGCGATCTCGATAGTCATGCCGGAGATACTCGGCCCCCGTCCCTGTCTGCGCCACCCCGGCTCTTCCCAGGGTGGACCTCCCGCGGACTACCTGGGCACGCGGATGTTCACCATCCTCCTGTCGCCGTAGCCGCCCCCGCCGTCCGGACACGCCGCGATCACCGAAACCACGCTTCCGGGCTCGGAGTCATCGAGCGCGTCCTGCCAGTCGCCGACATCGCGGGTGGGCTGCCGGTTGACCTCGGTGACCACGCAGCCACGCCTTAGAGCCCGCTCCCACGCCGCCCCGCCCGCCTGCACCTCGAGGATCAGCACTCCGTCGGTGCTCTCGAGGCCGAGCTCGCGGGCCAGCCCGGAGTCGATGTCGCGCACCTCGACGATCCCGATACGGTCAGCCGAACGGCGCGAAGCTGCGCTCGCCGCCGCGGGCCCCCGGCGGAAGGGCGCCTCGCCGAGCGTGGCCGTTATCTCGAGTGGCGAACCGTCGCGGTAGACGGTGATGCGCACCTGGTCGTGCGGCGCCTTGAGCGCGATCTTGTGCTGCAGGTCGTTCCCCGACAGTACCTTCTCGCCGTCGATCTCGGTGATGACGTCGTACTCCCTGATCCCGGCCCGCTCCCCCGGTGCGTCAGGCCCCAGGCTCTGCACGAAGGCCCCTGCCACCTCGGGGAGGCCCAGGTATTCGGCGTCGGCCTCGTCCACCGACTCGATCGTCACGCCGAGAAAGGCGCGCCGGACCCGGCCGTGGGCGACGAGGTCCTCCATCACCCGATGTGCCAGGTCGATCGGAATCGCGAAGCCGTAGCCCTGATAGACTCCGGTGCGGCTGACTATCGCCGAGTTCACGCCGATCACCTGTCCGCGCAGGTTCACCAGGGGTCCACCCGAGTTGCCGGAGTTGATGACCGCGTCGGTCTGGATGAAGTCCTCGATGGCGAACTCGGGCCGCGCGATGGCGTCGGGATCCCGGTCTAGGCTCCGATTGATCAGGCTGAGCGAGCGCCCGAGCGCCGAGACGATCCCGGCCGTCACCGTGTAGTCCAGATCGGGAGAGGGGCCTCCCTGTGAGAAGCCGGGGTTGCCGACTGCCAGCACCCACTCGCCGACCCGCAGCTCGGCGGAGGATCCCAGCGACGCCGTGGGAAAGTCCTCTCCGTCGATCTTGATGACCGCGATATCGGTCGTCGGATCGGTGCCGACGACCTCGGCGGTGAATCGGCGTCCGTCCCTGAGAGATACGGTGATGCGCTCCGCCGACTCCACGACGTGGTTGTTCGTCATCACATAGCCGTCGGCCGACACGATGAAGCCGCTGCCCCCCGCCGGCACGATCACGATGTCCGACACGGTATCCAGAGGCTGGCGGCGGAAGAAGAAGTCGCGGCCGTCACCGCTGGGGCGCACGCGCCGCAGCTCGCGCGTGGCCTCGACCATCACCACGGCCGGGGTGACCGCATCGGCGATGTTCACGAACGACTCGCTCAGGTCGAGCGCTGGCCGCACGCTCGCGTCGACCAGGCTCGGCCCAGTGTGCACAACGAGCTCCCCGCGTGCGGGCCCCGAGAAGCCGAGCTGCGAGACGAGGGCCATCCCAAGGAGAAAGCACCCCGCAACCGACAGGGCGACCTTCGTCTTCGCTCTCAGTGGATCGTACATGTCGTCGCTTCCTTTCGGTGACCCTTAGTTGACACGCGGGACGCGGCACCGCTATCGCCGGCCCTCCTCCTCGACGATCTCGTAGTCGGCGTCGACAATGTCGTCTTCGACCGGCTCGCCGGAACCATCTTCTGACGCCTCGCCCCCATCGGCTGAGTTGCCGCCGCCGTCCGTCTCGGTGGCCGCTTCGGCCGCCTGCGCCTGGTAGACCTCCTGGCCGGCGGCGCTGAAGGCCTGCATCAGCTCGTCGCGAGCCTCGTTGATCTCCGCCGTGCTCTCGCCCTTGAGCGCGTTCCTGCCCCGCTCGAGCGCCTTGTCCAGGCGACCGCGCGTCTCCTCGGAGAGCTTCTCCCCCCACTCCGACGAATCCTTCTCGACCTGGTAGACCAGCGAGTCCAGGTTGTTGCGGGACTCGGCCGCCTCGCGCCTCTCCTCGTCCTCGGAGGCGTACTTGTCGGCGTCGCTGACCATCCGGTCGATCTCGGTGTCGCTGAGCCCGCCCGAGGCCTCGATCCGCACCTTCTGCTCCTTCTCGGTCGCGCGGTCCTTCGCCGAGACGTGCAGGATCCCGTTGGCGTCGATGTCGAAGGCGACCTCGATCTGGGGCACGCCCCGGGGCGCCGGGGGAATGCCGGTGAGCTGGAACTTCCCGATGGTGCGGTTGTCGATCGCCATCTTCCGCTCGCCCTGGAGCACGTGGATCTCGACGGTCGTCTGGGTGTCCTCGGCGGTCGAGAAGACCTCCATCTTCTTCGTCGGAATGGTGGTGTTGCGCTCGATCAGAGTCGTCATCACCCCGCCCAGCGTCTCGATCCCGAGCGAGAGCGGAGTCACGTCGAGGAGCAGCACGTCCTTGACGTCGCCCGCGAGGACGCCGCCCTGGATCGCCGCGCCGACCGCCACCACCTCGTCGGGGTTCACCCCCCTGTGGGGCTCCTGCCCGAAGAACTCCTCCACGATCTGCTGCACCTTCGGAATCCGGGTCGATCCGCCCACCAGGACGACCTCGTCGATGTCACCCGGCTCGAGACCGGCGTCGGAGAGGGCCTGCCGCATCGGTGGGATCGCCCTCTGCACCAGATCGTCGACCAGGCGCTCGAAGTGGGCCCGGGTGAGCTCGTAGTTGAGGTGCTTGGGCCCCTCCTGGGTCGCGGTCACGAAGGGCAGGTTGATGTCGGTGGAGGTGCGCGAGGAGAGCTCCATCTTCGCCTTCTCGGCGGCCTCCTTGAGGCGCTGGAGCGCCATCGAGTCCTGGGAGAGGTCGATCCCCTGGTCGCGCCTGAACTCGGCCACCAGCCAGTCGATGAGGACCTGGTCGAAGTCGTCGCCGCCCAGGTGCGTGTCGCCGTTGGTCGCCTTCACCTCGAAGACCCCGTCGCCGATCTCCAGGATCGAGATGTCGTAGGTGCCGCCGCCCAGGTCGAAGACGGCGATCTTCTGGTCCAGCTTCTTGTCGAGGCCGTACGCCAGCGCAGCCGCCGTGGGCTCGTTGATGATCCGCCGCACATTGAGGCCGGCGATCTTGCCCGCGTCCTTGGTGGCCTGGCGTTGCGCGTCGTTGAAGTAGGCGGGCACGGTGATCACCGCATCGGTGACGGTGGCGCCCAGGTACTCCTCGGCAGTCTGGCGCATCTTCTGCAGCACGACGGCCGAGATCTCGGGCGGGGTGAAGGTCTTGCCGCCGTGGGGCAGGTCCACGACGACCCTGTCCTTCGCGTCGCGCGACACCTTGTACGGGACCCGCTTGCGCTCGCTCTCCACCTCCGAGTAGCGCATCCCCATGAAGCGCTTGATCGACGAGATCGTGTTCTCGGGATTGGTGATCGCCTGCCGCCGCGCGACCTGTCCCACGAGCCGCTCGCCGTCCTTGGCGAAGGCGACCACGGATGGGGTGGTGCGCCCTCCCTCCGAGTTGGGGATCACCGCGGGCTCGCCGCCCTCCATGACGGCGACCACAGAGTTGGTCGTTCCGAGGTCTATGCCGATAATCTTGCCCATCGCTCTGACATCCTTTCCGGGGTTCTGGAATCCAAGCGATCGAAGCGCGCTTGGGGAGCGCCGTCCTCCGGCATCGTCCGAAGGCGACCTTCCGCGCTAGCGCAAGTTGCTTGCCGGGAGCCGACGGGGCAAGCGTGCCAGTTTCGGGGCACTCCGGCAGGATTAGGGCAGCCAGTCTGCCATTTTGGCAGGAAATTTGGTGCAGCGTCTGCCATTTTGGCAGGAGTGGGGGGGTGTGGGGGTGCGGTCAGGCAGTCTCCGCTTGGAGAATCCGGACACGAGGAAGGGATGCCATCGCCTTGTCCAGGGTTAGAACATCCAGATCTTCGCGCGTGTAGTCATCAGTCCTTAAACGGACTGGGCGAAGTCCGCCTCGGGTACGCCCGTCAGCAGCCGCACCAACACGGAAGTGTCAATCCCGTAGCGCCGGATCATGGGGCTCTGCACGGAAGGAGTGGATGTCGAAAGCCTCGGATCCAGTTCGCAGCCTGCCCCGCAGCGGTGCCAGGCGGGATAGGTCGATTCGGTGTGGGCGCACGACAAACCCGTCGGGACTCTCCTCCAACTCGAGACGGTCGCCGGGCCGCACGCCCATCGCCTCCAGCACTCGAGCGGGAAAGGTCACCTGGCGCTTCGATGTGATCCTGACCAGCATGGCTCCCCTCCTGTAGTGATTCCTTACGATTTATCGTAGTTTAGTAACTGCATCCGGTCAAACGGGCGGCCGTATATTCGCCTCCCTGTCTCATCGGATCATCAGGCTCGGGTCCCTGGGCGCAGGCGTCCTTCGGGAGCGCGGTCGAGTCAGGTGCCCGGGGCCGTGACGCCGGGCCGGTGTTCCAGGACGGGCGAGACTGAGACCTCGGCTCGCCGCGCATCTTCGCGGCGGCCGGTCACCCGCCGACGCGCCAGGAACTGCATCATCTCGCGCACGCTCCCCTTCGCGTCGGCCACATCGAAGGGGAAGCAATCCAGCTCTAGGTTTGGCTCACGGTGGCCGACGAATTGGAAGCTCTGCGTCTCGCGAAACCCCGCCGTCCTCGGATATACGAGGACCACGCGCTGGGACCCGTACGTCCGCCCATAGGCGAAGAGCTGGTACGCGTCGGCCTGGATGACGCCGTGGTTCGGCGCGCCGGGATCGAGGGGCTTCCACTTCGCATCCAGGACGAACCGGACCTGGCCGCGCTCCATCAGTACGATGTCGGGCCTCAGCCGGAACGCGGGCCTCTCAGTATCGTCCACCGCCAGGTGCCGCATCGGTCGTTGCGCGTGTACCGCGAATCTGCGCTGGTGTCGGCGGACGGAAGCTGTGACAAAGTCCTCGAACACCTCCTCCATCGGAAACAGGAGGGCGCGGCTGAGGTGCGGGCCGGAGAACGTGGCAAGCCCGTGGCCGAAGAGGAACAACCCCACCCACGGCATCACGGTGTCGTAGTGCCGCATCGAGCGGTCCACGCTGTGCCGCGCCCAGTCGTGGTCGATGTTGGTTGACGCGGGAACGTCGGAGAAGACGATGCGCAGCTGGTGAATTCGCTGCCGGTTCGCGGGGTGGCGCACGAGAGCCGTGAGCCGCTGCAGCGCCAGGTGGATCAGCCGGTTGGCTGGCCGGTTTGAGGTGAACTCGTCGTAGCCGACGTAGAACCGCGAGCGGTCGACGAGATTGTCTCGGACGTGTCGCGGAAAGAGGATCCGCCCTCGAAGGCGGGGAAGGTTCGCCTCCCGCGTCCGGTACGCGCGGGCGAGACCACGCCGGGTCAGCAGGACGACGCTCGTAAGAAACAGATGGACGAACGCCTCGAACATGTCGAACCGGCGGATCGCACGTATGCTGGCGTCGTCGAGCTGCGCGTGCCCGAGACCGCTCCAATCCCGGAGCATGGTCAGGAAGACGCGCCGCGTGTCCTCCTCTCCACGGGGCGAAAGATCGATCTTCGGCAGGATTTCGATCACGGTCCCCCGGCGCGTTTCGATGATCCCTACGTAGTTTTGCCCAATGAGGCTGCCGTTCCTGACCACGAAGACCGGCGGCTGCCGGTGCCCGTCGTCGTCCGACTGCGCGAGGGCGAATCGCATCAGGTCGCGCTCGTCGTCCCTGTGCAGTCCGGTGAGCGCCTCGTATTCGCGGACGACCTTGATGCTGGGTGCGGTACGATTATGATGTCGCGCCAGAGGGGCGGTCGGCATGTGTCAGCCGCCCTGGGCTGGGTTGTCGTCGCTCGTTTTCGGCGTCTCGTAGATCTTCCGGTAGGCGGTTGCGTCGGTCCACCGCTTGTAGTCGTCCGGTGCCAGGTCGTACACGCTCCGGTCCGCATCCTCCAGGTCCAGTCGGACCAGCTCGTCCGGCGGATCCGACTTCCGGACGAATCCGTTGTCGTTCAGAACCGCCCGGATCTTCTCCCAGTCGTAGAAGAAGTACTCCTGCAGCAGCGGCACGATCCGGTGCCGGAACGCGCTCGCCAGAGCCGCGACGGTGTCGACGCGCAGGAAGTAGGTGTGTCCGATCTGGTGCTCCCGGTCCAGGAGCACGGCGATTCGCCGGTTCATGGCGCCCAAGAGCTTCCCGCAATCGATCCCGTCGATGTCGTCGGCGATGCCGGGGTGGGACGGATCGGGCATCATCTCCTCGAACACGAACCGCCGCCGGAGCGCCGTGTCCAGCAGGGCGATCGACCGATCCGCGGTGTTCATCGTCCCGAGGACGTACAAGTTGGCTGGTACGCCGAAGTCGGTCTTCGAGCCAGGCAGTGTCACGCGCGCCTCGTCGTGCCCGCCGATCCGCTTCGAGTCCTCGATCAGTGTGATCAGTTCGCCGAAGATGCGCGCGATGTTGCCTCGGTTGATCTCGTCGATGATGAGCACGTAGCGCTCATCGGGATTTGCCTCGGCGCGCTCGGCGATGCGGCGGAAGATGCCGCGCGACATCTCGTACTGTACGTCGCCGACGTGCCCCCGCTCGGGCGAGGGCTCGGTATCGCGGGTGAGCGTTCCCGCCAGGACGGGCCTGATCCCTTCGACGAAGTCCTCGTAGGTGGTGTTCTGGTGGAAGGTGACCATCTCGATCCGCCCGGCGGCGCGGTACTCTTCGAATCGGTGCTTGACATCGGCGCGGGCCTCGCGGTCCACCTCGGAGACCTCGCGACCCTCGACGATCGCGACCGCGCGGTTGACGGAGTGCCAGGTCTTGCCGGTGCCCGGGGGGCCGTAGAGGATGGTGTTGAGGTCGTGTTGGACGGGGGGTGGCAACGGACCGTCTGGTGGCGGTTCCAACAAGCGCAGTGTGGCCGAATAGGCGTCGGACTTGGCGAAGGCATCGTAGGCGCTGCGGCCGACCCTGGAAAAACGGACCGCCTGCATGTCTGCGGCAAGGGGTGCTCGCGCCTTGTTCACCCACAGCACGTGAATGCGATCGTCCTGATGTGACTGCTCCTGGTAGTCGTTGCGGTACACGATACCGATTCCCCGCCCTTCCCGTCTCCCCGAGCGGACAAGGACGACATCGCCCGGTTTGGGTTCGTGGAGTGGCCCGGGTTGTTGATCGCCCTGCCCACCGTGGTGGATCCAGTTGTTGTCCCGGAAGTCTGGCCACTCGTCGTCTCTCGTACCGATCTGATACCAGCGATTGCCGTTACGCGGTAGGCGTCCACTCGTCCACAGGTAGCCGATGGCGTTGAGCTCGTAGGGCCGACAGCCGGGGAAGACGGTATGGATCCTCCCCATTTCCTCCAAGTAGTCAGTCCACGACATCTTGGCAGGAGGTTTCGTGAACCTGCTGATCCCCAGCGGCGTTAGGGCCTGCTCGTCAAAGGGGAGAAACGCTCTCGGATTGATCAGAAAGAGGACCTGCGTGAGCTTCGGAATGCGAATGCCCTTGACTTGCAACACCTTGGCGAAAGTGTCGGCGCTGACGGCGTCGTAGGATGTGGCATCGGCAGTGCGCGCCCGGTCGAACATCTTCCACAACAGGTCCGGGTCGGCTCCAGTCTTGTTGAATTGAACCGCGAGCCCCGGCGGGATCGGAAATATGAAGCAATGATCGACGCTGTAGTCGAGGCTGCTCTGGATCTCGAATACATCCGCTATGCTCGAGTAGACCTTCTCCCTGTTTTCCGCCTTGGTCCCAGCGATCGACGCAAGATGGTAGAAGAACGTAAGGGGGTCTGCCTTCTCGTCCCCCTGGTCGAGTACGGCGCACTTCAACTCCGCCCAATCCACCCTCTTCGCCCCCTCCACGAGGCCCTCCCGCCGCACCTCCCCCACCATCGCGGCCAAGTCCTCGAACCACGGTACCCACTGGAAGAGTTCCGGCATCGGCGGACCTTCCTCGTCGTCCGCCCGATCGGCCATCCGGGCGCGGCCCAGCGCGGCGGCGTCGAGTTCTTGCTCCCAGGCTTCGGGCTCCTTGCGCGCATGGACGCCTCTTACGATCGGCGAATTGGCGATGCTCACGGCTAAGTCGAGCGGTACCTCGGCCTCGGGCGGGAAGCAGCGGCGCGGCGCGACCTTAAGGACCCTCTTTAGTTCTGCCTTGACGTGCTTGGCCGAGTGTGGCTTCTCCACCCGGAGGAGCTCGGCTTCCGCACTCCGCTCAAGCTCCTCGGTCGCCGCCCACTCCACATCGAACTTCGTATCTAACCCGTCGTCCCGGGCCTCCTTCTTCAGGACCAGAGCGTCCGTGAAGCTTCCGGGCGGATCCAGACGGACTTGGACGCGACGGTAGACCTCGGGCTTTCCCCTAGTGCTGCCGAACCTGATCTCGATGTCGGAAGGCATAGATGGAAATTCGAGATTCGGGTTGGGGCGGGCAAGGTGCGGCGGCTTGGAGGACTAACTCGATCCCAAACGTAAACCGCAGTTTACGGAATGTATAGTGTAGTTGACATTCTGGATTGCAATCGAGCCGCGGTTGCCCATCGCCAGGCGACCACCGGCCCGCTTCCGAACGAGCCACCGGTCGCCACGCCATGTCGCCGTGCTCCCGTCCCAGTTGACGAGAACGCTCCATGCCGCCGAGAATACCGATTGGCGTCCGGCATGATCCCGACGGCGATCAAACCTCGATCACTTTGCGTCGCGGGTAGAAGCTAGGCAGGATGCGGCCGTCAGCAAGCGACGGGATCGAGTCATGGGTTTCCGAGACACCCTAGCGCTCACTCGCGGCTAGGGGGATTGCGGATGGTCGCGCGGACCCCGATTTCGGCTGCGACTGATCTACGGGCGGAAACCGCTCGTCGATCACGCCGTCGAGATGGCGTCGCAGGTCGGCGATATCCTCCCTGACGTCTTCGAGTCCGTCCTCGACTGCCTTCAGTCGTTCGCCCAGCCGCCCCTCGACTGCCTCCAGTCGTTCGCCCTGCCGCCTCTCGACCGCCTCCAGTCGTTCGCCCTGCCGCCTCTCGACGGGCTTCAGTCCAGACTGGACCCCATCCCGTATCGCTCCGGCGATCCAGTCTCGGTCCTCCTGCGTCAGACTCATCTCTCGTCCTCCGTCCAGGGTACCAGCCGTGCGGCTGTAGTATAGCGGAATTCTAGCGCCATACCGCAACCTTGCGGTCACCGCGCGGTCTCGTCATCTTCCCGGTAGTCAGATTAGCAGCGGCCCTCATGACGACTCCTCGTGAGATCGTCAGGCCATCGTAGCCTGCGGTCAGGCTAGCACGCTGCAATATTGATCAATCTCGCTGCTGGCCCGAGCTATCGCAGCTTTGAGACGAACACGAGTTGTTTTTGTTGCACGCCATAACGTTAAGAAGCAGCGTCGTGATCTTCAATCCGAGATCGCAGATCTCGAACGTCGCGAGAAAAGGCGTTTGCATCAGAACGAAGGCTTGAGAATCGCATCGCAGATCTCTCACCCGATGATCCTGCCGATTGGCGTCTCTAGCCCTGTCGTCTCCTTCATTCTTGACCTAGGGGCACAATCACCACCACAGTTTACGGAATGTATAGTGTAGTTGACACTCTGAACTGCGGTCGAGCTGCGATTGCCCATCGTCGGTTCGACCACAGGCTCGCTTCCGAACGAGCCACCGGTCGCCACGCCAGCCTGCCGTCCCCCCGTCCCGGTTGACGAGAACGCGCCCTGCCGCCGAGTATATCGGTTGGCCACGATGCTTCGGCGCTCGTCCCGGGGGGGCCACGGGCGGTCCGCACGGACTCCGGCACCTCGGGCCAGCGAACCAGTCTCGGAAAGGAACGGACATGGGTTGGGAGCGCTCGGACATGGCGGACGGCCCACCCGAACCCATTCGGCGCGCGGGGGGCCGACGGGAACGCCTCCATCCTGACCGGACCATCCCGACGAGCGGAGCGGTAGCCTGACCGTCGGCGACCTCGCGACGCTCCTCGAGCCCACGACCATCCTAGGTCTGGAGAGCACCCTGGAGCTCGCTTCCGGGGTGCACCCGGGCGCAGTCGCCGAGCCGGCGCAGACGGACCGCGGGTGGGAGATGGCGGCGAGGCTCAGGTCGCTCCTCGGGATCGGGCTCCTGGCCGTCGGGGCCTGGGCGCTCAGCGTCGACCGGCGGAGGGTGCCGTGGCGAATCGTGCTCTGGGGGCTCGGGCTCCAGTTCGTCTTCGCGCTCCTGATTCTCAGGACTCCCTTCGGCGCGGCCGTCTTCGCAGTCGCCAACGACATCATCATGGCGGGGGTCGGGTTCACGCTCGCCGGGGCGGAGTTCATCTTCGGCGACCTGGTGCGGAACAACGTGCCGGTCGGCGTCGGCGAGCCCGGCAACGGGGACTTCGTCGCCGAGGGGCGCCAGGTGGCCCGCACCGGCGCGTTCGTGGCCTTCAACGTCCTGCCCACCATCATCTTCTTCGCCTCGGTCATGACGGTGCTCTATCACCTGGGCGTCATGCACCGCGTCGTCGGCGGGATCGCGTGGGTCATGCAGCGCACCATGGGAACCAGCGGCGCGGAGACGCTTTCGGCGGCCGGGAACATCTTCGTCGGCCAGACCGAGGCACCCCTGCTGGTGAAGCCATTCATCGCGGGGATGACGCGGTCGGAGCTGATGTCCGTCATGACGGGCGGCTTCGCGACGGTCGCGGGCGGGGTCATGGCTGCGTACGTGGGAATGCTCGCCGGGTTCTTCCCCGACATAGCCGGTCACCTGATGGCGGCGTCGCTCATGTCCGCCCCAGCCGCCCTGGTCGTGGCCAAGCTGATGGTCCCCGAGACGGGAAAGCCTGCGACGGCGGGCCGGTCGGCTGCACGGATCGAGCGGCCCGACGTGAATGTGATAGGGGCCGCGGCCCGGGGGGCGAGCGAGGGGATGTCGCTCGCGCTCAACGTCGGGGCCATGCTCCTGGCCTTCCTGGCGATGATCGCGCTCCTGAACGCGGTGCTCGGGTGGGTGGGCGGACTCGTCGGCCTGGAGGGACTGACGCTTGAAGGGATGCTCGGGTGGCTCCTGGCACCGGTTGCCTGGTTGATGGGGGTGGCCTGGGAGGATGCGGCCACGGTGGGATCGCTCATGGGGCTCAAGACGGTGGCCACCGAGTTCGTCGCGTTCCTGGGCCTCACCGGCGAGATGGCCGACGGATCGCTCAGCGCGCGCTCTGCGACGATCGCCGCCTACGCCCTCTCCGGGTTCGCCAACTTCGCCTCGATCGCGGTCCAGATCGGCGGGATCGGGGGAATCGCGCCGTCGCGCCGCGAGGATCTGGCGCGGCTGGGCCTAAGGGCCATGATCGGGGGATCGATCGCCGCATTCATGACGGCCGCGATCGCGGGAGTGCTGATCTGACGGGCCGCTCGGGCCGGGCGGGACGCATTCGCGAGTGGGCGCGGATCCTCGGCGAGGAGGGGGGAATGAACCCGGCGGTCCACATCGTGCTCGGGAGCGGTCTGGGCGAGATGGAGCGGGTGGTCAGCGATCCCACGCGCGTGCCCTTCGGTAGGCTCCCCGGATTCGTGCGCACCTCCGTGCAGGGCCACGACGGCTGTTTCGTGCTCGGGCGCGTCGGCGGGGTCGAGGTGCTCCTGCAGTCGGGGCGTCTGCACCTCTACGAGGGGGCGGAGCCCGATGCCGTGGCCGCGCCGGTCAGGGTGGGACGGCGGCTGGGCGCCGAGATGCTGATCCTGACGAACGCCGTGGGGGGCATCCGGTCCGACCTGCACCCGGGTGGGATCGTCCTCGTGGAGGATCATCTGAACCTGATGTTCCGCCCGATCCTGACCGTGCCTCCGCTCGAGGGCGAGGCACCATTTCCCGATATGAGCCGCCCCTACGACCCCGCTCTGATGGCGCTGGCGAAGTCGATTGCCCGCGAGATGGATGTCGAGCTGCCGCTCGGCGTCTACGGGGCGGTGGCGGGGCCCAGCTTCGAGACGCCGGCCGAGGTGCGGGCGCTCGCCGCCGCAGGTGCCGACGTGGTGGGGATGTCGACCGTCCCGGAGGCGACGGTCGCCAGGGCGGGCGGGCAGCGCGTCCTCGCGCTCTCGGTGGTGACGAACCGGGCGGCGGGGCTCGCCGCCGGGCCGATCTCGCACGCCGACACGCTGCACCGTGCCGAAGAGGGGGGCAGGGTGCTCGCTACGGTCCTGACCCGGCTGGTGGGGGCGCTCCCGGCGGGCGCGCCAGCGACGGGGGCGGAGCGAAGTGGTTGACCGGCGTTGCGCCACCCCCCAGCTCGGGCGCGGTCGCTATCGCGCTTCGGACCCAGCGCACGGCGGCGGCGACCGCCTGCCGCACCTCCGCCCCCCGGGCCAGGGCGGCCGCTATGGCGGCGCTCAGCGTGCACCCCCCGCCGTGCACATCGCCTGCGCCCAGCCTCGGGCCGCGGTAGGCGAGCTCGGCCTCGCCGTCCCAGTAGAGATCCAGCACCTCCTCGCCTGGGAGGTGCCCTCCGGTGACGAGCGCCGCTCCCGCCCCCATCTCGACGAGCGCCCGCGCCGCCTCGGCCATCTGGCCGGGGCCTGCCACCTCGCGTCCTGTCAGCAGAGCCGCCTCCGGGAGGTTGGGCGTGACGACGGCGGCGAGCGGCAGCAGGCTGCCCCTGAGCACCGCGACCGCATCGGGCGCCAGCAGCTCGTCGCCGCTCGTCGAGACCGTCACCGGGTCCAGCACGTACGGGCCGAGCCGGGAGCGCCTGATCGACGCGGCGACCGCGGCGACGACCTCGGCCGTGCCCAGCATCCCCGACTTGACGGCGCGGGGTGCCAGATCGACGGCCACGCTCTCGATCTGGGCCGCGACCATCTGCGGCTCCATCGCATGGACGCGCTGCACGCCGACCGTGTTCTGCGCCGTCACCGCCGTGACCGCCACGACGCCGTGGACGCCCCACTGGTGGAAGGTCCGCACGTCGGCCTGCAAGCCTGCGCCCCCGCCGCTGTCGCTCCCGGCGATTGTCAGCGCGACGGTGGACCGCTTCGTTCGCTTGTCCATAATGTAATCTACGCTTTACAATATGTAATCCATGGTTTACAATCCCAGTGTCCCTCGCTTCGCTCTGTGTCGCTCCTTGGGCCGGTAGCGAAGTGACGGGGATCAGCCAATCTAAGGAGCGCCTGGCGCGTCGCCTCGCCTCGCGGCGGGGGCGCGAGCGGACGGGTCTGGCGCTCGCCGAGGGGCCGGAGGTGATCCTCGAAGCGCTTCGGTCGGAGGTGGAGGTGCGTTGGCTGCTCCTCGGGGAGGAGTACGGGAGCGGCGCTCGCGGCCGGGAGATTGCGTACGCCGCGCGGGAGCGGCAGGTGGAGACGGTCCTTGCTACGGACTCCGCGGTCGCCCGTCTCTGCTCGACCGAGGCGCCGAGGGCGGCGCTGGCGTGCGTGGTTCCGCCGTCCCTCTCGCCAGCCTCGCTGGCCCGGGGGCGCCACCTCCTTGCCGTCGGCGTGCAGGTGCCTGGGAATCTGGGCGCGCTCGTGCGCTCGGCGTGGGCGCTGGGCCTCGACGGAGTCGCGATCGGCCCCGGTACGGTCGATCCCTGGAATCCGAAGGCGGTGCGCGCCAGCGCTGGCTCTGTATTTCACCTACCGCTCCTGGCTCCGCCGCCCTGGGTGGGGGACGAGGTGGGGGGCGGTGCCTCGGCTGCTCCTCGCGGAGGCGTGAATCTCCTCTACGCGGACGCGACCGGCGCTCCGCCCGAGGAGGTGGCCGAGGCCAGGGAGCCCGACTGGGTGCTGGTCGTGGGCAACGAGGGCCGGGGCATCGCACCTCGCCCATGCGGGGCCGCGCCCCTGGTTGCGGTTCCCCTGGCGCGTGGTGCCGACTCGCTCAATGTGGCGGTCGCGGGCTCGATACTCATGTACCGACTGATGCAGCTGAGCGATCCAACCCGGCGGGAGCCGCGCCGCGAGGGTCCGGACCGGTAGTCGTGGGCGAGGCGTTCTCCGGGATGGGGCCGAGGGGGCCGCAGCGGCGCCGCGAGGCTCCGGATCGGTAGTCGTGGGCGAGGCTTGGCCGGTGGCGGTCGCGGCTCTGCTCGGTGCCTGTGCCGGATCGCTCTTGAACCTCTGCGTGGAGCGGTGGCCGGCTGTCGGCCCGGTGCCGTCGGGGTGGCCGAGGTGCGCGCACTGCTCGGCCCGGATCGACTGGCGTGGAGTGGTCCCGGTGGTCGGCCACCTGGCGGCTGGGGGCCGGTGTCCCCGCTGCCGGGAGAGGCGGAGTCTCCGGTACCCCCTGGTGGAGGTGGCCTCGGCGCTGATCTGGGCGCTCTCCCTCCTCCACCTTGGCGCGACCGTGGATACGGCAAATGCCGTGATCTTCCTGACGATTCTCCTCGGCGCCGCCGTCTCCGATGCGCGCACCTACATCATTCCGGACCAGTTCACCTTGGGGGGAGCCGCGCTGGGGGTGTTGCTGGCGCCGCTGCCAGGGGGCATCGGGTTAGGCGAAGCGGTGGCGGGCGCTGCGCTCGGCTTCGGCCTCCTCTGGATCGTCGCTCTGGGTGCCAGGGCCGCCCTGGGGAGGGAGGCGCTGGGCGGCGGCGACATCAAGATGATGGCGATGGTCGGCGCCTTCCTCGGCCCGGCGATGGTCCCGCTGGTGCTCTTCATCGGCGCGCTCCTCGGTTCGGCTATCTTTGGCCCCGTGTCGCTGAAGACCGGCAGACCGGTGCCCTTCGGTGTCTTCCTCGCCCTCGGCGCGGCGATCGCCTACCTGTGGGGAGATTCGCTCGCGGCGTGGTATCTGCAAGGTGTTCTCGGTCTCGGGTCAGCCGGAAGCCATTGAGTCGAGGACCACGCCATTGACGCCATTGAGTTGAGGACCGAATAGCATGACGCAACCAACTTCCGGAAGGACGGCGACCGCGCCGGCTGCGGGCTCCGCGACTTCGGCGGAGATCCTCGGATCGCTCGGGCTGGGCGAGCGGAACCCGGGGGGATTCGCGGGCGAGTGGGTCGGCTCCGGTCCCGAGCGGGAGGCCCGCACGCCGATCGACGGGTCGCGCCTGGCGACGGTCGCTCACGTCACCGCGGCCGAGTACGACACGATCGCGGCCCGGGCGCAGGGGGCGTTCCTCGAGTGGCGCCGCCTGCCTGCGCCCAGGCGGGGAGAGGTGGTGCGCCAGCTGGGCAACGCGCTTCGCGAGCGGAAGGCGGCGCTCGGTGCGCTCGTCACCCTCGAGACCGGGAAGATCCGGAGCGAGGGCGAGGGCGAAGTCCAGGAGATGATCGATGTCTGCGACTACGCCGTCGGCCTGTCCCGCCAGCTCTACGGGCTCACCATGGCGAGCGAGCGTCCCGACCACCACATGCGCGAGCAGTGGCACCCGCTCGGAGTGGTGGGTGTGATCAGCGCCTTCAACTTCCCCGTGGCGGTGTGGTCGTGGAATGCGGCCATCGCAGCCGTCTGCGGAAACGCCACGCTCTGGAAGCCGTCGGAGGCCACCCCGCTCACGGCCGTAGCGGTGACCAGGATCGCCGAGCGGGTCTGCCTGGCCAATGGCGTCGATCCGGCGGTCTTCTCCTTGGCGGTGGGGAGCGGCGCGACGGTCGGCGAGCGTATCCTGGCCGACCGGCGGCTGCCGCTGGTCTCGGCGACGGGTTCGTGCGCGGTCGGGAGGAGGGCGGCCCAGGTGGTGGGCGGGCGGCTGGGCCGGACGATCCTCGAGCTGGGGGGCAACAACGCGATCGTCGTCACGGCGCACGCCAACCTGGATCTGGCGGTCCCCTCGATTCTCTTCGGTGCGGTCGGCACGGCGGGGCAGCGGTGCACCAGCACGAGGCGCGTCATCGTTCACCGCTCCGTGCAGGGCGAGCTTGTCGAGCGGCTGGTGCGCGCCTACCGGGACGTGCGCATCGGCGACCCTCTCGACGCCGGCACCCTGATGGGGCCCGTCGTGAACCGCCGGGCCGTGGACGACCTGCTGGAGGCGCGCCGCCGGGTGGTGGAGGAGGGGGGCGAGATCCTGTACGGGGGTGAGCGCCTGGACGGCGACTCGTACCCGGGCGGACTCTACGTCACCCCCTGCATAGCCGCGGCCGAGAACCACTTCGCGATCGTGCAGGAGGAGACCTTCGCGCCGATCCTCTACATCGTCGGGTACGGAGGTGCCGACTCCTCCCGGCGGGCCTCGGTCGGCGAGCTGGAGGAGGCGGTCGCGCTGCACAACGGCGTGCCGCAGGGCCTGTCGTCGGCGATCTTCACCGACCATGTGCGCGAGGCCGAGTACTTCCTGTCGCACCGGGGCAGCGACTGCGGGATCGCCAACGTCAACATCGGGACATCGGGGGCCGAGATCGGGGGGGCGTTCGGGGGAGAGAAGGATACCGGAGGGGGAAGGGAGTCGGGCTCGGACTCCTGGAAGGCGTACATGCGTCGCCAGACGAATACGGTCAACTGGAGCACCGAGCTGCCGCTCGCGCAGGGGATCGAGTTCGGGTAGGGGTCCGTGGGCCGGACCTGCTACTTCCTGTCCCTACCGGTGCTCTTCAGCTTCGTCCCAGCTCTGGGCCCAGAACTCGGCCTCCTCGGCACGTACTTGCTCCAGGTCGATCGGCTCGACGTCTTCCGAGTCTACCCAGCCGACCGTCTCGATTTGATGGACGATCTCATCCGTCACCCCGCTTCGGGTCTGGCGACGCAGCCGGTGCCGGACCCTCCACCCGGCCACAGCCACGAGCACCGCGAGTGCCCCCAACAGATATCCTGTCACCGCTCGTAATACTCCCCCGAGACCCGTGCTTCGCGAATAGCACTGCTGGCAGCTTCCATCTGGTGACAACGATCCCCGGCAGGAGTATCGTTCATGACGGCGGACCGGGCCTATTATTCCCGCCGATTTCCTCTGAACCCAATCGTTCGCAACCACGATGTACACCACTTGCATGTACTGCAAGAAGCCCCTCGGCTCCAACGAGGTTGTAGAGACCTTTCCGGTCGGACGCCGGCTCGCCTTCGATGCCGCCAAGGGACGCCTGTGGGTCGTGTGCAGGAAGTGCGAGCGCTGGAACCTGACGCCGCTCGAGGAGCGCTGGGAGGCCGTCGAGAATTGCGAGACGCTGTTTCGCGGCACCCGCATCCGCACTTCGTCCGAGAACATCGGGCTGGCACGCCACCCGGAGGGGCTGGAACTGGTGCGGATCGGGAATCCGCTCAGGCCGGAGTTCGCGGCGTGGCGGTACGGGGACCAGTTCGGAAGGCGTCGGCGGCGCACCATCCTCAACTGGGGCGCGGCCGGTGTGGGGCTGGCCGGCGGCGTCGCGCTCGCCGGGGCCGCGGGAGGAGCCGCGGGCGCGGGCCTTGCTTTTCAGGGAGTGAACATTGCGAACCTGTGGAACAGCTTCCGCCCCACGGTCTACTTTCGTCCGGAGGACGGGCGGCTCCGGTGGATGAACCGCCGGGGGGCGTACGCCACCCGTATCCGTTCGTCCGGCAAGGGGGTGCCCTTTCGCGTGCAGGTAAAGGGACCTATGGGCAGCAAGGAGTGGTTCGAGGGCGACGATGCGCTCCGTGTGCTTCGAGCGGTTCTTCCGGGACTCAACGTGTTCGGCGGCACCGACCGCACAGTCCAGTCCGCCGTATCGGAGATCGGCCACCACCGGCATGCGCAGGGATTCCTGGAGCAGGTTGCAGGACATGGCGGGGACCACAGGTACCGGGGGGTTCCCGGGTATGTTGTCAAGCTGCCGAAGCCGTTGCGACTGGCCCTGGAGATGGCGCTGCACGAGGAGGATGAGCGCCGGGCGCTCGAGGGCGAGTTGTGGCGGCTGGAGCAGGCGTGGCGGGAGGCCGAGGAGATCGCGGCGATTGCCGATGATCTGCTACTTCCCCAGGGGGCCTCGGACTTTGTCGCCAGTCACGGAGCCGATGCCGCGACGCGGGCGACACCGTCTCGCCTCCTCGCCAAGGGATCTGCGGACACGAAAGGGGCCGAATGAGCAACCTCACTCTCACCAGGGAAGGGGAGACGGATATCGTCGCAACGCGCCGTTTCAAGTCCTCGCCTGAGGCGCTTTATCGCGCACACACCGACCCGGAGCTTATCCGGCAGTGGGTGCTCGGACCGCCCGGATGGTCAATGACGGTGTGCGTGAACGAGGGTAACCCCGGGGGGCGTATCCACTACGAATGGCAGAACGATGATGGATACCGGTTCGGGATCACGGGTGAGGTGCTCGAGATCGAGTCTGGCACGCGCATCGTCCACAGCGAGCGGATGGAGCTGGACGACACGACGGCCGAATACCGCGTTGAGACCCGCTTCGAAGCCGACGGTGAAGGCGCTCTGTTGACGATGCGCATGGTCTTCCCCGATGAGGCGACCCGAGATACGATGATCGAGACCGGGATCGAGGACGGCATGGAGGCGAGCTACGCACGCGTCGATCCCTTGTTTGCGAGCCCCGGCGGCCAATGAGCCCGAATTGTCAATCGGCATTGAAAATGGCACACTTTCTGACATTGAATGTGGCACACTCCGGGACGTTCCCTGCGGAGGCTGGCGGGGGGCCGGGCCCCCTCTGACCCCCAGGACATCTGGTGGAGGGCGGAGCACGAGAAGACAGGCCACGAACACCGGACGCCGGTGACCGCCGAGGCCCGGGTTCTGGAGCAGGCGCGGGCGAGGAGTTCGGGGCTTGAGACCGCGGCCGCGCGTGCCGCGCGAACCGGGCGTCCCAGCGGTCCCCGGTCCCCCTTGGTAGCCAACGGCTCGACTGTGAGGAAATTGTAAACCATGGTTTCCACATTGTAAAGCACACTTTACAATGTGGCTAGCCGACCGGCACTCCGAAGCCAAGGGTGTACGTCAAGGAGGTGTTCCTGACTTCGCCCCACGAGTCCGCACGCAGGTCGAAGAGACTGATCGTTCTCAGCGCGTCAAGGGAGATCCTGTACCGTCGATCGGTGACCGCCGCCTCGACTCCAACCCCGAAGGATGCGCCGATGTCGGTTGGGGAAATCACCAGGCCATCGTCAGAGCACTCCGTCTCGTCAGGGTCACCGAGGTCGCCGGTTGTGCACTTCACCACACCCGCCACCGAGGCTCCCCAGAGCAGGTGCGCCGATACCGACCGCCTCGGATCTGTGCCTGCCTTGAGCAGCGTGTGGAACTCCAGGAGGCTGAAGCGCATTTCCTGGCTGGCTTCGGCATCTCCCAGACCAGAGGCCGCACCCTTTCCCGTGTGACTCACAGCAAGCTGGATCGCGAGGGGACCGGTCAGCGGAACAGTCATGGCGGCACGGACGCTGCTCCCCGAAATCGCATGGAACGATCGATTTCCACGGACCTTCACAAAGGTCGAACGGACGCCTCCGGCGTGGACGGAGAGGACCTCCTGCGCCGCCAAGGGCCCTGGAGCCGCTGCGGGCCCGACGGCTAGCGACGCCGCGAGGAGCGCTAGCAGTCCGTGGATAATCTCGCGCGAGCACCGAGAGCGGCGAAGCGCCCCGCTGGCAAGGCGCGACGAAGGGCCAATAGCCGCAGCGCTATTGGTCCGAGGAGCAACGCAGAGCGAAGCGGCCCAGCGGGGATGCAGCGCCGCTCGAATGCCGTGGGAGGTTTGTCCACGGGCTGCTACTAGGAAAGGCCTCATGGGCGGATCACCTCGGTGGTGACGATAGACGGGTAGCTGATTGGTTGACATGAGGCGCGACCTCGTATGAGACGGTACAACGCAGGGAGGCAAGCTGCTAGCGCGGCTCCAGCCGCGTCGAGTCCGGCAGCGGCCACTCATCGGTCGCTCCGGGCACCATCTCGCGGCTCTCGATCAGGTACCGGAGAATCGCGTCGTACTCGCTGTCCGCCAGGCTGCCGGGAGCCTCGTGGGGCATGGCCACCCGCAGGTAGCGGTCTAGTTGCCCGACGGTGGAGTACGCGGCCAAGACCCCGGGCGTGACCGCGGCCCCGATCCCGTTCGGCACGTCGTGGCAGTAGCTGCACCGCACCGTGTAGGCCCACTCGCCGTCGACGGCGGGGGTATCGGCGCCTGGGGAGCAGGCGACGAGGCAGGCCGCCGCGGCGATCAGCCGACCACGCCGGAGACCCCTGGCAGTTTTCGCGAGCGTGTGGGCGAACATGTATGGGCGAGCAATAGATGAGTGTATGGGTAGGATGGGTCGTCCACGGGCTGCTAAACCACCTCCACCGGGTGCGCCAGCGCCACATTCAGCAGGTAGCCCTTCTCGTTGTAGACACCCTCGAGCGGCTGGGTCTCTCCCGACGCGTCGGTGGCCCGGGTGCGCAGCACGTGTTCCCCAGCCGTGGCCTCCCACACGAACTCGAAGCGGCTCCAGGCGTACGGATGGTCCGCCGACGCCCCGATCAGCCGCGCCTCGCCCCACGGTCCATCGTCCGCGCTCCACTCCACCCGCGCCACCGGTCCTTGCGGCGAGTAGGCGAACCCCCTCAACCTGTGCCTCCCGGCACCTATCCGGGCTGGCCTCGGCAACGCCAGCGCGCTCTTCACGCTGCCCGTCGTGATCGGCGCTCCGTCGGCGGGCGCGTACCGTTCCGCAGGCCACTCCTCGCCCACCAGCACGTACGACGACGTGTTCGCGCGCACCCACACCCTCTCGGTCGCCACCTCGACGTGCCCCACCCACTTCACGCTCGACGACCCCACCCACCCGGGCACCACGGCGCGCACGGGAAAGCCGTGATCAGGCGGCAGCGGCTCGCCATTCATCGTGAGCGCCAGGATCGTGGCGGGATCGAGCGCCTTCTCGAGCGGCATGGGGCGCTCCCACGCCCCGTCGTCGAGCCCGATCACATTCACCTCGAGCGCGTCGTCGCGCACACCCGCGACCGCCAGCACGTCGGCGAGGCTGGGGCCGCTCCACTCGGCGCACCCGACCGCGCCCGTGCCCCACTGGCTGCCTGCCGCCGTGCGCCCGGTGACCGACTGGAAGAAACCGCGCCAGTTCCCCGCGCACTCGATGTAGGCGATCAGCGTCTGGCTGGGGAGCGCGCGCAGGTCGTCTAGAGTCAGTCGAACCTCCGACCTGGCGCCGGGCCCGCCCACCGAGAGCAGATACGAACCCGGGTCGATCAGCGGCGTGGGCGCGTGATTGCGCACGAAGAAGAGGTCGTTCGGGGTGAGGAGGCCGTCGAGCTCCTCCAGGCGCGTCTCCAGGTTGGTGCCGTGCCGGACGAACCGCGCGGGATCCTTCACCCAGATCCGGGCCGTAGCGTCGCCCCCGCCTCCGGTGCGCGCTCCGGGTGCCAGCTCCGAGCCATCGCCGGTCCCCGAACCGCCTTCTCTTGCGCCCTCGGGCGCACAGGCGGCCGCGCCCACTCCCGCCGCCATCAGCGCCAGCGCCTCTCTCCGGCTGACCACCTCCGCTCTCCTCTTCACAGACACCCCCCGCTCACGGATCGCTGCAGTCCCGCTGGTACCCGCAGTTCAGGCATGTGACCTTGCAGTGCCGCTCCACCGTCACGCCCCCGCAGAGCTCGCAGAGGCCGCCTCGGCCCAGCTCCGCTCTGAACCTCCGGCCGAGCTCGACGTAGTGCTCGGCGCTGCGGTCGATCCACCCGGCGGCCGCCTCGCTGAGAGGCCTCACCCGGCCGGGGACACCCGCCACCATGCTCCCCGGCGGGATGGTGGCGCCCTCCTTCACCACGGCACCGGCCGCGAGCACGCACCGCCCCCCCACCTCGGCGCGCTGCAGGATCACCGCGCCCATCCCGACCACCGTTCGCGTTCCGATGCGGCAGCTCTCCATGAGTGCGCCGTGGCCGACCGTCACCCCCTCCTCCAGCACGGTGGGGCCCTGTTCGCTCGTGTGCACGACCGAGTTCTCCTGCACGTTCGAGCGCGCCCCGATCCGGATGCCGTTCTCGGAGTGATCGCCCCGGAGCACCGCCCCGAACCAGACGCTCGCGCTCGCCCCGACCACGACGTCGCCGATCACGACGGCGGTCGGTGCCACGAAGGCCGACTTGGCGATCCGGGGCGAGCGCCCCCCAAAGGGGATGATCCGGGCCAACCGGGCGTCACCTGCCACGGCTGGGCGCGACGCGACGGATGCGCGCCCGGATCACCTGCGTCTCCGATGCCTTGACGACCTCGATCTTCACACCTTCGGCCTCGAGAGTCGTCCCCGGCTCCGGGACCCGTCCCAGCTCCTCGAGGATGAAGCCGTTCAGCGACCTGTTCTCGTCCTCGGGAAGCGACACCCCGAAGCGCTCGTTCAGGTCGCGCAGCTCCGCCCCGCCCGAAGCGATCACCTCCTCCGGCGACAGCCGGGTCAGCGGGTCCTCGTCGACGTCCGTCTCGTCGACGATGTCTCCGACGAGCTCCTCGAGCACATCCTCCAGGGTGATGAGGCCGTCGGTTCCCCCGAACTCGTCGGCCACAATGCCGACGTGCACCCGGCGGGCGCGGAAGTCGGCGAGGAGCTTGGCGAGCGAGAGCGAGCCGGGAAGGAAGACCGGCGGGCGGGCCAGCTGCGAGAGAGGCGTGTCGTGCTCTCCGGCCACGTACGCCCGGTACGCATCCCGCACGTAGAGTATTCCGGTCACGTCGTCGATGCTCCCGCCGTACACCGGGACGCGCGAGTGGGGCAGGTTCTCGAGCTCGGGGATGACATCGGCCAGCGTGCGCGAATCCTCCAGGGCCACGATGTCGACACGAGGCGTCATCGCGTCCCACGCATTCAGCTCGTCCAGCCGGAAGGCCCGCTCGATCAGCCGAGTCTCGTCCGACTCGACGACGCCGATCTCGGTCCCGATCTCGAGGACCTCGCGGACCTGCCGCTCCTCCTCCGAGGCCTCCTCCCTCGGCGACCGGCGCGACACCAACCGCCCCAGCGCCTGCAGTGGGCGCACCAGCCGACCCAGGAAGGCTCCGATCCTGACGAGAATCGGCGCCCCGAACAACGCCACCCTGACCGGTGCGCGGGCCGCGAGCTTGCGCGGTGCGAACTCGCCGAGGACGAGAATCGCCGTCACCACGGTAAAGCCGCCGATCCACAGCGCCCGCCCGCCCCAGACGACGGCGACCGCACCCGCTCCCGCCGCCGTGGCCAGCAGGCTGCACACCACGCGGGCGACCCCCAGGCGGCCGATGGCGGCCCTGTCCGAGCGCAGCGCCAGGAGCGGCCCGGCACCCGCGAACCCCTCGCCGTCGAGTATGCGCGCCCTGGACTCGCTGATCCCGAGCACCGCGGCGAGCGTCGCGGAGAGACCGCCCGAGAGCGCCAGCAGGACCACGAAGGCGGCCACAAGCGCTTCGATCAACGTCAAGGCGGTGCTCCTTCGTGCGCCAGCACCCGAGACACCCCCGCGTAGGCTGCTAGCGGCGAGCCGAATTGTGGAATCACTGTACTTCGATAATGGGCGAAACCGGCCCCAACTCCAAGTGTGGCGGGCAGGCCCACGATTCCCGCCGACTTGACAGGCCGTCCCTCCACCGCCTACGGTAAGGTCGCCCTCGCCGACCATTCCCGTCAGGCCGTCAGGAGGGAGGGGTGCCCGGATGCTCAGACGACGACGCCTGGTGTCGAACCGCAGCGCGCTGCTGCTGTGTCTCGCGGCGGGGTGCGCGCCGATCCTCGGTGGGTCCGTTAGCGCCCAGTCCGCCAACGCCCAGCAGGTCGAAGGCGAGGTGGCAGGCAAGGGCGCAAACCCACTTCTGAGGGTCGCGGACGCAACCCTGGCCGGGGGGATCGCAGTCGGGCTGCCGATTGCCGTGGTCTTCGGCCTGGACGGCGGGGTGGCGGGGGTTGCGGGGCTGCAAATTGCGCCTCTCGTTGCCCACTTGTATGCTGGCGATGTGCGACGCGGACTCAAGCCCTTGGCGCTAACGGCGGGCGGATTTGGGCTCATGGAACTCGGTCTCCACTTGTCGTGCCGGGGCGAGCTGAAGAGGTCGGGGCCACGAACGCCCGTGGCGTGCATACAGAGCTTAGGCCCTGTCGGGGTGTTGGGTGTCTCCGCATTCTATGGGGGCTGGGGCTGGTCGATGGTCTCGGCGATGCTGACGGCGTGGCGGCGCCCGGCTTGGAGCGGGGGAGTTGAGCGCCCCCCCTTCGTTGACGCGAGCCTCGATCTCGGAGTGACGCCTCAGGGGCAGTTGGCCATGGGGGTCGCGCTGCATCTCTGACGCGGCGGAATTGCCCCAGTGAGTTCCCCCAGGACCGTGCCGCTGGTGGCGTGGGCCTGCGCATGTCTCGCGCCAGCGCTCGGTACTGCGCAGGAGGTTTCGGCGCCCGGGTGGAGCGTGCGGGTTCTGGACGCGTCGTCGGGAGCGCCGCTCTCCGGGGCAGTTGTGACTTTCCCGGAGAGCGGCGTGACGCTGGTAACCGACGGTCTGGGGGTTGTGGAGGCCGTTCCCGCGGAAGGTGGCCAGCTGGTGCGGGCGGTCGTGGTCCGGTCTGGTTACCAGCCCGTGGACACGGTGCTGGCGGTTGCATTGGAGAGGGGAACTTCGGAGCTGTTGCTGGTGCGGTCCGCAACCGAGCTGGGTGCCCTGACGGTGGAGGCGAACCGGGCGGGCGCTAGCTCACGCGAGTTGGCACGGGTCATCTTCGACCGCGAAGTGGCGGTCGGTGCGGTGGGCATGACATCGTCGCAGGTAAGGGCAGTGCCGGCAATGGTCGAAGCTGACGTGTTTCGAAGTCTGCGGAGTCTCGCGGGTGTGAGTGGCGTCAATGACTTCAATGCCGGGATGTATGTGCGCGGGGGCAATTCGGACCAGATCAGCGTCCGGTGGGAGGGGGCGCCGGTCTTCGGCCCCTACCACCTCTTTGGGATGTTCAGCGTGTTCAACTCGGACGCGGTCGAGACCGCCGAGTTGTACAAGGGCTCGATTCCGGCGCGTTACGGTGGCGCGCTCTCCGGGGTCGTATCGGTCCGGCAGCGAGCGGGCGGCCAGCCGGACGCGCCGTCGACTAGCGGCGGGCTGAGCCTTCTGGGCGTGCGGGCGATGGCCAACGGGGTGCTCCCGTGGGGAGGCGTGCGCTGGCTGGCGGCCGGTCGCCAAGCCACGGTGGATGCCTTCCGGGTTGGCGGACCCTACGCTTTCCACGACCTGAGCCTGGGACTGCACGCCTACCCGAACGAGGAACACCGGCTGGCGTTGTCTATGTTGGCCTCGGACGACCGGTTCGCCTGGGAATTGGGCGGCGTCGGCGGCTGGTTCGATTCGCGGTGGTCGAATCTGGTTTCGTCACTGGCCTGGACTTGGGTCGGCGGGAACCGGGTGTCGAGTGACGTTACAGCGTACGCGAGCCGGTACGAGACGACTCTGGCCACTAGGACGGGGGAGGATCCGCGAACGGCGCGCAACGAGGTTCTGGCGCTAGGCTTGCGTGGAGAGGTCTCGGCGAGTCGCGATCGGACGGGATTTCGGGCAGGCGTGGCAGTCGAGGGAGGCCCCGTGTCCCTGGACGGTTCGGGTGCGGGCGCCTATGTGGAAGGAGACGCGTCGGATTCCTACCTGCACCTGTCCGTCTTCGGCGAAATCGAGCAGTGGATCGGCCCTCTCCGGTTGGCGCCAGGGGTCAGGGCGAGCGTCGAACGGAGCGCTTCCCTGCGGTTTCTCGAGCCTCGTCTGGCGGCGCGTCTCCACCTCGGCCCACTGGCTGTGAGCGCCAGCGTGGACCGAACCCACCAGTTCCTTTCGGTGCTCCACGACGACCGATTCCCGCTGCCGGGGGCGCCGATGTGGTTTACGCGGGAGCGCGGGCAGCCAGCGTCGTCGGCCGATGGGGCAAGTCTGGCCCTGGACGCCTGGAAGGGCGAGCGCTGGACGGGTTCGGTTGGGGGCTGGACAAGGCGTTTCCGCAGCATCCCGAGCTGGCGCCCCCAGTCGTCTCGCTTGGTGTCGGAGATGGCATTCCACGACGGCGATGCCTACGGGTGGGAGGTGACGGCTCAACGACACGGCGGCCGCCTGCGCGGGTGGATATCCTACCAGTGGATGCGCGTGCGCCTTGCCAGCTCTGGAAGCGCCGACTATCTCGCCGCGTGGGACCGGCGGCACAAGTTGGACGCGGTCGTGACGATGCCGGGGTGGCGCGGCTGGAGTGCTTCCCTCCGCGCCGTCGTTGCGACCGGCACGCCGTTCTGGGTGGAGCTGGGATCGTACCACGGTATCCGATACGACCCCAACACGATAGGCAACGACGGCCATGGGGCTGAAACCCGGAACGACCTCCTCAGGGGTTTGGGCCGCAGCGGCGATCGTTACATTGTCTTCTCGGATGTTCAGGGACGGGCTCCCTACTACGCCCGCGTCGACGTGTCGATCCGCCGCGCGATCCACTGGGGATCGGCGAGGATCACTCCGTTCCTCTCGGTTGCCAACCTCACGGACCATGATAATCCGTACAGCTATACCGCCGGGCGGCATTCCAGAAAGCAGATCCCCCGGGTTCCCTTCGTCGGGGTGGACTTCCGCTTCTAGTCCGGTGCGACGCCTCTTTGCCTTGGCCCCGGCCGCCGCGGGATGGCTTTTGGCCTGCGGCCTCCACTACCCGGAAGTGCAGGACGACAGGCTGGTCATGGTGGCGTTGCTCGACCCCGACTCTGCGGCGCACGCTGTGTGGGCGCGGCCCATCGCCACAGCCGCCGGACCGGTGTCCGTGACCGCCAAGCTGTACCGGGGTGTCCGGCAGGCGGGAGGGTTCTCCTGGATGCTGGTCGCCACCGCCGAAGAGAGCGAGCGGCCGCAATGTGGCGGACAGTGGGCGACCTCAAGGATCCATGGCACCCTGTTCTGCGTGGATCCGGGCGCACCGCTCGATCCGGGTGCCGCCTACATGGTCGAAGTGTCGGCGGGGGGCTACCGCACCGCGAGAGGCCACACCCTTGTGGTCGGTGACTTCGAGGTGCGGGAGGCCGTGCTCACCACTGCCGGAGCCTCCGCCAAGCTGGACGCATCGTGGACCCGGAGCGTCGGGGCCCACCGGTACTTCGTTGCTCTGCGGCGGCTGCATCCGCCCATTCGTGTCGAGAACCCCAAGGGGTGGTATGCCGATGTGGACGGCACGTCGATCGCGACCGTCGTTCCAGACTCCGCCATTGACGATGCGGTTCCTCCCATCACCCTCGACGTGGCCGCTGCCAGCAGGGAACTGCATGAGTACATGACATCGGGAATGGGCCGAGGGAGCCTCTCGGTACCGCCGTTGCAGAACGTCGAGAATGGTTTTGGTGTTGTCGGATCGATACGATTCCGAAGTCTGCCCGTGGAGTCGAGGTAGTCTTCCACGACCCCCCGACATTCGTCGCGGAGTCCCGTCTCAGCGGGGACCTGCGCTTCAGGCTGGGCCAGAGCTGCCTGGCGGTCAGGCAAACCGTCCCCCGGTCGCGCCGCCGGAACCTCGGCCCGCGAAGCTTCGGAAGGCGAAGTCGAAGCCGCTGGCCGCGCTTGAGCTGCGCCCGACATTCCGGTTGCCAAATTCCTCGCACGCGTTAGCTTTCGCCGGTCTCCGCGCCCTGCGGAGCCTTGGTCTGGGTTACTCCGGCACGGCGTCCGGCGTGGGTGCACCATGGGGACCTGAGGAGACAGCGTGAAACACCTCCGCGCCCGCAGGCGAAGCGTAGGCGCGCCCGTTCGCCACTACGGCGAGGCGGCGCTCGGGGTGGCCTGGGCGCTCTCGATCATCGTCTTCGGCTGGGCTGGACTGGCACTCGACGGGCGGCTGGGGACCACGCCTCTCCTGGGCATCGCGGGGGCCATCCTGGGCATCGCCGGGGGGGCCGTGAGCCTGTGGGCGAGGGCTGGGCAACCCCGTGGGCCCCAGTCGTTGCGTCCCCCGCAGCCAGCAGAGAGCTCGTCCAGCGATCGCCACGAAGGGGAAGCGGCACCTTGAGGTCTTCGCTCTACTTCGCCGGCGCCGCCGTGGCTGTGGTGGCGGTCGTCACCCTAGGCGCCTTCCTCCTGGGCGGCGAGGGTGCCCGGCGTTCCACCGCCGCCGCCGGGGCGCTGACCCTCGCGACGCAGCTCCCCGCCTCCCTCGCGCTGCGCGGGTGGCGATCCAGGACCGACCGGTTCCTGGCCGCACTCGCGACCGGCTTCGCGATGAGGGTTCTCGTACTCCTGGGCGGGGTTGTGGCCGTGGTCGCCACCGGGTGGGCGGAGCCGCTCCCCTTCGTCGTGGCGCTAGGCGGCTTCACGATCGGCCTCGCCTTCGCCGAGCCGCTGATCGAGTACCGCCGCACCACCGCCGTCGGGGTGCCATCCGCCGAATGAGAGGCGCATCGCTGCCCCTGCCCGGGGCGACTGCACAGGAGCACGGCGGCGAGTTCGACCTCGGCGAGATGCTGGCCCACCACATCCTCAACTCGAACACCTACGAGCTGCCCCTGATCGGAGCGGTGCGGCTCCCCCAGTGGGACCCGGTGGCGATCGCTGGCCTCCAGGTGGATCTCTCGCCGACCAAGCACGTCGTGCTCCTCCTGCTGGCCGCCGTGATCACCTTCGTGACGATCCTGGGGGCGTCGCGGACCGTAGCGGCGCAAGGCGTCGATCGGGCACCGAAGGGGCTGGCGAACGCGATCGAGGCGATCGTCGTCTTCCTGCGCGACGATCTATGCAAGGAGTACATCGGGCACGGATACCAGCGCTTCGTGCCGCTGATCCTGACGCTGTTTTTCTTCATCCTCGCGATGAACCTCCTGGGGCTGGTCCCCTGGGGAGGCTCGGCCACCGGGAATCTGGCCGTCACGGCGGCGCTCGCTCTCGTCACCTTCGTGGTCACCGAGGTAGCGGGCTTCTTCAAGCTGGGACCGAAGGGGTATCTGAAGACCATCTTCTTCGCGCCACCCGGAACCGAGGGTGCCGTCAAGTATCTCATGATGGCGCTGATGACGCCGGTGGAGATCCTCGGCAAGATCGTCAAGCCCTTCGCGCTCGCCATGCGGCTCTTCGCCAACATGACGGCGGGTCACCTCCTGATCTTCTCGCTGCTGGGCTTCATCTTCTTCTTCGGCGACCTGGCCCTTGGCCGCTGGTTCATCGCGGGGGGCTCGTACATCTTCGTATCGGCGATCCTGGTGCTGGAGCTCCTGATCGCGATGATCCAGGCCTACATCTTTGCGCTGCTCTCCGCCGTCTTCATAGGGCTGATGCAGCATGAGCACTAGCACCCCGTGGACAGACCTTCCACGGAATCCGAAATAGAAACTCTGCATTACATATTGTAAACTATGCTTTACATCGGGTAGCCGCACGGCAGGTGCGAGCTCGGCGCTCTGATCCAACTCAAACGGAGGTAACGACACGACAATGTTCGATTCAACTCTCAACGTGCTCCAGGACGCGGCGGGCGCGGCCGCGTCGGCCAAGAGCAACATGGCCCTTCTCGGCGCGGGGATCGGCGCGGGGCTGGCGGCGATCGGGGCCGGGATCGGCATCGGCCAGATCGGGTCTGGAGCCACCCAGGGGATTGCACGGCAGCCGGAGGCCGGCGGCGAGATTCGAGGTCTCGCGATCATCCTGGCCGGCCTGGTCGAGGGCGCGGCGCTGATCGCCATCGTCGTCGCACTGCTCTTCCTCTTCGTCCTGTGACCAGCGCGTTCTTCGAGACCGGCACCCGCCTCTCCGCGGCGGTCGCCGGGGCCCTGCCGAGCACTGCGGCGGAGGAGGGGGGCTGGAGCCGCCTCTTCTCGGTGGAGTGGGGGCTCTCGGTATGGACCCTCCTCACCTTCGGAACTCTCCTCGCCTTGCTGGCCAGGTACGCCTGGAAGCCGCTCATGGCGGCTCTCGACGCGCGCGAGCGGAGCATCCAGAGCGACATCGACGAGGCCGGGCGGCAGCGCGACAAAGCGGAGGCGCTCCTCGCCGAGCACCGGGAGCAGATGGCCGAGGGCCGCCGCCGCGCCCAGGCGCTCATCGCCGAGAGCCGCGAGGCGGCCGAGGAGCTGCGCAGACAGCTCGAGGAGAAGGCCCGCGAGGAGAGCCGGACGATCATCGCCAACGCTCGCCGGGAGATCGAACGCGAGCGGGATGCGGCGATCGTCCAGCTGCGCCGCGAGGCGGTGGAGGTGGCGATGGCGGCTGCCTCCAGGCTCCTGGAGGAGCGGATCGACGGCGAGCGGGACCGCCGCCTGGTGATGGACTACATCGACGAGCTCTCGGTCTCTGGCGAAGGGGGCGCTTGGCAGTGAGGGAGGAGACCGTAGCGCGTAGCTACGCCGAGACGCTCTTCGAGCTGGCGGGGCGCCACGATGGCGTCGAGGCCTTTGGGTCCGGTCTGGAGCTGGTGGTCTCGCTGATGGACGACCCTCTGACGCGCGAGTTCCTTCTGACTCCGCGCGTCGCCACGGCCGAGAAGAAGGCGGCGCTGGGACGGTCGCTGGAGGGCTTCGTGCCGCCAATGCTGCTGCGCTTCCTGCAGGTCGTGGTGGAGAAGCGGCGGCAGCGGCTGCTCCCCGCCATGGCCTCGGCCTATGTGGAGATGCTGGAGCGCCACCTGGGGCGCCGTCGGATGGACGTCACCGTGGCGAGGCCGCTATCGGCCGTCGACCGGGAGGACCTGGAGGCGCAGCTGTCCTCGGCGACGGGGGCGGAGGTCGTCCCGCGCATCGCGGTGCGGCCGGAGATCATCGGGGGAATCGTGATCCGAGAGGGCGACACCCTGTACGACGGGTCTGTGAAGCGACGGCTCGACGCCATGAGGCGAAGGCTCATGGACGCCGAGCTTCGAACCTAGCGAGATAGACGGGGAGAAGAGGCACATATGTCCGATTCAGGGCTCCGGGCGAGCGAGCTCAAGAGCGTACTCCTGGCCGAGATCGAGAGCTTCGAGGAGGCTCTCCACTCGGAGGAGGTGGGCGAGGTTCTCGAGGTCAAGGACGGCGTTGCCCGTATCTACGGCCTCTCCAGCGCGATGGCGAGCGAGATGCTCGAGATCTCCTCCGGCGAGAGCGGGGAACGGGTTGCCGCCCTCGCGCTCAACCTGGAGGAGGACAACATCGGCGCGGTCGTGATGGGCGACTGGGAGGGGCTGCGCGAAGGCGACCAGGTGCGCCGCATGGGCCGCGTCCTCGACATACCCGTGGGCGACGGCTACCTGGGGCGCGTGGTGAACGCGCTCGGCGCCCCCATCGACGGCGGAGCCGCTATCGAGACCTCGGGGAGGCGCCAGATCGACGTGGTGGCCCCGGGGATCGTCAAGCGCCAGCCGGTGAAGGAGCCGCTCCAGACCGGAATCAAGGCGATCGACGCGATGATCCCGATCGGGCGGGGGCAGCGCGAGCTGATCATCGGGGACCGCCAGACCGGGAAGACCGCCATCGCGATCGATGCGATCCTCAACCAGAGGGGCACCGGAGTCCTCTGCATCTACTGCGCCGTGGGCCAGCGTGCCGGGATGGTCGCGGGCGTCGTGGAGACCTTCCGCGAGCACGGCGCCATGGACTACACCGTCGTCGTCGCGGCGAACGCCTCCGACCCCGCTCCGATGCAGTACATTGCGCCGTACGCGGCGACCGCCCTCGCCGAGCACTTCATGTGGGAGGGCAGGCATGCGCTCGTCGTCTACGACGACCTCTCCAAGCAGGCGCAGGCGTACAGGCAGCTCTCGCTCGTGCTCCGCCGTCCGCCTGGGCGCGAGGCGTATCCCGGCGACGTCTTCTACCTGCACTCCAGGCTGCTCGAGCGGGCCGCCAAGCTCTCCGACGAGCTCGGGGGCGGCTCGCTCACCGCGCTCCCGATCATCGAGACGCAGGCTGGCGACGTCTCCGCCTACATTCCCACCAATGTGATCTCGATCACCGACGGCCAGATCTACCTCGAGCCCGACCTCTTCAACTCGGGCGTGCGACCCGCCGTGAACGTGGGCATATCGGTGTCGCGCGTCGGCGGCGCGGCCCAGGTGAAGGCGATGAAGTCCGTGGCCGGGCGCCTCAGGCTGGACTTGGCCCAGTTCCGCGCCATGGAGACCTTCGCGCAGTTCGCCTCGGACCTCGACGCGGCCACCCAGCGGCAGCTGGCGCGCGGCCAGCGCACCGTCGAGATCCTCAAGCAGCCGCAGTACAGGCCAGTCCCGGTGGAGCGGCAGATCGTGGCGATCTACGCTGTCACCAACGGCTACCTGGACGACCTCGCGGTCGCCGATGTGCGCCGCTGGGAGATGGGGTTCATGGACTTCGTCGGCGACCGCTACGACGACGTTCTGATCGGAATTCGCCAGGAGGGCCGGCTCACCGAGGATATCGAGGGGCGCCTAGGCGAGTGCATCGAGGAGTACAACCGGGTCTTCGCGGCCGAGTCGGAGCAGGCGGCCCAGGGGGCGGCGTAGCGTGGCTGGAGCGGGCGCCCGGGAGGTCATGCGGCGGATCAAGTCCGTCAGGAACACCCGCAAGATCACCCGCACCATGGAGCTGGTGGCGACCTCCAAGCTCAAGCGGGCCATCGATCGCATGCAGGCGGCCCGCCCCTACAGCGACGCCCTCGTCGAGCTGGTGCGGAGCCTCCACGCGCCATGGCTGGAGAGGGAGCACCCCCTGCTCAGGCAGCCTGGCGAGACCAGGCGGGCTGCCGTCCTCCTCCTGACCGCCAACCGGGGCTTCTGCGGGGCCTTCAACGCCAACCTGATCCGCGAGGCGCGTTCGATGCTCGATGCGCTGGCCGATCGGGGCGTGGCCACGGAGCTGCACATCGCCGGGAAGAAGGGCCTCTCGTACTTCCGCTTCCGCGGCGCCCGGATCGCGTCGGCGACTACCGGAATCGGCGACGCCCCCACCCCCGAGGACGCCGAGGAGCTGGTGGCGCCGCTGCGGCGCTCCTTCGAGGCGGGGGAGCTCGACGCCGTCCACATGGTGAGCTCCGAATTCCGCTCGGCGATGTCGACCCCGCCGCGCACAACCAGGATGCTCCCCCTAGAGCCCGCTCCGGGCGCCCCCTCGCTCGACGCCTACATCGTCTCGCCGCCGCCCGAGGAGCTGGTCGGCGCGATCCTCCCCAGCTACCTCCGCATGGCGGTGTACCGGGCGCTGGTGGAGAACGCCGCCGGGGAGCAGGGCGCGCGCAGGGCCGCGATGAAGAGCGCGACCGACAACGCGGGCGAGATCCTCGAGAATCTGACCCGCACCTACAACCGGGCCCGGCAGGGTCAGATCACCCAGGAGATCGCCGAGATCGTGGGGGGTGCCGCGGCTCTGGAGTAGCGGCCAATGGTCGATAAATTGTAAATGCGAGTTCACATAATGACAACTATGGTTGACACATTCACTCATGGAGAGTGCAGCGAGCATGGCTGACGAGAAGAGCACCGGCCGGGTCGTCCAGGTGATCGGACCGGTGCTGGACGTGGAGTTCCACCCCGACCACCTGCCCGAGATCTTCAACGCGCTTCGCCTCTCCACCGAGAGCGAGGATGGGGGCGAGATCGAGCTCGTGGCGGAGGTACAGCAGCACATCGGGCGCTCTCAGGTGCGGGCTGTCTCGATGAGCTCCACCGACGGGGTGCGCCGGAGCATGGAGGTCGTGGACACCGGTCGCTCGATCGCGGTCCCGGTGGGGGAGCCTGCGCTCGGACGGATCCTCAACGTCCTCGGGGAGCCGGTCGACGAGCAGGGGCCGGTCGCCGGAGGGGCCGACGTCGAGCGGTGGCCGATCCACCGTCCGGCGCCGAGCTTCGACGACCTGGAGCCCAAGACCGAGATCTTCGAGACGGGAATCAAGGTCGTGGACCTCCTGGCACCGTACGTGAAGGGGGGCAAGACCGGCCTCTTCGGGGGGGCCGGTGTCGGCAAGACCGTCATCATCATGGAGCTGATCAACAACATCGCCATGGAGCACGGCGGCCGCTCGGTCTTCTCCGGGGTCGGCGAGCGGACGCGCGAGGGCAACGACCTCTGGCTCGAGATGAAGGAGTCCGGCGTGCTGGAGTCGACGGCGCTGGTCTACGGCCAGATGAACGAGCCGCCGGGCGCGCGGCTGCGCGTGGGACTCTCCGGCCTCACGATCGCCGAGTACTTCCGCGATGTGCAGAAGCAGGACGTGCTCCTCTTCATCGACAACATCTTCCGCTTCACGCAGGCCGGCTCCGAGGTCTCGGCGCTGCTCGGCCGCATGCCGTCGGCGGTCGGGTACCAGCCGACGCTCGGCACCGAGATGGGGGAGCTCCAGGAGCGCATCACCTCGACGCGCGAGGGGTCGATCACCTCGGTGCAGGCCATCTACGTACCGGCGGACGACCTCACCGATCCGGCGCCTGCGGCGGCCTTCGCCCACCTCGACGCCACCACGGTCCTCTCGCGCTCGATAGCCGAGAAGGGGATCTACCCGGCCGTCGATCCCCTCGACTCGTCGTCGCGCATCCTGGATCCGCAGTTCCTGGGTGACCGGCACTACCGGGTGGCTGGGCACGTCCAGGAGATCCTGCAGCGCTACAAGGACCTGCAGGACATCATCGCGATCCTGGGGATGGACGAGCTCAGCGAGGAGGACAAGATCATAGTCGGGCGGGCGCGCCGCATCGAGCGCTTCCTCTCGCAGCCCTTCTTCGTTGCGACCGCCTTCACCAGCATCCCCGGCTGCTACGTGCGCCTCGAGGAGACGATCGAGTCCTTCGAGCGGGTCGCCTCCGGCGAGTTCGACCACCTCCCCGAACAGGCCTTCTACATGAAGGGCGGGATAGAGCAGGTCGTCGAGGCCGCCCGCGAGATGGGCGTCGAGGCCTGACCGGTGCGGCATCCGATGAAGGGTGTGCTCGCGCACCGTGACGGGGACGGCTGAGGGCATGGCGACGGAGTCCGGGTTGATGCGGCTGAAGGTGGTGACGCCCGAAGCGGTGGTCTTCGATGGGACCGCGAAGTCGATCGTGGCACCGGCCTGGGACGGCTGGGTGGGGATTCTACCGGGACACGCGCCGCTCCTGACGCTGATCGGCGAGGGGCCGCTGACGGCCGAGTCGGAGTCGGGCGACAGAAGCCGGCACCACATTGCTGGCGGGGTGGTGAAGGTGGAATCCAACGAGGTGACGGTACTCGCGGACCGGGTTGAGGGAGGGTAGCGGGGCGCGGCCCGGGCCGGATACGGGGCCAGCGTCGGCAAGGCGTTCGCGAAGGGCGAGACGGGAGTAGAGTGGCGATGATTGCACCATCACCGCTTCGACGGCGTCCACCGCCGAGTGCGAGTCCGGCCACGACTACTGGTCGGCCGACGGCGCTTGGCCTGGTATCCGCGCTTGTCTTGGCGCTGGCCCGGATGCCCGGCCAGGCGCAAGAGGTGGTCGAAATCGACGACGGCATCGCCTGCCCCGCTTGCGTGATCGAGACAGGCCCGGCCGTGACTCTTGCCCCTCCTACCGACCATGTGTGGTTCAGGAGCCTGCCAACCCCTGGTCTCGTGCGTGACAGCGAGGGGAACTACATCATGTTTCCCGTCGAGGGGGATGGGTTGATCGGCGTATTCGGGGCGGATGGGACGTACCTGTCATCGTATGGCGGGATCGGCGAGGGTCCGGGTGAGTTCGCACCCGGTCTTGGGCGGGTCCTGGCAATCGGAGAAGGCGATATTCTGTACGCGATCGCTCGGCCACATCTTCACATGCTCGCACCGCGAGCCGAGAGCAGACTGGATCAAATCCGCGTGCCGGTTGACGCACGGGATGCCACGATCCTGAAGGGCGGCATGATTGCGGCTCAGGCCACGGTTCGCACAGAGGCCGGAATCACGACAATCCAGATTCTCCGGCCAGACGGGTCAATTGAGGCGAGCATTGCACCTGCTGCGACGAATGACGAGCAGTGGGACGAATGGAAGGCTCTTTCGCAGAACCAGTATATGGTCAGGTGGGATATGGAGCGCGTCCTGGAGAGATCAAGTGACCACATGGATGTTTGGAGTGCGCACCGCAACCGCTACCGCATCTCCCGCTACGGGCGTGATGGTGCGGAGAAGACTCGGATCGAACGGATCTCCAAGTGGTTTCAACCGTACTTCCACAGGACGCCGGGAGCCCTTTTTCGCGGTCGTGCGGAGCCGAGCGTGGCCAGCATCCACGAGGATGCGGACGGATTGCTCTGGGTGGCGATCCTGAAGGCTCCGGCGTCGTTCTCGGCCACTTCCGATGAACCGGGGTCGGAAGGAGCGGAGGTACGCATGGATCCATACATAGATATGAATCGATTCTTGCATACTACTGTCGAGGTACTCGATCCAGTGGCAGGGGAGGTTGTTGTACGGCGTGAGTTCAACGAGTATCTCAAGTTCGTTGGTACGCCGGGCGACGATGTGTTCATATATTCGCTGCATCCGGACGCCCTCGGCAATCTGGATTGCACCATCAGGCCGCTGAAGCTTCGGCGGAAGTAAGCTCGTCGAGCAGCCTGCTGATCCACGGCGAGTGGGGACCCGCCTCGACGACTACGCGCTGCCGCTGGGTGCCCCCGAAGACGGTCCGCAGCGCCGCCGGCGTGGTGCGGACACGCCCCTCGGCTTCCGCTTCGTCCCCCGAGGCGAGCGTGACGTAGGTGCTGTAGCGGTCGCTCACGTCCAGGCCAGTGGTTAGCTTCGGCTTCATGGCCAGCCTCCTGTGGTTGTGGGCTTCCAAGCCCGTCTCACTGTGCAGCGCCCCGAAAGGTGGCGACTGCGTTAGCAGGAGGTTGGCCTTCTCATGTCAATCTGGACCGCTTCGCTCGTCTCCCCACACTGTAATGCATGGTTTACATTGTGTAATCCATGGTTTACAATTCCCGCGCCGCTCTCGGTGCTCGTCCGGGCCTGTCCACGGACTACCAGCGGGTAGCGGCCCGGCCCGATGAAGCTCGATCTGCATGTGCACTCGACGGCCTCGGACGGCACTATCTCGCCCGAGGAGATCGTGGAGCGTGCGATCGCCGGCCGGCTGGATGTGCTGGCGCTCGCCGACCACGACACCGTCAGGGGAGTCGGGCCAGCCATCGCGGCTGCCAGCGGGCGACCGCTCCAGATCATTCCGGCGGTCGAGATGAGCAGCACCTTCGAGGGCGAGGACATCCACATCCTGGGCTACTTCGTCGATCCGGAGTCCGAGGCCTTCGCGCGCCACGCCCGCCGTAGCTACGAGCGCCGCGACGCACGCATGCTGGAGATGACGGAGAGGCTCCGGGAGCACGGCATCCCGGTCTCGCGCGAGCAGCTCGACGCCCAGCGCGGCTCCTCCGCCGTGGCCTACTCGCGTCCCCACCTAGCCCGTGCGCTGATCGAAGCCGGCCACGCGGCCAACATCCGGGACGCCTTTGCGCGCCTCATCGGGAACGACTGCCCGGCGTACCTTCCGACCGAGGTCGCGACCCCGGAGGAGGTCACGCGCACGGTCAGGGAGGCCGGCGGGATCCCCGTCTGGGCGCATCCGCCCGCCGAGCGCTTTCACGAGCTGCTGCCACGGCTCCTGGACGCTGGCCTGCGGGGGTTGGAGGTCTACCGGGCCACACGCACCTACGTCAGCGTCGCCGAGCTCGAAGAGGTGGCGCGAAGCAAGGGGCTGCTGGTGACCGGCGGCTCCGACTGGCACGGCCCCGGTGGCGGCACCGAGCTGGGCGACTTCTACGTGACGGGCGACGAGGTGTCCGACTTCCTGGCGGCCGGGGGGATGTAGGGGGAGCGAGGTACGTGCTCCCGCAAGAGCTGAGGCATGCAGTTGACCTGTTGCCAGCAATAGAGCGAACGGACTCCAGATTGCAGAAACCGGCTGGCGACAAGGCGGGAACACGGAGTTGAGCATGACTCTGCGATCATCCCTACGGCCAGGTCCCCTGCGGAGTGAGGGTACGGTCATGACCCGCGGATGGACACGGACGTCACCAGTACTGGCGTCGGTTGTCCTCGTGCAATTGGCCGTTGTGTCGGGCGGCGCGCAGGAAGTAGTTGAGATAGGCGATCGCGTCACCTGTTCCACCTGCGTGATCGAGACAGGTCCGTCCGTGACTCTCGCTCCTCCCGAGGACCGACTCTGGTTCAGGAGCGTTCCGATGCCAAGTCTTGCGCGCGACCGAGAGGGCAACTACATCGTGGCTCCTGTCGTAGGCGATGAGCTGATCGCCGTCTTCGGAGCGGACGGCACCTACCGGTCATCGTTCGGCCGGTTCGGAGAGGGCCCCGGTGAATTCCCGGAGTACACCATCTGGCTGCCTACGGAAGTCGGAGGGGGCGATACCTTGTACGTGATTGCACGTCCCGACGTCCTCCACACGCTTGCCCCCAAGGCCGAACGCAGCCTGGATCAAGTCCGGCTGCCGCTCCCCGTGCGAGATGTCGTGGTCCTGAGAGGCGGGACGATTGCTGTTCAGGGCAATGTTCGCACGGCGGCCGGGATCACGACAATTCAGTTACTGCGGCCCGACGGGACCATCGAGGCCAGCATTGCAGCCGCCGAGACGGATGCGGACCAATGGGAGGAATGGAGAAACCGTCCAGAAAACTTGAGCGGCACCAGGTGGGACATGAGGCGCGTTCTGGCCAGATCAAACGATCACGTCGACATCTGGAGTGCGCCGTACACCCGCTACAGCGTCTCCCGCTACGGGCTTGACGGAACGGAGAAGATTCGCATCGAACGGATCTCGGAGTGGTTTCGGCCGTATTCCTCCAGGTCACCCGGGGCCCCTGTCAGGGCACCCACCGAGCCGAGCGTGTCGGGCGTCCACCAGGACGCGGACGGGCTACTCTGGGTGGCGGTTCAACGAGCTCCGGCGTCGTTTTCGCCCATTGCCGAACAACCAGGTGACGGCGAGGGAGCACCCTTGGATCCCTACCGGGACATGAATCGATTCCTGCACACCACGGTTGAGGTACTCGATCCCGTGGCAGGGGAGCTGGTGGCACGCCGCGAGTTCGATGAGTACGTCAAATTCGTCCGCACTCCGGGTGACGACGTGTCCATATATTCGCTGCATCCGGACGCCCTCGGCAATCTGGATTGCACCATCAGGCCGCTGAAGCTTCGGCGGAATTAGCGGGCTCGAAGTCGGAGGCCCGCGCCGATCGGGCTGGAGAGCATCGAGATGGCCGTCAGCGGTCGTGGGGGAGACCCGATGTCCTGTCCCGGGACGCCTTCGTCCATTCGCACGCGTCCGACGGCACTGTCTCGCCCGAGGAGGTCGTGGAGCGTGCGATCGCCGGTCAGCTGGAGGTGCCAGCGCTGTCGGACCGCGACACCGTCAGGGGAGTGGGGCCAGCCGTCGCAGCTGCCAGCGGGCGACCGCTCCAGATCATTCCGGCGGTCGAGATGAGCAGCACCTTCGAGGGCGAGGGCATCCACATCCTGGGCTACTTCGTCGATCTGGAGGCCGAGGCCTTGGCGCGCCACGCCCGCCGCAGCTACGAGCGCCGCGCCGCCGGCGGGATCCCCGTCTGGGCGCATCCGCCCGCCGAGCGCTTTCATGAACTGCCGCCACGGCTCCTGGACGCCTGCCTGCGGGGGTTGGAGGCTACCGGGCCACGCGCACCTACATGGGCGTCGCCGAACTCGAGGAGGTGGCGCGGAGCGAGGGGCTGCTGGTGACCGGCGGCTCCGACTGGCACGGCCCCGGTGGCGGCACCGAGCTGGGCGATTCCTACATGACCGGCGACGAGGTGCCCGACTTCCTGGCGGTCGGGGGGATGCAGGGGGAGCGACCCAGGAGGGGGACCCTCCCGCCCTCTCCGAAGGCCATTGACTTCCGGACCAAACTCGATAGCTTCCGAAGCTGTCCGCCGTACGTCCCGCCAATCCGCCGCACCAACTGCGGTGGGTCGGTCGGGTGGGCCCGGGGTGGCTGTGCGCACCCGGCGGCTCCCGTGCGCGGGCGGGCGACACGCTGATTGACAACTGAGGTAGATAGAAGAGTAGGTGCCTTAGGTCGCTCCGGCCGGCCTCGAGGCGGCTCGCCCCGTGGGGGTGGCGGCCTCGGAGTGTCGGTGGAGCGTACGTGTTGGAAGGCAGAACGGTGAAGTGCCAGCTCCGAAACGACGAGCCTGGCGCGGCGTGACCAGAGAGGGTCGCACCGGGCCGGGCCAGAGAACAGGGGCTGGTCAAGCGAACAAGTGCACATGGTGGATGCCTTGGCACAGACCGGCGACGAAGGACGTGGCAAGCTGCGAAAAGCCTCGGGGAGCTGCAAGCAAGCTTGGATCCGGGGGTATCCGAATGGGGGAACCCGGCGGGAGCGATCCCGTCACCCCGAAGGGGGAGCCAACCCAGGGAACTGAAACATCTAAGTACCTGGAGGAACAGAAATCAATCGAGATTCCCAGAGTAGCGGCGAGCGAAAAGGGAAGAGCCCAAACCCGGGCGAGGTGACTCGACTGGGGGTTGCGGGGCTGCATCGCGCAGGCGGACCGAAGCATAGCGGAACGGTGCTGGAACGTACGACCACAGAGGGTGAGAGTCCCGTACGCGAAATGCGAGTAGGCGAGCCGATGTGGACCCCGAGTAGGCCGGGACACGTGAAATCCTGGCTGAAGCTGGGAGGACCATCTTCCAAGGCTAAATACGAGTCTGTGACCGATAGTGAAGAGTACCGTGAGGGAAAGGTGAAAAGAACGCCTGACGGCGAGTGAAATAGACCCTGAAACCGTGTGCATACAAGCGGTCGGAGCCCGACTCGCGTCTCCGGATGCGAGGGTGGGTGACGGCGTGCCTTTTGCATTATGATCCGGCGAGTTACTCCTCGTGCGCGAGGTTAAGGGCCTCTGGTCCGGAGCCGAAGCGAAAGCGAGTCTGAATAGGGCGGCGAGTGCACGGGGGTAGACCCGAAACCGAGGCGATCTATCCATGGCCAGGGTGAAGCTGGGGTAACACCCGGTGGAGGCCCGAACCGTTGTGGGTTGAAAACTGCTCGGATGAGCTGTGGATAGGGGTGAAAGGCCAATCAAGCTCGGAGATAGCTGGTTCTCCCCGAAATATATTTAGGTATAGCCTCAGGTAATTGTCTGGAGGAGGTAGAGCACTGGATGGGCTAGGGGCCTTACCAGGTTACCGAACTCAACCAAACTCCGAATGCCTCGCAGATGTATCCTGGGAGTCAGTGAGCGGGCGATAATGTCCGGTCGCGAGAGGGAAAGAGCCCAGACCGTCAGCTAAGGCCCCCAAGTTCATGCTAAGTGACAAAGGATGTGGATGTGCAGAGACAGCTAGGAGGTTGGCTTAGAAGCAGCCATTCCTTTAAAGAGTGCGTAATAGCTCACTAGTCAAGTGGATCCGCGCCGATAATGGTCGGGACTCAAGCATGGCGCCGAAGCTACGGATGACGCAAGTCATGGTAGGGGAGCATTCTCTGGTCGGAGAAGCGGACCCGGGAGGGCATCCGTGGAGAGCAGGGAAGAGAGCATGCCGGAATGAGTACGCGATAAACAGGGTGAGAATCCCTGTCACCGAAAGCCTAAGGGTTCCGGAGCCAGGCTTATCCGCTCCGGGTTAGTCGGCCCCTAAGCCGAGGCCGAAGGGCGTAGGCGATGGGAAACAGGTTAATATTCCTGTACCGACCAAGCAGCGTTTGACCGCGAGGGGGGACGCGGAAGTGACAGGACCGTCGGGTGGTGGAATATCCGATGCAAGGTGGTAGGCGTTGAGAGGGGAGAAAAGACCTCTTTAGCCGAGCGCCGATGCCGAAGGGGATATATCCCTGCAAAGGGTCCGTAATCATGCCGCCAAGAAAAGCCTCGCGCGGGAGGTGCTTGGACGACCGTACCGCAAACGGACACACGTAGGCGAGGCGAGTAGCCTAAGGTGCTCGAGTGATCCGCGGAGAAGGAACTCGGCAAATTGTCCCCGTAACTTAGGGAGAAGGGGAGCCTGTGGTAGGTGAACCAAATGCTAGGGGAGCCGAAGCAGGCCGCAGAGAATCGGCCCGAGCGACTGTTTATTAAAAACACAGGTGTCTGCAAAGTCGCGCAAGACGACGTATAGGCACTGACGCCTGCCCGGTGCCGGAAGGTAAAAGGAAGGGGTTAGGGTGCAAACTCGAAGCTCTGAACTGAAGCCCCGGTAAACGGCGGCCGTAACTATAACGGTCCTAAGGTAGCGAAATT
>JAPOYJ010000022.1 GCA_026706635.1 Gemmatimonadota bacterium | reverse complement strand
GGCCTGCTCGGCGTTCACTCGCGTTCCGGCCTGCATGGTCGCTGAGCCGCCCGAGGCGGCCCTTCTACCAGAGTGCTTCAGCCCATGTCGTTACCTCCATGAACCGCCCTGGCCGCTACCAGCCGGAGCGACAGCTGCCGGGTGGGATTCGCACCCACCAGGAAAGCACGCCTTTCCACGGCGCACTGGAAACTACGGATTACATACAATGTGAGAGTAGCTCTTGGGCGTGGTGGAGCGACGACTCGGAGCGGGGGTCGCCACCCAGCATGCGGGCAATCTCGCGAACCCGCTCCTCCCCCTCGATCCTGGTCAGCACACTGACCGCAGCCCCGTCCTCTCCCGGCGCTGGCAGCTTCTCGACCGAGAGGTGATTCGACGCCCGTGCCGCGACGCGCGCGAGGTGGGTGACCGCGAGCACCTGGCGACCGCGGGCCACCTCCTCGAGGCGTTGTCCCACCTTGTCGGCCACCATCCCCCCGATCCCGGCGTCGATCTCGTCGAATACCAGCGTGGGCAGCTCGTCGATCCCCCCGAGCACCGACCTCAGGGCGAGCATCGCGCGCGACAGCTCCCCCCCAGAGGCCACGGCGGCGAGCGGAGCGAGCGGAAAGCCCGGGTTCATCGTCGCCAGAAAGCGGACCCGCTCGCGCCCCCCCGCCCGGGGACCCTCCACCGCCTCTAGCGACACCTCGAAGCGGGCACCCTTCATCCCCAGCCCGGGCAGCGCCGCCGAAGTCTCCCTCGCCAGACCCTCGGCGGCTCTCCGACGGCACTCCGACAGATCCTCGGAGACGATCTCCCACTCGGCCTTCGCGCTCTCCAGCGCGCGCTCGACCTGGCGGGAGTTCAGGTCGGCTGCGTCGAGCTCGTCCAGCTCGCCCTGGAGTTTCTCGCCGTGCGCGACCACATCGTCCAGCGTCGGCCCGTAGCTGCGCATCAGCCGTTCCAGGAGGGCTTGGCGCGCCCGCACCGAGTGCAGCCGCTCGGGGTCGTGCTCGATTCCATCGAAGTAGCGGGCCAGCTCGGCGGCGACGTCCGCGACCACATGGTAGGCATCCCTCAGACTGGCCAGCTGCGGCTCAAGCGAGCGATCGGTCGCCGCCAGACGTTCCAGACGCGCCGCCGCGTCGGCGAGGCGGTCGGTCGTGGCATCGTCCCCGCCCTCCAGCGCCTCGTGCGCCTGACTTGCCTCGCGGGCCAGAAGGTCCGAGTTCGCGAGCCGATTGGCCTCGCGCCGCAGCTCCTCGTCCTCGCCTGGCTGGATCCTCGCCTTTGCGATCTCGTCCAGTTGGAAGCGTAGCGACCCCGCACGCGACTCCACCTCGAGGCGTCGCTCCTTAAGTGCCCCCCTTCTGGCGCGCAGCTCCGCTATCCGTCCGAAGGCGTCCGCCACCCTCCCCGCCAGCTCCCGGCAGCCGCCGAACGACTCGAGGGCCCGTTGCTGAAAGTCCGTGTGCAGGAGACGCTGATGCTCGTGCTGGCCGTGAATGTCGACCAGGAGCGAGCCCAGGCGGCGGAGCGTCTCCGCCGTGACCGGGCTTCCATTCACCCACCCCCTGCTCCTTCCCACCGCCGGAATCTCCCTGCGCAGGATCAGCGTGCCGTCCTCCGACTCGAGTCCCAGCCCCGAGAGGAGGGCGGCAACTGCGTCCAGCCCCTCGATCTCGGCGAGCGCCTCCACGGTGGCCCGGGAAGCTCCGCTCCTGACCACCGACGAGGAGGCCCGTCCGCCGAGGAGCACCTTGAGGGCGTCGACCACGATCGACTTGCCCGCTCCCGTCTCCCCGGTCACGACGTTCAGCCCGGACTCCAGCGGCAGCGTCAGCTCCGAGAGCACCGCCAGGTTGCGAATCCGCAGCTCGATGAGCATGAATGCCGTCCGTCGCTTGTGCTAGCAGTCCGTATGTGGCGCCGTCAGCGGCCGTCGGGAGGCTGCACCGCCCAGCTGAGCTTCTGCCGCAGCGTCCTGAAGAAGGAGTGTTCGGGAAGCCGAACCAGCGGCACCCTGAAGGTGCCCGTCCGCACGACCACACGCTCCCGGGGCTCGATCGGCCCGCCCGCCTGTCCATCGGTCGTAAGGTAGAGCGCATCGCGGCTGCCGAGCGACGAAATGGCGATCTCCTCCCTTCCTGGCAACACCAGAGGGCGAACCGCCAGGGTATGCGGCAGGATCGGCGTGACGAGGAAGCAGTCCATCTCGGGCACCACGATCGGACCCCCCGCCGAGAGCGAGTAGGCGGTGGACCCGGTGGGGGTGGCCACGATGACGCCGTCGCCGTGGAAGCTGCCCACCTCCTCCAGCCCCTTCCCGACTCCGACCTGCAGATTCAGCCGGAGGATGTTGGCGGCACCGCCGCTGTGGACCACGACATCGTTGAGCGATCTGTAGCTCCTGCGCACCGACCCGTCCGGGGCCAGCACCGACGCCTCGAGCGTCAGCCGTTTCTCGACCCTGGACTCGCCGGCCAGAACCCGCCTCAGGGCGACTCCCACACCACTCCCCGAAACCGAGGTGAGGAAGCCCAGGCTCCCAAGATTGACTCCCAGCAGAGGGGTGTCGCTCCCGAATACGGCGCGGGCGGCGCGTAGCAGAGTGCCGTCGCCTCCGAGCGACAACAGGAGATCAATGTCGCTACAGTCGGCCTCCATCCTAGCTACCTCCGGGCTCAGGCCGACGAGCTTCTCCTCGACCACCACCGAGGCCCCGTACTCCAGAGCGGCCCGAACGATCTCGCCGAGGGCAGTCCGCGTCTGGTCACCTGTGCCGCCGCCCCGGCCCATCACTCCGATGCGCTTCACTCCCATCGGTCTCAGCTCTGGCGCGACACGACGAAGTGCGCGAGTCGGCGCAGCCTGGCCGCTGCAATGCCTGCCTCCTCGAGGTGGGCCGACGCGCTGTCCACGAGCGACTGGGCGCGAGCCCGCGCACCTTCCACACCCAGGAGAGCCACGTAGGTCGACTTGTTGCGCTCCATGTCGGAGGGGCGCTTGCCGAGCGTCGCCGTGTCGGAGGTCGCGTCGAGCACATCGTCCGCAATCTGGAAGGCCAGCCCGAGGTCTGCCCCGAAGCGACCGAGCGCCGCCAGCTGCCGGGCATCGGCCCCCGCCGCCATGCCACCCATCTCGAGTGAAACCGTCAGGAGCGCCCCCGACTTGAGTCTGTGGAGCTGCGCGAGCTCCGGCTCCGAGAGGGCCGCGTTCTCGCTGAGCAGATCCAGCGCCTGCCCGCCGACCATCCCCCCCGCGCCCGCAGCCTCGAGGAGAGTTTCCGCGATCCGCCGAGCCTCCGCCTCCGACCCTCCAAGGGCAAGCGAGGCCTCGCGAGCGCAGATGGCCCCCCAGGCAATGAGCGCCACCCCCGCCCGGGCTGTGGTAACCGTGCCGTGCACGACGTGGGCGGTTGGCCTGCCCCGTCTGAGCGGCGCGTCGTCCATGCAGGGCAGGTCGTCGTGCATCAGGGAGTAGGCATGGATCAGCTCGACCGCCGCCGCCAGGTCGAAGATCGGGGCGACGGGTGCCCCACCCAGATCCTGGTAGGCTGCCAGGAGCATGAGCGGGCGCAGGCGCTTGCCGCCCCCCAGGACGCCGTCCCGCGCCGCTGCTGCGATCGCCGAAGGGACTCGCGCGGCCAGCCCGTCCATCGAGCGGCGGAGCGCCGACTCGACCTCGCGGTGGGGTTCGATCAGCACAGCGGAGGCCACTTCATTCGTCGAGCGGGTCGTCGGTGTCGTCACCCTCGGTTCGCACGACGTCCGCCGGGGCAGCGTCGTCGGCCCTCCGAGTCAGCTCCTCTATGCGGAGCTCGGCGCGCTCCAGGAGCTCCCGGGCCCGTCCGAGCTCCTCGGCACCCTCTTCGAAGAGGGCGAGAGCGGTCTCCAGGGCGAGTCGATCCGACTCCAGCGCACGCACGATCTCCTCGATCCGCTGCATGCGCGCGTCGAGCCCTCGTTCACGCCGCACCCTGAGCGTCCCCTGGCGGAGAGGAGGCGGTGGCGACAGCGGGCACCGATCCGTCGGCGAGCCGCAGCGTGAAGGTCTGCCCCGCGGGGAAGTCGTCCGCCGAGCGCAGGAGGCGGCCATCGGGGGCGAGCGGCAGCGCGTAGCCTCGGGCCAGCGTGGCCAGGGGGGAGAGTGCGTCCAGGGCGCTCGCGGCCGTGCGCAGCCGGTTAGCCTCTTCCTTGGCCCGGGCTCGCGCCGAGTGCGCCATGCGCTGAGCGGCCGCATCCAGTCGCGCGCTCCAGGAGCGCACCGACACCTCGAGGCCGCCGCCCAGCCGTCGCCCGAGCTCGCCCAGGCGCCCCTCCAGCCATTTGCGGTCGGGCGTCGCCGCTTCGGCTGCGGCGGTCGGGGTGGCGGCCCTCACGTCCGCCACCAGGTCGCAGATCGTCACGTCGGTCTCGTGTCCCACCCCCGAGACGACGGGCACCGCCGAGGAGGCGACGGCGCGCGCCACCTCCTCTTCGTTGAAGCCCCACAGGTCCTCGATCGACCCGCCACCGCGAGCCACCACGACCACATCCACGCCGCGCTCGTCGAGTGCCCTGATGGCGGCGGCGATCTCGGCGGCCGTATGGCGTCCCTGCACCGAGGTCGGGCTCACCACCAGCCGCAGCCAGGGCGCCCGTCTCGCCGCCACCGACACGATGTCCCTAAGCGCGGCGCCGGTGGGCGATGTGACTACGCCGACCGTGGAGGGGAAGGCGGGGAGCGGTCGCTTGCGCACCGGATCGGTGAGACCCTCGGCCTCCAGCCGCGCAAGGAGCCGGTCGAAGGCGAGCTTCCACATCCCGTCCCGCTCCTCGCCCTCCACTCTGGATGCGACGAGCTGGTAGGCGCCCCGTGCCTCGTAGAGAGTCAGTCCCCCGAAGGCGCGGACCCGCATCCCCTCCTCGGGGTCGGCCGGGAGACGTTCGGCGTCGCGTCGAAAGATCACGCAGGGGAGCTGCGCAAAGCCGTCCCTGAGGGTGAAGTAGCAGTGGCCCGAGCGCTGCCGCCGGAAGTTGGCGACCTCGCCGACTACCCAGAGCTGGGGAAGCGTCTCCTCCAGGAGGCGCCGCGCCGACCGGTTCACCTCGCGCACCTCCCACACCCTGGGCGCCGGAGGCGAGAGCGGGCCCAATTCGCGCTCCCGCGCCTCGTCCACCGCCTGGAGATCGGCGAAGAGCCCGAAGCGAGGCGTGCTCACCACCTCTTCCTCGCCCCCCGCAGCGCCGACTCGACCGTGTTGGCGAGGAGCATCGCGATCGTCATCGGCCCCACACCCCCGGGAACCGGCGTGATCGCCGAGGCCACCTCGCTGACCGCCTCGAAGTCGACGTCGCCCACCACTCGGTAGCCTCGCTCCCGGCTGGAGTCGACCACCCGATTCGTGCCCACGTCCACGACCGTCGCGCCCGGCTTCACCATATCCGCCGTGATCGTCTTCGGACGCCCCACCGCCACCACGAGGATGTCGGCCGTGTGGGTCAGCGCACCCAGGTCGACGGTGCGGCGGTGAGCGACGCTGATCGTGGCGTCGGCGTTCAGAAGCAGGAGCGCCATCGGCTTGCCGACTATGTTCGAGCGACCTACGACCACCGCGCACTTCCCCGCCGGATCGACACCGCTTCGCACCAGCATCTCCATCACCCCCTTGGGCGTGCAGGGGGCGAGCACATCGGCATCCCCCGTGGCGAGGCGCCCCAGGTTTGTCGGGTGGAAGCCGTCGACATCCTTGTTCGGGTCGATGGCCAGGAGCACCCGCGATGCGTCGATCTGCCGGGGGAGCGGGAGCTGCACCAGGATGCCGTGGATGGCGTCGTCGGCGTTCAGAGCGGCGATCGTCTCGAGCAGATCGTCCTGGTCGGCGGTCGCGGGCAGCGTGAGCTGGCGCGAGTGAATGCCCGCCTCGGCGGCCGCCCGGTTCTTCATCCCCACATATAGGCGACTCGCCGAGTCGTCGCCCACCAGGACCGTTGCGAGTCCGGGAAGCACACCGCTCCTGGCGAGGGTGGCGACCCGCTCGTTGAGCTCGTCCCGGACGGCGCGGGCAATCTCGGTGCCGGAGATGATCTTCGCGGACATGGCTAGAAGCTACGCCCGTGCGCGCTAGTGCGCGAAATCGACCGCTCGGGTCTCCCGAATCACCACGACCTTGATCTGGCCCGGGTACTGCAGCTCGCTCTCGATCCGTCGGGCGACGGTGTCGGAGATCCTGGACATCTCCTCGTCCGCCACGGCCTCCGGTTCGACCATCACGCGCAGCTCGCGGCCCGCCTGGATCGCGAAGCAGCGCTCGACCCCGGGCTGCTCCATTGCCAGCTCCTCCAGCTTCTCGAGGCGCTTCACGTACCCTTCGAACATCTCGCGCCGCGCTCCCGGGCGCGCCCCGCTGATCGCGTCGGCGGCCGTCACCAGCCACGCCTCCGCGAACCGGTGCGGCTCCTCGTCGTGGTGGGCCCGAATCGCGTTCAGCACCACCTCCGACTCGCCGTGTCGCTTGCAGAGCCGATAGCCGATCTCCACATGGCTCAGCTCCTGCTCGTGGGTCAGCCCCTTGCCGACATCGTGCAGCAGCCCCGCACGACGGGCCATCTTCACGTCCATTCCCATCTCGGCGGCCATGTTACCGGCCAGCAGGGCCACCTCGCGGGCGTGCGCCAGCTGGTTCTGTCCGTAGGATGTCCGGAACTTGAGATTCCCGAGCACCTTCAGGATCTCCGGGTGGAGGCCGTGAACGCCGAGCTCGTAGAGCACCTCCTCGGCCGCCTCCCGCATCTCCTGGTCGACCTCCTCCACGCTCCTCGCCACCGTCTCCTCGATGCGACCGGGGTGGATCCGGCCGTCCTCGATGAGCTTGGTCAGCGCGACCCGCGCCACCTCGCGGCGCACGGGGTTGTAGCCCGAGAGGACGACGGCTTCCGGCGTATCGTCGATGATCACATCGATCCCCGTCGCCTGTTCGAAGGCGCGGATGTTGCGCCCCTCGCGCCCGATGATCCGTCCCTTCATCTCGTCCGAGGGCAGCTGCACCACCGAGACCGTGAGCTGCGCAGCCTCGTCGGCTGCCATCCGCTGAATGGCGATCGCCACGATCCTCCCGGCCTCGCGGTCGGCGGTGCGCTGGGCCTCGTCGCGGATCTCGCGGAGCATGCTTGCCGCCTCCGCCCTCGCCTCGTCCTCCAGCTCCTCGACGAGGCTCGCCCTGGCCTCTTCGGCGGTCATCCCCGCCGTCGCCTCTAGGCGGGCGCGGGCCTCTGCGTGGGCGGCCTCCGTCTCGCGGGCCTGCAGCGCCACCTGCTCCTCGCGCCCCTTCACCTCCTGCAGGCGCGCCTCAGCCGCTCGGGCTTGCTCGTCGAGCGACTCGCGCCGCCGGTCCAGCTGGTCCGACTTGCGGTCCGCCGCCTCAGTCCGCTTCAGCAGCCTTCGTTCGCCCCGCTCGACCTCCTCGCGGCGTCGGCCCTCCTCCTCCTCCCAGCTCTCGCGGAGCCGGAACTTCGTCTCCTTCGCCTGCAGCTCGGCGCTCCGCCGCAGCCCCTCGGCCTCCTCCTTGGCCCGCTTGCGAATCAGCGACGCCTCGTCCTGGGCGGCCTCCTTCTCCCTCAGCTGGCGGGCCCTCTCGCGGCCCCGCCCGAGCAGGTAGCCGACTACCCCTGCTCCGACCGAGGCAGCGAGGAGGGCGGCGGTCAGCGCTTCCATCAGCCAGACCTGCCGCCAGCGGGACGCTTCGCCGGTCTCGGTGCTCGCGCGAGACTATCCACGGACTGCCAGGGCGCTACTCAGGCGGGCGGCAAGCCGCTCCGCATCGGTGCTCACGCGCTCCCTCTGCTCCAGCAGGTCGGCAGCGAGCGAGAGCGCGGCGATGACAGCGGCCGCCCTGGTGCCCGCGTCCGCCTGCCCGTCCGCCTCGCGCATCCGTTCGTCCACGAGCTCGGCGCACCGGAGCGTGTACTCGTGGTCGGCCTCGGTGCGAAGCTTGTACTCCTCGCCCGCGATCCGGACGCGGACGACCCTGCGTCCCCCGGTGCCCGACTGGCTCACCGGAGGCGCTCTCCCAGAAAGCGCACCGAAGCCATGATCCGGTCGGTGCTGGCGCGGCCCTTCAGGATTCGGCGGCGGAGCTCCTTGTTCTCGTCCTCTAGCTCTTCGACCCGTCGGGCCAGCTCCCCCGGCGACACCCCGCCCTCCACTAGGCGGGACACCATGCTGGCCTTCCGCGAGGCGTCGCGCTCAGCCTGTTCGGCACGCTCCCTGGCCTCTCCAAGCGCCGATATGGCGTCCTCGATCACCTCCTCGAGCAGCTGAAGCTCGGCACCTACGCCGCCCCCCGCCTCCTCAGCCTCTTGGTTCGACACCGGTCTCCTCCTTCACCCTGCCGAGGACCCGCCGACAGGCTTCCCTCACCTCGCGCTCCGTAAGGGTGCGCTCAAGCGAGCGAAAGCGCAGGCGTATCGCGAGCGACCGGGTCCCCTCGGGCAGGTCGCTCCCCTCGTAAAGATCGAAGACTTCGAGCGCCTCCAGCAACTCCCCGGCCGCTCGGCGGGCTGCGTCGATCACCTCGCTGGCGGGCACATCGGCGGGGAACGCAAAGGCGAAGTCGCGTTCGGAGGCGGGGTGGGCGGGCACTTCGCGCACGGCGACGGCGGGCCGCACGGACGGCGACTCGGGCAGCTCGACCTCCGCTCCCACCACCGCCCCGGCCCACCTGGGCAGATTCAGCGGCGCAGGGTCGATCTCGCCGCCCCACCCCACCGGGTCGGCCTCCCCAGCGACCAGAGCCAGGCACCGATCCGGCAGGTAGGCCGGTGGAGCGCTCCCGATCGGTGCCGGCAGCAGCCGAGCGCCGTCGTAGGCCTCGCGCCCTATCAGCTCCAGCACCCGGGCGGCGTCGAATAGGTCGAAGGCCTCCGCCATGCCCGACCAGTGCAGCGGGGCGGTCCGGCCGGTCATCGCGACCGCAACGCGAGCGCTCTCGCGCGGCGCGGCGCCCTCTCCGGCGGCCGCTCGGAAGGCAGCACCGATCTCGAAGAGGCGGACATCGCGCACCCCCCGCGCCAGGTTGCGCTCAAGGTGGCCCAGCAGCCCGGAGAGCCGGTCGCGGCGCAGGAAGCTCTCCTCGCGCGTCATCGGGTTTCGTAGCGGCACATCGCCGTGCTCGGGCGGGGCAAGGGCGGGCGTCTGCGCCTCGCTCAGGCCCTCGGCGACGAGCGCCGCCCGGACCGCGTCCTCGAGGCGAAAGAGCGGATGGTCGGGCACGGTGCCGGGCAGGAAGCGCGAGAGCTCGTCGGGGAAGGTGTCGTAGCCGCGCATGCGCGCCACCTCCTCGATCAGATCCACCTCGCGCAGCGTGTCGTAGCTCCGGTGACCCGGGACCGAGACGTCAAGCTGGTCGGCACCGCCCGACTCGACCCCGTAGCCGAGTGGCGCCAGCAGCTCCGAGATCTCCGCGGGCGCGAAGCCGACCCCCAGCACGCGGCCAACGCGGGAGGGGCGCAGAGCCACGGTCGGCGCGAGCCACGGAGACGGATTCACGTCCACGATCCCACCGTCGATCTCGCCCCCCGCCACCGCCAACACCAGCGCCGCCGCCCGCCGGATGGCGGTCTCGGTGATCGTCGGATCGACCCCGCGCTCGAAGCGGTAGCTTGCGTCGGTGGAGATCCCGAGCCCCTTCCTCGTCGCCCGCACACCGGCGGGGCCGAAGAGAGCGCACTCCAGCAGGATGTCCACAGTGGAGGCCGAGACCTGCGTGTCAATTCCGCCAATCACGCCCCCCACGGCCACGGGCCTCTCGGAGTCGCGAATGACGAGCATGCCCTCGTGGAGCGAACGCACCTCGCCGTCCAGGGTGGCTATCGACTCCCCGTGCCGGGCTGGTCCCGCCGCGATCGATCCGCTCCTGAGGGCCGACAGGTCGAATGCGTGCAGGGGCTGTCCGATCTCGAGCATTACGTAGTTGGTCGCGTCGACCACATTGCAGACTGGCCGTGCCCCCGCCGCCCGGAGCCGGTCGGCAAGCCACCTGGGCGACGGTCCAACCGCCACGCCCCGGAGGACGGCCGCCATGTAGCGCGGGCAGAGCTCCGGGTCCTCGATGGCGACCCGCACGCCAGCCGACTGGTAGCTGTCGCCGGCGCGGACGGTCGAGACTCCGTCGAGATCGGCATCGCCTGGGAAGGGCGGGAGCCGCAGCGAGCTCTGTCCCGATGGGTGCAGCTCCCGGGCTATCCCGATGTGCGAGAGCAGGTCGCCCCGGTTGGGCGTCACCTCGATGTCGAGGCGCGTGTCGTCCAGGCCGAGCGCGGCTGCCAGCGGCTCCCCCGGCGCAAACTCTCCACTCAGCGCCATGACCCCGTCGTGGTCTTCGCCGAGCCCCAGCTCGCGCTCCGAGCAGAGCATCCCCTCGCTGTAGACTCCCCGTATCTTCCTCCTGCCGATACGCAGGCCACCGGGGACCGCTGCGCCGATCGAGGCGAAGGGGTAGTATGCTCCCGCCTGCACGTTGGGGGCACCGCAGACGACCGGCACCGGGCCCTCGGAACCGAGCACCTGGCAGAGCAGCAACCGATCGGCACCCGGGTGCGGCCCCACCTCGAGCACCTTCCCGACCACCAGATCGCAGAGGCCAGCGCCCAGGTCGATCGCCTCCTCCACCGGAGCACCCCGCGCCGCCAGGAGCTGGGCCGCCTCGGCCGGTGCCAGCTCGAGCCCGGGGGCCACGTCGCGCACCCACCGGTACGAGACCTTCATGCGAACTGCGCCAGGAAGCGCATGTCGTTCTCGTAGAAGGTCCGGAGGTCGGCCACGCCATGCCTGAGCATCGCCACCCTCGCCGGTCCCATCCCGAAGGCCCACCCGGTGTAGCGCTCCGGGTCGTATCCCACATTTTCGAGCACGGCCGGGTCGACCATCCCGGCCCCCATGATCTCGATCCAGTCCTTCTCCTCCCGCCTCCCGTCGGAGTGCTCAATCACCCGCTTCACATCGACCTCCGCCGAGGGCTCGGTGAAGGGGAAGAAGGAGGGCCGGAAGCGCACCTGCGCCGCCGGACCCCAGAAGCGGCGGGCGAATTCGGCCAGCGTCGCCTTCAGGTCGACGAATGTGGCCGACTCGTCGACGACCAGTCCCTCGATCTGCGCGAATGCGGGGGTGTGGGTGGCGTCGTAGCTGTCGCGGCGGTAGACCATGCCGGGTGCGATGATGCGGATCGGGGGGGTGTACTCCTCCATCGTGCGGATCTGCACCGGCGAGGTGTGGCTGCGAAGCAGCATGCCCGAGGCTAGGTAGAGGGTGTCCTGTTCGTCGGCGGCGGGGTGGTCCAGGGGCGTGTTGAGCGCCACGAAGTTGTACCACTCGGTGTCGACCTCGGGGCCGCGCGCACGGGTGAAGCCAAGGCTGCGGAAGATTGCCCAGACGTCGGCGATTGCACGGCTCACCGGGTGGACCGAGCCCCGCCATCTGCGGCGCGGCGGCAGCGTCAGATCCACGGTCGGACGAGCCAAGGCGGCCGACGCCTCGAGCTCGGCACCGCGCCCCTCCAGCGCCGCTGCCACCGCGACCTTCAGCGCATTCGCGGCCGCTCCGGCAGCTGGACGATTCTCGGGGCTCAGGCGCCCCAGGCCGCGAAGCAGCTCCGAGACCAGCCCGTCCCGGCGGCCGAGGTAGAGGGTCCGAATTCGCTCCAGCTCCGCGTGGTCCTCCGCCTGGGCGATCGCGGCCAGGGCGTCGGCCTCGAGTCTGCTCGCCTCGTCGATCAAGGGGCGCTACCGGGCGCCAGGCAGTCCGTGGACAGTCTCGCGCGAGTACCGAGAGTGGCGATGCGCTGGCGGTCCGCAAGGGCTGGTAGCAGCGCTACCGGCCCAAGGAGGAGTGCGGAGCGGATCCCAGGGCACGGGCATTGTAAACCATGGATTACACTATGTAAAGCGTACATTACACTGTGGGTGGGCGAGTGTAGCTGTTCCAGCGGGGATGCAGCGCTCCCCGCGGCTACCCCTTGAGAGCGGACTTGGCCTGGTCGACGAGTGTCGAGAAGGCACCCGGGCTCCGCACCGCGAGGTCGGCGAGCGCCTTCCGGTCCAGCTCGACGCCCGCGAGCCGCAGCCCGTTCATCAGGCGCGAGTACGAGAGGCCGTTCTGACGCGCGGCGGCGTTGATGCGCGCGATCCAGAGCCGGCGGAAGTTGCGCTTCTTCTTCCTCCGGTCGCGGTAGGCGTGCTCCCAGCCCTTCTCGACCGCGTCCTTGGCGACGCGGTAGAGGTTCTTGCGGCCCCCAAAGTATCCCTTGGCGGCCCTGAGGACCTTCTTCTTGCGCTTGTTGCGCGCAACGGCCCGTGTCGAGCGCGGCATTTTCTAGCTCCTCTCCCCTGCAACTCAGCTCTACCTGTCCCGTCTACGTACCCGGCAGCATCCGCCGCACCCTAGCCGCGTCCGCCTTCGAAGCGGTCGTCGACGAGCGCAGGCGACGCTTCCGCTTCCGCTTCTTCTTGGTCAGGATGTGCGACTTGTAGGCCCGCATCCGCACCAGCTTCCCACCGCCGGTTGTGCGGAAGCGCTTGGCGGCGCCGCGACTAGATTTCATCTTCGGCATGGATGTCCCCCGGAGTTGCTGTCGAGAGTTAGGGAGGGCGGCGAGGCGTCAGTCGGTGGCGACCGCTCTTCGAAGCGGCGATAGGGCCATCGACATCTGGCGGCCCTCGAAGTTGGGGTACTGCTCGACCTTCCCGCAGTCGGCGAGGTCCCCGGTAACGCGCAGGAGCACCTGACGACCCAGCTCCGGGTGCGCTATCTGGCGTCCTCGGAACATCATCGTGAGCTTCACCTTGTTGCCCTCCTCGAGGAACCGCCGCGCGTGCCGCAACTTGAAGTCGTAGTCGTGGTCGTCAATTCCGGGGCGGAACTTCACTTCCTTGATCTGAGTCGTGTGCTGCTTGCGCCGAGCCTCGCGCGCGGCGCGCGCCGCCTTGTACTTGTACTTGCCGTAGTCCATCATGCGGACGACCGGCGGTCTCGAGTCGGGGGCCACCTCGACCAGATCGAGCCCAGCGGCCGCCGCCCGCGCACGCCCCTCGTCCAGAGAGACAATCCCTATCTGGCCCCCGCCCTCCCCGATCAACCGGATCGGGCTGATGCGGATCTGCTCGTTCACGCGGACGCGTCGTTCTGCGATCTTCCAACCCCCCTTGTGTTCGCCCCACGGGGCACCCGGCCCAGCCACCGTACCCCGGCCCATTGCGCCCCAGAATAGCCGAAGGGCTCGGACGCACCGAGCCCCTGCGACCGGCGTCCGAAGGGCGGATGGAAGCCGCCCAGCGACGCGCGACCCGGGTGCCTAGGCTGGGGGTGAGGGGCGGTCAGTCCCCTGCTTCGCCATGCTGCGTTCGCACCGCTTGTTGCCACCGACCCGCGACCCCGGGCGTCTACACGGTCCGGGGGCCGACAGCAGCGATACAGACTCTAATAATGTCGGATTCGGATTCACCGTGTCAACAGTCGTGGCGCAAGTCGTCCCATCCCCGTATCTTCGCGCCCGCCGACCCCGCACGCCGCGCCCGTCGGTGCCACCGTCACACCCCCCATCGATCGGAAATACCCTAGCATGCCCGTAAAGAGCGACCGCTGGATTCGCGAGATGGCGACCAGCCACCGGATGATCGAGCCCTTCGAGGATAGCCAGGTCCGGCGCGGGAGCATCTCCTACGGCCTCTCCTCCTACGGCTACGACATTCGCGTCGCCCCGGAGTTCAAGGTCTTCACCAACGTCCACAACCTGGTCGTGGACCCCAAGGCCTTCGACGAACGCTCCTTCGTCGACGTGAAGGGGGAAAGCTGCATCATCCCGCCCAACTCCTTCGCCCTGGCGCGCACCGTGGAGCGCTTCCGCATCCCGCGCCAGGTCCTCGTCCTCTGCGTCGGAAAGAGCACCTACGCGCGCTGCGGCATCATCGTCAACGTGACCCCGCTCGAGCCGACATGGGAGGGCTACCTGACGCTGGAGATCTCCAACACGACCCCGCTTCCGGCCAGGATCTACGGGGGCGAGGGGATCGCGCAGCTGGTCTTTCTGGAGGGTGACGAGCCGCCGCTGGTGGCGTACGCCGACCGCCAGGGCAAGTACCAGGGCCAGGTAGGGGTCACCCTCCCCAAGCCCTGAGGCTGCCAGCTACGCGGCCCAGCGGGGACGCAGCGCCCCTCCTGCCGCGAGGGTGCGTCTGCGGGCCGCACGGGCTGGCAGCTACAGACGTCCGATCGTGGAGCGCACATGCTCGGCGCTCCTGGCCAGCGCGGCCGCCTCGCTCTCATCCAGCTCCAGCTCCAGGACCTCGTGCAGCCCCCCCGCGCCGAGCTTGCAGGGGACGCCCAGGTATATCCCCTCCTGCCCGTACTCCCCCTCGAGGTAGGCTGCGGCGGGGAGAATCCGGCGCTTGTTCCTGACGATCGCCCCGGCCATCTGCACCGCGGCCGCCGAAGGCGCGTAGTAGGCGCTCCCCGTCTTCAGGCACGCGACGATCTCGGCACCTCCGTTTCGGGTGCGCTCGATGATGGCGTCGAGCCTCCCGGGCGGAATCAGCCGCGATACCGGGATGCCGCTCACCGAGGTGAATGAGACCAGCGGTACCATGGTGTCGCCGTGGCCGCCCAGCACCATCGCCTGGATGTCCTCGACGCTCACATCCAGCTCCATCGCAATGAAGGCACGGAAGCGCGCAGTGTCGAGGATGCCAGCCATCCCCACGACCCGCTCGCGGGGGAACCCGGTCGTCTCCTTCATCACGTACGCCATCACGTCGAGCGGATTCGAGACGACTATCACGATCGATTCGGGCGCCACGCGTGCGATCTCCTCGCCGACCGAACTCACGATGGAGGCATTGGTGCGGAGCAGGTCGTCGCGGCTCATTCCCGGCTTGCGGGCAATCCCGGCTGTCACGATGAAGAGGTCGGAACCCTCTGCCGGGCCGTAGTCGTTGGTGCCGACGACGCGCGTGTCGAACCCCTCGACGGGAGCGCTCTGCCACTGGTCGAGCCCCTTCCCCTGCGGGATGCCCTCGATGATGTCGAGCAGCACCACCTCCGAGGCTAGCTCCTTCTCGGCCAGACGCTGTGCGCAGACTTCCCCGACATGTCCGGCGCCGACTACGGTGATCTTCTTGGCTGACATCTCTTAAGTCCTAGCAGTGCGTGGTTAATCTCGCGCGAGCACCGAGAGCGGCGAAGCGCCAAACCATGGGTATGGGAATTGTAAACCATGGATTACACAATGTAAATCACACGTTACAGTACGGGGAGTCGGGCGAAACGGGCCAGCGCGGATGCAGCGTTACTCCTGCCTTGAAGGTCTGTCCGCGGGGCTGCTGGCCCTTTCTCCAGACGCTCCGGCGAGTCGGGAAGTCCGGTCAGTGGCCGAGCCGCGGACGGGCGTCCGGGGCGTTCACCCGAGGGCGATAGCCCGCACGCCAGTGGGCCAGAGCAGCACGGAAGAGGCTCCAGCGCTGTCCGGAATCAGTGGACGGCGCGGAATCGAATTCCCAGGCGACCGTGGACCAACGCCGGCTCGGGGAGGGAGGCCCGCAGGCGGCGGCCAGCCAGGGACTCTTCCTTCAATTCCTCTTTGCGCGCCTCCTCCCGCAGCGTGGCCCGCCGGTCCCGGCTCCGCACGAACCGGTTGATGGCCGCATGCAGGGAGACGACGGACAGGACGCCGTTGATGGCCATTGCTCTGACGATGCGTCCCCTGGATTCACTCTGCGCGATGTACATCGCCGTACCCACGTGGTACAAGCTGAAGGCCACGCCGAGCGCGCCAGCCACCTGGAACTCACTCGGTCCCGGCTGGGTGAAACGCGAATAGAGTGCCAGGCCCGCGGATGCGATCCCCCCGTAGATCGTGGGGGTCAGGTCCACTCTGGCCTCGGGGAGGCGGGGGCCGTACTTGGGTTGAATCCACGCTGCCTCCTCCAGCGTCAGCCCCGTTTCCTCCAGCCAGCTCCTCAGGCGCCCGCTGCCCGCGAGCTCCATCACGCGGACGTTGTTGTCGGCGGCGACCACATGCTCGATGAGCTCGGCTTCTCCAGACCGCCTTAGCAGATACCCGACCGCGCAATGAGTCCCGTGCTCGTCGACGAACACGGGGACGCGCTGGCCCGGATGAGTATGGTTGTGAGGAAACACCCCACGCAGCCGGTACTCGCGCAGCCAGTCCAGGGCCGTGGCGCGGCGCGCCAGCTGGCCGGGGCTCAGATCGCCAACGTCCCTGGCCCGCAAGGCTGATTCGACGTTCGCCAGATGAAGCTGAATGCGGTCGACGTCCGCAGCGGCGAACCGTTGGTGCGGCCCGGCGACTGCCCGATCGGCGGGCCCCTTGCCGAGCGACACGAAGGCGCTTCCCGCGACAATCAGAACGAGGGTGGCGATTACACCCAAACGGCACCAAGTCACTCTAGACTGCAACTCCATCCTCCTTGGAGTGGCTAGGACCGCGTGGCCAGCCCGCCCGCAGCCGATCCAGCGAAGCGCAGACCCCCACCCCATACTAGCTCTAATCCCTCTGGAGTCAAAGACCGGCAGCCGGGAATGATCCCGCCCGAGCACCGAGAGGAGCGACGCCGCACTCAGCCGCCGGTCTGCGAGAGGGCCACCAGTCCCCCCGATCCGACCGTCGACCCTCGGACGAGGTGGTGCCTCTCCGGCTTTATCCGAAGCGTCTCCTGAATCAGCGGCACGAGCGGCCTGCCGCTCCTCAGCGCCTCCCGGAGAGGCGTCTGGATGGCACCGAAGAGACAGGGGCGCAGCTGCCCGTCGGCGGTGAGGCGCATGCGGTTGCAGCTCCCGCAGTAGTTGTGGCTCATCGGGGTGATCGCCCCCACGGTGCCCAGGGCGCCGGGAAGGCGGTAGTACGTAGCCGGCCCGTTGCCGGGGGGGCCCACGACCGGCTTCAGCTCGTCGAGATCGGAGAGACGCGCGAGCGCCTCGTCGCAGGAGACAAAGCCGTCGGCGCTCAGGCGCACATTCGACTCGGTCGGCATTACCTCGATGAAGCGCACGTGCAGGGGGCGGTCCCGCGAGAGCTCGGCGAAGTCGGCCAGCTCGTCGTCGTTCCAGTCGCGCATGAGGACGACGTTGACCTTGATCGGAGCGAAGCCGACGGCGAGCGCCGCGTCCAGCCCCTCCATGACGCGCCGCAGCGTCCCCGGACGGCGGGCGATCGCATCCGCCCGCTCGGGGCGGAGCGAATCCAGCGAGATGTTCACCCGGTCGACGCCCGCTCGACGCAGGCGCCCGGCGATCGGAGCGAGCAGAACGGCGTTGGTCGAGAGCGAGATGTCGTCGATTCCGCCGACGGCGGCGATCATCGCGGCCAGACGGTCGAGGTCCCTGCGTACCAGAGGCTCGCCACCGGTCAGGCGTACCCGTCGAAGCCCCATCCTGGCCATGACCCCCACGACTGCCGCGATCTCTTCGTAGCTCAGGATTTCGTCGCGGCGGAGCCACGCGGTCCCCTCTTCCGGCATGCAGTAGACACAGCGCAGGTTGCACTTGTCGGTGACGGAGACGCGGAGGTACTCGACATGCCGCCCGAAGCCGTCGATCATGACGGGGCCTCGGGGGCACGGGCAGCGGCCGTGGTCGGATCGGTCCCTGACAGCCACTCCGAGCGGCCGTCCACGTAGTGCTCCCGCTTCCAGATCGGGAGCCGTCGCTTGATCTCCTCGATGACGTGGCGAGCACCCGCGAAGGCGTCCGCCCGGTGTGGCGAGGAGACCGCGACCGCCATGCTCGCCTCCCCCACGCCGAGCCTGCCGACCCGATGGACCGCGGCCACCTGGTCGGTTCCGGCGACCGCGGCCGCCTCGGCGACGATCCGACCCAGCTCCTCGCTTGCCATCTCGCCGTACGCCTCATACTCCACCGCGCGAACCCTTCGCCCCTCGTTCACATTGCGCACCACGCCCAGGAAGAGGGATACGGCCCCGTTTCCGGGCCCCTCCACGCGCCTCCGAAGGACCGCAGGATCGATCGGAGCGGCGGTCACCTCCCACCAGGGCATTTCGGCTCGGACCCCCCTTTGCTCACCAACCTCCGCCCGATGCCGCACAGTCGATGCCACGGGTATGGTCATTGTAAATCCTAGTTTACATATTGTAAATCATACATTACAATATGGACAGTCGATCGAAGCGGTCCCAGCGGCGGGAGTCTTGTCCACGGACTGCTAGCCGCCGGCAACGGGCGGGATGAGCGCCACCTCGTCCCCATCTGCGAGCTCGGTAGCATCGCGCGAGTAGCTGCGATTCACCGCTACCGCCGGGGCGGTCGGCAGCCTTGCCCACCCGCCGCCTCGGCGACGCAGCTCGGCGAGGAGGGTACCGACGGTGGTCGACCGGGGGAGCGACACAGTGAGGCTCTCGGCACCGACCAGCTCGCGGTAGGAGGCGAAGAGGAGGACCGTGACCTTCAAGCGACCCGGGGGCCCGCGAAGGAGCGACATCGCCGACCGCGCCCACCTGGCGGGCTACTCATCCTGCGCACTCAGCCGCGCCACCTCCGCCCGCATGAGCTTCGACGGCTTGAAGACCGGCGCGACCCGGGCCGGCACCTCCACCGGCTCGCCGGTGCGCGGATTGCGGGCCATGCGGGCACTCCTGCGGCGCACCTTGAAGGAGCCGAAACCCCGGATCTCGATACCGTCGCCCTGGGAGAGGGCCCGCGTGACGGCGTTCAGGAAGCCGTCGACCACCAGTGCGCACTCCCTCTTCGTCACCCCAGGCCCGATCGCCCGTGCCACCTGCTCAACGATATCCGCTTTCGTCATGATCCCTCGCTCATGCTGGCGGGCTGCCCGACCCAACCGCTCGCAACAGGTCAGGAAAGAAACGGCCACCGGTCGCACCCGTCAAGGTGACGACCGCCTGGGAAAGCCGCGACCGCCCTGGCAGTCCGCGGATGATCTCGCGCGAGCACCGAGAGCGGGGATGCAGCGCTGCTCCTGCCGTGCGAGCTTTGCCCACGGGCTGCTAGGTGCCGCGGTCTGGTCCGCGCGCACGCAGACGGTTCGCGTTCGCCACCACCGTGACGGAGCTGAAGGCCATGGCGGCACCGGCGATCATCGGCGACAGGAGCACTCCCAGCGACGGGTAGAAGACCCCGGCGGCGATCGGTATTCCGAGCACATTGTAGGCGAATGCACCCACGAGATTCTGTGCGATGTTGCGCCCGGCGGCCCGGGAGACCCCGATCAGCGTCTCGATCCCGTGCAGCGAATCGCCCAGGAGCGCGACATCGCCGGTCTGGAGCGCCACCTCGGTGCCACTTCCCATCGCGACCCCCACATCCGCCATGGCGAGGGCAGGAGCGTCGTTGATTCCATCGCCCACCATCGCCACCATCCGCCCCTCGCCCTGAAGCCGTTCTATCGCACGGGCCTTGACGGCGGGAGACACCTGCGACGAGACACTCTGGATCCCGGCCTGCTCCGCGACGCGGCGGGCGGGGGCGGGGGCGTCGCCCGTCAGCATGACCACATCCACGCCGCTTCCCCGGAGCCTCGCCACAGCGTCACGCGCACCGGGACGCAGGGTGTCGGCCAGTCCGAGTAGTCCCCCCGCTCGGCCATCGACGACTACCACCACCGGGGTCGCCCCCTGCGCCGCGACCGCGGCCAGCTGGGCACTCAGCGGCACCGTGTCCACCCCCGCCTCGGCCGCAAAGGACGGCGATCCCACGAGCACGCGGCGGCCCTCGACGAAACCCGAGGCACCCTTCCCCGGGTGCGCCGCAAAGTGCTCGACCTCTGGCCACTCGAACCCTCGCTCCTCGGCGTAGGCGACGATGGCGCGAGCCGCGGCGTGCTCCGCCCGGGCCTCGACGCTCGCCGCGGCAGCGAGATAGTCGGCCTCCCGAGCGTCACCCACGATCTCCGCGAACACCACCTCGGGCCGGCCAACGGTCAGCGTGCCGGTCTTGTCGAGAACGACCGTGTCGACCTTCCGAGCCCGCTGAAGGGCCTGGCCATCGCGAACAAGCACGCCCCGCCGGGCCGCGTTGCCGATCGCGATCATCACCGAGATCGGCGTGGCGAGCCCGAGCGCGCAGGGACACGCGATCACCAGCACCGCCACCGCGGTCGTCATGGCGTAGCTCAGCTGCGGCTCAGGTCCCACGGCCATCCAGACTCCGAAGGTGGCGATGGCGACGAACACAACCGAAGGAACGAAGAAGCGCGCGACCTCGTCGACCGTTCGCTGGATCGGCGGTTTGGTCGCCTGGGCTCGGCGCACCATCGCACCGATGCGAGCGAGCAGCGTGTCGGCCCCCACCCGGGTGACCTCGACGGTGAGCGCTCCCGTGCCGTTGATCGTGCCGCCAACAACCTCGTCTCCCGGCACCCTGAGGGCGGGTGCACTCTCGCCCGTCAGCATGGACTCGTTCAGGTCGCTCTCGCCGCTCGTCACTCGCCCGTCGAGGGGGACCCGCGCGCCTGGCCTCACCAGGACCAGCTCGCCGGGCGAGATCGTGGCCACCGGCACCGTCTCGACCTTCCCGCCATCCAGGCGCTCGGCGGTCTCGGGGGCGAGATCGAAGAGCGCACGGAGCGCCTCGGCGGTCCGCCTACGGGCGCGAGCCTCGATCCCCTGGCCGAGGAGGACGAGGGTGATCACCACGGCGACCGTCTCGTAGAAGGGTCGGGCGCTCCCCTCGGGGAAGAGGGTGGGGGCGGCCAGCGCTACCGTGGAGTAGAGCCAGGCCGCTCCGGTCCCGAGCGCAACCAGGGTGTTCATGTCCGCCGCGCCGCGCCTGGCGGCCAGCCACGCGCCGTGGAGGAACCCCCAACCAGAGTACAGCAGGATCGGCAGCGCGAGCACTCCCGATGTCCACTCGAGCCCGGTGCGAAGACCCTCGCCCATCGCGGGCAGCCCCGGAATCATCCCCCAATGCCCGATCAGGACGATCGGCACGCCCAGTCCCAGCCCGATCCAGAGGCGCCGCCCGAGCGCGCGCTCCTCCGTCTCGCGGCGTTCCTCCCGCCTGATCTCTGCCTTGGCCGCCGCGTCGGTGCCGGCAAGCGCCTCCGCACCGTACCCCGCCGCCTCCACCGCCCCGATCAGGGCGCCGGGGGCCAGGCCGGAGGGATCGAAGCGCACCCGCACGACCTCCTCCACGAGGCTGGCGCTCGCCGCCGACACCCCCTCCACCCCCTCGAGCGCCCTCTCTATGCTGCGCACGCACGACGCGCAGTGCATTCCGGTGACGGCGAGAGCCAGCTCCGCCTGGGCGCCCCGATGCCCCACCGGCGGAGAGTCGATCGCCGTCACGCCACGGCCCCCCGCCTCGGCGCTGAGCGTAGCAGCCACTCCTCGATCAGGAGGTCGCCGGGGAGCGAGCTGGCCTTGAGGAGGCGGTCCAGCCTGCGGAGGCCGAGAAGGGCGGCCGCCAGCTCCTCGCGCCTCCACCTGCGCGCCTGGCCCGCGATCCGCCCGGAGAGGAAGCGCTGGTACGGCGGCAGCGCACGCTCGAGGGCCCGCTTGCCACCCTCGACCGCAACTCCGACGCGAAGCATCTGGACCGAGAGCCCGATGACGATGCCGACCGCCGTCTCCCCCTGGTCGATCAGCGTCGGAAGCGCCCGCACGGCCTTGCCGATCTCGCGGCCACCCACCAGGTCGAACCACGCCCACCGGTCCTGGCGGGCGAGGCGCATCCCGCCTCGGCGTACGACCTCGAGGTCGACCGCGGTCCCCACGCCCGCCATCTCGGCAAGCTTCCGGAGCTCCTGCGTGAGGACCCCCAGCTCCGTCCCAACCGAGGCTGCCAGCGCCCGCGCCGCATCGAGGCGAAGCTCGGCCCCCAGCTCCTCGCTGGCCCAGGAGACGAGCCAGTCCGGCACCTCGTACTCCGGCACCGGCCTGAATTCGCAGGATGTGGCGATCCCTGCCAGATCGGTGTAGAACCGGGCTCGGGATCGACGCGGGACGGTGGCCTGCACGATCAGCGCCAGACCGGGCGGCGGCTTGCGGGCCGTCTCCAGCAGGAGCTTCCGGGCCTTCGGGCTAGATGCCATCTCCTCGGCGCCCCTGAGGTGCACGACCCGCCATTCGGAGAGCATCGGGGGGGTGGCGATCACCGACGCCAGCCTCTCGACGGTGGCGTCCGCCCCGTCGATCCGATCCACGTTGAAGTCGGCCGTGGCGGGGTCCGCGTAGCGTTCCACAAGCTCCTTCGCAGCCGCCACCTTGCGGTGCTCGTCGGCGCCGTGGAGGAAGAAGACGCCGCCGCCGTGGGCGTCGAGCAGGGGTTTGGGAAGCGACATCGCGGATCTTCTCCGGCACCACCCGGCCGCCAGGGCGACGGGTGCTCGACCGAGGTTCCCACCGGTCGCCTGAGAATGCACGAACGACGGAAGGCGAGCAAGGGTGGGGTCTGGCAGGATTGTCTGGTAGGATCGCGGCCGTCTACGCTCCGGATCAGCCGGGTCGCCATTGCCTGATGTAGGAGGGCTCCCAGGCGGCCGCATCCACTGGCTCCCACGGACAGCACAGGTACACCGCATCGGCAAGGGGCACCCCAGCCGGAGCCGGGCGCACCTCGAAGCCGGCCGCGAGCAGCAGCGACTCGTGGGCCAGCGCACCGTCGCCGACGAAGACCGTGCCTACCGCGGGCCGTGCGTTGACCACATCCAGGATCGTTCCGCCGTGCGGCGCCCGCACCTCCACCGGCCGTCCCGCATTGCCTACGTCGTAGCCGGCACCGTACACGCGCCCGCCCCGCGCGTCGAGGAGGACGTACCTGTGCTCCGGTTGGGTCCCCTCCCCCACGACCCGGGGTTCCCCGCTTCCGCACCGCACTTCGGGCGGCAGGTCGGCTGCGTCTGCGAGGATCTCCTCGGCGCACGCCGCCGCCCGCAGGGTGGAGGTGGGGTAGAGCGGAATCTCCAGAGTGGCGGCAAACCCCTTTGCAGCAGCAGCCCCGATACGGACACCGGTAAAGGAGCCCGGCCCGGACCCGATGGCGATCCCGGCCAGGTCGGCGGGGTGCAGGGCCTCCTCCTCCAGCACCTCCCGGATCGCGGCGATCAGCGTCGCCGAGTGCGCCCGCGGGGTCGTCAGGAGGCGGCGAGCGGCCACTGCGCCGTCGACGCCAAGCGCCACCGACCCGATCCGCCAGGAGGTCTCGATGGCGAGAACCGGGCCGCGAGGCGCGGGGGCAGCGGCCGGAGGCGTCACGAGAGCGGCGGAAGCGCCGTGGGCTTCCCGAAGCGCACGGCCTCCATGTCGCGCACTCCAGGGACTCCCGGCACGTGCTGGAGCGCAACCTCCCAGCGGTCCGGGGGCAGCTCGTCGCCAGCCCGCTCGCACCACTCCACCAGCGCCACCGCGCCGGGGTCGTTCAGGAGCTCGCGCCACCCGAGCTCCCACAGCTCCGCCGTCGACTCCAACCGGAAGAGATCGGCGTGGACCACGCTCCGACCGTCGGGAAGATCGTACCGAAAGAGCAGGTTGAAGGTCGGAGAGGGGAGCGTGCCAACTACCCCCATCGCCCGCGCCACCGCCCGCGCCAGAACCGACTTTCCGGCGCCCAGCGGCCCCCGCAGGCCAATGAAGACCGGAGGCCGCGCGAGCCTGCCCACCTGGGTGCCCCACTCCTCGAGCTCCCCCTGGGCCAGGCGCGCCCGCGAGCTCGCTGTTGGCACTCGTCGTTGAGTGCTGCCATCGATCGATCCGGCGGGTGCGCCGCCGCTCGATCGCGATTCAGCGGATGAGTCTGCGCGCGCGCCGGGCTCGCTCCGCGGCCCACTCAACCCGCCGCCTCCCTGAGGTCGAGGATCTGGTCCCTAAGGGCGGCTGCCCGTTCGAAGTCGAGGGCCTCCGCCGCCTTGGCCATCTCCTCCTGCAGGATCTTCAGGAAGGTCTCGGGGGGAATCTCCTCGCCGTACTCCGAGACGGGCTCCGCCACCCTGGCCGCGGGTCGCTCTCGGGCGTCGGCCACCCGGGTGGCGCGCTCGATCTCCTCGACGCTCTTCCGGATCGTCTGCGGCACGATGCCGTGGCGCTCGTTGTGGGCGATCTGCACCCGGCGGCGGCGCTCCGTCTCCTCGATGCACGCCCGCATCGACCCGGTGACCCGTTCCGCGTAGAGGATCGCCCGTCCATTCGCGTTGCGGGCCGCCCTCCCCACCGTCTGGATGAGGGAGCGGGCGTTGCGCAGAAACCCCTCCTTGTCGGCATCCAGGATCGCCACCAGCGAGACCTCCGGCAGGTCCAGCCCCTCTCGAAGCAGGTTGATCCCGACCAGGACATCGATCCGCCCCAGGCGCAGCGTCCTGAGGATCTCCATCCTCTCGATCGTGTCGATGTCCGCGTGCATGTACCGCACCCGCACCCCCACCGACTGGAGGTACTCCGAGAGCTCCTCGGCCATCCGCTTGGTGAGGGTGGTCACCAGCACCCGCTCGTCGCACTCGGCACGAATCCGGATCTCGGCGAGGAGGTCGTCCACCTGCCCCTCCACGGGTCGAACCTCGACCTCGGGATCGACCAGCCCCGTCGGACGGATGATCTGCTCCGTGACGACGCCCTCGGAGAGCTCCAGCTCGTAGTCGCCGGGCGTCGCCGAGACGAAGACGACCTGATTCAGGAGCGAACGCCACTCGTCGAAGGTGAGGGGGCGGTTGTCGACGGCGGAAGGAAGCCGGAAGCCGTGCTCGACGAGGGTCCGCTTGCGCGACCGGTCGCCCCGGTACATCCCGTGGATCTGGGGGATCGTCACATGCGACTCGTCTACGATGAGGAGGTAGTCCTCCGGGAAGAAGTCCAGGAGGCACGCCGGGCGCTCGCCGGGCTCGCGGGCGCTCGTATAACGGCTATAGTTCTCGATCCCCGGGCAGGTTCCCATCTCGAGCATCATCTCGAGGTCGAAGTTGGTGCGGCTCTCGATCCGCTGCGCCTCCAGGAGCTTCCCCGAAGCGGTGAAGTCGGCCACCTGAGCCTCCATCTCGGCCCGCACCAGCGGCGCCATCTCCTCGATCGTGCGGCGTCGGGTCACGTAGTGCGAGGCCGGGTAGATGGAGGTGCGCTCCAGCGCTGCGATCGTGCCCCCGGTCAGCGGGTCGAAGCGGGTTATCCTCTCGATCTCGTCTCCCCAGAGCTCGACCCGGATCGCCTGCTCCTCGTAGGCGGGAAAGACCTCGACCGTGTCGCCGCGAACGCGGAAGACGCCTCTCTCGAAGGCGATGTCGTTGCGCTTGTAGAGGATGTCGACGAGCGAACGCAGCAACTCCTGCCGAGGCACCCTGTCGCCCACCTCGAGGTGCACCATGAGGCTGCGGTAGTCGGCGGGATTGCCGAGGCCGTAGATGCACGAGACCGACGCAACCACGACCACGTCGCGCCGCTCGATGAGCGACGAGGTGGCGCGCAGCCGCAGCCGCTCGATGTCCTCGTTGATCGAGGCGTCCTTCTCGATGTAGGTGTCGGTGGCCGGTATGTACGCCTCGGGCTGGTAGTAGTCGTAGTACGAGACGAAGTACTCGACCGCGTTGGCCGGCATCAGCGACCTGAGTTCGCCGTAGAGCTGCGCCGCGAGGGTCTTGTTGTGCGACATCACGAGCGCCGGGCGACCGGAGCGCGCGATCACATGGGCCATCGTCAGCGTCTTGCCGGTCCCGGTCGCGCCCAGCAGCGTCTGGAAGGGGACGCCGCCCCCCAGGCCGGCGGTCAGCTCGGCGATGGCGGAGGGCTGGTCGCCACGCGGTTCGAAGGGGGCGCGGATCTCGAAGTCAGGCATGAGAGAGGGAGCGTACCGCCTCAGTCCGCCCCGACGTCGGCGAGGTCGCTCTCCTGGAAGCTCTCGCGCCGCACCACCGAGACGACTCCCTTCACCCGCTTCACCGCCTGCACGATGCGGTTGAGGTGAGTCAGATTCTGGACCTCGACTACGAAGGCGGCCGTCATCCCGCCGTCGCGGCTCCGCATGTCGGCGTGCTGAATGTCGGTGGCTGTCTCGCTGATCGTGCGGGCGACGTCGCTTAGGAGGCCCCGCCGGTCGGTACCCTCCATCTGGAGGTGCACGAAGAAGCGGTCCCCGCGCTCCGCCCGCCACTCGATCTCGACCCTGCGCTCCGGGTCCTTGTCGAGGTGCAGGACGTTGGGGCAGTCGTTGCGGTGGATCGATATCCCCCTTCCGCGCGTGGTGTAGCCGACGACCGTGTCCCCGGGAACGGGCTGGCAGCACTTCGAGTAGCGGACCATCATGCTGTCTATGCCCTGGATCGTCACTCCGCGGTTCGACTTGCGGATCCTGTCGGCGATGCGCTCCAGCGCCGAGGGCGACCGCTTGCGCGCAGCGGAGGGATCGGCCTCCGGGTAGAATGCCCTAGTCACCCTGGTGGCGCCGATGTCGCCGCGGCCGAGCGCGGCCAGCATCTCGTCGCGCCCCTTGTATCCGAGGGTGTGGGCCACCCGCTCCGACTCGCTGTCGCCCGGTCTGGGGTGGCGTCCCTTGCGGAGCGCCCGCGCGAAGATCTCCTGCCCTAGCCTTAGCGCCGTGTCGAACTCGCGACGACGCACCCACTGCCGAATCTTCTGGCGAGCGCGCGATGTCTTGACGAAGCCGAGCCAGTCCCGGCTTGGCCACTGGCGGGGACTGGTGAGGATCTCGACCGAGTCTCCGCCGAGCAGCTTGTGCGACAGCGGTACGATGCGCCCGTTCACCTTCGCGCCTGCGCAGTGCAGGCCGATCTCGGTGTGCACCGAGAAGGCGAAGTCGATCGGCGAGGAGTCGACCGGCAGCTGCCTGACGTCGCCCTTCGGCGTGAAGACGAATATCTCGCCGTGGAAGAGGTCCATCCGCAGGAACGCCATGAAATCCTCTGGATCGCTTGCGTCCTTCTGCCACTCGAGCACTTGCCTGAACCAGGTCAGAGCGTCGTCGACCCCGCTCTCCCTGCCATCGGACTTGTAGCGCCAGTGGGCCGCGATCCCGAACTCGGCGGTCTTGTGCATCTCCCTGGTGCGGATCTGCACCTCGTAGCGGCCTCCGGCAGGACCGTACACGGTCGTGTGGATCGACTGGTACATGTTCGACTTCGGCGTCGCCACGTAGTCGTGGAAGCGCTCCTGAATCGGGGTCCAGCGGCTGTGGATCACCCCGAGGGCGGCGTAGCAGTCCTGCACGCTGTCGGTGATCACCCGAAGCGCCATCAGATCGTATATCTCGTCGTAGCTGCGCCCCTGGGTGACCATCTTGCGGTGGATCGACCAGAGGTGCTTCGGCCGTCCCGTGACTTCGGCTTGGACCCCTGCCTCCTCCAGAGCCTCGGCCAGCGGGCGCTGCAGCTCGAGGACGTGGCGCTCACGGGCCCGCCGCCTCTGACGGACGAGCTTGCGAAGCCTTCCGTACGACTCGCGGTCGAGGTACTTGAAGGCCAGGTCCTCCAGCTCCCACTTGACAGCCGCCATCCCGAGGCGGTGCGCTAGCGGGGCGTATATCTCGCGTGTCTCGCGGGCGATCGCCTCCTGCCTCCTGGCCGAGAGGTGCTCCAGGGTGCGCATGTTGTGCAGACGGTCGGCCAGCTTGATGAGGATGACCCGGGCGTCGTTGGCCATCGACAGCAGCAGCTTGCGGTAGTTCTCGACCTGACGCTCGGTGCTCGATCGGTAGCGCACGCGCCCGATCTTGGTCACGCCGTTGACGATCGCCGCGACCTCGTCGCCGAAGAGTTCGCGGACCCCCTGGAGCGAGACGACGGTGTCCTCGGGCACGTCGTGCAGCAGGGCCGCTATCACCGAGACGTTGTCGAGCTGGAGCCGCGCCACGATCGCCGCGACCTCCACGGCGTGGTTGATGAACGGCTCTCCCGAGGCGCGGCGCTGGTCGGAGTGAGCCTCGGCGGCGAGCTCGTACGCCATCGCGATCGCGTCGACGTCCAGGCGGTGGGCGTACCCCTCCAGCGCCTCCTTCAGGGACCTGGGTAGCGCGCCGATCTTCTCGCTGGGTTCCGTCGCCGCCGTCTTCGCCATCGTAACAATGTACGGTTTGGCACCACCACATGTGGGGTTGCATCACCGAATATGGGCGAGCCAGCACGGCTCGTACGGCTCACCCGTATTCGGGCTAGAAAGGGGCCACCGCACCTCACTGGCTGTAATCTCTGGTTGTCATTATGTAATCGCTGGTTTACATCAGGGAACTGCTACCATCGAAATTCCGCCTTCAGGAAGGGAAGCGGCGCGGCGATGCCGTCCTCTCGCAGTTCGTCTCCGCCGGGCTCGCGTGGAGGCCAGATGCCGAGCGCATTCCGAGTGAAGAAGAGATTGGCCACCGATGCGCGAATTACCCACGATCCGACATCTCGGCCCCACCCGACGTCCACCCGGCGGTATATCGGCAAGCCCCTCCCGATCGGGGAGCGGAGCGAAATCCGGGCCGACCAGGTGTGCGCACGAGGCTGGCTACCCTGCTGTAGACGAGACCGGGGAAGGACGCCAGCGCCCTCCCAGCCGGAACCGCGGACTCCCTCTCCCCCTCGGCGCACCATTCCTTGGGGGCTCCGCCGGGCGGATCGGCAGGCGCGCGACCTACCTGTTCCTCGTCACCGAGCGCTCCCGAAACCGCAGCGACCCCACGACGCCGAAACCGCCCTCGACGTTCTGGACGGGCGGGACATCGAAGGCGATCCCGCTATGGCCGGTGGTGAGAAACGCGTGCAGGTGCTCGTCAAAGGCCACGACATCCAACGTCATCGGGTCCTCGAGGGCCTTGTCGATTGCAACTTCCGGCACACCGGTAGTGACAGCGGCCGTGTCGACCTCCGCGTGCCAGGGGTCGCACCCTGACCTGCCGTCGCAGTCGCTGCGGAACGAAACGATGTAGCGGTGAGCGGCCAGGCTCGGCGTCCAGGACGCGGAGAGTGTGGCCTCGTCGTCCGCGCCCGACAATGCTGCGTCCTCGATTTCGAATCCTCCCACGACACGGGTGACTCCGGTGGCCGTCTTCCGGTCCCGGGCCCTGGCCTCGATCCTGTAGACGCCGCCGGGCTCCAGCTCCGCTTCGGGAGTGACGCAGACGTGGTCCCGGGGCTCGTGGTACAGCGACATTCGCCCCAACCGGTTCATGCAGGGTTCGTAGTCCCGAAACGGTCGTCCGGCGGCGGCCGCGCGGGCACTGTCCCACCACGCAATCAGCTCCCACTCGTCGCCCGCAGCCCGCGGGGCACGCCGGTGGATGGCGACCGAGACCTCGGAAAGAGTGCTTGCCACGTCGGTGGCCACGAGCAGGATGGGATGCTCGGTGAAGTCTGCGTTCAGCAGGGCATACATCACCGTCTGGTGGCTCCACCGCGGCGGCTCCACAATACCGTCGCACCCGACCATGGTTGCCAACCCGAGGCCTACCAGGGCGCAGGCAAGGTGGTTGCGGCGGGCGTCCATGGGATCAGAACTCGAAGTCGAAGCCGATGAAGGGGAGGAACGGAATATGGTCGGGAGCCCTCCACCGGTTCTCTTCTCCGATGTTGTCCCGGTTGAAGAGATTCACCACCGATAGGTAGGGCTCGACGGAGAATCCCCCCCATCGGTAGCGACGGCGCACCGACACGTCCATCCGCGCGTACAGCGGAAATCTCACCTGTTGTTTCGACCAGACATCGTACCACCCGCCCTCATACACCGCGCCGAAGCCCCCGCCCGTCCACCTTCCCGCGCTGTATACCCAGCCCTTATAACCCCCGGCCGGGAGCCAGAGCGGTGTCCCCGTCCCGACGGTCGTGCGCAGCGACAGATTCAGGCCCTCTCTCGGGCGAACACTGAGTGTCGCGTCGATCTCGTGCCTCCGATCCCACCTCGGTCGATAGCGGTAATCCTCCGTGTCCGTCAGATCCGCCCTGGCGTACTGGTACGAGAGCCAACCCCGGACAGCTCCCAGGTGCCTTTGCAGAGAGACCTCCCAGCCGTACGCGTGGCCGTTCTCGAACTCCACCACCGAGCGATCTCGCGCCGACGATGGCCGCCAACTCGGTACATCGACGAGCCGACGGGCCCAGCCCGTCACACTCCCGGTCCATTCCTCGCCCCACCACCCTTCAATCGACGCGCTGACACCCTCCGCGACGGAGGCCGGCGCGCCCCGGTCGTGCAGAAACCACATCGGTGCCCCCGGTACGACATAACGATCATCGCGCAGCACCGAGAGGAATTGGGATGTGCGGTCGAGGCTCACGCTCACGGCGAAACCGCGACCGTGGTAGCGGGCCGCGATCCGCGGCTCCACGAATCCGCCGGAAGCGCCCCGCACGACTCCGGCACGGACGCCGGGCGCCAGTCGCACCGGACCCAGCCACCGCTCGAACTCTGCGTGGACGCCCGCGTGCAGGTACTCGCCGGAGGCCTCGCCCTCCATGTAGGCACCCTTGCCTGACCCGTGCAGCGTGAGCGGACCGCCTTCTAGGACGAACCCGGCCCGGGCGCTGGCGCTGTCGCCAGGGATCGCAACGTCGCCGCGCACGCCAGTGAGCGCGATCCGATTGTTGATCGCCGGGGCGGAAGCCCCGGCCCCGACGGCCGTTTCCGCGCGATATCCGCTGTGGAATGCGGTCGCGTCGACGGTCACCCCGTTGTCACGGATCCAGGACCACGAGAGCGAGGAGGCCAGATTCGCCCACTCCGAGTTGAGAGATGTCTCGTACCCCCACCAGAGGTCATCCGAGCTGAACGCGGAGAATCGAATGCGATGGTCCTCCGCGGGAGAGAGCTGAAGCCCCACATTCAGGTCATGGAACGAATACGGTGCCGAGAGCTTCGCCACATCGACCGACGCCTGTCGGCCCGCGACGAGCCAGCTTCCGTCGACCCATGGAAGGGAACCCTCGGCGGTTGCGCGGACGCCGAGAAGGCTCACGCCGCCGCTCATCCGCGCAACCACCCGTTTCCCGGTCCGCTGTCGGGCCGATATCATACCCGAAAGCGATCCCCCATGCCGGGCGGGGAGCGAGCCCTTGTAGAAATCGACGGACTCGATGACGTCGGAGTTGAATGCGCCGAACAGGCCGAACATGTGGTGTGGCGCGAAGACCGGGGCGCCGTCCAGGCGCACACCCACCTGGTCGGCGTTCCCTCCCCTCACATAGATCTCGGCCCCCAGATCGTGAGTGCTGGTCACGCCCACAAACGACTGCAGACTTCGGAAGAGATCGACTTCGGCGACTGCGGGCACGGCGACGATGTCCTTCCGCGCGACGCCGATGGCGCCGACCCGGACCTCCCGATCGAAGATCAGGCGGCTCAGCTGCCGTGACCCGGTCTCGGCACGCTCCGCCTCGACCGCCAACACCGACAATTCGACGGGCGAGCGAGCGACCGTCAGCTCCAGGATTCCTCCGGCGTCGGATGCCATCACGATCGTGTCGAGAACGACATAGCCGAGAGGCGATGCGAGTACCCGCACCATTCCGCTGACGTTCGGACCGGTGACCAGCCCCGTCTCGTCCGTCGTCTGGTCGACGCCGTGTTCCGGGAAGGAGTACGGGCACCCCGGCCAGCGGGGCACCCGTCTCCCTGTCCGCGATTCTGAGCGACCAATCGGCTGCGCGAGTCTCCTGGCCGACGGCGTGACCACCACTGGCTGCCCCAAGGAGCAGACCCAACACAAGAACTGCAAGTGTGTCCGCCAACCGGGCTCGGTGGAGCGTTCTCACAGCTGTCGCACCGTCACCACCACCAGTTCAACAGGACTTTGAAGTAACCCCGCCGACGCGGCGGGGACGCCCATCCATCGTAGCCTGCAGGCCGTCGAGCCGCCAATGGTGACGCTGGGTACCCCACCAGCCTCTCTTCATCGGTGCGCCCATACGCCCTGAAGACCAGCCCCCCTCACAGGAGTGGCGAGGGAACATATGCGCATTACGCATGAGTTGGCACGAATCGTTGCTCGGGATCGAAGGCACCATGCCGGCACCGGTTCATTGAAAGGGAACCGGGCTTCGCGGTAGCTTACCCAGATGTATCGCGCACCCTTGGGACTCGTGTCGGCGTCGATCCCCACAGCCATCCGGGCGTCATTTCTCGGGGTCGTCTCTACGCTCTGCGCGCTGCACGCGAGGGCGACCGTCGCCCAGGAGGTCCCGCTGACAGACCCAGCCACCTCGGGACTGGATGCGATTCTGCGGGTCTACTACGAGCGTCCGCTCCGGGGGAGCTTCCAAATGAGCTACTGCTCGCCCGATCGCGGGAACACCTGTTTCAACGGCGACCACGAGGACCGCCGGTGCAGGATGATCGGGTGCCGGACCGATGCCGTCGTCAACGACCTTGCCGCCGATGTCGAGCGGGTCGCGCGGGGGCGTCTCGACGACCCCCTTGCGGTCGCGCAGGCCGTCTACGCGCTCTCGAGGCTGGGGCGCCATCCGGTCGCCGCCGGCCTGGCCGAGGAGTGCGCTGCCGTCGAGTGGTGGTGTGGGCTGGTGGCCGGAATGGCCTATCACAGAGCCGGGCGGGAGGAGATTGCCGAAGGTCGCTTCCGGAGCGGGCTGGCGGAGGCGGACCCAGAGGTGGCGTGTCGGCTCGAGGGTGTATCGGAGCTGCTGCACGAAGCCGACCGGCACCGCTACCAGGAGCTCGCCTGCTCCCAACGCGGCCCCTTCCACGAACGCTTCTGGTGGCTCGCCGATCCGATGCTCACGACCCCCGGGAACGACCGGTGGAGCGAACATGTCACCCGCAGATTCGAGCTGCTGCTGCACGAGCGGCTGGTCCGGACGACGCGGCTCGACGTCGACGGCCTTCAACGGTCGCTGGTGAGCCGCCACCAGGACCGCCACGAGGCATTGGTGGTCCGACGCGGCTTCGAGGACTCCTGGTCGACGAGCTCCAGGGGCTTTCGGAGCTGGGTGAGCCAGGGTGCCGCCCGCTACCAGTTCGTGCCGACCTCGCCGATTGGGGCGGGACTCGAGGCGCTGAGCTACGACCTGGAGGCGGGCGAGTTCGACGAGGGGTACACGCCGACCGACTACGGCCCCCTCTTCGAGCTGCGTGCGCAGTTCGGGCGCTTCCGGGAGAGCGCCAGGATGGTCGTTGTCGCCGCCGCACGCCCCGACCTGACACCGCTCGATCCTGCGGAGGTCCGCTTCCTGGCGACTGATCGGCCGGGCGGCGCCCTTCGAGCGACCGGGCCGCTGGAGAGCGCCCGCCACCCCACCTTCGTGGCCGAGGTCCCCTACGCTCCGCTCCTGGTGGCCATCGAGACGGTCGACGGGCGGGGCACTGCCGCCCGGGCGAGGGAGGGGCTCGGAGCGCTGGCCAGCAGCGGTCTGGGGCTCTCCGACCCGCTGCTCGTCGAGGCTTCGGCCGACGATCTGCCGGAATCCCGGGAGGAGGCGCTCGCCGCGATGCGAGGCAGCACCAGGGTGGAGTGGGGGCGCGAGATCGTCTTGTACTGGGAGGTCTACGGCCTCCGGGACCAGGAGCGCATCGAGGTGTCGGTCGGCGTCTCGAGCGAGCGAGAAACAGTGACGACCAGGATCATGAGCGCACTGGGCGTACGGAGCGAGGCCGCGGCACCGGTCGTCGCCTGGAGCGAGCTGGCGAGCGGCGAGGTCCACCCGATGGCGATCGCCATCGACGTGCGCGCCCTGCACGACGGCGACTACACCCTAGTGCTCGCCGTCTCGACAACGAGCGGGGGCACCGCCACCGCCGAGCGCCGCTTCGGGCTAGCAGTCCGTGGGTAAAGTCGCACGAGCACCGAGAGCAGCGCTGCTCCTGCCGTGGGAGAGTTGTCCACGGGCTGCTAGACGTCAGGTAGCTCAGGGGGATGCGCCCTCCCCATCCATGGCGTCCTCCTCCTCGGGCAGGAGCACGACCTTCACATACTGGTCGGTGCGCAGATACATCACGGCCGCCTCCTGCACCTGCTCGGCAGTCCAGCTTTCAATCTCCTCGTAGGAGGGAATCTCGCTGAGATCCAGGCCGCGCTCGTCGCGCGAGGAGAGCTCCCGCAGCCAGTAGGAGTTCTGCTGCAGGTCGGTCTCCTTGGTGCGGCGCTGCGTCTCGCGCACCTTTGCGACCGTCTCCTCGTCCGGTCCCTGCTCCCTGAGGCGCTCGATCTCCTCGAAGGCCACCGCGGAGAGCTCGTCCGCACGGGCGGGGTCCGACCCGAAGCGGATCGAGACCCTGTACTCCTCGTCCGGGCGGTGGTTGAGCGAACCCGATACACCCACACCGTATGTTCCGCCCAGATCCTCCCGCAGGAGCTCGCGGAGGCGAATTTGCAGAATGGACGCCATCGCACGGATCGCCGACTCCCCTTCCCGTGTGTATTCCGCGTCGCCGGCGAAGACGATCGAGGTCTGGCTCTGGGGCTCAAGTCCCTTCCGAACAACCTTCTCGATGACGCCGGTCGGCGGGTCGACGCCGTGGTCGACCCACATCTCCTCGCGGCCGCCGCCGGGCAGTCCGCCCAGGTACATCTCGACCATGGGGCGGATCTCCTCGATATCGAAGGTCCCCACGAAGGTGAAGGTGAAGTCCGAGGCGTCCGCGAAGCGATCCTGGTAGAACTCGACCGCCGCATCCAGGTCCGCGTTCCGCATGTCCGCCAACTGATTGGCGAAGGTCCGTCCGGCCCGCGGATGCCCCTGCCCCATGACCACCGTCATCGTGTCCTGCATTGCGACCCGCGGCTGCGCTCCGATGTTCGCCAGCATGTCGGCCTGGGCCAGGAAGGCCATGAAGGCCGTCTCGTCCTTGCGTGGCGCCACAAAGCGGAGGTAGACGAGCTGCAGGGCTGTCTCCAGGTCCTGGGGCGACGCGGAGCCGCGGATGCCCTCGGTGAGGCCGCCGATGCTAGAAAAGACGCTGACGCGCTTGTCAGCGAGCTGCCGGTCCAGCGCGATCTGGTCGAAGTCGCCGACGCCGCCCTGCGACACCAGCTCGGACGCGAGCCTCGCGTGGCCCAGTATCTCCTCGGCAGCGAGCGAGGTGCCGCCCGGACTCGTGGCGCGGAAGAGGATCTCGTCGTCCCGGAAGTCGGTCGGCTTGAGGACGACTCTAACTCCGTTGTCGAGCTCCCAGATCGTCGCGCCGATCTCCTCCACGACCTCCTCGGAAACGACTGCGCCACTCTCCGGGAGCTCCGCCAGGAGCGCGTCGGCCAACTCCTCGGCCTCGTACGGATCGACGTCCCTGGCAGCGACCTCGGCGAAGGCCCCCGTGACCGCATCGTCGTCCGGGACCTCCGCGCCCTCGCTCTCGGGGGCGGCGATGGTCACCACCCGGCCCTGCTCCCTTATCCACTCCCTGGCGAAGGCGTTCGCATCGTCGAGCGTGATCCCGGGCAGGACGGCGGCGAGGAGCTCGACCTCGGTCTCGACGCTAGGGTAGGGGGAACCCTCCAGGAAGACATCCACATAGCGGCTGGCGAGCCGTGCCGACACCCTGTTCTCGGCCTCCGCAAGCCGACTCTCGTAGCGCCTCTGGAGGGCCGCCTTCTCCCTCTCCAACTCGCTCTCCGTGAAGCCGTGCCGGGCCACCCGCTCGGCCTCGGTCAGGAGCACGTCCAGCCCCCTCATGATTCCGTCCTCGCCGACAATCGCGCCGAACTGCGAGACGTCGACGCCCCGCACGAAACCGCCCCCGCCCACGAAAGCCTGCAGGAAGGGGGGATCCGCCTGGACGGCCAGCTCGTCGAGGCGCCCGTTCAGCATGTTGGAGTAGAGCTCCCTTACCCGGGCCCGGCGAAAGTCGCCCACCGTCGACCTCGGGGCCCGCTCCTGCTTGTAGAGCACCGAGACCTGCGTGATCGGCATCTCCGGGTCGGTGGCGATCGACACCTTCGGCTCGTGATCGACGGGCACCTCGAACTCGCCGCGTGCGCGCGGATCGGCCGGGCCGCCCAGGACGCTGAAGCGGTCGCGGATCATCCCCTCCATCTCGTCCGCGTCGAAGTCGCCGACCGCGACAATCGCCATCAGGTCAGGGCGGTACCAGTCGTCGTAGAAGCGGCGGAGCACCTCGGGCGGCGCACCCTGCAGGATAGCGGTGTCCCCGATCGGCAGCCGTTCGGCGTAGTGCGAGCCGTAGAAGATCACGGGAATCTGCTGGTCCTGGATTCGGGCCTGCCCGCCCCGGCGACCGCGCCACTCCTCGATCACGACGCCGCGCTCCTTGTCCACCTCCTCGGGATCGAAGAGGACGCCGCCCGCCCAGTCGACGAGGATCTGGAAGGCGGTCGAGAGCATCTCGGGGTCGTCCATCGGTACGCGCAGCATGTAGACGGTCTCGTCGAAGCTCGTGTACGCGTTGATGTGCGGCCCGAACCGCATCCCTATCCCCTCCAGGTAGTCGATCAGCGCCTGCTTCTCGAAGTTCTCCGTCCCGTTGAAGGCCATGTGCTCGACGAAGTGGGCCAGCCCGAGCTGGTCTTCGTCCTCCAGGATCGACCCCGCGTTCACCACGAGACGCAGCTCGGTCCGGTTCTCGGGTTCGTCGTTCTCGTGGATATAGTAGGTGAGCCCGTTCTCGAGAGTCCCCGTGACCACCTCCGGGTCCGCGGGAATCGGGGCGCTGTGGTCCAGCTCCTGGGCACCCGCGCGCGCGGGCTCGCCCGCGGCGACGACGAATAGGGAAGCAAATGCGATCGCTGTTGGGACGGGTCTGATCATGTCTCTCTCGCGGCGGAGGGTGTGGGACTTGTCGAGGCGTCCGGCCCGGCCGGTGGCCGCGACGCGGCAAAGCTAGGGAATCTAGCGCATGGGCGCGCGTTTTGCATCACCGTCACCCCCGCTCGGCCACCCCGGAGCCTGCGCCTGCGCCCATCATGCCGCGGCCTGCCAGCGATTCGAAGGCACCTCCGGCCACGATGATGTGGTCTAGGACCGGTATCCCGATCTGCTCGCCAGCCGCGCCGAGCTGACGAGTGACGCGAAGGTCCTCCGGAGACGGTTCGGGGTTCCCGGACGGGTGGTTGTGAACCAGGATCAGAGCCGCGGCCCGAAGCACGATGGCGTCCCGGAAGACCTCGCGCGGGTGGATCAGCGATGCGTCGAGGATCCCGCGCGTGACTTGCCGCTGGCAGATGGGGGCATTCTGCGAGTTGAGGAGGAGAATGTGGAACTCCTCGTGCGCCAGGTCGGCCAGCGTCGGCGCGAATATCTCGTGGACGTCGCCGGGACCGGTGACGGGACCCCCGTGGACGGCACGCGCCGACCCCACGCGCCTGCCGAGCTCGATTCCCGCCACGATTCGCGATGCACCGGCCCGGCCGATCCCGCGAATTCCGACCAGGCGCCCCGGATCCACCTGCGCGAGGCGGCGAAGGTGGCCGCCGGAGAGATCGAGCACCCGGTCGGCAAGCGCCGAGGCACCCTGCGAGCCGATGACCAGCGCCAGGAGCTCCCGTTCGGAAAGGGGTCCGGGACCGTAGCGCTGGAGACGCTCCTGCGGTCCTGCCTCGGCGGCTTGGCTCAGTTCGCCCGGCCGTGACATTTCTTGTACTTCCGGCCGCTCCCGCAGGGGCAGGGAGCGTTGCGGCCAGGCACCTTCTCGGCCCGCACCGGCCTCTTGGGGGCTACTTCGCCCCGGTTCGTCGCCAGGCGGCCAACATCGCGACCCGCGGTGGCCGCCGTGGCGGCCCCTCCCCCTGCGGCCGCCTGCGCCGCCGGGACCCGGGATGCCGCCGCCACCCCCAGCGCGTCGAAGGGCGCTCCGCCTGGCACCGGCGCACGCGCTGGCCGACCCCCGCCCGCCCGCCCCGGCAGCGACACGCCGCTCCCCGGACGCCCGGCGGGACCCGAGTACGAGAGTGCATGGCGCGGCATCCGCATCGTCGGCCTCTGCTCGACCCGGACTCGGAAGAGCTGCTTCGTGACGGTGCCGCGGAGGTCCTCCATCAGCCCCACGAACATCTCGTAGGCCTCCTTCTTGTACTCCACGAGAGGGTCCTTCTGCCCCCACCCCCGGAAGCCGATCGAGGCCTTGAGGTGGTCGAGATCGTAGAGGTGGTCCTTCCATTTGCCGTCGATCGTCGAGAGGAGGACGAAGCTCATCACCCGCTCGGCGTGTTCCCCAAAGGACTCCACCCGACGCTCGAAGGACTCCCGCACGGCGCTGCGGGCGACACGGAGCGCCTCCTCGCGGTCCACCTCCTCCGGATCGTCTTCGCTCTCGATCGGGGGAAGCACGGTGTGCAGATCGAGGAGCATGCGCTGCCTGAGACCCCCCACATCGAGTCCGGACTCGAAGTCGCCCTCGGGGAGCACCTCGGCCATCGCGCTCCTCATGGTGTGGCGGACCATCTCCCACAGCTCGCCCTTCAGGTCCTCGCCCCCCTCCAGCGCGAAGAGCCGCAGGTCGTAGATGACCTCGCGCTGCTGGTTCATCACGTCGTCGTAGTCGAGCAGCCGCTTGCGCGCCTCGAAGTTGTTGCCCTCCACGCGCTTCTGGGCCCGGCCGATCGAACGCGTCACGAGCGGATGGGTGATCACCTCCCCCTCCTCGGCGCCCATCCGGTCCATCGCCCGGGCGATGCGCTCCATCCCCCCGAAGAGCCGCATGAGGTCGTCCTCGAGCGAGAGGAAGAACTGCGAGGCCCCCGGATCGCCCTGCCTTCCGGCGCGGCCACGGAGCTGCCGGTCGATGCGGCGCGCCTCGTGGCGCTCCGACCCCAGAATGTGGAGCCCCCCCACCTCGATCAGGTGGTCGGCGTCCTTGTCGGCCAGTTCCTCGTAGCGGGTGGGATCGATTGCGGCGACCTCCTCGAGGTCGAGGCCGCGCTCCTCGGCCCACTCCACCGTGCGCGGTGCCGTCACCCCCGGGCCCAGCTTGATGTCGGTGCCGCGCCCCGCCATGTTCGTCGCGATCGTCACGGCCCCGGGGCGACCCGCCTCGGCCACGATCTCGGACTCGCGCTTGTGCTGCTTGGCGTTCAGCACGTTGTGGGCGATGCGGCGGCGGCGCAGCATCCGCGAGAGCGTCTCCGAGACCTCGACATTCGTCGTGCCGACCAGGACCGGCAGCTCGAGGCGGTTCAACCGCTCGACCTCGTCCATGATGGCGGAGTACTTCTCGCGCTTGGTGCGGAAGATCAGGTCGTCCCGGTCGTCCCGGGCGATGGGGCGGTTCGTGGGGATGACCGATACATCGAGGTTGTAGATCTGGTGGAACTCGGTCTCCTCGGTCTCGGCCGTGCCGGTCATCCCGGAGAGCTTCTCGTACATCCGGAAGTAGTTCTGGATGGTGATGGTGGCCAGCGTCTGGGTCTCCCCCCGGATCTCGACCCCCTCCTTGGCCTCGACCGCCTGGTGGAGGCCGTCGCTCCACCGCCGCCCCGGCATCTGGCGCCCGGTGAACTCGTCGACAATCACGATCGCGCCGTTCTCGCCGATGATGTAGCGCTCGTCCTTGTGGAAGAGGGTGTACGCCTTGAGGAGCTGGTGGATGACATGGATCCGCTGCGACTTGTCGGCGTACTGGGCCTCGAGCTCGGCGACCCGGGCGCGCTTAGCCTCGACCGAGAGCGTCACGTCCTCCTCGACCTCTCCCATGACCTCGGAGAGATCCGGCACCACAAAGGCCTGCGGATCGCCCGGCGAGAGCGCGTCGAGCCCGGCGTCGGAGAGGTGGACGTTGCTACCCTTCTCGTCCATCGCGAAGAGGAGCAGCTCGTCGACCTCGTGGAGGCGCTTCTCGCGCATGTAGTCGCCCTCCACCTTCTCGACCAGCTTGACGACCCCGGGCTGGTCGGCGAAGAGCTTCATGAGGCGCTTGTTCTTCGGGCCGCCCCGCTTCGCCGCGAGCAGCTTCTCCCCAGCCGCGTACTCGTCGCCCTCCTCCCGATCCAGCTCCTCCATCGCCTCGGCCACTAGGCGGTTCACCGTCCGCGTCTGCCTTCGGTAGAGCGCCCCGACCGTCGGCGCCATCTCCTTGAAGGGCGTCGAGGTGTCGCGGCTGACCGGCCCCGAGATGATGAGCGGAGTGCGGGCCTCGTCGATGAGGATCGAGTCGACCTCGTCGATGATGGCGTAGTAGTGCACCCGCTGCACCCGCTGGTCCAGGGTGTGGACCATGTTGTCGCGGAGGTAGTCGAAGCCAAACTCGTTGTTGGTCCCGTAGGTGATGTCGGCCCGGTACGCCGCCCTTCGCTCCGGCGTCCCCGGTTCGTGCAGGTCGATGCACTCCACGGTAAGGCCGAGCAGCTTGTAGATCGCCCCCATCCACTCGGCGTCCCGCTGCGCGAGGTACGAGTTGACCGTCACCAGGTGGGCACCCCTCCCCGCCAGAGCGTTCAGGTAGAGGGGCATCGTCGCGACCAGCGTCTTGCCCTCGCCCGTCGCCATCTCGGCCGCGCGGCCGCGGTGCAGCTGGATCGCGCCCACTAGCTGGACGTCGTACGGGGTCATCTCCCACTCCAGCCTGTGGCCCATGACCGTCACCTCTTGGCCCATCAGCCGACGGCACGCCGCCTTGACCACGGCGAAGGCCTCGGGCAGGATATCCTCCAGCACAACGGCAAGCTCCTCCCGATAGGCCTCTTCCAGGTCGGCTATGCGCGCGCTAAGGTCCTCCCGGATGCGGGCGTCGGTCGCCGTGCGCTTGTCGTTCCGGGTGGACTCGATCTCCTCGGCCACCTCCCTGGTGGCGTTGGCGATGGTGGCCCTGAAGGCGTCTGTCTTCGAGCGGAGTTCCTCGGCCGAGAGCGGCTCCATCTCCTCGTAGAGCCGGTTGATCTCGGCTACGAGCGAGCCCAGCTTGCGCACTTCCCGGCCATGTCTGGACCCGGCGATCTTCTTGACTAGTCCCTTGATCATGCTGCTTTCTCGTCGCCGCCCCCGCTGGGGCGACCTCAGGTAGACTCCGGATCCGGGGGCACGTCCCCGCGGCGCATGTAGAGCTTCCTACTCTGAATAATGGCCAAGACGGCGGGCACCACCATATGCGAAACGGGCCTGCCCCGCGCCACACGCCGACGAATTCGGGAGGAGGAGATGTCGCACGGAGCCAGGTCGACAACATGCGACGGCGCGGGAGCCGAAGCACTCTCGCCACCAACGCCGGCTGCGGCCAGCCCTTCCCGTCCCTCGAATCGCAGCGCCACCAACTGGGCGATGCAGGCAATCTCCACCGGTGCCCTCCACGACCCAAGGCCGTCGATCAGGTCCGGGCCCAGGATCAGGAATAGCTCCCATTGCGGGTGGCTCGCCTGAATTTGCTGGAGCGTGTCGATCGTATAGGAAACGCCCCCGCGGTCCAGCTCGGCCCGAGTGGCCTCGAAGGCTGGCTCCCCCCGGAGTGCGGCGCACACCATCTCCCAACGGACGCCGGGCGGCGAGCTCGCTTTCTTCCGCTTGTGGGGGGAGAGGTGCGACGGGATCCAGAGGACCCGGTCGAGCGCCAGCACGCGGAGCACCTCGGAGGCGGCTCGGGCGTGACCCAGGTGCGGCGGATCGAAGGTGCCGCCGAAGACCCCTACGCGAGAGCTAGCAGTCCGTGGATAATCTCGCACGAGCACCGCGAGCGGCGAAGCGCCCCGCTGGCAAGGCGCGACGAAGGGCCAATAGCCGTAGCGCTATTGGTCCGAGGAGCAACGCAGAGAGACGCCACGGGTATGGTAATTGTAAACCATGGATTACACAATGTAAATCATACATTACATTGTGGCTAGCCAAGCGAAGCGGTCCAGCGGCGATGCAGCGCCGGGCGAATGCCGTGGGAGGGCTGTCCACGGGCTGCTAGACGCCACACCCGCCGCAGACTCCACAAGAGCGCACCTCGGTTCGCCGCCCGCGCAACCGAGTCCGGCATCGCCACTTCCGTCAGAGCCCTAGCTTCAGGCGACTGCGGGTACTGCCGCAGGAGCCTATCGCTCGTCTCCTGCCGCTGGTCGTCCCATCCCCAGTCCTCGTAGATCTCGATCAGGCGCATTAGGGCGGTGGGCGCGGCGGTCGTCTCCGAGTAGTCCTCCAGGAGGCGCCGGAAGACGTGCTCCGCCGAGCCGTAGATCCTGCGCTGATAGTAGAACTGACCGACAGCGAGGGCCTGCTGACCGAGCTTGTCGACCATCTCGCGGGCCACGACGGCAGCCGAATCCCCCGTCGGCGTGCCGACTAGGTCGCCGGCAACCTGGCCACAGGTGTTCCTCGCCTGCATCGTGTACTGCTGGTCGCGCTGGGGGTGCGGAGACATGGCGGCGTACGAGCGGCAGAGCCAGAGCCAGGCGCGCGGAGTGCGGGGGTCGTCCGGGTACACCTGCACGATGCGGGTCAGCTCCCCCACCGCGCTGAGGTACTCGCCCCTCTCGTAGTGGGCGCGGGCCAGGTGGTGGCGCGCCTGGACCGCCTGGCCATACCCCGGATGACTGAGCACCAGACGTTCGAAGGTGCGCTGGGCCTCTCCCCAGTCCTTGGCCTCCAGCGCTCGCTCACCGTGCTGGTAGAGCTGATCGGCGGTCCACCCGAAGTACGGCGGCGTGGTGGCGCACGATGCGACCAGGAGCGCCAGTAGCGACACCGGCACGGTATGCGACCTCAGCACGCCCCGGCTCCCCCTTCGGTGCCCACCCCGAACCGAATCGAGTCCATCCGGTTGAGCGCACGGCGGGCGAGGGCGCCGTGGCCAGCTCCGAAGCGAGTTGCCACGGCGCGGTACGCCTCTACGGCGGCGGCGCACTCGCCCATATCAGAGAGCAGGTCGGCCCGGTCGAAGTAGGCCTGTGGCAGGTGGGTGCGCGGCTCCTCGTGCCTGATCACCGCCTCCAGCAACTCGACCGCCTCCTCGACGTGACCCTGGCTGCGGCGCTCCCGAAAGAGCTCGTACGAGCACCAGCCGATGTGCCAGTTGGCCTCGGACGATCGATCCGGCGCGAGCTCGCCGAAGGTGGCGAGGTAGTGGAGCGCACTCTCGCAGTCCCCTATCTCAACGTGCGCGAGAGCCGTCTCGAAGACGACCTCCGGGTCGGTGGGGTCGGCACCCAGGGCCCGCAGGTAGAGCGGCCGGGCGCGGGCGCCCTGACCCGTCTCGCTGTAGTGGCGGGCGAGCGCCAATGCCAGCTCCTCCACGACTATCCCTCGGCGGAGGCTCTGCGCGGCCTCGATCGCGGAGGCCATTCCGTAGCTGTCACCCCCGGCCTGTGCCCGGATTGCCGCGGCGACCAGATCGGAGATCGCCTGGTCGGCGTAGGCGCTGTCGCCCCGGACCGCCCGCTGATAGAGGGAGCTGGCCTCGTCAATCCGGTCGAGGGCGGCGTAGGCGTGGGCGGCCCTCATCTCCGCCTCGCCTCCGGGATTGTCGCGGAGCATCGAGAGCCGGTACTCGGCGAGCGCCTCCTCGTAGTCGCCGTGCGCGAAGGCGCGATCTCCCCTGAGCAGCGCGGTCTCCTCGCCGGCATCGGCACCGCACCCGGCGGCCACGAGGATGGCGAAGACGGTCGCCGTAGGAGCCGACAGGCAAACCGTCCCCGCAGAGGGCAATCGAAAAGCGAAGTCCATAGTCTACTTCTGGGTCTGCTTCGGGTTGTCGACCAGCCTTATCCAGCCACGAGCCCCCTAAAATAAGGCATCGTCCTTCTGACGCCTTCGCGCAGGCCGACCGTTGGCGTCCAGTCCAGCTCGCGGCGTGCCGCTCCGATGTCGGGGCAGCGGACCGTGGGGTCGTCGGGCGGAAGCGGCCTGAAGACGGGAGACGCCGAGCTGCCAGTCTCCTCCATGACCAGGGCGGCGAGGTCGAGCATCGACCGTTCCTCGGGATTGCCCAGGTTGGTCGGAGCGGTCCGGGCGGAGTGGAGGAGCCGCACGATCCCCTCCACCAGGTCGTCAACATAGCAGAAGGAGCGCGTCTGGGTGCCGGCACCGTAGATCGTCATCGGCTCTCCCTTCAGACCCTGGACGATGAAGTTGGATACGACTCGACCGTCGTCGGGGCGCATGCGAGGGCCGTAGGTGTTGAAGATCCTCACGATTCGCGTCTCCATCCCGTGCGCCCGCCGGTACGCCGCCGTCATCGCCTCGGCGTAGCGCTTCGCCTCGTCATACATGCTCCTCGGGCCCACCGGGTTGACGTTGCCCCAGTACTCCTCGGGCTGCGGGTTGACCTGCGGGTCGCCATACACCTCGGAGGTCGAGGCCAGGAGGTACCTCGCGCCGTGGCGGCGGGCCAGTCCGAGCGTGTTGTGCGTGCCGAGACCGCCGACCTTGAGGGTCTGAATCGGGAGCTCGGCGTAGTCGATGGGGCTCGCGGGCGAGGCGAAGTGCAGGACGCTGTCGAGGGGAGCGCCGACGAAGAGGGGCTTCGAGACATCGTGCTCGACCAGGTCGAAGCGGCTCTCGCGATCAAGGTGACGCAAGTTGCGCGGTGCGCCCGTAACGAAGTTGTCCACCCCAACGACCTCCCAGCCGTCCGCGAGGAAGCGGTCGGCGAGGTGGGACCCGAGAAAGCCGGCCACGCCGGTGATCAGGACCCGCCCGGCCATCCCACAGCCTGTCGGCCGATCGAGTGGTACTCGAACCCGTGCTCCCGCATGACGCGGGGCGAGTAGAGGTTGCGCCCGTCAATGACGACCGGCTCGCGGAGGATCGAGCGCATCTTCGCGAAGTCGGGGTGGCGGTATGGCTGCCACTCGGTGTGGATGAGGAGCGCGTCGGCACCCTCCAGCGCGTCGTAGTTGCTGTCCCGGCATTCGATCGAGTCGCCCAGCTCCCGGCGCGCCTCGCGCAGGGCGACCGGATCGTGGGCCACCACCCGGGCCCCGCGCTCAAGGAGCTCGCGGATCGTGACCAGGCTCGGCGCCTCGCGCATGTCGCTTGTGCCCGGCTTGAAGGCCAGGCCCCAGAGGGCGAAGGTGCGGCCCCCCAGATCGGGGCCGAAGCGCTGGACCGCCACCTCGGCCAGCACGCGCTTCTGCCCTTCGTTTACGCTCTCGACGGCAGCGGGGATCGACGCATCGAGGCCCATCTGCGTCAGGGTGCCGACGAGCGCCCGCACGTCCTTCGGGAAGCAGGAGCCTCCGTAGCCGACGCCGGGGAAGAGGAAGGTCTGGCCGATGCGCCGGTCCGATCCGACACCGAGACGCACCTGGTCGACATCGGCGCCGGTCCGCTCGCAGAGCTGCGCCATGGTGTTCATGAAGCTGATGCGGGTGGCGAGCATCGCGTTGGCGGCGTACTTGGTGATCTCGGCCGAGGCAGCGTCCATCACCAGCACCTGGTTGCCGGTGCGCACGAAGGGCGCGTAGAGCTCGCGCAGCACCCTGGCCGCACCCTCGTCATCGACCCCGAGGACTACCCGGTCGGGCTTCCTGAAGTCGTTCACGGCCGCCCCCTCCTTCAGGAATTCAGGGTTCGAGCAGACATGAACCACGTGATCGGTCTCCTCCGCGATCGCCTCCCGGACCCGGCGCGCCGTCCCCACCGGGACGGTGCTCTTGGTGATCACGATGCGCTTGCCGTCGATCGCACGGCCTACCTCGCGGGCGGCGGCCAGGACGTATCGCAGGTCGGCGGAGCCGTCCTCGTCGGCCGGGGTACCCACCGCGATGAAAATCACGAGCGAATTGCGGACGGCGTACTCCAGATCGGTCGTGAATGCGAGCCGCCCGGTTGCAAGGCCGTCAGCTACGAGGACGTCCAGGCCAGGTTCGAAGAAGGGGAGCTCGCTCCCCTTCAGGCGCTCGATCCGCTCCTCCAGCTTGTCGACGCAGATGACGTCGTTTCCCGACTCGGCAAGGCATGCACCGGTCGTCAGGCCTACATAGCCGCTCCCGACCACGGCGATCCTCATCCCTTCACGATCCAGCGCTGGGGGTGGGCCGTTCGCTCCGACTCGCCGACCGCTGCGGTCATGTTCCTGGCGTCGACCAGGAGCTGCGAGAGGCGGTATATCCGTTCCACGTCGAAGCTGGAGTGATCGGTGACGACCACCACCGCATCGGCCCCGCCAAGGAGTTCGTCCGCGAGGGGATGAGACCTGAGGGCACGGCCATCGCGGGTGCGCCACTCCGGGACGTGCGGGTCGTGGTAGAGCACCTCGGCGCCATCTCGCTCAAGATGGTCGAGGATGTCCATCGCCGGTGACTCCCGGGTGTCGCCCACATCCGGCTTGTACGCCACGCCGAGGAGGAGGACCCGCGAGCCCCGCACCGGCTTGCTCACGCCGTTCAGCGCCTCCCTGACCTTTCCCGCGACGAATGCGGGCATCTCGGCGTTCACCTCCGACGCCATGTCGATGAAGCGGGTGCGGTAGTCCAGCGCGCGCATCCTCCACGACAGGTAGTGGGGGTCAACCGGCAGGCAGTGGCCGCCCAGACCCGGCCCGGGATTGAAACGCATGAAGCCGAAGGGCTTCGTGTCCGCGGCCGCGATCACCTCCCAGATGTCCAGTCGCAGCCGGTCGGCGATGAGCGCCATCTCGTTTACCATGGCGATGTTGACCGCGCGGAAGGCGTTCTCGAGTATCTTCGTCAGCTCCGCGGCCTCGGCCGAGGATACCGGCACCATACGCTCCACGAAGCGCGAGTAGAAGCCGACGGCGACCTCCCGGCAGCGATCGGTGATCCCCCCGACGATCTTCGGGGTGTTGCGGGTCTTCCAGCGAGCGTTGCCGGGGTCGACCCGCTCCGGGGTGAAACAGAGGAAGAAGTCCTCGCCCACCTGCATGCCGCCCCCCTCGAGAATGGGAAGAACAACCTCGCGGGTGGTGCCGGGGAAGGTCGTCGACTCGAGTGCGACGAGCTGGCCCCTTCCGAGCGCGGCACCCACGCTCCTGGCGGCGGCCACCACATGCGAGATGTCGGGGTCGCCGGTCTTGGAGAGGGGCGTAGGTACACAGATAGCCACCGCGTCGCACTCGCCGAGGCGGGAAAGGTCGGTGGTGGCGGCCAGGGTGCCGCCCCCGACCAGCGCCGCCACCGCGCCAGAGTCGATGTCCTGCACATGGCTGCGTCCGGCCTCGACGGTATCGACCACACCGTCGTCGACATCGAACCCGAGAACGCGGATGCCGCTCCGCGCCGCCTCCACCGCCAGCGGCAGGCCCACATACCCTAGTCCGACGACGCCGAAGGTGGCCTCCCCACACTCCAGCCGCTCCAACCTCTCGTCGAGGCGAGTCACCGAAGCCAGCGTCGACGCGCCGTCACCCCCGGTCCTAGTTCGTCGGGCCGTCCTGGGGTTGGGGCACCTGCCCGGGCTCGACGTGCGCCACGTCGATGAAGTTCAGGTAGTGAGTCGCCTCGGCCACCAGCCGGTCCACTTCGGTCGCAAAGCTCCCAGCGGCTTCCCATGCGTCAAGGACCGAGTCGGTCGTCTCGACGACCACGCCGGAGAGGTTGACAACTGTCCCGGCAGTGATCTCGTGGTAGAAGGAGGCGGAGTCCATGCGCACTAGATCGGAGAAGTAGACTATGTAGCCGTGGCGGTTGGCGTCCTGCAGGTTGATCCAGCGCCCATGATTGCCAAAGGCGTCACCCAACCTGATGTCCCGGAGCCCAATCGTATCGCCGAGGTGATCGGTGGGGAGGGCGGAAAAGGCGGCGAACGCCACGACGTTCTCGGTGAGGGCCTCCCGCCTCTCGGTGGGGATGATCTCGGTGGGCTTCGCGGCCACCGACAGCCAGTACAGAAAGCCCGCAACCAGAACGAAACTCCCCAACATCATGAGAGGGCCGACTTGCGCGGCTCCCGCGCGGCTTCCCAGCTTAATGGTCATTCTGCCTTCCTATGTGCTCTACCGGTTTTCCGTTGACGGAGGCCCAAAGGACCCCCCAGCTACCAACCCGCGGCCATACCCTCCACAGACCGTAGGGCATACTACCGCACAAGCTCGATGAGCGCCATATCCGCGGCGTCGCCCCGGCGGTTGCCGAGCTTGAGGATCCTGGTGTACCCTCCTGGCCGCTCCATGTACCGTGGCCCGATCTCGGCGAAGAGCTTCGCCTGCACCTCGCGGTCGGCGATCTTCCTCGCCACCTGGCGACGTGCGTGAAGGTCGCCCCTTCGCCCGAGCGTGATCAGACGCTCCACATAGGGGCGCAGCTCCTTCGCCTTGGCCGTCGTCGTGGTGATGCGCTCGTGGCGCAACAGCGAGGTCGCCATGTTCCTGAGCATGGCCCGTCGGTGGCTTCGGGACCTCGAGAGGCCTCGTCGCTTCTTGCGGTGACGCATTGCCGGAGGCTCCTCTGGTTCCTACTCTTCGGGTCCGACGGGCACCGGCTCGTCGACGTAGAAGAGCCGCCCGTCGTCTCCGCGCTCCATCTTCATCCCAAGCCTCAGGCCGTGCCCGGCCAGGAATTCGTGGAGCTCGGTGACTGACTTCTTGCCGAAGTTGTCGATCCTGAGCACCTCTGCCTCTTCCAGCACGACTAGGTCCCCAAGCGTGTGGATCGACTCCTTATTGAGCGAATTGCGCGAGCGCACACTGAGCTCGGCGACATCCTCGATCGGCTTGTTCATCAGCGCCAGCGTCGCCTCGGGCACCGGCGTCCGCGACTGGCCGCCCTGCTCCGGCGGACCACCCTCGGCGAAGTAGTGCATGTACTTGAGGTGCAGCCGCACCAGCTCCGCGGCGTAGCGGACCGCGCTCTCGGGAGCTACCGACCCGTCGGTCTCGACCCGGATGGTTAGCCGGTCGAAGTCGGTGCGCTGTCCGACCCGGGTCTCTTCCACCCGGAAGTTGGCCGTCCGCACCGGGTTGTAGACCGCGTCGATCCTCACGAAGTCCACTGGCGCGCCAGGCGGCAGTGGCTGCTGCTCCGCTAGTACGAAACCCTGACCCTTGTTGACGTGGAGCTCCAGGTGAGTCTCTTGGTCGTCATCGATCGTAAAGAGGTGATGATCCGGGTTGTGGATCGTGACGGCCCCGGGAGCCCGGATCTTGCCAGCGGTCACAGGACCCCGCTTCCTCGCGTGCAGCTCCAGGATCGCCTCGTCAACATCGTCGTCGAGCGACACCACCAGCGACTTCAGATTCTGGATGACCTGGTGCACATCCTCGACTACCGAAGGGATCGCCTGATGCTCGTGCAACACCCCTTCGATCCGGAATCCCCGCACGGCGGCACCCCGCAGCGATGCCAGCAGCACCCGGCGGACGGCGTTGCCGAGGGTGTGGCCATAGCCCCGCTCAAGAGGCTCGAGCACGAAGTCGGCGGAGCGGCCATCCGCCGACTCCTCGGCAATCTCGACCCTTTCGGGGAGGACCAGGCCTGTCAGATCGATCTCTGGGTTCACCCTCGGTTTTCCCCCTGTATCACTTGGAGTAGAGCTCGACGATCAGCTGTTCCTGGGCCGGGAGCGGTATGTCGCCGCGCATCGGCACTCTGAGGACCCGACCGACCCTCTTCTTCTCGTCCAGAGCAAGCCAATCCGGAAGGGGCGGCCGCAGCCGCGACTCGAGATTCGCGGCCACCAGCTCCAAATCCCGCGAGCGCTCCCGCAGAGCGACTTCGTCGCCCGCGGACAGCCGGTAGCTCGCGACATCGACGCGCGATCCGTTCACGAGCACATGCCCATGCGATACCAGCTGTCTGGCCTGGCGGCGGCTGGAGGCAAGGCCCAGACGGAAGACCACGTTGTCGAGCCGAATCTCGAGAGCCACGACCAGGTTCTCGCCGGTGACTCCGGCGCGGCTGGCCGCGTACCTGAACAGATTGCGGAACTGCTTCTCCTGGAGCCCGTAGATGCGCTTCACCTTCTGCTTCTCGCGCAGCTGGACCGCGTAGTCCGACTGCTTGCGCCTGCGAGCCCCGGCGGGGCCCTGATGGCCGGGCGGGTACTGGCGACGATCGAGGCCGCACTTGCCGGTAGCGCACTTGACGCCCTTGATGTGCAGGTGCTGCCCCTCTCGGCGGCAGAGCTTGCTGACGGGACCGGTGTATCTGGCCATCAGACCCGCCGCTTCTTGGGTGGCCTGCACCCGTTGTGCGGCAGCGGGGTGACATCGTGGATGGACTGCACCGTGAGGCCCGCAGCGGCGAGCGACTGTATCGCCGACTCGCGCCCCGATCCTGGCCCCTGAACGCGCACCACCAATCTGCGCACCCCCATCGCCACGGCCTCCCGCCCGACCTGCTCGGCGGCCACCGTCGCGGCGAAGGGCGTCGACTTCTTCGAGCCCTTGAACCCGGCAGTACCAGCCGAGCCCCACAGCAGCACGTTGCCGGCCTCGTCGGCTATCGTGATCATAGTGTTGTTAAAGGTCGCCCTGATGTGGGCGACGGCGTCGGCCGCCACGACCTTCCTGGCCTTCCTTCTTCCGCTAGACTTGGGCGCTGCCAAGGGGCACTCTCCGATTCTCGGTGGGTAGCAGTCCGTGGATAACCTCGCGCGAGCACCGAGAGCGGCGAAGCGCTCCGCTGGCAAGGCGCGACGAAGCGGTCCGTGGATGTGCCCGGGCGAGCACCGAGAGGGGCGAAGCGCCGGGCTGGCAAGGCGCTTTGCGGGGCGCATGGCGGAGCCATTCGCCCAAGAAGCAACGCAGAGCAAGGCGATCCAGCACGGATGCAGCGCCCCTCGAATGCCGCCAGGGTGCATTCTGCGGGCCGCATGGGCCAATAGCCGCAGCGCTATTGGTCCGAGGAGCAACGCAGAGCGAAGCCCCGGGTACGGGCATTGTAAACCATGGATTACACATTGTAAGGCATAGATTACAGTATGGATAAGCGAGCGAAGCGATCCAGCGGAGATGCAGCGCCGCTCGAATGCCGTGGGAGGTTTGTCCACGGGCTGCTGGGGCTGGGAGGGGCGGTGGCATTCTCTCGGGTCGAGCTACTTCTTCGGTGCCTTCTTCTTGCCTGCGATGGCGCGACGCGGACCCTTCTTGGTGCGGGCGTTGGTGTGCGTCCTCTGGCCGCGCACCGGGAGGCCGCGACGGTGGCGAAGACCCCGGTAGCAGCCGATGTCCATGAGGCGCTTGATGTTCATGGAGACCTCGGTCCGGAGAGTGCCCTCCACCCTGTAGCGCTGCTCGAGCTCGCGGCGCAGGCGGCTCGCGTCCTCCTCGGTGAGCTCGTAGGTGCGGAGCTGTGGGCTGATCCCGGTCGCCGCGAGAAGCTGCCTGGAGGTCGAGCGCCCCACCCCGTAGATGTAGGTGAGCGCCACCTCGATGCGCTTGCTCCGCGGAAGGTCGATTCCGGCGATTCTGGCCATGGCGCTTCCTGTGCTTGCCCTATCCCTGCCGCTGCTTGTGGCGGGGATTGCGGCTGCAGATGATCCGCACCACTCCCCGCCGCCGCACCACGCGGCAGTACTCGCACATGCGCTTCACGCTCGTTCGCACCTTCACGCTCTTAGACTGACCCTTCTGGCTGAGGCCGACCGTGGCCGCCGCCGGGCGCTCGCACACCATCCGGCGAAGAATGCGGCACAGCTGTTAAGTCTAGCGCCACCGCGGACGAAAGGGAAGGGGGGGCGTTGTCCAACGGGAAATGAGTATCCATGTCAACCGCCCCCCGGGTTTCTCCAGAAAGGCGACATTCCCGGTAGCGCCCTTGCGCCCGGCAGCGTCCTTGCGGCGCGCCCTCCTGTTCCCCGTTCCGTCTGTCCAGATCATCCGTGGACCGTCGCGGTGGCGGGGAGCTCTGGGAACGCCGGGCGGGAGCATCCCCGCGGCGGGCTCTCCGTCCAGGTGCGGTCCTGCCGCACGAGGGCGTTGGCAAGGATGAGGAGCTTCCTCATCACGGCCGTCAGAGCGACCTTCGGCGGCTTCCCGGCGGCTCGGAGCGCCAGGAAGTCCAGCGGGCCCGCAAGGCACTGTTCCAGCTCATCGCCAAGGCGCTGAACCCCGCAGCGTGACCCGCCGCGCCAGCGCCTCGGCTCGCTCCGCTCGCAGAGGGGCTGGCGGCCCTTGCGCCGCCCATCCCCCGGCCCCACCATCCCAGCCTCCACCCAACCCCCCACCCTTCGCACCCCCCGCCCCGACTCCACCCCCCGGCAGCCCCATGATCCTGTCGTCCTCGATGGAGCGCGGCTTGCCCGGCCTGCGTTCGTCGTACAGGCCCATCAGGCCCTAGGTTCCTAGGGGGGACATTTCTATTCCGGTCTACCGCCGGACATTTCTATTCCGCCTTGACAGGGGAGCGAGGAGGCTGACTTCCAGGTCGCCGACCACGCGTACGGCCCCGTCAACCGGACGCTCGGTCCCGGGTCCGCCAAGGCTCTCCATCCCGCCCCTTCGCATCGCCCCAGATGGCACCGCCGGTCAGCACGAGCGGCCCTTCCGCGGTAACCGCGACGGTGTGCTCGAAGTGGGCCGAGAGCGAATGGTCGGCAGTCACCACCGTCCAGTCGTCGCTCAGCGTGCGGATCTCGTCGGTGCCAGTGCCGAGCATCGGCTCGATGGCCAGGACCATTCCCACCTCCAGACGCACGCCCTCGCCCCGTTCGCCCAGGTTGGGCACCTGCGGCTCCTCGTGAATTGACCGGCCGATCCCGTGGCCCACCAGATCCCGGAAGATCGCGTGGCCGGTCGGGCGCACCCATTCAACCACCGCCGCGCCGATGTCGCCCACATGCCCTCCCGGCGTGGCGGCGGCGACCGCCGCGCCGAGTGCGCCGTACGTGGTCTTCATCAGGAGGGCTGCCTCCCTGCCGACCTCGCCGACCGGAAAGGTGTAGGCCGAATCCGCGCACCAGCTGCGCCGCCTCACGCCGACGTCGATGGTGACGATCTCGCCCTCGCGGAGCATTCGCTCGGAGGGTATACCGTGCACGACCTCCTCGTTCACGCTGATGCAGGCGCTCGCCGGGAAGCCGTATAGCCCCCTGAAGGCGGGAACGGCACCCCGGTGCGAGCGTACGAAGTCGTCCACAAAGCGGTCGAGCTCGGCGGTGGCGGCCCCAGGCCTGACGAGTGGCTTGATCTCGGCGAAGAGCGAGGAGATGATCGCCCCGGCGCGCGCAATGTCGCGGATCTCGGCCGGGGACTTTCTGTGGACTCTCCTCCCCTTGCTCCCGGCGAGGGGGGTCACTGCAGGCGTCCCGGTGGCACCAGCGTTACACATGACAGATTGTACCCACTATCTGTCACAATTCGCGCTATGGGTACTGGCATTGTAAACCATGAGTTACATACTGTAAGGTACATATTACAATGTGCGTGGGCGATCGCAGCGGCCCTGCGGGGATGCTCCGCCGGGCGAATGCCGTGGGAGGCTTGTCCACGGGCTGCTAGCTAAGCTAGGCCGCCGCAGCGCGCAGCGCCGCGTACACGTCGTGTATGCCGCCCTGGCCGTCGACCCTCCTGAGCACGCCCCGCTCCTCGTAGAGACCGACGAGTGGCGCCGTGTCCCTGCGGTAGACGGCCAGACGCTTCCTGACCGTCTCGGGGCGGTCGTCGGCCCGGTGGATGAGCGGCTCGCCGGTGTCGTCGCAGAACCCCTCCCGCTCCGGAGGATCGAAGTGCACGTTGTAGACGCGCCCGCCAGGAGAGGAGCGACGCCCCGAGATCCGCTTCACGATCACCTCCTCGGGTGCCTCGAGCAGGCAGACCCTGTCGACCGCTCGCCCCGCCTTCGCGAGGGTGTAGTCCAGCGCCTCGGCCTGGGCAACGGTGCGGGGAAAGCCATCGAAGACCACTCCCCGACCGGGGGACGTGGCGTCGAGGGTCTCGCCCACGAGACCGACGATCACCTCGTCGGGGACTAGATCGCCAGCCTCCATGTAGCTCCGCGCCTCCTTGCCCAGGGCGGTGCCACGCTCGACCGACGTGCGCAGCAGGTCGCCGGTCGAGAGATGGTCCCAGTCGCGCTCGCGCGCCAGACGGACACCCTGCGTCCCCTTCCCGACGCCCGGGGGGCCGAGCAGCACGACCACCCGGCCCGCACCGCCGTTGTTCCGCATACTGGGCCGACCGCTTGCCGTCACATGTACCTACATGTACCTGCCGCGACCCCGCATCTTCACCCGCCCCTTCTTCATGAAGCCGTCGTAGCGGCGCAGCAGAAGGTCCTGTTGCGCCTGCTGCACGGTGTCGAGCCCGACGCCCACCACGATCAGGAGGCTGGTGCCGCCGAAGAGAAAGGTCTGGATGTCGAAGATGTCGAAGATCCAGAAGGGCAGCAGCGCGATCAGCGCCAGGTAGATCGAACCCGGAAGAGTGACGCGCGTCAGGATGCGGTCGATGTACTGGGCCGTGCGCGTCCCGGGTTTCACGCCGGGGATGAAGGCGCCCTGCTTCTTCAGATTCTGGGCGAGGTCGGCCGGGTTGAAGATGATCGCCGTGTAGAAGTAGGCGAAGAAGATGATGAGCGCGGCGTAGGCGATAGAGTACGCCAGGCTCCCCGGCTGGAAGATCGCCGCCAGATCCTGGAAGAGGCCAACGGAGCTGAAGGCCGCGATCGTCCCCGGCACCACTATGAAGGACTGGGCAAAGATGATTGGCATGACGCCGGCCGAGTTGACCTTGAGAGGGATGAAGCTCTTCTGGCCCTCTCGGATGCGCCCGCGGCCGACGACCTTGCGCGGGATCTGAATCGGAATCTTGCGGGCCGCCATCGTCATGGCGACGACGCCGGCGGTGATCCCGACCACGACCGCGAGGAGCGCCACGACCTCGAAGAGCCCGATCTGGCCACCGCTCACCGACTCCCAGGTGCGGGCGACCGCCGCGGGGAAGCCCTGGATGATCGAGAAGAAGATCATGAGCGACATCCCGTTGCCCAGCCCCCGCTCCGTGATCTGCTCGCCCATCCACATGATGAAGACTCCACCGACCGTGAGCACCACCACCGTCGTTGCGACGAACCCAAACCCCGGATTCGTCACCGCGCCCGGCAGATTCAGCAGGAAGGAGGCGTACGCGTACGACTGCACGAGGCAGAGGAGCACCGTCGTGTAGCGGGTCCACTGGGTGAGCTTCTTGCGGCCCTCCTCGCCCTCCTTCTGCAGCTTCTCGACCGTCGGGAAGACGGCGGAGAGGAGCTGGAACATGATGCTCGCGGAGATGTACGGCATGATGCCGAGTGCGAAGATCGTCGCGCGGGAGAGCCCGCCCCCCACGAACATGTCGTAGATGCCCAGGAAGGTCTGGTCCATCTGGCCGGTGAAGGCCTGGAGCGCGCCTACATCGATGCCCGGGACCGTGATGTGCGACCCAAGGCGGTAGATGAGCATCATTAGGAGCGTGAAGAGGATCTTCCTCTTCAGCTCGGGAACCCTGAGCAAGGTCGGGATTGGATTGGCCACGGTCGCCGTAACTCCCCGCTGCTAGCTGTCGCCGTCCGGGCCCACCGTCTCGGCAGGGGCGGGGCTACGATCAAGGAGTGTCACGGAGCCGCCCGCTGCCTCGATCTTGCGGCGCGCCGATGCGGAGGCCGCGTGCACCGAGCAGCTGAGCGCAGACTCGACGTCCCCGTCGCCCAGGATCTTGACCGGACGCCGTAGCGATCGGATCAGGCCGACGGCTCTGAGCGTCTTCGGCGTCACCTCGGCACCAGCCAGCTCGAGATCGGCCACGTTGACCACCTGGTACTCGACCCGGTTGCGGTTCCTGAAGCCACGCTTCGGAATTCGGCGCTGCAGCGGCATCTGCCCGCCCTCGAACCAGGCCGGGATGCTGCCGCCGGAACGGGACTTCTGGCCCTTGTGGCCTCGTCCTGCCGTCTTGCCCTTCCCCGACCCCGGGCCCCTGCCCACACGCTTGCGCGCGCGACGGGGGTTGGGGTTGGGGAGGTTGTGTAGCTCGATCATCGGTATCAGTCCTCCGCCCCCTCGGGGAGCTCGGTCACCTCGACCAGGTAGTCTACCTTGGCCACCATGCCGCGGATGGCGGGCGAGTCGTTGTGGACGACGGCCTGCTGGTGGCGTCTGATCCCGAGCGCCCTAAGCGTGCGTCGCTGGGACTTGAGCCGCTTCACGCCGCTTCGAACCTGGGTGATCCTGATCCGCCTAGCCACGCTTGCCCACCCACAGCTCTTCTACCGCGATGCCGCGCTCGATCGCCACCTCGTACGCCGTCACCAGCTCCTCGAGGCCCTGCATCGTGGCCCGCACGACGTTGACCGGATTGTTGCTGCCGAGACTCTTCGTGAGGATGTCGGTTATCCCCGCCGCCTCGACCACGGCCCTCACCTGGCCACTCGCGATGACACCCGTACCGGGGGCCGCAGGCCGCATCAGCACACGCCCGGCACCCCACCGCCCGGTAATCTCGTGCGGAATCGTGCCACGCACGACCGGCACCTCGATCATGTCGCGTCGCGCCCGCTCGAAGGCCTTGCGAATCGCCTCGGCGACCTCGTTGGCCTTAGCCAGCGCGATGCCGACCCGGCCCGACTGGTTGCCCACCGCCGCCAGCGCCGTGAAGGAGAAGCGCCGTCCACCCTTGACCACCTTCGCGACGCGGTTGATGTGGATCAGGTTCTCGACCTGCTCGGCACCCTCTGGCGGGCCCCTTCTATCCCTAGCGGCCATCAGAAGACCAGCCCTCCCGCCCTCGCACCCTCGGCGAATGCCCTCACGCGACCGTGGTAGCGGTACCCGCCCCGGTCGAAGACGACGGCTTCCACCCCCCGCTCCCGAGCCCGGGCTGCCAGCAGGCTCCCGAGCGCTCTAGCGACCGCGACCTTCCGGCCCCCATCATCGTCGGCGGCAGCGCCCTCCCTCAGCTCCGGCGCCAGCGTCGAGATGCCGACCAGGGTGCGGTGGGAGTCGTCGTCCACTACCTGGCCCTCGAGGTTGCGGAGCGATCGGAAGACCACCAGGCGCGGCCGATCGGCTGTCCCGTGGACCTTCTTGCGAATGCGCACATGCCGCCGCCATCGCTGGAGGCGGCGGCTCTTCCTCATCTTGCTCGGATTTATCCTCGTCATGACCCGGCCGTCTTGCCGGCCTTACGCCGGACGTGTTCACCTTGGTACCTGATGCCCTTCCCCTTGTAGGGCTCGGGGGGACGCAGCGCCCTGATCTCGGCTGCGATGTGCCCGACTCGCTGCTTGTCCGGCCCCTTCACGACGACCGTCGTCTGGTTCGGGACCTCGAAGGCGATCCCCTCCGGGGCCGAAACCTCGACGGGATGCGAAAAGCCGAGCTCGAGGGTTAGCCCCCCTCCACTGGTCTTTGCGCGATACCCCACTCCCACGATCTCGAGGGTCTTGCTGAAGCCGGTGCTCACGCCCTCGACCATGTTCGCCACGAGTGCCCTCGTGAGTCCATGGAGCGCCCGGTGGTGTTTCTGGTCGGTGGGCCGCCTGACGACGAGCGTCTGCCCCTTCTCCTCGCCCCAATCCACCGAGATGGGTGACTTGACGTTCATCTCCAGCTCGCCCAGCGGCCCCTTGGCGGCAAAGCGCTGACCGTCTAGCACCACCGTCACCCCAGCGGGGACCTGCACCGGTGCTTTGCCAATACGCGACATGGTCCCCCCTACCAGACGATCGCCAGAAGTTCGCCGCCGACCTGCGCCTCGCGCGCGCCCCGGTCGGAGAGAAGGCCCTTCGACGTGGAGAGCATCGCCATGCCGAGACCGCTCCGCACGCGGGGAATATCGCCTACCCCGACGTAGCGTCGGCGCCCCGGACGCGACACCCGTTCGATGCGTCGGATGATCGGCCGCCCCTCGTAGTACTTGAGGTAGACGCGGACCAGTCCGTGCCTGCCGTCGCTGAGCACCTTGTAGTCGTGTATGAAGGCATTCTCCTTGAGCAGACGCGCGATCTCGACCTTGAGCTTCGAGAGCGGGATATCGGCCCAGCGGTGCCCGGCGCCGCTGGCGTTGCGTATCCGGGTGAGCATGTCCGCGATCGGATCGGTCATCATCGTGCTGCTAGTCCTGACTCCTGGCTATGAGGATGGCGTGCCGTCGTGCGGGGACGACGCCGCCCCGCCCTGGCCCCCGACAATCAAGGGCACTCCGCCCCGGAAGGGAAAGCCCAGCAGCGAGAGTAGCGCGTAGGCCCGGTCGTCCCGGTCGGTGGAGGTGACTACAGTCACGTCCATCCCGTGGATGCTCCTGACCTTGTCGTAGTCCACCTCTGGGAAGACGATCTGCTCCCTGACGCCCGCCGTGTAGTTGCCCCTGCCGTCGAAGGAGCGGGTGTTCAGCCCCCTAAAGTCGCGAATTCGCGGGACGGCCACCGAGACGAAGCGATCCAGGAACTCCCACATTCTGCGTCTGCGAAGCGTGACCATGGCGCCCACGGGCATCCCCTCGCGCAGACGGAAGTTGGAGATCGACCTGCGGGCCCGCGTGATCACGGCCTTCTGGCCCGAGATCGCCGCGAGCTCCCCCGCCACCGACTCGAGGAGCTTCCGGTCCCTACTTCCCTCGCCGACGCCGACATTCAGCGTGACCTTGACGACGTGGGGGATCTGGTGCGGGTTGGTGAAGCCGAACTGCTCCTGGAGGGCGGGACGGGCCACCTCCCGGTAGTGTGCATAGAGGCGCGGCTCGGGGGCTGCGGGGGAGCTGCCATTGGCGACGGCCTTCCTGGCCGCCTTGGCGGCGCTCATCGGCTCGGCCTCGGGATGGGGTTGCCGTTCCTGACCGCGATCCGCTCCTTGCGCCCGTCGGGCTCCAGCCGCATTCGCACCCGCGAAGCCTCGCCCGCCGCAAGCTCGATCAACATCACGTTCGAAATGTGGATCGGGGCCTCGAAGGTGATTATCCCTCCCTCCGGGTTGGCCTGCGATGGCCGCGAGTGACGCTTTCTCATGTTGACACCCTGGACCACCACCCGGCCAGCCTTGCGGTCCACCCGCAGGACGGCACCCTCCAGGTCGCGGTGGTTGCCCCGGATGACCCGCACCCGGTCGCCCCTGACGATCCTGCCCGCTGGGTGAGCCATCGTCAGAGCACCTCGGGAGCCAGAGAGACGATTCTCATGTAGCGCTTCTCGCGAAGCTCGCGCCCGACGGGCCCGAAGATGCGGGTACCGCGTGGCTCGCGCTGCTGGTTTATCAGGACGGCCGCGTTGTCATCGAAGCGGATGTAGGTGCCGTCGCGGCGGCGCATCTCCTTAGCCGTGCGCACCACGACAGCCTCCGTAACCTCGCCGCGCTTGACCGGCGCATTCGGCACGGCCTCCTTGACCGTCACGACGACCCGGTCGCCGATGCGGGCGTAGCGGCGCCTGGATCCGCCCAGGACCCGGATGCAGAGCGCTCGCTTCGCGCCCGTATTGTCGGCGATCCTCAGGACCGACTCTTGCTGAATCATGGTTCAACTCGTCCGCTCGACCCGTTCGACCACGCGCCACCGCTTCGTCTTGGAGAGGGGGCGGGTCTCCATGATCGACACCGTGTCGCCTACCTGAAATGCGTTGTCCTCGTCGTGCGCATGGTACTTCCTGGTGCGCTTGACCTGCTTGCCGTAGAGGGGGTGCGCAAAGCGCCGCTCCACCATCACGGTCACCGTTTTGTCGGCGCGGTCGGCGACGACCACGCCAGTGCGAAGCTTGCGCCGACGCCGCTCAGTAACCGAAACGTCACTCATCGCCGCCTCGCTCGGCCGCTCCGCGCTCGTGCAGAATGGTCTTGATACGCGCAATGTCGCGCCGGACCTCCCTGGGGAGCCTAGGATTCTCGAGCTGCATGATTCCGCTCCGAAAGCGCAGACGGAACTGCTCCAGCCTGAGCTCTCCGAGCCGGTGCACGAGCTCCGCGCTATCCAGCTCCCTGACTTCCTCTGCCTTCACCCTATCGCTCCCCCATGCGTACGCCGCAAGTCGAAATCACAGCTGCTTCTCCCGCTCCACAAAGCGAGTCTTCACCGGCAGCTTGAAGGAGGCAAGCTGCATGGCACGGCGCGCCGTCTCGAGCGGAACCCCTTCCAGCTCGAACATCATGCGTCCGGGCTTGACCACCGCGACCCACTGCTCCGGGTTGCCCTTCCCCTTCCCCATGCGCGTTTCGGCAGGCTTCTTCGTGACCGGCTTGTCGGGGAAGATGCGGATCCAGACCTTCCCGCCCCTCCTGACGTGGCGGGTGATCGCGACACGAGCCGACTCGATCTGGCGGTTGGTGATCCAGCTCGCCTCCAGCGCCTGAAGGCCGTATTGGCCGAAGGCGACCGTGTTCCCGCGATACGCCTTGCCGCGCATCTTTCCCTTGTGGGTCTTGCGACGCCGGATCCGCTTCGGTGCGAGCATCTTGGCGCTCCTATGCGGCAGGGCCGGCGGAGTAGGTGCGGCCGAAGCGGTCCTCGATCACCTCGCCCTTGAAGATCCAGCACTTCACGCCCACGACTCCGTAGGTGGTGTGCGCCTCGACGCAGGCGTAGTCGATCTCCGCGCGCAGCGTGTGGAGCGGCACACGGCCCTCGTTGTACCCCTCGCGGCGGGCTATCTCGGCCCCGCCGAGGCGGCCTGCGCACTGGATGCGTATCCCCTCCGCCCCAGCCCGCATCGCCGACTGGACGGCCCGCTTCATCGCCCGTCGGTAGGAGATGCGCTGCCGCAGCTGGTGGGCGACGTTGTCGGCGACCAGGCGCGCGTTCATCTCCGGCCGGTTGATCTCCTCCACATTGACCGAGACCTCGCTGCTCGTGAGGACCGAGAGCTCCTCCCGCAGCTTGTCGACCTCGGCGCCCCGCTTCCCGATCACGACGCCAGGGCGCCCGGTGTGCAGGGTGACGACCAGCTTGGAAGGGGTGCGGGAGATCTCGACCGTGGCGAGCGCGGCGTGGTGAAGGCGCCGGTGCAGATAGGACCGAATGACATGGTCCTCCTTCAGCTGGGCCGGCATCTCGCCGGGCTTGCTCGGGTACCAGCGCGAGCGCCAGTCGGCCACGATGCCGAGCCTGAAGCCGTGCGGGTGCGTCTTCTGACCCATCGCGCCTAGCCTTCCTTCGCTTCCACTACCACGGTGATGTGACTGGTCCTCCGGCGGCGCGGCTTGGGTCTCCCCATCGCCCCGGCCCGCCAGCGCCGGTGGGTAGGACCCCCGTCGACGAAGATCCGCCGCACCGTCAGCTCGTCGATGTCGAGCGCCTCGCCCTCCTCGTCGGCCTTCTCGCGCACATTCGCGACGGCCGAGAGCAGCGTCTTCTCGACCGGAATCGACGCGGCCCTCTTCGAGAAGCGAAGCGCTGACATGGCGTCGCTCACCGACCGGCCGCGAATCTGGTCGGCAACCAGGCGAACCTTCCGGGGACTCATTCTAATCTCCCTTGCCACCGCGCGCGCTTCCATGACGTGTAGCTCCTATGGCGCAACGCGCGACCGCTTGTCGGCCATCTTGCCGCCATGGCCGCGGAATAGGCGCGTCGGGGAGAACTCGCCCAGCTTGTGGCCGACCATATTCTCGGTGATGTACACGGGGATGAACTTGTTCCCGTTGTGCACTGCAACGGTGTGCCCAACGAACTCGGGCGATATCGTCGAGGCCCGGGACCAGGTGCGGATCACGGTCCTCTCCTGGCGAGCGTCCATCTGCTCGACCCTGCGGAGGAGCTTCTCGTCAATGTACGGTCCCTTCTTGACACTTCTGGGCATCGCTATTTCCAGTATGACCGCGGTCAGCGCGTCGCCTTTCCTCGCTTGCGCCCACGGACGATGAACTTGTTGGACAGGTTCTTTCGCTTGCGGGTCTTCCTGCCCTCGGGCTTGCCCCACGGGGTCACCGGGGGACGCCCCCCGGACGCCTTCCCCTCGCCGCCGCCAAGTGGGTGGTCGATCGGGTTCATGGCGACGCCACGCACCTTGGGGCGCCTACCCCTCCAGCGGCTGGCACCCGCCTTGCCCAGCGACTGGAGGCTGTGGTCAACGTTGCCGACCTGTCCCACCGTGGCCAGACAGCGCTCGTGGATCCTCCGCACCTCGGTCGAGGGAAGCCGCAGAGTAACGTACTTCCCCTCCTTCGCCAAAACCTGCACCCCTGAGCCTGCCGAGCGCGCCATCTGGCCGCCCTTGCCCGGCTTCATCTCGACGTTGTGCACGGTGGTTCCCAGCGGAATCGCGCCGAGGGGCAGTGCGTTGCCGGGACGGATGTCGGCGTCCGGCCCCGAGGACACCAGGTCGCCAACCCCCATTCCGCGCACGTAGAGGATATAGCGCTTCTCGCCGTCCTCGTAGTGGACCAGGGCGATCAGCGCCGACCGGTTCGGATCGTACTCGATCTCGGCGACCCTGCCGACCACTCCGTGCTTGTCGCGCTTGAAGTCGACCTTGCGGTACCGGCGCTTGGCGCCTCCACCCCGTCGGCGCACGGTGATGCGGCCGTGATGGTTGCGCCCCGAGGACCGCTTCCTGGGCTCGGTCAGCGACCTCTCGGGCCCCTTGCGCGTGACGGCGTCCTTCGCGGTCACCGTGCGAAAACGGGCACCCGGGGTCACGGGCCGGAATTTCTTGAGCGCCATCGGTCAACCCGCCTCGTAGAATTCGATTTCGTCGCCGGGTGCAAGCTGCACGACGGCCTTCTTGTACGATTTCACACGACCCAGCTCCCAGTTCTTGACCATTCGGCCCAGGAGCGAGCGCTTGGCCTTGCCCGGATACCTCATCGTGCGCACGTCGGTCACTGTCACGTCCCAGAGCGCCGCGACGGCGCGCGCGATATCGTGCTTGTTGGCGCGCTCGTCCACCACGAAGGTGTACAGGCTCTCCTCCATCTGGCCAGTGGTCTTCTCGGTGACGACCGGCCTGAAGATCACGTCGTAGGGATCGCGCACTACGCCTCCTCCCCATCCGCCGAGTCGTCGCCAGCCAGCCGAATTGGCCTGCGCCTGGGACCCTCCCGCAGCGGCGCGGCATCGGTCAGCGACTCCAGCGCGGCCTCCTCGATGATCACCGTTCCCGACCACACGATGTCGTAGGGCGACTCCTCGCCAAAGGGGAGCACCCTCGCGCCCTCGAGGTTGCGGCTCGAGAGGTAGAGCTCGCGGTTGACGCCGCTCGTGAGGATCAGGGTCTTCCCGGGCATGCCGATCCGCCCGAGCAGGCCCGCGAGCTCGCGCGTCCTCGGGACCTCGAAGTCGAAGCGCTCCATTACAGCAACCCGACCCTCGGAGGCGCGGCTGTTGAAGGCGGAAGTCCTTGCGAGAGCGCGCACGCGCTTCGGCACCCGCTGGCGCCAGGAGCGGGGCCGAGGCGGAAAGGCCAAGCCTCCGCCGCGCCATTGCACCGCCCGGATGGTACCCTGCCGGGACCTGCCGGTGCCCTTCTGACGCCACGGCTTGCGGCTGCCCCCAGCGACCCGGGCGCGGTTCTTCCTGGCGACGGTTCCCGCCCGCCGATTGGCCAGGTAGGCTCGAACCGCCTGGTGGGCGGCACCCTCGTGCACCACGCCGTTGAAGAGGGAGCTCGGGAGTGTCACGGACTCGCCGGCACTTCCGTCGCTCCTGAAGTAGGGGGCCTGGTACACTGCGCTACGCCTGAACCAGGACGTAGCTGTTGCGTGCGCCCGGAACGCCACCCTGGACGTAGAGCAGGTCCCGCTCCGTGTCGACCCTGACGACCTTCAGGTTCCGGACCGTCCGCCTGGCGCCGCCCATCCGGCCGGGGAGCTTCTTGCCCTTGATCACCCGCGAGGGGTCGGTGCCCGGTCCCATCGAGCCGGGGTTGCGCGACATCGGGTGTCCGTGCGAGGAGGGACGGCCCCTGAAGCCGTGCCGCCTGACGACGCCCTGGAATCCCTTCCCCTTCGTGACGCCGGTAACCCTCACCCTCTCGCCCTCGGCGAAGAGCTCCACCGTCAGCTCCTGGCCCGGCTCGTAGGCGGTGCCCGGATCGGGGGCAAACTCGCGAATCAGGCGCGGGGCGGCCTCCAGCCCCGCCTTGGCCGCATGACCGAGCTCGCCACGAGTGGAGCGCTTGAGCTTCTTGCCGCCGAAGCCGACCTGAACCGCCTCGTATCCGTCCGTCTCCTCGGTCTTGACCTGGAGCACCGTGCAGGGTCCGGCCGTGAGCACCGTCACCGGCACCGCGGGGCCTTCCTCGGCGAATACGCGGGTCATCCCGAGCTTGCGGCCAATCAAGCCTGGCATCTGTCAGTACACCTTGATCTCGACATCCACGCCGGCGGGGAGGTCGAGCTTGGTAAGCGCGTCGATCGTCTGCGGGCGCCTGTACCTGACGATGTCGATCAGGCGCTTGTGGGTCCTGAGCTCGAACTGCTCCCGGCTCTTCTTGTCGATGTGGGGAGAACGCAGAACCGTCCAGCGCTGGCGGCGCGTCGGCAGCGGGATCGGGCCTCGGATCGTGGCACCCGTCTTCTGCGCCGTGCGCACAATGTCGGCCGCCGTCTGGTCGACAATCCAGTGGTCGAAGGCCTTGAGCCGGATGCGAATCCGGTTCGTCATCAGCTTGCCCGGCACCCCTTCGGGCGTGTCGGTCGCCGCGCTCGCGGCTCCTGGTAGCGCTGCCATCGTCTTCCTCGCGGCTCCTCTAGCAGTCCGTGGATAATCTCGCGCGAGCACCGAGAGCGGCGAAGCGCTCCGCTGGCAAGGCGCGACGAAGCGGTCCGTGGATGCGCCCGGGCGAGCACAGAGAGGGGCGAAGCGCCGGGCTGGCAAGGCGCTTCGTGGGGCGCATGGCGGAGCCATTCGCCCAAGAAGCAACGCAGAAGCGAAGCGGTCCAGCATGGATGCAGCGCCCCTCGAATGCCGCCAGGGTGCATCTGCGGGCCGCAAGGGCCAATAGCCGCAGCGCTATTGGTCCGAGGAGCAACGCAGAGAGCATCGGGCCAGCGGAGATGCAGCGCTGCTCGAATGCCGTGGGAGGTTTGTCCACTGGCTGCTACTCAATGATGGAGGTGACGACGCCGGCGCCGACGGTGCGGCCGCCCTCGCGGATCG
>JAPOYJ010000033.1 GCA_026706635.1 Gemmatimonadota bacterium | reverse complement strand
AACTCCCTCAGCCTCCCACCTTGCCCTCGACCCGGAGGTTCATGAATAAGGCAGGCTAATAGATGTCGCAGACGATCCAGACGGAAGCTTGAAGCGACTCGTTGGGGGCCGCCGTACATATCGCGGAATGTCCGCGACAAGTGACTACGTGAATGTATACGTTGCGGGAAAGAGGGTGGTGACGGACGCACCAACGCCTGGTGAGATCCTAGGTTACGGGCCGGGACGAGTGGTCTTTGGTAAACGAATGGCCAGCCAGGCCGGCTACATCTTGAGCGAGTTCGCTCTGCGACGGTCGTCTGATGGAGCTAGTTGGCCGTGAGGGGCGCTTCGCTAGCGGGTCGGCGAAGCGAGAAGTCGGCGACGAGCGGGAGGTGGTCGGAGGCGCGCGAATCCGATGCGTGAATGCCGAGTAGCGTCAGCGCCTCTGCCGACAGGTCTTCCGCGTCGAAGATGAATGCCCGCTCCAAGCTCAGCATGGCGCCTCGGTAGAGCACGTAGTCCAGGCGACCGGGCGAGAAGGGGGCGCGTGGATCCATGCTCCGCCAGGTGGCCAGCGAGCGGTCCCGAAGCCGCTCGACCCGCGCCACCTGGAGATTGCCGCCCCCGGCCTCGAGGCTGGCCCGCAGCTCCTCGAGAGGCCGGGCGGACCCGACCAAGTTCAGATCGCCCGCTACGACCAGCCCCGCTCCGGGACGGTCGGCCAGCGCCGCCGCGAGCGCCCGGTTCAGCGTCCGCGCCTGAAGCTCGCGCAGCCGGTCGCGCGGAGAACCGTCGTACCCCGCGCTCTGCAGATCGACCGGCGCGAAGAGTATTTCCAGGCCGCCCCAGGCGACCCACGCGCCCGTCGCCGACAGCCCCCCCTCCGCCTCCGCCCGCGCCAGCATCGAGGGCGGCGGCATGCCGGGGTACTCCGGTTCGTTCCCCGCTCGCTCGAGCCACCGTTCGAGCGCCCCCGGCTCGTGGGCGATCCGCGCGAGCGAGGGGTCTCCCAGGAGCTGCAACCCCCTGGCGCCCACGACGGTCCGCTGCCTGCCCCCTCCCTGCGCCAGCCACCACCGCCATTCGGGTCCCGACTCCTCCCCGAGGCTGTCGCCGAAGCGCTCCAGTTCGGACATCGTCACGTCGGCGTGCACCTCGTCCAGCAGAACCACATCGGGGTTCAGCCCCCTCACGACGCGCTCGAACGCGGGGCGACGATCGCGAAAGCCGCCGTCGGCGACATTCCACGCTACGACGCGGAGGGTGCCGGGTGTGCGGTCCACGGACTTAGCCGAGAGCAGCGGCGGATCCGCCCCAGGGGAGGTGGCGAGGCGGTAGTGGAAGGTCTCGGTCTCGTCGGCGACGGAGTCGAGCGCCAGGAAACGGAGCCGCACCGCGATGCTATCCCCCGCTGCTGGTGTCTCGATCCCGCTCCAATCAGCGAGCGCGCGGCGATCCAGGCGCACCTCGAAGCGATCCGACGAGTGCGTGGGGGCGACGAGAAGCCCGACCGAGGAGGCGCTCTCGACGCTCTCGGGGTCGTCTCCTCCTAGTCGCCGAACTCCGACCCCCGCTCCCCACGATCCTCCGTTGCCCCATAGCCGCGAGAGCACGACTACCAGGTCGGCGCCCTCTACTCCGCCGTACGAGTTTCCCGTCCCCGGATCGCCATCAATCTCCATCACCACCTCGAGCGTGCCCGGCATCGCCAGGATCGTCACCGTGTCCCCCATCTCGGCGAGCACGTGGAGGAATTGCGGGTCGTCGTGCAGGTGGACAGCGCCCAGATCGACGGCCGAGCCCTCGCCCGCGTCCCCCGCCGAGTCGATTACGGCCGCCGGTACCCCGCGCCAGTCGTCAAAGAGTCCGTCGCTCCAGATCTGGACGGGTGCCGCCGCGCGGGACGGCGGTCCCGAGCAGGCAGAGAGCGCGACGCCAGCCGCGACGGAGAGTGCGCCTACTCTGCAGGCTGCGTGTAGCCGCACGTGGACAAACCTCCCACGGCATTCAAGCGGCGCTGCATCTCCGCTGGACCGCTTTGCTCGCCTGTCCATACTGTAATCTACGCATTACAATGTGGAATCCATAGTTTACAATGCCAGTGCCCCTGCGGCCTACCTCCCCCGCGCCTCCGGTCGGCTGCGCCCCCGCCCCCCTCCGCTCATAGCCAGCCGGTACACTAGGCGCAGCATCACATGCTGCCCGAGCGACTCCGTCCGGGACTCCTGGATGAAGTTGCTGGAGCTCGAGATGTTCACGGTCTGGTTCTGATTCAGGAGGTCGAAGGCGCTCAGCTCGACCTCGACCCGATCGCCGTGGAGCCGCCTCGTGACGCCGGCGTTCAGGAGCGCCACATCCCGGCCCGGCGAGTAGCCTTCGTCGCCGCTCCCAGTGCCCTGGCCGTAGAGGTCGTCGTCGTAGCGGGTCCACTCGAGCGACGAAGTGATCGTCCAGCCCCCCAGGTATAGCGTCCCATCTGCCGTGTACTCGCTGTTGACGTAGCTGCGGCTCAGGTCCTGGTTGAGCGAGTAGTCCACGTCGTGGAAGGTGAAGTTCGCGTTCAGTCCCAATTCAAAGGTGTTCTTATTGCGGTTCGTGACTCCGATGCCCGCCATGTTCATGACCGTGCGGCTCCGGCTCGTGCTACCGTTGATCAGCTCCCAGCCCCTCGAGTAGCTGACAATGTGTCTTACATCGACGTCGACGCCCAGCCTCCGCACTGGCGACCCGAAGAACACGAAGGAGTTCCCCCCCCACTCGGCGTCGGTGTTGATCGGGGTCACCGTCTGGACGCCGCGCTCGTCGAAGGTTCGCTCCCTTGCGATCGGGTTGCCGGTGTAGTTCACGCTCGCGCTCGCAAAGAGGTTGACAAAGCTGAAGGCGTCGAAGAAGCGATAGTCCGCCCTGAGACGGTGGCTGTACTCCGGGCGCAGGTCGGGGTTGCCGATGTAGATGCTGGTCGGGTCGCGGTTGTCGACAAATGGCTGAAGCTCGTGCAGCGAGGGCTCGCGGGTGGAGGTGTTGTACCCCGTGCTGATCGTGTGGCTCTCCTTCGGTTGCCACCTCAGGTCGAGTTCGCCGAGCAGATGCGTGTACCCGCTCGAGATGGTGGTGTCGCGGTCCAGGATTGTGCCATCGAGCGAAGATCGCTGTCCGTACACGCTCACGGTGACCCACGACTCCTCCGCCTGTCGGCTGAAGCGCGCCCCCACGTTCGCGTACGAGTATAGTCGCTCGAAGCCGGAGCTGAGTTCGGGGTTCCGCACCGACCCGCCATCAGTCACGTCGCTCACAACCTGGTCCTGGACCTGGTCGACCGCGCTGGCCCGCCCGAAGGCCTCGATCGTGTAGCGCTCGCCGAGCGGCTGCGTCAGCGAGAGACGGAGCGAGTTGTCGAGGGTGCGGAGATCGCTCTCCTGCTGCTGGACGAGGCTTCGCACGACGTCGTCGTCGCCACCCAGCTCGGCCGCGGTGATCGTGGAACGGTGGTCCGTGTCCTCGTCGGAGTCCTCGATGCCGCTGCGGAACTCGGCCACGATGCTCCCGCCCTCGTCGCTCAGGCGGCGCATCCAGGTGATCTGGGCATTGCCGCGCCACTCCTCGCCGTCGGTCACATTCACGGTGTTCGCCGTGTTGAGCGGTGGCGGCTGGGCGGTGACGGTCGTGCGCTCCGAGAGCGAGGAGGCTGCCGAGGAGCCCCGTCTGACCGTTGCCCGGAGGCGCAGCCGCTGTCTGGGCGAGGGCGAGTACTCGGCGTTCAGATTCACTCGGTGGCTCGACCGGACGGAGCTGCTGGCACCGGTCTGCGTGGAAAGCGAGGCCACGTCTTCTCCGAAGAGGGCCTGCTCCTGGACCAGCTGGTCCCGCTGATTGTCGATCTGGCTCAGGAAGTAGCTGCTTCGAATCCAACCCGAGTCGTCGAAGTCCCGGTTGGCGTTGAGACCGACCCCGAGCGACTCCGTGAAGCCCGGAGCTCCCGAGAAGCCACCGCCGAAGCCGCCCCTGCCCAGGCCGCCAAGCGCCCCCAGCTGGCCCAGCGCACCCAGCGCCGAGAAGAGCTCGCTGGCGGCGAAGTTCTCCCGATTGACGTTGTCGGTGTTGGCGGCGAGCGAGAGCTGCATGGTGGGCGAGAAGCGGTTGATGTTCAGCCAGCCCTCGTATCGCAGATCGTTGGCGGCTGCCGTCCCGATGCGCGCTTCGTTGTTCACGTCCTGCCCGAAGCCACCCGACACCCTGCCGAAGCGACCCGCCCGCGCCTCCTCGTGCAGCCTGAGGTCGATCGTGCGCTCATCGTCGCCGTCGGGGATGCCGGTGAACTCGGCCATGTCGGACTGCTTGTCGAAGACATCGACCTGCCTTACCGCGTCGGCGGGCAGATTGCGCGTGGCGATCGTCGGGTCGGGGCCGAAAAACTCGCGTCCGTCAACCAGGACATTCTCGACCTCCTCCCCCTGGGCGGTGATCGTGCCGTCGTTGTCCACGTCAATGCCGGGAAGGCGCTTGAGCAGATCCTCGACCATCGCGTTGGGCGGCGTCTCGAAGGCCGCCACGTTGTAGCTGAGCGTGTCGCGGCGGACGACGAAGGGCACCTGCTCGACACTCACCACCAGGGGGTCCATCTCGACGGCCATGATCCGCATCGTCACGACGCCGGCGTCAAGGTCGGAGTCGGCGAGCTCGAAGGGACGGCGCACCGTCTGGTGGCCGATCAGGGTGACCTGCAGGATGTACGCGCCCACCGGGAGGCCGCCTAGACGAAAGCTGCCTTCGCCGCTGGTCAGCGCGTACTTGGCGAGCACCGAGTCGGCCGCGGTCAGGGCAACTACCATCGCCCCGGAGATCGGTGCACCGGCCGTGTCCTGCACGACGCCAGTGACGTGGTACTCCTCCTGCGCCTGGAGCGACCCGGATGTGCCAGCCAGCCCGAGTGCGCAGATGGCGAGCAGGCCGCGGATAGCGGGCAGCACCGTCCTCACCTTCCACGCCCGGGGCCCCGGCGTCTCATGCCGCCCATCGAGCGGAACTCCTCCAGCTTCTCCTCGACCATCTGGTCGAATTCCTCTGGAGTCATCTCGTCTCCCTCGGTGGGCTCGGCGATCGGCTCGGACTCCTCCTCGTCGAGCGCGATCTCGGTGGCGAAGAACTTCGACTCGCCCCCGTCCAGCGAGAGGACCAGGATCATCCCGGGGAGTCCTCCGTAGAGATCGGGTCCGCCGGGTACAGGGATCTCGGGGGTGAACCACGCCTCCACCTGGGCACCGTCGTGCTCGGTCGTGGCCTGGAGCACCATGTAGCCGTCGTGCTCGGCCTGCTCTCCGGTGAGCCGCCACTCGAAGACAGGTCGCTCCCGGCGAACCCTGAAGTGCCGCCCCAGGAAGTCGTGCGCTTCGACCATTATGCCGTCGGCGAAGCGAATGTAGGTCTCGGCCGCTGCCCTCCGCATCGCGCCCATACCCCCCCCGACGAGGCTCTGCGCCGAGAGGGCGGCCGCGAGCTCGCCGGGCCCCACGGACTGGACGATCTCGATCCGCCGATTCGCGCCCCGCCGCGCCCGTGCGCCCCGCCGGCCGCCGAAGTCGGCGTTGCCCTGGGCGGTCACGAGCGACGCTGTCTCGTCGAAGCGCAGGAGCACCTCGTGCGAAATGTCGGAGGGCAGGTCGCGCACGAGGCTCCTCATCTCGGGCGGCAGCTCGATGTCGAGCTTCATCGAGCGCGTGTAGGTGATGCTCCCCCGCTGGGCCTCGGCGGTTGCGGGGAGAGCGAGAAGGAGGCCCAGGGGGGCCCCCAGGAGCAGCTTCAACCGGCGATTGACATTGACAGCAACCATTACGGCAAATCCTCCCAGAGGACGTTCCGGGGTGCGGACCCGGCTCCGATGCTACAGCCACGCCGGGTATGACAGCTACCTGCGACCCAACGGTTGCCCGTGCATCCGGTACGAGCCCGCCGTGTTCGCGAGTCGGTTGGTGGGGGCTTCGTGATATACTTGACAAGCACAGTTTACATAATGGCAACTGGCGTTGACATGATGAATGCATTGCCGCAGGGGCGTGCGGCCGCCTCGCAAGGTGGGGCCGATCACTCCGCTTGCGCTCTCGACGGCGGGTAGCCAAGTTGCCGGCAGAGGCTCCAGCCCCGGAGGCCTTCAGTCGGGAGGCCCTGGGCACACCGAGATAAGGAGAACAATCCACGATCCGGTTTCCCTCCTTTCCCTCCCCCTGCCTCTTCGCCGCGCTCGTGGCTTTCGGCAGCGGCGCATGCGAGAACCCGGTCGCGCCTGTCCCGTGCGGCCCACTCCCCGAGGTGGCGGTCAACGTTGGCGAGGGGTTGAGCGTCGCCGCTTGCTTCACCGACAAGAACGGCGACGTGTTGAGCTACACGGCAAGGTCGTCCAGTCCCGCAGTGGCGGAGGTCTCGATCTCCGACACCTCGATCACGGTCACGGGTGTCGCGCGGGGCAACGCCACCGTCACGGTCACGGCCACGGACCCCGGGGGGATTCAAGGCGTACAGGACTTCGCCGTGGCCGTCCTCCCGGTCCCCATGCGGCTGACGAACCACCCCGGCCCGGATTTCGATCCCGATTGGTCCCCGGACGGGACCAGGATCGCTTTCAGGTCCGACCGCGACGGCGACTGGAACATCTATGTGATCGAGATCGAGTAGGTCAGGGACGAGGTCCGCCGGTCATACCGAACCCGTCGACTACCTTCCTTGGCACGGCCCGGAGTCATCCAGCCACAATACTTGTATCTCAGTTTCGTTGACCAACAATAGGTGCTCCCCGATCAAACCGCAGGAGACGGGTTCGCCGGGCGTGCCCGTGTCAATAGCCCTAAGCACCGGAGCGGAAACGCCATCCCAGGCAAGCCAGAGCAAGTCAACTTCGTCCCGAACTCCGGACGGCCGAACGGCCATGCAAATCGATTCCTGTGAGGTCGTCCAGCCCGCCATGCTTGGTTGTCCGATCGAGATGGCGACACCACGGCCATCAGGCGCGTGGATGGTGCGAGGCTCATCCCTCCGGCGATATGGATCGGGCAGGCGCCATCGTTCTTCCTGGCGATCCGCGAACAGTATCAGCGTGGCTTCGTCGTCGTCCCAGACCAGCAAGCCGTGGTCGAAGGTCGCGACTCGGTCGTACACGCGTCCAAGAGACTGCTCTAGGCTTGCTTCGGACCGATGCACGGGACCAACGGTGCTGATCCGCTCCCCCGACGCTCCCGCAACAGCGACGTAGGTTGGGCCCTCGTGGACCGGGATGGCGATGTTTTCATCTTCCAGGGCCGCAAAGTCTGTTCCCATCGAAGCACGCAGACCACCTCGGAGATCCACAGCCAACTCCTCAAATCCGCTCTGCTGTGCCCCAACACCCTCACTGAGCGCACGGTGGTACGCCCAGATACGGCGTGATGCCTGGTCCATTACCAAGATGCGACGATCATCCAATCGTGAGGCCACCGGACCGGTAAGCTCTCCGGGTCCCTGGCCCGGTCGCCCAACCACCTGCAACACATCAAGGTCGTAGCTGACGACCGCAACGAACTTGCCAAGTGCATCCACCACCGCGAACACGTCTGAATGCAAATCCAAATGACTGATGCGGCCGAATACGCTATCCGGAAGGACGGCGCTGGACGAGAGGGTTTTTTCCGGTCGCGCACACACCGAGTCGGAGAGCACAAGCGACCGAGCGTCCTCGGACGCCTCCCCTGCCGGCCGCTCGGCCGAGCAGCCCCCAAGAAGGAGCGCTGAGAGCCAGAGACTGTGGAATGTAAGTCTGCTCATCGTCAACAGAATGTGATTGGAATCGTCCTTACGACCCCCTTGCCGTCGCCGACAGCCCGTTATCTTACACTTTGGGAGCGAAAATGCAAGACAACGATCACTCCCGAAGCTTGTGCGCCAGCCCCGGCGAGGCCAACCACCGCTGGGGAGCTCTTTGAGGCGGAGCGGAGGCGACCCGGCGGCGAGCCCGCCGCCGCGCACGAGGAGCGCACCTCCCCGGATTCCGCTCCGCGCCCTTGCGAGGGGTCCCTTTACCGCCGATGATAGTCTCCGCTTCAACCACCACGAAAGGACAGGCAGCATGACACTTGGGAACCTCACGCGCGCTCGGCGCACGCCCCGCATCACCCTCGGCGCGCTCACGCTGGCGACTCTGATTCTCGTAGCCGGCGCTTGTGCGACTTCCGGCGGCCCGGTGGAGACCGGCAGAATGGGCGCTGATCCAGGGGAGGCGCAGGCCGCCCAGACCGTAGGGGCGAACGAGACGGCGGCAGCCGAGGTGCTCGCCACCCGGGACGCTCCGTCGCCCGGACTCGTCGTCAATCCCCCCGCGCCCGACCCGCGTCTCGACCTGGCACCCGGCGTCTTCGACGCGGGCGAGGCGATCTGGAACCTTAGGCTGCTCTCGACCACACCGCCCGAGGAACCCTTCGTCGGTGCCACCAACTCGGATCTGGCCTTCACCGGCCACTACGCGATCCAGGGGAACTACAACGGCATACAGGTCTGGGACATCTCCGATCCGACGGAGCCGGTCTCGGTGGTCAGCTACTACTGCCCAGCCTCGCAGAACGACGTCTCCGTCTTTGGCGACCTGCTCTTCGTCTCGGGGGAGGGCTTCGGCGGACGCCTCGACTGCGGCGACGAGCCGATCGAGGAAGCCATTAGCGCGGAGCGGCTGCGCGGCATCCGCATCTTCGACATCTCCGACATCGCCAATCCCGAGTACATCCACAATGTGCAGACCTGCCGGGGTTCGCACACGCACACCGTGCTGGAGCACCCTGGCGACGACGAGAACGTCTACATCTACGTCTCCGGGTCGGCACCGGTCCGTCCCGCCGAGGAGCTGCCGGGGTGCTCGGGCGCCTCGCCCCAGGAGGACCCCAACACGGCTCTCTTCAGGATCGAGGTCATTCGCGTGCCGCTCGCGGACCCCAGGTCGGCGGCGATCGTGAGTTCGCCCCGTATCTTCGAAGGCCTGGTGGCACCGCCAAGGCACGGCGATTCGCCGGTGGACGCGGCGGCGGCGGCCGAGCGCGAGGCCGAGATGGAGGCGGCAGAGGCGCAAGGCGCCTTCGTAGTCGAGGTGGGGGGCGTTCGAGTCATGGTGCCCGAACAGGTCACGGACGCGATGCTGGACAGCGCAGTCGCCGAGCGCGGGGGCGAGGGAGAGGCCACAGCAGCCGACAGCGCATCCGTGCGCGAAGCGCTCCAGGCGATGGTGGCGCGATACGTCGGCGGCGGTGGCGACGCGACCGGTCCGACGCAGTGCCACGACATCACGGTCTACCCGGCGATCGGACTCGCCGGGGGTGCGTGCCAGGGGTATGGCCTCCTCCTCGACATCAGCGACCCCGTGAATCCGAGGCGGATCGCCGAGGTCGCCGATTCAAACTTCGCCTACTGGCACTCCGCCACCTTCAACAACGACGGCAGCAAGCTGCTCTTCAGCGACGAGTGGGGCGGGGGCGGCGGGCCGCGCTGCCGTGACGGAGACCCGGTGGAGTGGGGCGCGAACGCAATCTTCGCGATAGAGGACGGCGACCTCGTCTTCCAGAGCTACTACAAGCTGCCGGTGCCCCAGACCGTACTGGAGAACTGCGTCGCTCACAACGGTTCTCTGATCCCAATTCCCGGGCGCGACATCATGGTCCAGGGGTGGTACCAGGGCGGCATCTCGATCTTCGACTGGACCGACCCCGCCAATCCGGTCGAGATCGCCTACCACGACCGTGGCCCGGTCGACCCCGACCGGATGCGCATGGGCGGGTCCTGGTCGGTCTACTGGTACAACGGCGTGATCGTCAACTCGGAGATCGTGCGCGGGCTGGACATCTTCGAGCTGCTGCCGGGCGAGGCGCTGACGCAGAACGAAATCGACGCCGCCAAGTCGGTGCAGCTGAGCCAGATGAACTCGCAGGGCCAGCCAATCTTCGAGTGGCCAGCGACCTTCGCTCTGGCGCGGGCCTACCTGGACCAGCTCGAACGCGGCCAGGGGGTGGACGGCGAGGTGATCGAGATGGCCCGCGAGCGGATCGACGTGGCCGAGATGGAGTCGGGCACGTCGAGGAGCGCCGTGCTTTCCGAAGTCGCCCAGGCACTCGCCGATGCCGCCCCGAAGGCGTCGGACCCGGACAAGGTCGGGGCGTTGATGGCTGCGCTCGGGCGGCTGGGAGAAGGGGGCGTCTGGCAGTGAGGAGTCCGGCCTTTGCCGTACTGACGGCGATCGCGGCCACCGTCGTGTCGGCTGGGTGCGCGGCTTCGCCGCAGCCATCGGCCGAGCCCTCGCCCCCCGTTGGTGCCGCCAACGGCGGGGAGGGGGCCGCCGAGGCGGTTGACGCCGCGCTGGAGCGGGCCTCCGGAGGTGATGGCGAGAAAACCTCGGAGTCCTCCCCCAGGCGTCCCAGCGCCCAGGACGCCGCACGTCTCGAGACCCTCTACATGGCTCGGGTCGAGAGCGCGGCCAGCGAGCACCACCCGGCCGACGCCCGCTTCATGGTCGGGATGATCGCGCACCACGCCCAGGCGCTGACGATGACCAGCTTCGCTCCGGCGGCCGGGGGGAGCGAGTCGATCAGGACGCTCTGCGCCCGCATCTTCGTCTCGCAACGCGACGAGATCCAGCTGATGCAGAGCTGGCTCGCCGACCGGGGGCTCGATGTGCCGACAGTGGATCTGGAGACCGGCGAGGTCGAGGCGGGCCACTACCACGGCCACCACGCGGAGCGTGCGGCCGCCCATGCGCTGCACGCTCCCGGGATGCTCACCGATTGGCAGATGAAACAGCTCGGTCGGGCCAAGGGAGGGGAGTACGACCGCCTCCTGCTCGAGTACATGATCATGCACCACGAGGGTGCCGTCACGATGGTCGGGGAGCTGTTCGCGACCGACGGTGCCGCCCTCGACGACACCGTGTTCCGGCTGGCGTCGGACATTCAGGTCGATCAGCGCTCCGAGATCAGCCGCATGAAGGCGATGCTGGAAGCGCTCGACTCCCGCTAGCGGCAGGCGGCGGAGCGCCCGCCGCTGCCGGTCTTCGGTCCTCGTCAGGATGAGGGTCTCGTAGTCTTGAGGTTCAGGTGTCTCAGCTGGTCATTGCTCTTCCGACGGCAACCGCACCCTCCGCATCTCCTCGCGCATGCGCAGCACCTCCTCCAGCCCCTGCAGCGATGGATTTCGCAGCGCGTAGTCCAACGGTGTCCTGCCATTGGCATCGCGGGCGTTCGGATCCGCGCCCAGCCGCAGGAGCAAGGGGAAGGCGGCGGGCGTCCCTATGGCGGCCATGTGCAGTGCGGTTCGGCCGGACCCGTCCGCCTGCTCCAGGTATGCGCCGGCGCGAACCAGCACTTCCACTACCGCGAGACTGTGCCCGGTCGGCATCGGCTGACCCCCGATAAACACTCCGTCCCGATTCAGCGCCATGAACAGCGGCGGTGGGTCCTCGTTCACGTCGGCCCCGGCGGCGATCAGCGCGGTCGCGATCTCCGGACGGGGGTTGTACCGGGCGGCTGAGTGCAGAGGTGCGTAGCCGTTGGAGTTCACATCGGCCCCGGCTGCAACCAGCACGTCGATCACCGCAGGGTTCGAGGCATTGGCAGCGGCCTCGTGCAGGGGCGTCCGGCCTCTCGCCGAGAGGGCGTTGGCGTCCGCACCGGCACCCAGCAGGGCGGCCGCAACATCGGGGTTCGGATTGTCGCCCGCGTAGTGGAGCGGGGTATTGCCGTGATGGTAGCTCTCCTCGCCAGGGGCATGGAGATCCGCGCCCGCCTCCACCAGGGCGCTGACGACTTCGGGATCCGGGTTCGACCTGGCAGCCAAGTGGAGCGGGGTCCAGCCCCACCCCCAGTGGCCGCCGAAGCCCTTGGCCCACGCGTCCACATCCGCGCCGGCTTCCAGTAGGGCTCTCACCACCTCCGGCGTGCCGCTTTGGGCGGCGTGGTGGAGTGGCGTGTATTGCAGGAATCCGTCACGTGCGTGGACATCCGCCCCGGCTTCGAGCAAGATGGCGACGACGGCGGCATGGGGCGTCGAGGCTGCGGCAGTGAAGAGGAGGGCAGTAGCCTGGGACCCATCGGCGATGGTGTGTGCATCCGCGCCGCCTGCGACGCAGCCGGCCACGATGTCGGCGGTGGCGAACGCGAAGAACGCCTCGCTCCCCCAGCGCGCGCACGCGGCCGGATCGGCAACAGTTCCCGCACTGTCCAGGGCCGTCGGGTCGGCCCCGAGCCACAGGAGCGTGCGAACCATGTCGGGATCGTCGATGCCCAGCGCGACGTGGAGCGGGGTCTGGCCATTCTTGTCAGGTGAGTTGACGTCCGCACCGGCCGCGGCCAGGAGGGAAGCCTCGGGGCCCCGGCCGCGGCTCGCCGCAATGTGCATTGGGGTCGATCCCGCCGAGTCGCGAGCACCGGGGTCGGCCCCGGCTTTCAGCAGTGCGGAGGTCACGATTGTTGGTCCCGCGCGATGGAGGGGGGTCCTGCCATGGTCGTCGCGCGCATTCACATCCGCCCCAGCGGCCACAAACTCCCGGAGCACATTCTCGAAATCCGCACAGCAGGCACGCGTGGAGATCAACAGTGCCAGCGGGGTCGCGCCTTCCTCGTGGCGTGCATCCACCGGGATCCCGCTCTCGAGGCACCCCCGGATGCTTTCGACCGGCGACGCAACGAGAAAATCCCATCCGCGAAAGCCCCCTCCTCCGTCCCAGACGCAAGCGGAGACGGCGACCCTGCCGGCATTGTCGCGCGCCTCTGGATCGGCACCGAGCTCCAGCAGCTTGCGGGCGGCCGGGAGGTTGTCGTCTGTGCGCGCCAGGTGCAATGGCGTCTGCCCCTTCGCGTTTCTCGCATTCACGTCCAACCCGGCGTCCGCCAGCAGAGTGATGACCTCTGGGGTGTGGGGGAGCCGCCGCCGGGCCGCGGCATGAAGCGCGGACTCGCCGTGGTCGGTGAGCGCGCGCGGGTCCGCGCTGGCCTCCAGCAGGGCGCGGATGGCCTGCGGGTCGCCAGCCCATGCAGCCCTGTACAGCGGGGTCTCGCCCCAGTCACGCCTGGCGTTGGGATCCGCTTCCGGGGACGCTCGCAGGTCCGGCACCGGGTCCGCTTCTGGGGCCGCCGCCGGGGTCGGGCCGCGCCCTCCCGTGCAGCCCGTGACGAGGAGCACGAATGTCGCTGTGATCAGCTTGGTCAGTAGTCTCACCGCCTTCCACATGTCAACTTACGATTACTTCTTGTCAACCGCACTTTACATTTCTGTGCCGTGAAACACCACCGCCGGGGACGGCAGGTTCGGCGCGCGGGGTGGCGGCCTTCACCGCGCTCACTCCGGCCCCCGGCCCCTCTGCGCGGCCTCCCGAATGCCCTCCCGCATCCGCCGCACTTCGGGCAGCCCCTCCAGCGACCGGTTCTCCAGCGCGTAGTCCAGCGGCGTCCTGCCTTCCGCGTCGCGCGCATTCGGGTCGGCACCCAGCCGCAGGAGCAACGGAAAGACGGCGGGATGCCACAGCGCGGCCGCGTGCAGCGGAGTGCGGCCGGATCCGTCCGCCTGCTCCAGCTCCGCCCCAGCGCGCACAAGCGCTTCGACGACCGGGGCGTTCCAGGTCGCCCCGCTCAGGGGGGCCGCCGCCATGAACAGCGGTGTACGGTCGTTCGTCCTGCGCCCGGAGGGAACGTACCCGTCCGGGTCCCGCGCACTGACGTCGGCCCCGGCGGCAACCAGCGCGGCCACGATCTCGGGATTGGGGTTGTTCCCGGCGGCCACGTGAAGCGGCGTGTAGCCGTCGTAGTCGCGCGCGTTCACGTCGGCCCTGGCCTCCACCAGGAGCTTCAACACGGCGGGGTTCGAGTTCGATTTGGCGGCTATGTGCAGCGGCGTTTCGGGGTCCCTAGGGGGACTAACGTCCGCTCCGGCCTCCAACAGGGCTGCGGTGACGGCGGGGTTTGGGTTCCTTGCCGCGTCGTCCAGCGGCGTCGGTCTCCCCTCCATGGCTGCGTCGAGGTCCGCTCCCGCCTCGAGCAAGGCCTCCATGACGCCGGGATCCGGATTCCCTGCCGCCGAGTGCAACGGGGTCCAGCTCCGTCGCCCTCGGCAGGGGGGGACTATGGGGCAAACCCCATGCTGAGACGCCACTGCGTCTGGATCCGCACCGGCCTCCAGAAGGGCACGCACTACCCCCGGGGCACCGTTCGCTGCGGCGCGGTGCAGGGCCGTGAAACCTATCGCGCCATGGCCGTCGCGCACATGAACGTCAGCTCCGGCGCGCAGCAGGACGGAGACCACGGCGGGGTCGGATGTCCAGGCGACGAGATGGATAAGCGGGTGCGAATCGAAGACGGCCAGCACGTCCTTTCCGGCCTCGATGCAGTCGGCCACGACATCGGCGGTGGCTAACGCGAAGAAGGTGCGGGTGCCCCACCGTTCGCAGGCCACCGGATCGAACGGGTTGCCCGCACCGTCCCGGGCCGCCGGATCGGCCCCAAGCCAAAGGAGCGTGCGGACCAGGGTGGGATCGTCAATGCTCACGGCGACGTGCAGCGGTGTCTGTCCGCGGTTGTTGCGGGCGTCGAAATCCGCGCCCGACGCCGCCAGGAGGTGCAACAGGGTGTCGCTCGATCCTCGCCAGGCCACGGCGGCGTGCAGCGGCGTCGCGCCCTCCGAGTCGCGCGCGTTCGGGTCGGCACCCGCCTCCAGCAGCGCCGAAGCGACGACGGCGCGGACGGACGTCGGGATAGTGCCGTAGGCTCCGCTGGCGAGGTGGAGGGGTGTCCTGCCCAGGGTGTCCCGAGCGTTGACGTCCGCGCCCGCAGCCACGAAGAGGGGAAGGACATTCGCAATATCGGCGCAGCAACCGGTCGCGGACACCATCCCGCCAGGGGCGTGACGCCGTCGGGGCCGCGAGCGTCCACCTGAACCCCGCTATCCAGGCACCCCTGCACGCTCTCTGGGGGCGAGTTGGCGAGAAAATCCCATGCGTCGCGGCCCGCGGTCCAATAGCAGACGGCAACGGCGGTCCTGCCGGCATCGTCGCGCAATTCGGGGTCGGCCCCAATTTCCAGGAGCTTGCGCATGGCCGGAAGGTTGTGGAGAGCGCGGGCCACGTGCAGCGGCGTCTGGCCCATTTCGTTGCGGGCGTTCAGGCCTGCCCCGGCCCGAACGAGCCAGGACAGCACGGTCGTGTCGGGCCGCCCCTCTGAGCCCGGAAGGTGGATCGACAGATGCAGGGGAGTGTCGCCCGTGGCGGTGCGCACGTTCAGATCCGCGCCCGCCTCCAGCAACGCGGATATGCGCACCTTCCAGCGCTCCTCCCGCGACCGGCCGTACCTCCCGGAAAGCACCGCATCGTGAAGGGGCGCATGGGAGTGGCCGTCAAGTCCGTTCGGGTCCACACCCGCGTCCGCCAGGAGAGCGATGACCTCGGGGCCTGCATACGCCGCCGCGGCATGGAGCGGCGACTCGCCGTGGTCGGTCAGCGCGTCCGGATCCGCGCCCGCCCCCAGCAGGGCGCGAACGGCCGCCGGGCGGCCAGCATGGGCGGCCTCGTACAGCGGGGTCTTGCCCCATTCGTCCCTCGCGTCGGGATCCGCGCCGGCCGAGAGCAGTACGATGACGGCGGCTTCCCCGGCCCTCCGGGTCCGGACGGCGCGCAACAGGGGAGTGCCGTAGCCGTCGCTGGCTCCGGCGTTGACGTCCGCTCCCGCAACCAGCAGAGCATGGACGATCTCCGCAGCCCCTTCGAAGGCGGCAACGTGCAAGGGCGTGTAGCCCGGACCCGTCGCATGAATGTCGGCCCCCGCCTCCAGGAGGATCCTGACGACGTCCAGGTTCCCCCCTCGGGCGGCCTCGTGGAGCGGAGTGGTCCTGCGACCGTCCGGCAAGTTGACATCGGCCCCGGCCTCCAGCAGGATCGCCACTATGGCCGGATTTCCGCTCCTGGCGGCTTCTTCGAGCAGCGTGCCACCGCGGTTGTCGGCCGTATTGACGTCGGCGCCCCCCTCCACGAGGAGCGCGACGACTTCGGGCAGGAGCGCATCGGGGTTCCGTCTTCGTGCCGCAACGTGCAGAGGGGTTCTCCCCACGTTGTCGCGCGCGTCGACGTCCGCGCCCACCTCCAACAGCGCGCGAACTGCCGCCGAGTCCACCGATATCGTCGTCCAGTGGAGCGGGGTTCTCCCCCTGTCGCCGGGCGCATCGGGGTCCGCGCCCGCTTCGAGGCATGCGCGCACGAGTTGCGCGGAAGCCGACCAGAAGAAGCGCTGCTCGCCCCAGTCGTCGCAGGTGGGCCAGTACCCTTTCGGCGCTCCCGCGCAGGCAGCGAACAGGAGCAGGAATACGGGTGTGATCGGGATGGTCGACGGTCTCATGGCCATCCTTCTGTCAACTTTGGATTACTTTATGTAAAGTGGAGTTGACAATCCTAGCGGGCCCAGGCGGCGGGTGCCAGCCGATCACCGCGCAGCCTCGCTGAGCGCAAACTACCGCTTCTCCCCACCCCTCCGCATCTCCTCGCGCACGCGCCGAACCACCTCCCAACCCTGCAGCGACCGGTTTTCCACAGCGTACTCCAGCGGCGTCCTGCCGCGCGCGCGTTCGGACCGGAATCCAGCCGCAGGAGGAGGAAGAGGCGGGGTGGCCCTTCGCGCCTCTCGGTGCCGGACGGCTGGAAGCCGACAGATGTGACGCCCTGAGCCGCCCGCTAGCGTCGCCCCAGCGCGACCGAGAGCCCGACCCTGCAGGTGATCAGGTTTGCCTCGCTCTCCTTGGGCGTGAAGGCCCAGCGGCCGCCCCGGAGACCGCGCAGGTCGTCGCTGCCGCCGGTCAGGTACTCGGCGAGCCCGTTTCGCTGATACGACGCCGAGAGGCTGAGCGACAGCGGGTTCTCTCCCTCGTGGATCACCGCGGCGATCCCGCCGCCCGCGCTGAGCGACAGCTGGAAGTCGTCAAAGTTGGTTGTGCTGGCGATCTCGATGTCCGACCGCTCCGGCTCGACCGTCGTGGTCGTGGCAAAGTACGCGAAGCCGACGGTGCCGTAGACGAATGGCCTCAGATTCCCGGTCCCTAGGTAGATCTGCGGGCCGACGCCCGCCGACAGGATCTCGTTAGTGGTCCGCACGTCGAGCTCGACCAAGGGGATCGTGCGGCTGAAGCGACGCCTCTCCGTATCGGATCCATAGACTATGAATCCGGCCTCGGCGCGCACTCCGACGCGCCGCTCGGGGTCGAGGAAGAGGACGACTCCGGTGCCCACACCACCCCCCAGCTCGACGTGTTCGCCGAACTCGCCGACTGGAATCGCGACATTGAGCGCCCCGAAGGCCTCGCTTCTCATCTCGTCCCAGATCTGTTGCGCCGCAGCGCCCCCGGGGATCGCGCAGGCGATCGTGGCGAGGATGGCCAGGCAGTGAATTCTTCGCATCGTCATTTCTCCAGAGCAGGGGAGCCCGGCAGGGTAGCTTGAACAGGTTAGGGCAAACATCCGTGTGCCGCCACAAGCTACCGGTACCCCCGGTTGGGCGATGTGTTCCCTAGTTCTGTTCGAGCTCTGCCGGACACCGGATACGAGGTTCTATCTAGCCGGGTCCTATCCAGCCGGGTAAGCGCCCACTCGGCGTGCTCGCGCACAAGGGGCGAATGGTCCCTTGCCGCCCGATCCAGTAGCGGACGTGCTTCGTCGGACCCCCAGTTGCCAAGCGCTACGCAGACATTTCGGAGCATGCCGTTTCGCCGGGGCCGCGAGAGCGGCGAGTCCTGGTACCGGCGCAGGAAGGCCTTGCCTGAAGTATCGAGCAGCTCGGCGGCTAGCGCCAGCAGCGACCGACCGTTCGGACCGCTAGGCGTCGACATGTACCCGGTCTCGTCGGTGGGCGCGGAGAAGCGGTGGTTCCACGGGCACACCTCCTGGCAGATGTCGCACCCGAAGACCCGGTTGCCGATAGCCGGACGGAGCGCCTCCGGGATAGGGCCCCGCAGCTCGATCGTGAGGTAGGATATGCACCTGCTGGCGTCCATCACGGGTGCGCCCTGCTCGTCGCGCCCCAGTAGCGCGCCGGTCGGGCATGCGTCCAGGCAGCCCCGGCACGAGCCGCAGTGCTCCCGCTCGAAGGGTGCGGAGGGCTCCAGCTCCAGGTCGGTCAGCAATACCCCGAGGAAGAAGTACGAGCCACGGCGCGGGTCGATCAGGAGCGTGTTCTTGCCGAACCAGCCGATCCCGGCCCTCATCGCGAGCTCCCGCTCCAGGAGGGGGCCGGTGTCGGCGTAGCCGAGATGACGGAGCGGGCGTCCCGCCAGGGTCTGAAGACGGCTCGCCAGATCCTCGAGCCCCTCGGCGACCACGCGGTGGTAGTCGCGGCCGCGTGCGTAGCGGGCGACAATCCCTCTCGACGGGTCGTCGGGCGAGCTCGAGGCTCGTCGTCGGCGTAGGAGTGGGCGACGACCACCGCGCTGGCGAAGTCGGGGAAGGTGCGCCTCAGATCGGCCCGGCGCTCCACCGCGCCAACAGTCGCCAGGTACCCCATCTCGCCGTGCAGGTCGGCTGCGAGCCAGCGCTCCAGATGGCCTACGTGTTCGCTCTCGGCCCTGGCCACCACGCCCGCCTCCTGAAACCCGACCGCGCGGGCCTCCTCGACGACGCGGTCCGTGTCGAGTACGGGTCGGCTCAACCGGCGGGCCGCGCCCTCTCCTCCGCTGCCGCGCCGGCCTCCGCCTCCTCCAGCTCCATCCTCAGAATGAACAGCCCCTCCTGCATGCTGGTGACGATCACCGTGCCGGACTCGAAGTAGGGGTAGTTGCTCCACGCCCCGCCGAAGCCCGCCCCTTCGTGGAAAGGTGCCGTGTCGAAGTGCGCCACCTCGCGCGGATCCTCCCGGTCCGAGATGTCGAGCACATGAAGGCCGTAGAGGTAGTTGGCCTGGTACATCAGGTCGCCCTTGAGGTACAGGTTGTGCGCGCTGGCGGGCTCGGACCCCATGAACTCCCTGACGAGCACAGGGTCCTCCACATCGCTCAGCTCCCAGATCAGGGTGCGCGTCGTGGCCGCGTTTCCTGCGATCACGTCGGCCTCGTCGTTCTGGTAGAAGTAGCGATGGTCGGGCGTCAGCCAGCCTTGGTGGATGTAGGCGGGGCTGCTCGAGGAGCCGCTCGAGAGCGTCGCCGGGTCTTCCTTGTCGGTGACGTCCACGATCTCGAGGATGTCGCCATTCGAGTTGAGGCAGATCTCGCGCCCCTGGTAGCGCTTGTCGGGTCCCCGGTACACGACGCACTGCGAGTCGTGGATGCTCTCGTCGGAGCCGCACCCCACGAAGCTCGGGCGCGTCGGCTCCCGAATGTCGATGATGTGCAGGCCGCCGCCGCACGCTTCGCCCCCGCCTCGGCTGCCGACCGCGTAGGCGAAGCCCGTCTCCTCGTCGATCACGATGTTGTGCACGCTTGCGACCTCGGCGTAGCGCGCGTCCGGCTCGACGAGTGCGGGCATCTGGGAGGCCGGCAGATCGCGGAGCCGCGTAAGGTCGAAGACCTGCATGCCGTGCTCGCCCGCGCCATCTGCGACTATGAAGGCGTGATCGCGGTACGTCTTGATGTCCCGCCAGAGCTGCGAGGGGGGCGTGCCGGGAGTCTTGGGAAGGTCGGCGACCAAGACAGGGTCGGTGGGGTCGGTGATGTCGACGAACGAGGTGCCGTCGTTGCGGCCGACGATGGCATACTCGCGACCGGTCTCCGGGTCGGTCCACCCCCAGTTGTCGTTGGTGCGCACGCCGCGGCCGCGGTCGCCATCTCTGAGCTGGGCCGTCGAAAGGTGCGCCAACAGCCCGACGCCTTCGCAGGCGAAGGGTCCAACCCAGCCGTTGCTGCAGCTGTGGGGACCCCCGGCCAGCGATGTCGAAAGGGCGTCGGGCTCGCTCGTGAGTGCGGCGAGGATTCCCCAGGCGCCGCCTTCGTTGCGCCCGAAGAGGTGGACCGAACCGGCTCTGTGGTGCATGCCGGGGGCCGTCACGGCTACGACTCCCGAGCCCGCCGTGATCAGGGCACCGAAGCGGTCGCTCCCGACCGTCTCCGGTCGCGGCAGCCGAATGCGCCGGGGCGCCGACGACCGCGGGCCGTCCTCGTCGCCCTCGTAGACAAACACCGACCCCGTCTCGTAGCCGCGCTCGGTAGGCGCCCCGACCCAGATGTCGTTGCCAGCAAAGGCGACCGCCGCGCCGAAGCGGTCGCCCTCCTCCGCGGCGGCGAGCGCCAGCGGCTCGCCTGAGCTGGTCCACCGCGACTCCTCGCTGCTCCAGGTGTAGCTGAAGACGCGGCCGCGGCTCCCATCGGCCCCCGGTGCCCCGACGAGCAGGTGGTCCCCCGAGACCGCCATAGCCGCCCCGAAGCCTGCACCCGCCTCGGTCGCATCGGCGATCTCCTGCAGCTCGGTCCACTCGCCGCCAACCTGGCGATAGTGGTGCACACGCCCCGCTCCCTCGGCGTCCGCATCCGGTGTCGTCCATCCAGGCGATCCGACGAGGAGGCCATCTCCCGAGAGGGCGAGCGTCGCCCCAAAGCGATCGCCGCCAACGCCGTCCGCGGGCTGGATCGCTCCGTGCCTCGCCCAATCTCCGGACTCCATGCGCCGGTAGGTGTAGACGATTCCAGGGGCCCGATCGTCATCTTCGCCCCCGTTCGCCGATTCGCCCCTTCGCTCGGTCACCCCGACCAGGAGCCACCCGCCCGAGGCGGCGATGCTCAGCCCGAAGTCGGTGCCGCAGTACCCGTCGAACCGGCAATCGGGATCAAGTCCTGCGATCGCGTCGTCCTCGATCGTCGCGCTACGCCCCCACTCGCCCGTCTCGCTCCGCTCGAAGACGTGCAGCGGGCCGCCCCTCTGCCCCACGAAGAGCGTCCCACCGTCGCCCGCCAGCAGAGTGCCGAATCCGTCGGCCCGCTCGGCATCTGGAGCGTGGAGCGCACCGGCCACCTCCCACGCGCCCCCCGACTCCTCGTAGAGGTAGACCGAGCCCGGACGAAAGGAGGTCGTCGGCTCGGCCACCATGAGCTGCGACCCGACCAACGCCACGGCGTGGCCAAGAGACCCCGACTGCGCTGCAAGAGAGTGCGGCACCCACGCCAACGCGGCGCACGCCGCCGAGATGGCGACCAGGAGGTCCGCGAAGGTGCGACCACGATGTGAAAGAGCGGGGGGCATGGCCTCTCCTTGAGTACTCCCGCGGCAGGACTCGAACCTGCGACCCGACGGTTAACAGCCGTCTGCTCTACCAGCTGAGCTACGCGGGATCGGTTGACAAGCCTGGAAGGATCGCCAGCGGGACGACGGGAGTCAACGGGGCGACGGGCGCTTCGCCGCTCTCGGTGCTCGCGCGAGATTATCCAGGACTGCTGGGCCCGAAACCCTCCCGAGACGGTGCTGCAGCGCCGGACGGGGAGCGAAGCCGAGGAACAGTACTGTAAACTCTACGTGACACTATGTAATGCGTGGTTTACACTCAATCGATACGCGCCCGCTGCGCACACCTCCGAACGTGACCGCTCCACACCCGTCTGGTAGCACTATAACTTTACATGGGGCCTCTATCGTAGGGGGTCACACGGAGCTGGCGGCGGGACCAACGCCCCCTCGCCCGGCCGCCGATCCCACTGCACAGGAGGCTCACGGCAGCCCGTGGAAAGGTATCTCTCCCTCTCGGCCCGGCACCTCGCCAGCGGGGCGGGCCGCGAACACGACCCCGACGGCATTCGCCCGGCGGAGCTTCGCCGGTCTCGGTGCTCGCGCGAGATTATCCACGGACTGCTGATGCTCTCCCTCGTCGCCGCCCTCCCCACGGCGCTGGCGGGACAGGCGGATATTAGCGCCCGAGGTGGGGAGGTTCGCTTCGGAGGCCGTCTCCACACGCAGTTCGCCACGAGCTCGGCCGAAGAGGGCAAGGCCACCGACTTCTTCACACGCCGCGCCCGGCTCACTATCGATGTGCGCGTCACGCCGCTTCTCGACGCCCGCGTTCAGCCCGACTTCGGGGGCGGGAAGCTGGAGCTGAAGGACGCGTACTTCCGACTCGGCTTCGACCGCGCCTTAAGGGTCTCGATGGGGCAGTTCAAGCGGGCCTTCGACCTCTTCGAGCTGAACAGCTCCACCGAGATCGTGGTGGTGGAGAGGACCGGTCGGATCGACGGGTTGGAGGCGTGCGCAGGGGTGGGCGGGGTGTGCTCGCTCAGCCGGTTCACCGAGAAGCTGGGATACTCGGACCGCGACATCGGGGTGAAGGTGGACGGATCGCTTGGCGAACGGGTCCGCTACATGGCGACGCTCACCAACGGCACGGGCACATCGGGGTCCGACGAGAATTCGGGCAAGTCGCTGGCCGCCCGCCTGTCGCTGGATCTGACCGACGACCTGACGCTTGCGGGAAACGTGTCCAGACACGACTACCTCGACTCCCGCGACAGCAGCAAGGCCGCCACCGCCTTCGGAGCGGACCTCGAGCTCGGCGGCTTCCGCGACGGGACGCATCTGCAGCTCGGTCTCGTTGCAGGTGCCAACTGGCTGGAATCGACGGAGGACGGGCCGCCCCGGTTCCTCGCCTGGCAGGGGATTCTCAGCCGCTACTTCCCGCTGGAGGGGTCGCGGCTGGAGGCGATAGAGCCGATGGCGCGAGTCAGCTGGGGAGATCCGGAGAGGGCGGCCCCGACCGACGCCGGGATGGTCGTCACCCCCGGCCTCTTCCTCTACATAAAGGGCAGAAACCGGATCGGCGCCAACCTGGACATCTACCGACAAGGACCCGAGTCCACGCATTACTCGTGCAAGATACAGAGCTACCTCTACTACTGACCCGCCGGGGCTGCCCTGGGGGAACTCGGGCTGGTAGCGGCGCTACCGACCTGCGGAGGAATGCAGAGCGAGGCCACGGGCACGGGCATTGCGAGTCATAGGTTTGCCCGCGGGCTGCTAGAGTTCCATCGTCCAGATCGAGAAACGGAGAGACACAGTGAAGCAGATCGCGCAGCGGATCGTCCCACTCGTAGCGCTGACCGTCGCAGCGTGCGGGGGCGGGGGCGACGGGAGTCAGCGGGCGGTCATCCAGAACCGCGGCTCCGACACGCTCCTGAACGTCGCCCAGGCCTGGGCCGAAGCATACGCCGCAGTCAACGCGAAGGTGGCGGTCGCGGTCACGGGCGGCGGATCCGGCACTGGCATTTCCGCGATGATCAACGGCACCGTCGACATCGCGAACTCGTCCAGAAAGATGCGCGAATCGGAGATCGAGCTGGCCCGCGAGAATGGCGTCGAGCCCGTCGAATTCGTCGTTGGCTACGACGCGCTGGCCGTCTACGTGCACGAGGACAACCCCATCGAAGGCCTCAGCCTGGCCCAGCTCAGGGGCATCTACGGCGAGGGCGGAACGACTACGCAGTGGTCGGAGCTGGGGGTGAGGGTGCCCGGCTGCGGCTCCGACGAGATCGTGCTCGTCAGCAGGCAGAACAACTCGGGCACCTACGTCTACTTCAAGGAGACGGTCCTGGGCGACGACGCCGAGTACAAGCTCGGTTCCCGGGACATGCACGGCTCCAAGGACGTGGTCGATCTGGTGGAGAACACCCCCTGCGCGATCGGGTACAGCGGACTCGCCTACGCGACCGAGCACGTGCGCATGCCCTGCGTCACGGTGGAGGAGGGCGGCGACTGCGTCGAACCGTCCGTCTCCACCGCCGTCAGCGGAAGCTATCCCATCGCGCGCCCGCTCTTCATGTACACGGCGGGCCAGCCCCAGGGCGCGGTCAGGTCGTACATGGACTGGATACTCTCCACCGACGGCCAGTGCGTGATCATCGAGCGTGGCTACGCTCCCTACACGGAGACGGAGTGCGCGTGAGCATCTACGACAAGCGGCTGGAGGCGGATCTGCAGGAGATTCGGGGCCGCCTCCAGGCGGTGGCGGAGCAGGTCGAGGACAATCTCCGGCACAGCGTCCGCGCGGTTCTCGACTCAGATCCGCGACTCGCCAACGAGACGCTGATCAAGGATCGGGCGGCCAACCAGGCGACGCGGGCCCTCGACCACCTCTGCCATCTCTTCGTGGCGCGCCACCTCCCGAGCGGAAGTCACCTGAGGTTCACCTCGGCCGTGCTGCGACTCGCGGTGGCGCTGGAACGGGTGGGCGACTACTCGGTGGCGATCTGCCGGGTGGCGCGCGACATCGAGACGCCGCTTCCGGACGCCGTCGCTCACAACATCGCGATGATGGGCGCGCACGCCGGCAAGGCGCTCGGCACCGCGTTCAGGGGTTTCGTCGAGGGAGACCCCGACAGCGCCCGCACCTCGCACGGCATCGCCTCGCAGACTGCCGCGATCTATCCCCACGCCGTCGAGGGGCTGATCTCGGCGGCGGAGTCGGAGCGCTGTCCTGCCCGGGACCTCTTCGGGGCGCTGCTCGTCTTCAGGCTCCTGCAGCGGACGGCGGAACAGGCCGACAACGCGTGCGAGATGACGCTCTTCGCCGTCACAGGACGGCGCAAGAAGGAGAAGCGGTACCGGATCCTATTCGTCGACAGGGACCACTCCCTCGCGAGCAGGCTGGCTGAGATCGCACTCGAGGAGACCTATCCGCACGCGGGGCGCTTCCGGTCGGCCGGGCTGGAGCCCGCGCCCGGCTTCGACGAGAGGCTCCCCGCATTCTGCAGGCGACGGGGGGTGGCGCTGCCTGAGGACGAATTCCCCCGCTCTCTTGACGAGGCGCTCGACGTGGGCCCGCACTACCATGTGGTGGTGGGGATCGGCCTGGACCCGTCGCCGCACTTCGACGTTCCATATCGGACGGCCGTGCTTCAGTGGGACTTGGCGGAGGACGGAATCACCGCCGATTCGGAGGTGGAGGAGCTGTACCGTGCCCTCATGGTCCGCCTGCGCGGCCTCATGAAGACTCTCGGAGTGCGGGACGACGAGTGACGCCTGCCGACAGCCCCGGCGCCGGTGCGGGCATCGGCGCAATGGATCGCAGGGACATGGCGTGGCATGTGGACCGTGCCGCCCGCCTCCTCGTCTTCGTCGGGGGCATTTCGGCGATCGTCTTCATCGTCGGGATCTTCGTCTTCATCACCAAGGAGGGTCTCGGCTTCGTCCTGGGGCCGTTGAAGCTGGGAGAATTCCTGACCTCGATCGCGTGGCGGCCCACCTCCAACAACCCGACGTACGGGGCGCTGGCGCTGATCGTGGGCACCGCCAGCGTGACGGGCTTCGCGATGCTCCTGTCGGTCCCCCTGTCGCTGGGCGCGGCGCTCTTCATCGCGGAGTTCGCCAGCGGCAAGACGCGCGAGACGCTGAAGGTCCTAGTGGAGATGCTGGCGGCGATCCCATCGGTGGTGTGGGGGTTCGTGGGCATGTCGATCATGAACCCGCTCATCATCCAGACCTTCGAGATCCCGGTGGGGCTGAATGTCCTCAACGCAGGGCTGATCCTGGGGCTGATGGCAGCCCCCATCATGACGACGATCGCCGAGGATGCGCTCAAGGCGGTGCCCGACACCTACCGCGAGGCGGCGGAAGCGCTGGGGGCGACCCGCTGGGAGGTGATCCTCAAGGTGGTGATTCCGGCGTCCCGGAACGGGCTGCTGGCCGCCGTGCTCCTGGGCGTCGGGAGAGGGTTCGGGGAGACGATGGCCGTGCTGATGGCCTCGGGCCACGCGATCAACCTCCCCACCAGCGTCTTCGACTCGGTGCGGGCGCTCACCGCGACGATCGCCGCCGAGCTCGGCGACACGGTGACGGGAGGGGATCACTACGGCTCCCTCTTCACCCTGGGCATCCTCCTCTTCGTGGTCACCTTCGCGATCAACCTCACCGCGGACATCGTCGTCCGCGGAATCCGGAAGGAGTAAGCGGCCCATGCACAGAATCCCCCCGGCATTCGAGCGGCGATGCATCCACGCTGGACGGCTGGGCTCTGCGTTACTCCTCGCACGAATAGCGCTGCTATTCCCGCTTCGTCGCGCCTTGCCAGCCCGGCGCCTCGCCGCTCTCGGTGCTCGGGCGGCTCTGTCCATGGACCGCTAGCGGCCCATGTCCACGGCCCGCCAACACCCCATGTTCGCCGCGACGCGGCTGAACAGACGCAGCTCCCGTAACCAGAGCGTCGCGCGAGCCGTCTTCTGCCTGATGACGGTGGCGCTCGTGGTTCCGGTGCTCCTCATCGTGGGCACGCTGGTGGTCAAGGGCGGGCCCGCGATCTCCTGGGAGTTCCTCTTCACCCCGCCGAAGGACAACATGACGGCGGGGGGCATACTCCCGGCGCTCGTTGGCACCGTCTGGCTCGTGGTAGTCGCGCTCCTGGCGTCGGTGCCGCTCGGCGTGGCCGCGGCGCTGTACCTGAGCGAGTACGCGCCGGACAACCTGCTCACCCGGACCATCAACCTGGCCATCATCAACTTGGCGGGGGTGCCGTCGATCGTGCACGCGCTCTTCGGGGTGGGGGCGTTCGTGCTCTTCTTCAGGTTCGGCGCCTCGATTCTCGCCGCCGGCCTCACCCTGGCGATCATGACGCTGCCGGTCGTGATCGTCGCCACCCGCGAGTCGCTCCAGGCGGTGCCGCAGGCCTTCCGGGACGCGTGCCTGAACATGGGGGCCACCCGCTGGCAGACGATCCGCAAGGTGGTGCTTCCCAATTCGGTCAGCGGAATCCTCACCGGCGTGATCCTGGAGGTCTCGCGCACGGCCGGAGAGACCGCGCCGATCATGTTCACGGGAGCCACCGCCTTCGTGGCCTTCCTCCCGGAGAGCGTCCTCGACCAGACGATGGCGATGTCGTACCACCTCTACTACATCGCGACCCAGGCGACCGACGTGCCGGAGGAGCTCACCTTCGGGGTGGCGCTCGTGCTGATCGCCATCGTGCTCCTGATGAACGCCGTGTCGATCGGGTTCCGCGTCTACCTCAGGGGGCTGAAGAAGTGGTAGAGGCGACCGTCGCCAGCGGCGGCGCCGGCCCGGCGTACGACGATTCGCCCGTAATCGAGGTCCGCGACCTCTCCATCGCGTACGGCGGCAGGCGCGCCCTGGACAACGTCACCCTGGAGATCCACCGCCACGAGATCTTCGGGATCATCGGCCCGGCCAACAGCGGCAAGACGTCCTTCCTGCGCGCTCTGAACCGCATGGACGCCTTCAACCCGGCCATGCAGGTGGAGGGGAGCATTCGGATCAACGGGAAGAACGTCAACGACTGGCGCAACGAGTACGCTCTGCGTCGACGCATCGGGGTCGTGTTTCCGCTGCCGGTCGGACTGCCGCTGACGGTCTACGAGAACGTCGCCTTCTCGCCCCGGCTGCGCGGAGTCCGCAGGAGGGCCCAGCTGGACGAGGTCGTCGAGAGGTGCCTCAGGCGCGCCGCGCTCTGGGACGAGGTCAAGGACCGGCTCGACTCCCTGGGAAGCCTGCTCTCGGGGGGACAGCAGCAGCGCCTCACGATCGCCCGCGCACTCTCGCAGGAGCCCGAGCTGCTCCTTTTGGACGAGTTCTCCATCGCCGTCGATCCGGTCACGACGATGCGGATAGAGGACGTGCTGAAGGAGCTTCGCTCCGAGCTCACGATAGTGCTGGTCACGAATCTGGTGCAGCAGGCGCGCCGTCTCGCCGACCGCACCGCCTTCTTCCTGATGGGCGAGCTGGTCGAGATCGGCGACACCGAGGATCTCTTCGCGGGCGAGGCCAGGGACGAGCGGACCACCGGCTACATCGAGGGGCGCTATGGATAGCCCGGGGGGGTCGCGCCCGCAGGCCCCTGGCGGCGGCGACTTCGCCATCGAGACCCGGGGGCTGAACCTCTGGTACGGCGACTTCCAGGCGCTCTTCGACGTCGATCTTGGGGTCGGACGGGGAACGATAACCTCGATGATCGGCCCGTCCGGGTGCGGCAAGACAACCCTGCTCCGGACGTGCAACCGCATCATCGAGCGGCTTGGGTACGTGCGCACCACCGGGAGCGTCTACGTCCTGGGCCACGATATCTTCGGGGACGACGTCGAGCTGGTGCAGGTGCGCAAGAGGATCGGCATGGTCTTCCAGCGCCCCAATCCGCTCCCGATCTCGATCCGCGAGAACGTCCTCTTCGGATTCCGGCTGCACGAGGCGCGGCTGCGCAGGGTGAGCGCAGCGGAGGAGGATGAGGTTCTGGAGTCGTCGCTGCGCCAGGTGCTGCTCTGGGACAGTGTGAAGGACCGCCTGGACAGGCCCGCTACCGGACTCTCGCTCGAGGAGCAGCAGAAGCTCTGCATCGCGCGGCTCCTCCCGGTGAAGCCCCAGGTGCTACTCATGGACGAGCCGTGCTCGGCGCTCGACCCCGCAGGCACGGAGGCCGTCGAGGAGCTGATCTGGAGGCTGCGCGGCGAGTACACGATCCTGATCGTCACGCACAACATGGCGCAGGCGCGGCGCGCGTCGGAGGAGTGCGTCTTCATGCTGCTGGGCCGGATCGTGGAGCACGGTCTCACCGAGGAGCTGTTCCTGTCGCCCAGGCACTCCGAGACGGCCGACTACATCGAGGGGCGGTACGGGTAGCCGCACGACGGCTTTTGCGAATGAAGGACGCACGCCTTAGCATAGGCGACCATGCCTCCAGACTCAGGCTCCAGCACTGTCGCGAGTGTCCCGGCCACCTGCGGCGTCTCCGTACTAGTCGCGGCTGCCCTGTGGGCCGTCGGCTGCGATGGGAACGGCGCTCCTGGGGCGGTCGGGGTGATCGACGATCTGGAGATCACGGTGGACACAACGGTGAAGATCGTGCTCGCCGAGTACTTCAGCGATCCAGACGGAGACGACCTCCGCTACTCCGCGAGCTCTTCGGACACTGATGTTGCCACCGTCGCCCGCTCGGGAGACGCCGTAGCGGTCACGGGGGTGGCTGTTGGGAGCGCGGAGATCACCGCGACTGCCTCCGACGGCAGCCTCTCGGCAAACCAGAACTTCGTCGCCATCGTCCGGCGGCCCACCAACCGGGAAGTGTTGGAGATCCTGTACGACAATACCGACGGAGACAACTGGGCCTACAGAACGAACTGGCTCACCGACGGGCCCCTTGACGAGTGGTACGGGGTAGGCGCGGATGCCGACGGTCGGGTTGAGACGCTACACCTGGGCTACAACGATCTCTCCGGCCCGATCCCCCCGGAGATGGGCGGTCTGAGCAATCTAGAGTGGCTACACCTGTACTCCAACAGTCTCTCCGGCCCGATCCCCCCGGAGCTGGGCGACCTGGGCAATCTCGGCTACCTATACCTGCACGACAACGATCTCTCCGGCCCGATCCCCCCGGAGCTGGGCGACCTGGACAGACTTGGCTACCTATACCTGCAACGCAACAGTCTCTCCGGCCCGATCCCCCCGGAGATGGGAGACCTGGGCAATCTCGGCTACCTATACCTGCACGACAACGATCTCTCCGGCCCGATCCCCCCGGAGCTGGGCGACCTGAGTGAGCTCTTGCGGCTCCACATGCACAACAACGCCGACCTCGAAGGCGAGCTGCCGTCCAGCTTCTCCAAGCTGACGTCGCTGGAGGAATTCCTCGCGCACGGGACGGGCGTGTGCGTGCCGGACACGCTGCTGGACTGGTACCGGGGCATTCCCAGGCGGCGGGCCATGGTCTGCGCCGACCGTCCTGCGGACGCGTACCTGGTGCAGGCAGTGCAGTCGCGGAGTCATCCGGTGCCCGTGGTGGCGGAGAAGGAGGCTCTCCTCAGGGTCTTCGTAACCGCCACCCGCACGACGACGGAGACGCTGCCACCGGCGACGGCGACATTCTACGTCGACGACGAGGAGAGATATTCGGTCGAGATCGACGGCACGTCCGAGCCGATCCCGACCGATATCGACGAGGGTTCGCTCGACAGGTCGCTGAACGTGACGATTCCCGATTCGGTGATCGAGGAGGGACTCTCGGTGGTGATCGAGATCGACCCCGACTCGACGATCGACGCCGAGATCCTCACCGCCAAGCGGATCCCGGAGAGCGGCGAGCTGGACCTGGGGGTGGAGGGCGTGCCCGACTTCGAGCTCACGGCCATTCCGTTTCTGTACACCCGCGACCCCGATTCTTCGGTGATCGAGGATGTCGAGGGGATGGCGGAGGACGAGGAGAACCACGAGCTCCTCCACGAAACCTACGATCTGCTCCCGATCGAGGAGATGACCGTTGACGGCCACGACCCCGTCGAGATCGACAGCAGGAGCGGGTACGCTGTGCTGTTCCGGACCATTGCGATTCGAGCCGCCGAGAGCGGATCGGGATACTGGATGGGCCTGATGCCGAGTTTCTCGGATGTGCGGGGCGTCGCTGACGGAGTTCCCAGCACCTCCTCGGCCTCCGTTCCCGTCGCCTGGATTATCGCGCACGAGCTGGGGCACAACCTGAGCCTTCGGCACGCTCCATGCGGTGGTGCCGGCTCGCCCGACCCCGCCTACCCCTACGGGGACGGCAGCATTGGCGCGTGGGGCTACGATCACCGCGGCGACTCGCTGATCGACAAGGATGAGGCGAAGGACCTGATGACCTACTGCGAGCCGGAGTGGGTCAGCGACTACCACTTCACGAACGCCTTCGGGCACAGGACCGTGCAGGAGATGTGGCGCGGCGAGGCAAGGCGCCGGACGGGGCCGTCGCTCCTGGTGTGGGGCACGCGGAGCCCGTCCGGGGAGCTGTCGATGGACCCGGCGCTGCTGGTGGAGGGCCGGAGCCTGCTCCCAGAGGCGCGTGGCGACTACACGCTGACGGGGCTGGACGGCGCTCAGCGCGAGCTCTTCTCGATTTCGTTCGATATGGACGAGCCGGCGGACGCGGAGGAGGGGACCGGAATGTTCGTCTTCCTATTGCCTGTCGAGCCGGGGTGGAAGGCGCTCGCGAGCCTCGTCCTGGCCGGCCCGGGGGACGCCCTGTTCACCCTCGACGGCGACTCGGAGGCGACGATGGCGCTGATCCGCGACGAGCGGAGCGGGCAGGTGCGCGCCATCCGGGGCGACTTCGCCGAGCGGCCGAGCGTGCCGCCGGGCCACGTGGTGCGCTGGAGCCGCGGGGTGCCGGACCGCTATGCATGGAGCGTGATGACTGGCAGGGGGACGGGTGCCGGCCCGTAGCGTGCAGGGGGGGCCGCGGAGCTTCTGGCGATAGGCCGAACTATTGCGGAATCCGCATAGGTTCAACCGTCACCGCGACCCCGCTGGCGAGCCCGTAGAGCGCCTCCGTCGGCGTCACGATCTCCACCGGGGGCGGTACGACTAAGGCGGCGAGGGGCTTTTGCGAATGAAGGACGCACGCCTTAGCGTGGGCGACATGTTTTCAGGCTCAGTGTCCAGCAGTGCCGCGAGTGTCCCGGCCACCTGCGCCGTCCCTGTCCTGGTCGCGGCTGCCCTGGGGGCCGTCGGCTGCGATGGGAACGGTGCCCCCGAGGCGGTCGGGAAGATCGACGATCTGGAGATCAGGGTCGACACGACGGTGGAGGTCGCGGTCGCCGAGCACTTCAGCGATCCAGACGGCGACGACCTGGGATACTCCGCGAACTCTTCGGACACCGATGTGGCGACCGTCGCCGTCTCGGGTGACGCCGCAGCGGTCACGGGGGTGGCTGTTGGGAGCGCGGAGGTTACCGTGACTGCCTCCGACGGCGGCCTCTCGGCAACCCAGACCTTCTCCGCCAGCGTCCGGCGGCCCACCAACCGGGAAGTGCTGGAGATCCTGTACGACGAAACCGACGGAGACAACTGGGCCCACAACACGAACTGGCTCACCGATTGGCCCCTTGATGCGTGGTACGGCGTGTACACGGACGCCGACGGCCGGGTTGAGAGGCTACACCTGTACGACAACGGTCTCTCCGGCCCGATCCCGCCGGAGCTGGGCGACCTGCGCGGTCTTGAGATTCTCAGGGTGTACAATAATGCCGACCTCGAAGGCGAGCTGCCGTCCAGCTTCTCCAAGCTGACGTCGCTGGGGGAATTCCTCGCGCACGGGACGGACGTGTGCGTGCCGGAAGCGCTCATGGACTGGTACGGGGACATTCCCAAACGCCGGGCCACGATCTGCGCCGACCGTCCTGCGGACGCGTACATGGTGCAGGCGGTGCAGTCGCGGAGTCATCCGGTGCCCGTGGTGGCGGAGAGGGAGGCTCTCCTCAGGGTCTTCGTAACCGCCACCCGCACGACGACGGAGACGCTGCCACCGGCGACGGCGACATTCTACGTCGACGACGAGGAGAGATATTCGGTCGAGATCGACGGCACGTCCGAGCCGATCCCGACCGATATCGACGAGGGTTCGCTCGACAGGTCGCTGAACGTGACGATTCCCGATTCGGTGATCGAGGAGGGACTCTCGGTGGTGATCGAGATCGACCCCGACTCGACGATCGACGCCGAGATCCTCACCACCAAGCGAATCCCGGAGAGCGGCGAGCTGGATCTGGGGGTGGAGGGCGTGCCCGGCTTCGAACTCACGGCCATCCCGTTCCTCTACACGGAGGACCCCGACTCGTCGGTGATCGAGACCGTGGAGGAGATGGCCGACGACGAGGAAGACCACGAACTCCTCCACGACACCTATGATCTGCTCCCGATCGAGGAGATGGCCGTGGACGACCACGACCCGGTCGAAATCGACAGCAGGAGCGGGTACGCTGTGCTGCTCCGGACCGCTGCGATCCGGGCTGCCGAGAGTGGGTCGGGATACTGGATGGGCCTGATGCCGTGGTTCTCGGATGTGCGGGGCACCGCAGATCGTCCCGGCACCTCCTCGGCCTCTGTACCCGACGCTTCGGTAATGGCGCACGAGCTGGGGCACAACCTGGGCCTCTTGCACGCTCCATGCGGCGATCCGAGGGGTGTCGATCCCGAGTACCCCTACGAGGACGGCAGCGTAGGCGCGTGGGGCCACGATCACCGCGGCGACTCGCTGATCGACAGGGATGAGGCGAAGGACCTCATGACCTACTGCGAGCCAAAGTGGGTCAGCGACTACCACTTCGAGAAGGCGCATCGGCACAGGACCGGGCAGGAGATGTCGTCCGGCGAGGCGAGGCACCGGACGGGGCCGTCGCTGCTGGTGTGGGGCGCGCGGAGTCCGTCGGGGGAGCTGTCGATGGACCCGGCGCTCCTGGTGGAGGGCCGGAGGCTGCTGCCGGAGGCGCGTGGCGACTACACGCTGACGGGGCTGGACGCCGCTCAGCTGGAGCTCTTCTCGATTTCCTTCGAGATGGACGAGCCGGCGGACGCGGAGGAGGGGACCGGGATCTTCGTCTTTCTCTTGCCGGTCGAGCCGGGGTGGGAGGCGCTCACGACCCTCGTCCTGGCTGGCCCGGGGGACGCACTGGTCACCCTCGACGGCGACACGGAGGCGACGATGGCGCTGATCCGCGACGTGCGGAGCGGGCAGGTGCGCGCCATCCGGGGCGACTTCGCCGAGCGGCCGAGCGTGCCGCCGGGCCATGTGGTGCGCTGGAGCCGCGGGGTGCCGGACCGAGACGCATGGAGTGCGACGACTGGCAGGGGGACGGGCGCCAGCCCGTAGCGCGCGGGGGGCCGAGGACCCTCAGGCGATAGCCCAAACTATTGCGGAATCCGCATGGGTTCAACCGTCACTGTCGAGTTGCCAGCGCCCCCTGGCAACGCTGCTTCCCCGCTAGATCGCTTCGCTCGCCCGCCCGTTCAGCTCACGGTGCTCGCGCGGTACTATCAGTGGACTGGTAGCAGCGCACCGCCTAGCCGGAGATGCCCGCCCTTCCGATGATCATACGCTACGACCCGACTGGGCCGCGCCGATGCCGCGGTCGCTGTGCCTTCGCCGCTCTGGCTGTGGTATTCACTGCTCTTGCCGTGTTCTTCCCTGCTCTCGTCGTGACCACATCCGGCCATGGCCTCTCGGCCCAGAGTCAGGCGACCACCGGGGTGATCCGCGGAGTAGTGGTGGACCCGGGCGACACCCCGGTCGCGGGTGCAACGGTCGAGATCCGCCACCGCGAGACGGGCCTCGCAACCTCGGTCCGAACGACCGCCTCGGGCACCTTCGTGCGGCCCCTCCTGCCACTCGGCACATACGACATCTCGGCGTCTGAGGGCGGCCCACTTGGCGAGGCGACGATCCGGGGCCTGGTCCTCCGAGTGGGCGACGAGCATGACCTCGTGCTCCGCTTCGGCCCGGTCGAGCTGGAGGGGATCACGGTGCGCCGACGGCCCGACCGTCTCCTGCGCGGCGACGAGACGACAAGCCTCACGCGCCTACCGGAGCCGACGGTGAATTCACTCCCGAACGACGGCCGCAACTTCCTGGACTTCGCGCTGCTGACGCCAGGCGTCGCGATCTCGCAGGGTCCCGACGGCGACGAGGTCAACATCAGCGGCCAGAGAGGGATTTTCAACAACTTCGTCGTGGATGGGGGAGAGTTCAACAATCCCTTCTTCGGCGAGCAGCGGGGCGGACAGCGGCCCGCCTTCACCTTCAGCCAGGCCGCGATCGAGGAGATGGTCGTTGTAAACCAGGGCGCGACGGCCGAGTTTGGCCGGTCCGCCGGCGGCTTCGTCAACGTAATCACGAAGTCCGGCACCAACACGCTCGCCGGCTCGGCCCACTACTTCGGTCAGTGGGACGGTGTGTCGGCCGCACACCCCTCCGAATCGGGCACCGGAGAGCCGGACTTCGCCCGGGGCCAGCTCGGCTTCACCCTTGGAGGCCCAATTGTGCGCGACAGGGCCTTCTTCTTCCTCGCGTACGACGAGCAGCGGGCATCCGAGACCAAGCAGTCGTCGCGTCGCGTCGTCAATCCCGACAACCTGAACCGGCTGCGCGACTTTCTTGTCGAGCGCTGGCCGGGACTCTTCGACTCCGAGTTCGGCCCGATCGACCGCACCGACAACGCCCGTGCGCTCCTTGTCAAGGCCGACTACCATCCTGACGGACGCAATCAGCTCTCGCTGCGCTACAGCTACAGCTGGGCCGAGCAGCAGAACGGCACCTTCGACGTCGACTCGTGGGGGCTCTCGGCCAACGGCGTCGAGACGGACGAGGCGCACTCCGTCGGCGCGAGCTGGCGCACCCTCCTTGGCAGCTCTCTGTCGCACGAGCTTCGTGTCCAGTGGGCCCGGGAGGACCGCATCCGAGGCTACGACGGCCCGCTGATGCCCGGGTCAGACCCGCCCGCCACTCCGCAATTTGCGAAGCTCGGTGGACGGCCATTTCCAGATATCGGCGTGGATACGTTGGACGGATTCCGTATCGGCCTGCCGTTTTTCCTGCCCATCGAGCCCGCGTACGACTGGCGCGTTCAGTTCGTTGACAACTGGTCCTGGCTTGTCGGGGAGCACCTCTTCAAGGCGGGCGTCGAATACAATCACACACTCATCCGGCAACAGTTCATTGGCTTTGCCAACGGTCGCTATCTCTTCGACACGGTGGACGGCTTCATCAACTTCGTCACGCATGGCCCGGGCTACGTGACGTGTTCAGATGGATCCGAGAGCACGGAGGGTGTCTGTGGCCAGGGCGCGGAGATTACAGGGCCCGTCCTCCTCTACCTGCAGGCGACGACCGTGCCCGGTGTGGATCCGGCCCGGCTGGGGCTGGGGAGCTACCGGGGCGACGAGCTGGCGATCTTCGTGCAGGACACCTGGCGGTCGAACCGCCGCCTGACGCTGAATCTGGGACTTCGCTGGGAGGGCAGCTGGCACCCCGGCCTGATCGTGACGCCCGAGGAGACGTTCTACGCGCCCTATCTCTCCGACCCACGCTTTCCATCGGACGGCACGATTCCGGACGATCTCGACAACCTCCAGCCGCGGCTGGGGGTGACCTGGCAGCTGGGGGAGAGCGAGCGCACCGTGCTCCGGCTGAACGTCGGCGCATACCACGCACGTATCCCCTCGCTGGTCTTCGTCCAGAGCGTCACGACCAACGCAGCGTACCAGCAGACCCTGTTTCGCAACAGCTCCGGGCTGCCCGCTCAGGGACCTCCCGCGATCGACGAGCTCATAGACGGGAGCGCCACCGATCCCTTCCTCCCCGACATTCACGTCACCGCGAGGGATCTGGAGCTACCCCGCACCTGGTCGTTCGGAGCCCAGGTCGATCGGGCGCTCTCCCCGAGCCTTGCAGCCTCTCTCTCCTACCAGCACGCTCGCACCGACCACCTATTCCGCTTCATCAACCGCAACGACCCGGCCTTCGAGTCGCCCTTCGGCGTGGGGACGCATCCGAGCGGCGGAGGAATCGGCACGCTGACCGTGCTCGAGAGCTCTGCCCGGTCGAGGTACCACGCCCTGACCGCCACGATTGCCAGCCGCGAGGCGCTGGGGGGGCTCGCCGAGATGGAGGCGAGCTACACCCTCTCCTTCGACCGCTCGGACGACGACAACGAGCGCGACCCCTTCACTCTGCGCTACGCCGACGCCTCCAATCTGGGACCCGAGTACGGGTGGTCGGACAGGGACCGCCGCCACAAGGCGACGGGGTACCTGGCGCTCTCCCTGCCCGGCGGGGTTCGGGTCGGCAACATCGCGCGCTACCATTCGGCGTCGCCCGTCTCCGGGAAGTGCGACAAAGCTGGCGACCGAGCCGCCGGGCCCTCGGACCGCCTCTGCGCCAAGGGTGGAGTCCTGCAGCGAAACACGCTTCGCCGCCACAACGCGTTCCTGACGTGGGACATCAAGGCGTCGCGGGCCTTTGCCGTGTCCAGCCGCTGGAGCCTCGAGCCTGTCCTCGAGATCTTCAACGCCACGAACGCGGACAACTCGCTCGACACCGCTCAGGGGTCGCTGCTCTACAACTTCGACGGCACGATCCGGAGCGGGCTGGGCGATACGCGCCGGGCCCAGCTCGGTGTGCAGGTTCGCTACTAGCCACCCGTGGACAAACCTCCCGCTCGTACCCATGGCCTCGCTCCGCGCTCCTCCTCGGGACGACGGGGCTGCTACATTCGGTGGCCGACCGTCAACCACCCTGGAGCTGACCAACCATGAGCGAGAGACGATACGTCACGGCCGCAGCGGCGGACCAGGTGGCCACGGTGACGATCGACCGGCAGAGGAAGCTGAATGCGCTGAACCCCGAGGTGATTTCCGAGATCGACGCAGTCTTCGCCGAGCTCGGGGACAATCCGGCGGTTCGTGCGGTCGTGCTGACCGGTGCCGGGGAGAGGGCCTTCGTCGCCGGTGCCGACATAGGAGTACTGGCGAAGATGGACCCCATCGGTGGAGTCGAGGTGAGCCGCGCGGGGCAGGAGGTCTTCCGCCGCATCGAGCGCTTCCCCAAGCCGGTGATCGCGGCCGTCGGGGGCTACGCGCTCGGCGGGGGGTGCGAGCTCGCGCTGGCGTGCCACCTCCGGGTGGCGAGCGAGAAGGCCCGCTTCGGACTCCCCGAGGTCGGGCTCGGGATCATCCCCGGGTACGGCGGCACCGCCCGCCTTGCCCGCCTCGTGGGTCTGGGGCGTGCGACGGAGCTGGTCCTGACCGGAGAGATGATCGACGGCGCCCGGGCCAGCGAGATCGGGCTCGCCAACATGGTGGTGCCGCACGGCGAGCTCATGGAGAGGGCCCGGAAGCTGGCCGCGCGCATCGCCGCGAACGCGCCGATCGCCGTGCGGCTGGCGCTCGCTTCGCTCTACCGGGCCGAAGAGAGCGCGATCGAGCACTCGCTCGCCTTCGAGGCCAACCTCTTCGGACTCCTCGCCTCGACCGCGGACATGAAGGAGGGGATGTCGGCCTTCCTCGAAAAGCGGAGCCCCGTCTTTCGCGGGGCGTAGCAGCTCCGGAGGACCCCTGCGATAGGGTGGAGAGGAGAGCATGCTGATCACCCCCTGCGTGAAGCGCCTGATGATCGCGAACGCGCTCGCCTTCCTGGCGTCGGCTGCGCTGCCTGGGATGGTCGAGGCCTTCGCGCTCAAACCGGTCCTGGTCCTGACGCGGCCGTGGACGCTGGTCACCTACATGTTCCTCCACGGCGGGATGGCGCACATCCTCCTCAACATGCTGATGCTCCTCTGCTTCGGTCCCAGGCTCGAGGAGCGTCTGGGGAGCAGGACGTTCCTGCGCTTCTACCTGGGGTGCGGCATAGGCGGCGCGGTGCTGTCTATCGCCACCCCGTACTCGACGATCGTGGGGGCGTCGGGCGCGATCTTCGGGGTCGTCGCCGGCTTCGCCCGCTACTGGCCACGCGAGCGCATCTACATCTGGGGAATTCTGCCGGTCGAGGCGCGCGTGCTGGCGATCCTGCTCGTTGCGGCGAGCCTCTACGCGGGCTTCTCGGGGAGCCGCGACGGGATAGCCCACTTTACCCACCTGGGGGGACTTGCGGCTGGCTGGCTCATCCTGAAGGCGTGGGAGCGTCGCCGTCGGGCGGCGGTAGTCGGGCGGTCGTCCCCTCGCAGGGTCTCGGCCGCAGTGGAGGCGGAGAGGATGTCCAGGTGGGTGTCGATAGGGAGCGCGACGCTGCACGAGATCAATCGCCGGGAGGTCGAGAGGCTCCTGGAGAAGGCCCGGCGGATGGGCCCCAGGGCGCTCACCCGCGAGGAGGTGGAATTCCTGGATCGGATTGCGCGGGGTTAGACGGGAGACGGGCGGCTAGCGCCAACCCCTCCGGCCGACGAGCTCTGACAGAAGGACGGGATCCATGTTGCCCCCCGAGAGCACCGCGCAGGTCCTCCGCCCAGGAGTGGCGACCCGGCCAGCGAGGAGCGCAGCCACGGTGGCCGCGCCCGAGAACTCGACGACCAGCCTGGCCCGCTCCAGGAGGTGAAGCGCAGCGCGGCGGATCTCGTCGTCGCCGACCAGCTCGACCCCGGCCAGGAGCGCCTCGGCGTGGGCATGGGTGAGGTCGCCTACCCGAATCGGCGCGAGGCCGTCGGCGATCGTATCGGGCGCTCCCTCCACCTCCAGCGTCAGAGGCCTCCCGGCCTCCAGCGCACTGCGCATCGTCGGGGCGCCGTACGGCTCGACGCCGACCACCCTGCTCTCCGGCTTCAGCCGCCGTAGCGCCGCCGCGCACCCCGAGGCGAGCCCCCCACCCCCGATCGGCACCACCAGCGTCTCCACCTCCGGCCACTCCTCGAACACCTCGTGCGCGACCGTGGCGGCGCCCGCGATGATCCAGCGATGATCGAAGGGTGGCACCATCACCCTACCCTCCGAGGCCGCGGTCTCCTCCGCACGCGCCCGGCGGTGCTCGGAGGTCGTGCCCGCGAGCTCGACCCGCGCACCCAGCCGTTCCGCACCCTCTACCTTGACCTTGGGCGCCGTCGTGGGCATCACGACCACGGCCGACGTTCCCCTGAGCCCCGCCGCCAGCGCGACCGCCTGGGCGTGATTGCCCGAGGAGTAGGTGATCACCCCGCGCTCCAGCTCCTCGGGCGTCAGCCTCGCGAGGAAGTTGCAGGCGCCGCGCGCCTTGAAGGACCCCGTCCGCTGGAGCGATTCGCACTTCAGGCGCACCTCGGCGCCCAGCGCCTCCGAGAGGTGAGGGTCGGGGATCAGGGGAGTCCGGAGCACATCGGCGCGGATCCGCCGCCGGGCCTCCCGAACCTCGTCGAGCGATACTAGGGTGCCGCTAATCCCGGCCTTCCTCGGTGGCCAAGGGCTCCTCGGCGACCTCCCCCTCGCCGCCCTCCGAGCCATCCGCCCCTTCGCCCTCGTCGCCCCCGGGCACCAGCGCCACATCGACCAGCGAGTCGCCGTCGTCCAGGTTCACGATGCGCACACCCTGGGTGGCCCGTCCGATCACCCTGATCTCCGAGACGCGCTGCCGGATCACTACCCCGCCCCGGGTGACCGCCATCAGCTGATCGTCGTCGGTCACGGCCTTCGCCGCCACCACCGGGCCCGACTTCTCGGTCAGCCTGAGGCCGATGACCCCCTGGGCGCCCCTTCGCGTCAGGCGATAGTCGCCGATCTCGCTCCGCTTCCCCATTCCGTGCTCGGTGGCCAGGAGGAGCGTCTCCTCCGGGCGACGCACCACGACCATTCCCACGACCTCGTCGCCCTCCGCCAGTCGCACACCGATCACCCCCCCCGCGACCCGGCCCATCGCACGGGCGTCGGACTCGCGAAAGCGGATCGCCTTGCCCTGCCGGGTGGCGAGCACGACCTCGTTCGAGCCGTCGGTCACCCGGACGTCGATCAGCTCGTCGTCACCCCGGAACTTGATGGCGTGGATCCCCGCCGCGCGCACATTTCCGTAGGCCGAGAGCGGCGTCTTCTTGACGACCCCGTTCCTGGTGCAGAAGAGGAGGAAGCGGTCGCTCGCGAAGTGGCGGACCGGCAGGACCGAGGCCACCTTCTCGCCGGGGGCGAGCTCCAGGAAGTTGACGATCGGCTTCCCCTTCGAATAGCGGCCGCCGTGCGGAATCCCCCAGACCTTCACCCAGTGGCACCGGCCCAGGTCGGTGAAGGCCATCAGGTAGTCGTGCGTGGAGGCGATGAAGAGGTGCTCGACCCAGTCCTCGGCGCGCGTCTCCATCCCCCGGAGCCCCCGTCCGCCCCGCCTCTGGGCGCGGTAGGTGTCGACCGGGATGCGCTTCACGTACCCCTGCCTGGACATCGTGATCACCACCTCCTCGTCGGCGATCAGGTCCTCCACCTCCAGCGAGCCCGAGAACTCGACGATCCGCGAGCGGCGGTCGTCCCCGTACCTCCTCTCGATCTCGCGCAGCTCGTCCTTGATGAGCTCCATCCGCAGACTCCGGTCGCCCAGGATGGCCACCAGCTCGGCGATCCGTTCGCGCACCTCGGCCAGCTCCACGTCGAGCTTCTCCATCTCGAGGCCGGTAAGGCGGGCGAGGCGCATGTCGAGGATGGCGCGGGCCTGCCGTTCGGAGAGCTCGAAGGCGCTCCGCAGCCCGACCGCGGCCTCGGCGGCATCGCGCGACCCGCGGATGATCCGCACCACCTCGTCGATGTTGTCTACCGCGATGCGCAGCCCCTCCAGGACGTGCTCGCGCTCCCCCGCCGCGCTGAGCTCGAAGCGGGCCCTCCGCACCACCACCTCGTGGCGGTGGTCGACGAAGTGCTGAAGCATCTCGCGGAGCGGCATGATCTTCGGCACGCCATCCACCAGCGCCAGGAAGATGGCCCCGAAGGTTGACTGCATCTGGGTGTGCTTGTAGAGGAGGTTCAGCACCACCTGCGGCACGGCGTCGCGCTTGAGCTCGATCACGACGCGCATCCCGTCCCGGTCCGACTCGTCGCGCAGGTCGCGGATCGCGACGACCTTCTTCTCGCGCACCAGCGCTGCGATCTGCTCGATCAGCCGCGCCTTGTTGATCATGAATGGGATCTCGGTGACGATGATCCGCGCCGGGCCGTCGTCGGAGTGCTCGATCGTCGCGGCCGCCCTCATGATGATCCGGCCTCTGCCGGTCCGGTACGCCTCGAGGACGCCGTCTGTGCCGCAGATGAGGCCGCCGGTGGGGAAGTCCGGCGCCCTTACGATCTCCTCGAGCCCTGCCTGCGAGAGACCGGGGTCGTCGATGAGCGCCAGCAGCCCCGCCACCACCTCGCGCAGGTTGTGCGGCGGGATGTTCGTGGCCATCCCGACCGCGATCCCGGAGGACCCGTTGATCAGGAGGTTGGGGGCCTTGCAGGGGAGCACGGTGGGCTCCTTGAGGCGACCGTCGAAGTTCTCGCCGAAGGGGACCGTCTCCTTGTCGATGTCGACGAGCAGCTCGGTGGCGATCCGCTGCAGGCGGGCCTCGGTGTACCGGTACGCGGCCGCCGAGTCGCCGTCCACCGAGCCGAAGTTCCCCTGCCCGTCGACGAGCGGGTAGCGGAGCGAGAAGTCCTGCACCATCCGCACAAGCGCGTCGTAGACGGCGCCGTCCCCGTGCGGGTGGTACTTCCCGAGCACCTCGCCGACGACCGTGGCGCACTTCTTGTAGGCGCGCCCGGGCGAGAGGCCGAGCTCGGACATCGCGTAGAGGATCCGCCGGTGGACCGGCTTCAGCCCGTCGCGCACATCGGGCAGCGCGCGCTGCACATTGACGCTCATCGAGTAGTCGATGAACGACTCGCGCATCTCCTGTTCGAGGATCCGCTCGAGAATCCTCTGGCCGATGTCGGCGCGGGTGTCTTCGGTCATCCGAGGTGGGATTGGAGGCGGGATCGATCCGCAGCGGAGAGACGCCCCGCTGGGAGCGGCGGTAGGGGGGCCCCGAAGAGGGCTTCGGCACCCTGAATTTACCCGCTCAAGGGGGCGGTTTCAATGGCGGATTCGGCTCTGCGGGGCACCGTCGCGGTGAGCGCCACCGAGGGCCTGGGCGACGACGATCCGCTGGCCTGAACTACTGCGCTTTCCGCATGGGTTCGGCCCCTTCTGGGGTGGGACTCTCACGGAAGCGCCACCGCGCGGGCAGGATCGGGAGCGCGTCGCCCCGGTCCCTCTTCCGTCTTTGCCTCCCGTCTTACGGTATTCTGATCGATCTGCGTATCGTCATACGCTCCGGCGTTCGATCAGCTGGTCGTCTTGGGTTGCGGGCGAACCCGTCGGGCCGGGGGCCGCCGGGCGGGGCGGGGGCGGGTTGGACGAAGCGTCATGGCACCATCGGAGGCCCGCAACGCTGCAACCTCGGATCTCGATTCGCCCGCCCTCGCCGCCTACCCGATTCTCCTTCTAGCGGCCCCTTGGGTATCGTGCCGGTCCGCATCGTGACGGTATTCACCGGACAGGTCGTCGAATACCCCAGCGACGAAGGGGTACTCGAACCGGAGTCGCTCGGCAATGGCACGGTACTTCGCGGCCAAGCGTCGCTCGGGGTCCCCGGTGTCCGGCCGGAAGTGTGCGCCCCGCGCGTTGCGGATGCCCATCTGATAACCCAGCTCGATCTCCGTGGACGCCGTCCTTTCCAAGGCCTCGCACACTGGTCGAGGTGGAACATCATCATCTTCCTCGACACGGGCTCGCGAGAGCAACTGGCCAAGGACCTGACCACCGATTCGTGAGCGACCATGCCTCGTCATACGCTCAGGGGTTTCCGGCTGCCCCCGCTAGGGTTCGGGACCGCGAGCTGTGGCGACGATTCGTGGGCTAACTGACCGCAGGGCGGCAACAGCTGACGGGCGGCGGCCCGCACGTCGGTGGGAAGTCCGACGACAGGGGCGATGGCCAGCACCCCGAGGGCAAGTCGAGGAGCAGGCTCACGGCCCGACCAGCAGCGCGCCAGCATGCTCGAGTAGTCAGCCCAGCCGGTCTCTGGGGGACCGCGCAAAATCGCTGGGTTTCAACTTCGGCAAGCAGTACACCGTTCCCATCTCACTCGTTGACTTGGCTTCGAGGTAGCGATCGAACGATCCTATGTGACTTGTCCTACCCTGCTCAACGGCCTGCCTTACCCAGCGGACGAGCAACCGAAACGTCTCCGCCTCTTCGGATCCGCCCACATGCGTGGCCATCGCGGCAGACCACGAGGACTGCCAACCCTCTTGACCGTCCTTGTAAACACTCACCCCGTAGGTGCCGTCGGGAGACTTACGTACCTCCTTCCGTTCCCCTTTGCCGATCTTGCCCCACCTGACGAAACACCCGTCCAACGTCACGACCAGGTTCGGCACCAGGCTCTTGTCCGTAGCCGCTGATAGCAGGCTGAACCTCTCCACCAACGACTCGCGACTCATTCGAGACTCGCCCGCGAGGACAAATCCGAGTATCTGTTCGTTCTCCTTGTCTCCCGGCGGCGGGTCCAGACTGATGATCGACTCGTCGCCACCGAGCGAAAGGTAGTTGCGCTTCCGTGGTATCGGCGCTCCAGTCTCTGGATGCGGCATGAAATGGGCCACGGTATGCCGCCGCAGCGCCTTCACGGACGCGACCTTTTTGAACGAGTCCTCAAGCGACTCGCGATCCAGCCGACTCTTGATCTCACCCACGGCGATTACGCCCTCGCACGGGTAGTAGGTGGTCTGTGGCGTGAGGTTGATCGAGAACACGGGGCAGATGTCCCGCTCGTAGAGCACCACGTCCTGCTGACGGCTAGTCCCGCCGTAGCTGTCGATCACAAACCCCTCACCGACTCCAACTCCTCTCGGCAGGAGCTGCTCCAGTTGATCCCTCACCGGTTGCTCTGCCGCAGAACCCACAGCTGATGGGGTCGTGCCAGCCTTCGCGTCCGCAAACTTCTCGACAAGCCGTTTGCCGATCCGCCGAATGAACGCGTCTAAGTCGAAACTAGTGTCCATCGTCGAATACTCCTTGGTCGCCCTTGGCGAGTTGTCTCGTTGATGAATTCAACATCACGCCCACACCGTCAAGTGTCCACATCTAGCCGGGATCTCCGTCGTTCGAACCTGTCCGCGGAAGTTGCGTGAGTTCCCCCACCATGAGAAGCAACGCTTCGCAGTGTCTCACAAGAGCGAGCACTTCGGTACGAGTGAAAACGCTGGTTCGGGCCGACGTCAACGGCTTCCGCCTTCGTGTCGCAGTGACGGCTAGCTCGCGACGCCCCCGAGCGCTTCACGTCCCATCCGCGTTCCTGGCGAGCAGCTCCTTCAGCGCCGCGTCGTCCGTGATCTCGGCAGGCCAACCGTAGGCGGCAGCCACGGCCGCATCGAGCTGGGCGTGCGCGTCGGCGAGCCACTGCGGCCGGGAGTTGTAGAGGTTGGTGAGGGTGCGCTTCTTCAGTGCCGTCGCCGCCTTCTTGTCACGCGGTACAGGATGCCGGGGATAACCGGACACCGGTTCCTCGACCCACTCCACCCACTCGGGAGGGTTGAGCCAGCGGTCGCGGAGCTCGACGAGGTGCCGGGCTACCGAAGCGATGGCCTGCGCGCGTGGATCCGCGGCGTAGTCGGTCGCGGGCACGTCGGGCGAGAGCCCGTCCGGGAAGGGGAAGGTCTCGAAGGTGGTGGTCGGGGTGTAGCGGGGACGGTCCTCCAAGCTGGTCCCTTTGCGAAGCGCCCAGACCTCGTGGAACCGGCTGTGCAGGATTCCGAAGGTGGTGTCGTCGTCACGGGCGATGGCGATGAGGGCGCTGTCGGGGCAGATTCGGAAATCAAACCAGACGAACAGGCGATGTTTGGCGACCCGCGGCGTCACGATGTACCGCGACAGTCCATCGAGTGCGCGCCACATCCCCTGTCTCGGCTCGACATGACGCCACCAGTTGCGGCGGTAGGACTCGCGACGATTCCGCTGCCGCATCGGGTGGACGTACTCCCGCGCATGCTGAAAGGGCGCTTCGTACAGGGCGGCCTCTTCCCTCACCATCGTCCAGCCGAAATCGACGATCCACTTGTCCGAGGGTCTCCGGGTGACCGCCATACCGTTCATCCATGGCCTGAGTACGTCCGAGTTCGGTCGGCCATTGGGATTCGCTGGCTCCCTCAGCCACTCCCTGGCGAGGTCACCCGGAACATCGAACGGACCACCCTTGGTGTCGCCCATGAAGGCCACGCCCGCGTTCCGGTCAAGACGCCGCGCCCTCGTCAGGTCGACGCCAGCCCCGTCGCGGCGCGCCGTCAGATCGGTGTAGATCTCGTCCACCTGCTCGCCGTCGAGCCGAACCTCCGCCAGCCGTTCCTCTTCCGCCCGCGAGAAGCACACCAGCGAGACGCGCACGGCCGCCCCGTCGATCACCCATGGCTCGTCACTCCATGCGTCGAAGATCGCACCGCCGGTGGTCGCCCTCTCCAGCGCCCGGCGGTTCGCTCCGCCCCGAATGGAGTTCGTCGCGACTAGGCCGACCCGCTTCGATCCCCCTCCTGGCATCATGTGTTCACCGGCCTTCGCGAACCAGTAGCATACCAGGTCGGCCTCGCGGGGCACCCGGTCTTCGTACACGTCGAAGATGGTCGAGACGTACTCCTCGCCTAGATTCGCGATGAGCAGTTTGCCGCCCAGGAACGGCGGATTGCCGATGATGACATCCGCCTCGGGCCACTCCGGCTCTGCACCTTCGGGCGTCAGAATCGCGTCACGACACTCGATCGTCTCCAGCGGATCGAGGATGGGCTGCCGGGAGCCCGGAAACCCGTTTCGGCGCATCCATTGGATCTCGCCGATCCACACCGACACCCGCGCCAGTTCGGCCGCGTAGGCGTTCAGCTCGATGCCCTTCACGTTGGCGGGACCGACAGCCGGGAAGCCGCGCTGGAGCCCCATCGCCTCGGCTTCGAGCTGCGCCCGGTGCTCCAGATCGTGGAAAGCGTGGAGCGCCAAGTAGAGGAAGTTGCCGGAGCCGCACGCAGGGTCGAGCACGGTGAACTTCCGCAGCCGCTCCAGGAAGGCGCCGAGCGAATCCTCAGCCTGCTTTCGGTGGCGCGTCTCCGAACCCTTTGCCTTGGCTGCGTTAGCGCGCTCGATGCTCCGGGCAATCCGGTCCTTCACGGTCTCCCACTCGGCCAGCAGGGGGCGCACGATCACCGGGTCGATGATCCGCATGATCTTGTCCCGATCCGTGTAGTGCGCCCCAAGCTGGGAGCGCTTGTCGGGGTCGAGGCCCCGCTCGAAGAGCGTCCCCAGGATCGAGGGGTCGATGTTGGACCAGTCGAGTTCGGACGCCCTCAGGGTCGTCTCGATCTGGTCCCTGTCCATGGGTAGGGTCGCGTCATCCTCGAAGAGCCCGCCGTTGAACCACTCCACGGTCTCGAACCCTACCCTGCCCCCGACGGACATCGCCCCGAAGAGGTCGCGCGCCAGCGTCGCGAAGCCCTCAGGCCGTTGCCGGGCGTGTTCGAGCATGCGGGTGAACATGGCGTCCGGTAGCAGTCCCACGTCCTCGGCGAACATGCAGAAGACGAGGCGGTTGACGAAGTGGGCCACATCCTCCGGGGCGTGGCCCTGATCCCGGAGCGACTGTGCGAGCTGCGCGAAGGTCTCGGCGGCGCGTTCCGTGAGCGTCTGCCGAGTCTCGCCCGGTCGCAACCGCGAAGGATCGGACATCGCCCACTTCAGCTTCTCCCGTACGGCAGCGTCCGCGAGGTCGTCCAGCCCAAACTCGTGCGTCCTGCTCACGGAGTTCGTCCAGTTCGTCCGGATCCGGAACCGCCGCATGTCGGAGACGATGAGGAGCGGCGGATTCTCCAGCGCGAGCGCGTACTGCCTCAACTGGTCGAATGCGGCGTCGAGGTTGGAGCGCTTCCCCTTGTATTCCCAGGCGAAGCAGTGGCGCTTCCACACGTCCGCCCAGCCCTCGCCGCCGGAGTCCTTGAGGGCTCCGCGCTCAAAGCAGTAGTGGTCCCCCCTGGGGTCGGCCTCTGCCGGGGTCGGCTCGCCGAGCAGCCGGCACAGGTCGATGAAGTGCTCCTGCGCCGCGGAGCGCTCCTTCAGCTCCGAGGCATGCCACTTCGCAATGAACTCTTGGGGAGTCACCGTTCTCCGCTTGTCGAGAGGCCCCTGTCGATCACCAACTCAACTTCACCACCCAACCGGGGATCTGTCCATGTTCGCTGTCCACACCACACCCCCCCGGTCCTCCATCACGAGGTGCTTCAGCGAACGGTACCGTCCTTGACAGCCCATTTCTGTAGTAACATTAATCATGCGTGCATCCCTACGACGACGCACGGAGGATCATCAGCGTGAGGAGGGCCAATGAACGAGAACGACGGCTCTACGGCCCGAGGGCGGGGCTCGAACACCGACACAAGGAGTTGTAGAGATGAGAAGAATGGCCTTGCACTTCATGGCCGTATCGCTGGTTGCCGTCGCGACGGCCGCCTTCATGGCCGTGGTCCTGGCTACCGCCACTGCGGCGGGGCAGGACATTTCGGGCACCTGGGAGGGACCGAGGGCGTGCCGCGAGCTCCGCACCAACTGGGAGGACTTCGATACCCTGAGGTTCGAGATCAAGGTGGACAGCGCCAACGTAGTGACCGGTAGGCGCATCCATGGGAAGAACCAGGGCCAGAACACCCTCCGCCCGAAGGAAAGCCACTGGAGGCCTCCGTTTCTGAACCTGGTGTGGAAGGCCATGGACCTATACGTCGGCGTCAGCGTCAAGCTGGCCGAGGACGGGAGGTTCTACGGAACCTGGTGGACCCAGCTCGGGAGCCAGTCCTGTCGGGTGGAGCTGAGGAGGGTCCGGGACTAGCCGCCAACCCTCACGCGCAACACCGCCACGTCTGTCTTCAGCTGTGCGAGGTCGGACTGGCACGCCTCCAGGCTGGACGAGAGGTTCCCGATCTGGTCGTGCAGGTTTTGACCCCGACACCGCTCCCGACCTCTCACGGGACGGCTGGCCCGAGAAGTTCGCCAAGACGCCCGTCCGCCGGGGGCGTCCCCCCAAGGCGCGGCCGAAGGTATCGACCACGATCCGGTTGTCCCAGGAGGTCATCGACCACTTTCGCGCTGGGGGTCGGGGCTGGCAGACCCGGATCGACCACGCCCTGCGCGACTGGATCAAGCGGCACGACGCTGCCTGAGGTGGGTCCCGCGGCCGGCATGACCTCGAGATTATTGGCGGAGCTGTCAGCAGTTAGTTGGAGTTATGGTCGGTTATACGCGGTTATGGCCAGAATTGTCCCTAACCGTCCCTAACTTTCCCTAACCATGTTCGACCGGTACATGCTGCGTGCGATGCCCGGGCGATAGGAGGCCACGCTTCCGGCGGGCGAGGGGTGCTACGCGAGCGTCCTCTCGCTCGTGTTTCGCTGCGCTCGGACTGGACGACCGGCCGACGCGCCCGACCGTCGGACACTTGATGTGACGCCATGGTGCAGTCATCTTGTGCTGTCGTCTGAATGCACTTCGTTGGAGTCATCATGAAGGCCATCACCGTTAGGAACATCCCTCCCGACCTTGCCGAGGCCATCGACGACGAGAAGCTGCGGCGCGGTCACTCCCTGAACCGCACCGTCATCGACCTTCTCAAGCAAGCGCTCGGCGTCGGCAGACCCCGCTCCAACGGGCTCGCTCGACTCGCGGGAGGCCTCAGCCGGGAGCGGGCTCGCGAGCTCGAAGAAGCCATGGCTCCGCTGGGGGAAATCGACGAAGAGATGTGGCGGTGACGCGCTACTGCCTCGACACATCGGCCTACATCGGCCACTGGCGCGGAGACCCGGCGACCACCGAGAAGATTGACGGTGCCGGCTGGATCGGGGTTCCCACGGTCGTCCTGGGCGAGCTGCACATGGGGTACGCCCTGACGGGAGGACGCCCGGAAGACTTGGCGCGGACCCGAGATTTCCTTGCCCATCCGCTCGTGGACGTCGTTCCAGTAGACGATACGGTCGCACGTGCGTACGGACAGCTCATGGCCGATCTGCGAAGGGCTGGCATGCCGCTCCCGACCAACGATGTCTGGATTGCCGCCTGCGCCGCGCGGACATCGAGCGTCGTCCTCACCTACGACGCCCACTTCACCCGGATCGCGCGAATAGGGTGCGAGCTGCTGGGACACGCCTAAGCGCTGACCCCGCGTTCACCTTCATCTGGCGATGGACCGCGCCCCAGCTCCACGAGGGCGGCAAGCTGGACTCATTCCAGCAGCTCTCCGCCCCACAGCCGCTTGGCCGGGGAGGGGAGGGAGCGGCTCTACCAATGTGGAGGGCGCTCCGAGATAGTCAAGCTAAAGTGGAGCGATTGGCAGTGGTAGCGTGCCGCCAGAGGTCGACGGCGGGCACCCGTCCCGAATCCGCCAGGTCGCAGCGCTTGCCAGCCGGGTAGCCCCACCAGCCTCACCTCACAGCCAGTCCAGTTCCATTTTGCGTCGCAAATCGGCAGTGGTGGTGCCAAAATTTGGTGGCCGTGAAGCCCTGCGGCCCAGTCCCGGTTAACCGCGGGCCAGGGCGGCCCACGACCCGCTGCTACTGAACTACTGCGCTTTCCGCAAGGGTTCGGCACTTGCGGGTCAGGCCAGACTGAATCGCGGGACCGAGAGCGCGGCCACGGCACGGGAACCTCGGCGTGGGGATGGTCGCCCTTCCGACACTTTGACCTGGTCCGATCACTTAGCTAGATTGGCCTACCGCTCATGACTGCAACCCGAACGAGAAGGACGAGGGAGCCATGCTCACAGTCAACGTTCACGAAGCCAAGACCCAGCTCTCCCGCCTCCTTGCGCGGGTCGAGGCGGGGGAGGAAGTCGTCGTTGCCCGGCGCGGAAAGCCGGTCGCGCGACTGGTGGCCGTCGCACCGCAGGGACGGCGGATACCCGATCTGCTCAAGGACAAGGTCGTCATCCCGGACTCGTTCTTCGACCCGCTGCCGGAGGAGGAGCTTAGGGCCTGGGAGGGCAGGTAGGGGTGCCGCTGCTGCTCGACACCCACGCCCTGCTCTGGTGGATCGCGGACAGCGGTCGCCTCTCGGGCCGCGCGCGACTCGCCATAGCGGACGAGACGAACGACATCATTGTCAGCGCGGCGTCCGCATGGGAGATCGCGACCAAATCCAGGCTAGGCAGGCTCCCCGGTGCCAGCGCCGTCGCCGTCGATGTCGCCGGAACAATTCGGGATCAGGGCTTCGTGCCCCTCCCGGTCGGAGTTCGCGACGCCGAGCGGGCGGGATGGCTGCCGGGACCCCACCGCGACCCCTTTGATCGGATGCTTGCCGCGCAGGCCTTGGCGCGGAACCTGGCCGTGGTGTCGGCCGACGAGGTGCTGGACGGCTTTGGAGTACGCCGGATCTGGTGACCTGGTCCAGCTGATGCGCGAGCCACTTTGAACGGAGTTCGGACCGTGCGCAGACCACCCTACGCGATCACCCCGGCGATCACTGGGCGTGTCGAGGAGATAGGCGAAGCCATCGGCAGGGCCGAGACCTCGGGCGTGATGCAGGATCTGCGACTCCGGCGCGTCAACCGGATCAGCACCATACGCGGATCGCTAGCGATCGAAGGTAACCGCCTCTCGCAGAACCAGATCGCCACGATCCTCGACGGCAAGCCCGTGGTCGGGCCGGTGCGCGACGTCCAGGAGGCGCGCAATGCCATCGAGGTGTACGACCGCTGCCAGCAGTGGGACCCGGCGAGCGAACCCGATCTGCTCCGCGCCCACGAGATTCTCATGCGCGCGCTGCTGGACGATCCCGGGCGCTACCGCTCCTCTCCCGTAGCCGTGATGCGTGGCGGCGAGGTCGAGCATGTCGGCCCTCCGCCGCACCGGGTTCCCGGCTTGGTGGCCGACCTTCTCGAATGGCTGGCGGCCACCGACGAGCATCCCCTGATTTCGAGTTCGGTCTTCCACTACGAGTTCGAGTTCATCCACCCCTTCGAAGACGGCAACGGGCGACTGGGCCGCCTCTGGCAGAGCCTGATCCTGACCCGCTGGAACCGGCTCTTCGCCGCCGTCCCCGTGGAGAGCGTGGTTCACGCCCGGCAGAGCGAATACTACCAGGCAATCCGCGAGAGTTCGGCTGCAGGAGAAAGCACCAGCTTCATCGAGTACATGCTTGACGCCATCCTGACTGCGCTCACCCCCCAGGCAGCCCCCCAGGTTACCCCCCAGGTCGTGCGGTTGCTCTCCGCGCTCCAGGGCGCGATGTCGCGGCGGCAGATCATGGCAGCGCTCGACCTGCGGGACCGTAAGTCGTTCAGGCAGCGCTACCTGCTTCCGGCTCTAGAGCGGGGCTACATCGAGATGACTCGTCCGGGCGCACCGAGCACCCCGAACCAGGAGTACCGCCTGACCGACCTCGGGCGGCGGGCGAAGGGGTAGGTTTAGGCTAGGCGGGGCACGGGACACACGCCTACCGCCCGGATCGCACCCATTCAGCGTGAATGGTGCACGCGGACAGCTCAATTCGGCGGATCGTCACCTTGGCGTCGGAGCGGTCCAAGGCCATGTGCGCGACTACGCGGTCGCCGGAATGGCATGGAACCACCGGAGCGTCCGACCGGAACGAATCAAGTGGAGCATCCTGGATGGACGCGAAGAGCGATGTCGGAATCTCGACCAGCTGATATCGATCAGGAACCCCCTCGGTCCGAAATGCCCTCAGCATGACGATGGAGTCCACGGCCTTCGCGTAGTCCCTGAAGAGACTCAGTGTTCGTTCCCGTCGGTCTGCCGGCGTCCTCGTGTCCTGAATCCAAGCAGCTTCCGTGAGCTTCGAAATGTGGACCGTGGACTCGGACAGGCGCTTCGCCGCCGTTGACTTCAAGGACAGCTTCCGCTCTGGCTGGTTGTCCACCCACACCTCCAGGTCGACGAATCGGCGAGTGGCCGACCCGGGCGGATCGGTACGCCATCCAATTGACTCGCAAGCGTTCCGAAACACCGTCTCGAACTCGGTGAGGCCCAAGGGCACGGTGGTCGCTCCGTGATGCACTGACAGCGCGAGCGAGAAGTACTCGAGCCAAGCGGGCGATCCCGTGAGCCATGTCCCCTCTTTTCGCACATGGGTCTGCGGCGGGTGCAGCAGCGCGTCCACGACGCGGGCGACGAACTGGACCTTCAGAGGCGACATTTCGTCCAGCCGGGACTTGAGCTCCTGCAAGGTCACCGGGAACCCAGCCCTCGCTCGATCAGCTCCACGAAGGACGGATTGAGCTCAACGCCGATCCACCTGCGCCCCAGGTCGCGGGCGGCCAGGAGCGTTGTTCCCGATCCCGCGTACGGGTCCAGAACGATCGCGCCCGGAGCGCTGGTGATCGCGACGCATCGACGCGCCAACGTCATGGGCATCACCGCGGGATGGCCAGCCACGTCGCCGTCGCCGGCCCTGCGGGGCTCGGTGTTGAGATCCCAGACAGTCCGCAGCCTCCTTTGATTCGGACCCTGCACGGCATCGATTCGATAGTAGTAGTTCTGGCTCTTCGACAGCAGGAAGATCGTCTCGTGGGCCCGTGTCGGACGGTCCCGGACCGACTCGGGGTGCGCGTTGGGCTTGTGCCAGATGACTTCCGCGCGGATCCACCATCCGGCTTCCTGAAGCGCCAGTGCGAGCCGCCACGGCACGCCGATCAGGTCCTTCGGCTTGAGCCCCCGAGGCGTAGGAGGTCGAACGGCCATGGCCCGAGCGCGGTTCTTCCGGTCTGGGGCTCGGTAGCGACGGTTCCCGGAAGTGTAGGAATCACCCACGTTGAGCCAGACCGTGCCGTCGTTGCGGAGCACTCGGCGCACCTCCTCAAACGCTTCCACGACCTTGGCCACGTAGTCCCCAAGCTCGTCGTCGCGGCCGGTCTGCATCTCGATCCCGTAGTCCCGCAGCGACCAGTAGGGAGGGGAGGTGACGACTGTCTGGACCACTCCGTCCGGAATCGCCGCGAGCGCCTCGGCGGCGTCGCCGCAGATTAGCAGGGATTCATCGTGCAGGTCGACCGGCCTGGTTGCGGGGGCGTCCAGTCTCCGATGCGCGAACGCCTCCGGCTGGACCCAAGGACTGCCGGTAGACGCATCCACGACCGGGACGAGATCGAGTTGGACCGTTCGGTGCGAGGTTGTCATCGCTGGGACGGACGGGATTTGGCCGGGTTCGACGGGGGATTCATGCTGTCAAGGTAGCATCGGGGTCGGTGATCTGGCACCCAAATAGGCTGGACGCCAGGCGGACGCGGGGGTTGGCGGCCCGACGCTTACCTTCGCGCCTTGGCGGACGATCCTTCCCGCGGGCCGGTCGCCTGCCGCACGGCCCGCACGATCCATGCGTTGATGCTCATCCGCCTCGCGGCCGCGGCCGCCGCGACCGCGGCATGAAGCTCGGTTCCCAGCCGGAGATTGAGCTTGCCCGAGAAGGGAGGCTGCGGTCTCGCACCGTCCTCTTCGCACCACGCGAGGTATTCGTCGATCGATCGTTCGAATTCCCGCCGAAGCTCCCTGGCGTCGATGGCCTGGAAGGTCGCTATGGGATGCGGGCCGCTGTTGACGACACGACCGTGAAGGATCTCGATGGTGTCGTCGAATTCCACTTCGGCGACATACCCCTTGTACTCCATCATGGCTGTACTCCCGCGGATCCTAGGAATGCGGCGAGGTCCCGAATCGTCGCCCGGCCCACGGTCGGGCCGGGATGGGGGCGGTGAACCACCATCCGCCGAGTGGCCAGCTTCAGCCCCATGCGTGATCCGGATCGCTCCACGATCTCGACCCCACACGCGAGCAGCATGGACTCGACTTCCCGCCATCGCAAGTTGGGAGGCGGGGGGTGCGCAAGCACCTTCTCCAGGATCCTCTGATGCCTCTTTCTCACAGTCGCAGGCTAACATACATGAGGACTAGGTACCAAGACAAGTACCATCGCCCTGCAGCTCCAAGGCGACGGGGCCGGGCACCCGCACGAAATGACCGGTCATCGAGACTGGTCTTATGGAGACGATCAACGCATCCTACTTCAAGGCGCGCTGCTAGGTCGGTCTGGGCAGTGAGGGGTTTGCCGGCCCGTAAATCTGCCGCTACGCTGGCCATATTTCTGCCGCCGTATTCGTCATATTCCTGCCGTTACCGGAGTTGCGGCTCTCCACGCGTTCCAGGTATCTTCCGCCGTTCGCACCCCTCCCCGCAACCCCCCCACCATGCCGCGATACCTCGCCAGAACCGCAGATCAGGAGATGCGCGACCTTCTTCGCGCCACCGGCTGCGTGGTGATCGAGGGCGTGCGGGGCTGCGGCAAGACCACGACCGCAAGGGAGTTCTCGGCCAGCGAAGTCCTGCTGGACATCAACGACGACGCACGTCACCTAGCCGCGGCCGATCCGGCCGAAGTGCTGAGGGGGCCGACGCCGCGCCTCATTGACGAGTGGCAGCTGGAGCCGCGGATCTGGAATCACGTCAGACGGACCGTCGACGACCGGCGCGCGGTCGGGCAGTTCATCCTCACTGGCTCGGCCCTTCCCTCGGACGACGCCACGCGGCATACGGGAATGCGCCGCATCGTCCGGCTGCGTCTCCGGCCCATGTCGCTGCACGAGTCGGGGCGTTCCTCGGGCGCGATCTCGCTCGGTCGCCTGCTCGCGGGAGAGGCACCCGCCGCCGGCGACCACACGATCCCGGTCGGCGAGGTCGCCGAGCTGATCTGCCGGGGAGGATGGCCCGAGAGCGTGGACTGGCCGCTCCGTCGCGCCCTGCGAGCGAATCGCAGCCAGGTCGACGATGTGGCCCGCGCAGACATCCGGACCGTGGACGGCGTTCGCCGAGACCCTCAGCGCGTGCGGCTCCTCCTGCGTTCGCTGGCCCGAAACGTCGGCACCGCCGTCGCGACCTCGAAGCTGATCGCCGACGTGGGCGCGCGCGACAACGGGAGCATGAAGCCGCACACCGCTGCGGACTACCTAGATGCTCTCGCGCGGATCATGATCGTCGAGAACCAGCCGGCCTGGGCGACCCACCTGCGTTCGCGCGCAGTCCTGCGGAAGCGTCCCGTCCGCCATTTCGTCGATCCGTCGCTGGCCGTGGCCGCGCTGGGCACGGGTCCCGAGCGGCTGCTGCGGGACTTCCGTTTTCTCGGGCTGCTCTTCGAGTCGATGGTCGTCCGCGATCTCCGAGTCTATGCCCAGGCCGCCGACGCCGAGGTCTTCCACTACCGCGAGGGCGGGCGCCTCGAGGTGGACGCCGTCGTAAAGGGCCGTGACGGACGCTGGGCGGCCTTCGAGGTGAAGCTGGGACCGAGGGCCGTGGAGGAAGGAGCCCGCAATCTGCTCAGGCTCGCCGAGCGGGTGGACCCGGATGTGGTGGGACCGCCCCGGGCGCTGGGCGTGATCGTGGCTGGCGGATACGGGCATGTCAGGCCGGACGGCGTGGGGGTGATTCCGATCGCGGCGCTTGGACCGTAGGCGGAGAAGACGAAGGTCCGGCTGGTTGAATCGCGACAAGCAGGTGATTACTTCGTAGTCACGTTAGGATCTGGTCGGAGTCATCGAAAGGAGGTGTGTGGGCGGTGATGACAAAGCTCATCCGAATCGGCAACTCGCGCGGGGTCCGGATCCCCAAGGCGTTCATCGAGGCAGCGGGACTCGACAGAGGCCCGCTTCGATTTCGAGTCACAGCGTCCGGCTTGCTGATCGAACCTGCGGCGAGACCTCGTGACGGATGGAGCGCGGCAGCGCAGGAAATGCGAGAGCGCGGCGAAACCGGCCTGCTGGACGATCCGGCTCCAACGGACTTCGACACCTTCGAGTGGGAGTGGTAGGCGCCCTGCGCCGGGGCGACGTCTACCTGGTGTCGCTGGACCCCACCCGCGGGCGGGAGATCAGGAAGACACGACGCTGCGTGGTGGTGTCGCCCGACGAACTGAACGATCACCTGGGCGCCTTTATTGTGGTGCCGATGACCACCGGCGGACACCCCTACCCGTTCCGAATCCGATGCTCGTTCGAAGGACGGGCCGGTTTCGTGGTGGCTGACCAGGTCCGCACCGTTGACCGCGCTCGGCTGTTGCGGCGCGCCGGACGGTTGAGCGAGGATGAGATCAGGCGATCGCTCAACGTGCTGAGCTAAATGTTTGCGGTATAGTGTCAGGCGCCCGAATGGGATTTCATGAGCCCCGGCGAGCGATTGGATCCGTGGTCGACTCGGTACCGGCTCGGACGCCGCTTTCCTGGGCTGCGGCCCCGGTGGTTTGAACTAATGCGCTTTGCGCAAGGGTTCGGCCCTTACGGGTCCTTGATCCACTTTGTGGCAGACCTGGGCAGCTGCCGATCTGGAAGCTTCAGACGTCCTCCGGGACACCGTGGAAGCCCGTACCGGGGAGAAAGGCGTTGACACCGAGGATACCGATTACATTTTACGTAATCCGTAATCTCGCGTACCTTGTGAAATCGATGATTCGAAGCTTCAAGGACCGGAACACCAAGCGCTTCTTCGAGGGGCAGTGGGTCGGGGCATTTCACGGCTTCGCCGATCAAGCGGCGCGCCGTCTGACCTTCTTGGACAACGCGGAAGCGCTCCGGGACCTAGCAGCCCGTGGACAAACCCCCCACGGCATTCGAGCAGCGCTGCATCCCCGCTGGACCGCTTCGTTCGTCTCTCGACACTGTAATGTATGATTTGCTTTGTGTATTCCATGGTTTACAATTCCCATTCCCGCGACTTCGCTCTGCGTTGCTCGTCGGGCCGGTAGCGCTGGTACCAACCCTTCGTCGCGCCGGGGATTATAACCTTGGATTGACATGAACGAGAGAATTCGCGGATCCATCCGCACCACGGACGCCAGCCACGCCAAGATGCCCTACTGGTGCTCCGACTGCCGGAGCTACTTCAGCGTCCGCACTGGCACGCTCATGGAGCGGTCCAAGGTGCCGATCCGGAAGTGGGTCTACGCGATCTACCTCGACGTGACGAGCCTCAAGGGCGTGGCCGCCATGAAGCTGCACCGCGACATCGGCGTCAGCTACAAGACCGCCTGGTTCATGCAGCGGCGCATCGGGGAGGCGTTCGCAGCCGAGGGGGCAGTAGCCATGTCCGGCCCGGTCGAGGTGGACGAGGCGCACTTCGGCGGCAAGCGCAGGAACATGTCGAATGCGAGGCGCGCGGAGCTCGCAGGCACGGCCTCGCTCCACGGCAAGACCGGGGGCGGCCCAACCATCAGGCCGTCGCTCACAACGTTGGCGAATACGTCCGGGGGCAGGTCCACGCGAACGGCGTAGAGAGCTTCTGGTCCATGCTCATCGAAAGCTGCCCCGACCCGCGGTGCGCGTCATGAATGGCAGCCCCGAGCACTACAGCCTCGAACGCGCCTCGAGCAGGCGAAGGGCCGGGTATTTGCCTACCGCTACACCGGCGGCGACACGGCTCGCGACTGACCTGCAGGAGACCGTAGCGGCCCTAACCGGGAGCATGGCCGTCATGGGTGAACGGAAGCGGAACCGATGGTGTATCTATACTGGACGACAGGTGTACCCCACCGGCGAACACAGGAGGAGATGACCCATGAAGAGACTCACCACACTTGCATTCGTGGCCCTGCTAGCCACCGCCTGCGGGGGAACGGAGCCGCTCGGTCCGCTTACGGGGACGTGGGCAGGAGAGAGCGCCGGGAGCGAGAGCGAGCCCTGGTCAAACGCCCTCAAGCTCAAGCTCACAGACCGGGACGGCACTCTGTCGGGCTCCGCCACCCTCCGCCTAGGCGACCTAGCGTTCACCGCGACGATCACAGGAACCTACAAGATTGACACGGAGGCAATGGCGCTGGATCTTGCTCTTGAGGACATCGGGGAGGAGACCAAGATCACCTATGCCGGGAAGCGGAGCACCCCCACGATGATCGAGGGGAAGATGGCCATGACGGACGGCGACGTGACCATCAGCCTGACTCGGCTGGAGGACTAGTCAGATCCACACTTCCCACAGAGTCCACCCCACAGGAGAGTCCCCTCCACCGTGCATCTGACACAGGAGGATCGCAACTGGATCGCCAAGGCGATTCAGGAGGCAGTCAAGCCCGTCAGGAGAGGCGTCGCCGACCCTGAAGGGACATCGCCAACCTACGGCGGCACCTCGACGGTGTGATCGACGAACGATCCCCCCCATAGAGGTGAAGCCAAGGCCGAAGGGCGGCCCTGCGTTGTCCGACCTCCCCATGGCCGCGAAGGACGCCGGGTGAAGCGCCGGAAGGCCCTGAAGGCGGACTACGGCAACGCCAGCCCCGCACAGGTAGCGCTGGCGCTGCACCGCTCCGAGGCGGTCGCGCGGGACAGCACAGCATTCGAATCAACAGACAGTGGCGCGTCTGTTTCCGCTGGACCGACGACGGGCCAGCCGCTTCATGCGCCCTACCGGCGCCCGCATCCCCTCAGCTCCCTCCTGATCGTACCACGGGCGGATGGCGCCTGACATGACCCGAATCTACGATTGCCTGGCCACGGCGCTCAAGAAACACGAAATGCACGCGCTCGCGGACACCATTTAGCTCCCCCCCCCTCACCCCGTCACCATCTCGGCCAGCGCCTTGCCGCAGCTCAGCGCGAGGGTCAGCCCCAGCATCTGGTGCCCGACGTTGACGTAGACGTTCCTCCGCGACGCGATCCGCCCGACCAGCGGCAGCGTATCCGGGAGCATCGGCCGCATCCCCACCCACTCGACGCCGCCGCTCTGCGCCTCGGCGATCTTCACCCCGCGCTCGACCGCGTCCCGAAGCGGCGCGATTCGCCTACGGTCCAGACGGTCGTTGACCCCCGAGAGCTCCATCGTCCCCCCGAAGCGGATCGCACCGGAAAAGGGCGTCATGCCGACCTTCTCGGCGCCGAGGATCAGCGGTCTCCGAAGCTGCCGGGTCGACGCCTCCACCGTGACCGTGTACCCCTTCCCCGCCGTCAGGAAGAGCGCCTGCCCCGCGGCCCGGGCGAGCTCCGCCGTCCCCACCCCGGCGGCTAGCACGACCGCATCCGCATCGATCTCGCCCTCGGCCGAGGTCAGCGCCCGCACCCACCGACCATCCTCTCTGTACCCCTCTACCCGGCACCCCTCGATCAGCTCGACCCCGCGACCGCGGAGCGCAGCTGCGAGTCCGGCGGTCAGCGACTCGGGACGCAGATGGCCGTCCGACTCGAGGAGGAAGCCCTCGGAGAACCCCGGCTTCAGGAGCGGTTCCAGCTCCTGGAGCCCGCCTTCGTCGACCTCGCGCCACCTGGGGGAGGAGACCTCCGACACCGCGCGGAGCTCCGTCCGTTGCTGCTCGGCCTTCCTCCGATCCCGAAAGGCGATGAGGATGCCCGTGCGGGCGAATTCGAAGTCGACCCCGGCGGCCGCCAGACCATCGTAGAGCGCCATCGTCCCTTCGTTCAGAGCCGCCAGCCGAGCTATCCCCCTCGTCCACGCCGACTCGGTGCAGTGTCGCCGGAAGCCTGCCAGCCAGGGGAGGAGCGATGGCAGAGCCGCCGTCCGGATGTAGAGCGGCCCGTCGCGCCTGAGCATCCCGGCCAGGGATCTCCACCCAAGGCCCGGTCCCGCCAGCGGCACCGAGAGCGTCGGCGAGATCCACCCGAGGCTGCCACGCGAGCACCCGCCTCCGACGCTGCCCGCATCCACCACGAAGGGATCGGCCCCCCGCTCGGCGAGGTACCACGCGGTCGCCAGACCCACCACGCCCCCACCCACGACGCCGACGCGCATCAGCCGTCCGTCCGGCCCGCGGGATCAGGCGCCGCCCTGACGAGTAGGTAGCGTCCGAAGTCGCCGCCACGGTCGAAGCCGACCACCTGGTAGCCGTCTTCCAGCAGCCCCCCAAGCTCCCTCCGATTTGCCGCGCGCCACGCAAGCGCCTCGTCGAGGTCGCGCCTCTGCACGGCGTCGATGTCGCTGGGGATAGCCACCTCGGCGCTATCTCCCGCCGGGGCCGTCGCGTCCACCTCTCCGGCAAGGTCCCAGCGCACGACCAGCCGATCGGTGCCCAGCCGATGCAGCTCGCTCCCCGAGGGCCCGTACATGTCGGGCGCGTACCGGACGACCGAGACCCCGAGACGATTCAGGTTGAAGTGCGCATTGCGACTCACAAGCGGGTCGAAGGTCCACTGGATCGAGCGCGCGCCCAGAGCCGCCGCGGACTCCCGCTGGGCGAGCTTCAGACGTGCGCCGAGGCCCCGCCCGCGCCACTCCTCCCTCACCGCCAGCATGTGCGACCAGTGCGTCAGAGCCCCGGCCCTCGGTCCCGTCACCCCGAAGACGAAGCCGACCAGCTTGCCGCTCTCCCGGAATGCGCCGATGCAGATCCCCCCCACCCGGACCGCGATCTCCATCACGGTGACCGGCACGATCTCCGAGTACGCAGCGCCCCACACCTCTCGCTGGAGCGCGACGCACCCCTCGTATTCGCTGCGGGTCACTAGGGGCCGGATCTCGACGGCGCTGTCGCTGGCCATGGATCGAATCTACCCAGCGTCGCACGGCCCGCAGTCTCGCGCGCACGGCGAGCACTCGGTCGATAGTCTCGCGCGAGCGGCTAGAGCGGCGAAGCGCCCCCCTGGCAGGGGGAAGGGCTCGATTGGGGAGGCGTCAACGACACCGGTAGCTTGAAAAATGACAATCGCAGTTTACATTATGTAATCTCCCGATTACTCTGCGTAGAGGACCTTCCCAGGAGCTAGAGCCATGTCCGATCTTCGACTCGATACCCGCCTGCGGTCGCGCCGCAGGGCCGCCGGCCTCTCCCAGACCGCCCTGGCGGAGCGCACCGGAGTCTCCCGCCAGGCGATCGTCGCCATCGAGGGAGGACGCAACGCGCCCTCGACGATGCTCTCCCTGCGCCTTGCCCGCGCCCTCGAGTGCCGCGTCGAGGACATCTTCCACCTGACCCGGCCCGACGCCCTGCAGGCCCGTCTCGCCCCCGAGGCCGACCGGTGTGGGGGCAGCGAGCGGGTGGCGCTGGCGCGGGTCGCGGGTGACTGGGTGGCGCACCGGCTACCACCCGCTGGGGCGGAGGCTGCCGACGGCGTCCTGGTCTCGCACACGGATACGCAGGCGAGCGTGAGCCCTCTCTTCAGCGAGGCCAAGCTCGCCCGGGGCGTCCTGGTTGCGGGTAGCGGACCGCTCCTCGGCGTCGCCGCCAGCAGGGCGAATCGGCGCTTTGCGGACCTGCAGGCGCGGTGGCTCCCCTCCGGCAATCGTCGCGCCCTCGATCTCCTCGCCGACGGCTTCGTGCACATCGCCGGACTTCAGCTGGAGGGCGACGACGGGCCCGACGCCGCGATCGCTGCCGCGAAGGGCGCGCTCCCCTCCTGGCGCCTGCGGACCGTCCAGCTGGCCAAGTGGCACCAGGCGCTGGTGCTTCCGGCCGAGAGCGCGGACGCTCCGCCGGTCTCCCGGGTGCTCGAGACGCTCGCAGATCCGGAATTTGGCGCCGATGCCGATCGGATGCCCGCTACGATCACTCCGTAGGCGGGCGGGTCGGCACCGTAGAAGCTGTGTGAGGGCGGCTGGCCTGCTGGCGGCGGCCCGCGGGGTGCTGGCGCTCCCGGCGGCAGCCTCCGTGGCCGCTTGCAGCGGGGGCGGCGAGCGGGAGCCTCTCTTCGTATTCGCGGCATCGTCGCTGTCGGACGCATTCGCCGGGATGGAGGCGCCCTTCGAGGCCGACCACCCAGGTGTCGACCTCCGCCTCGTCTTTGCGGGCAGCCATGTGCTGAAGCTCCAGATCGAGGAGGGTGCCCCCGCGGATGTGTTCGCCTCGGCCGACCGGCGCCATGTGGAGGCGCTGGCGCACGCGGGGCTCGTCGCCGACTATCGCCCGATCGCGGGCAACGAGCTGACTGTGATCGTGCCAGCAAACGGATCGGGAGCGATCGGGAGCTTCGCCGAGCTGCCACGCGCCGAGCGCCTGGTGATCGGGACGGATGCGACGCCGCTCGGCGGCTACACGCTGAAGGTCGTCGAGCGCTCTCGCGAGAGGCTCGGCCTCGGCTTCGAGGAGGCCTTGCTCGAGAGGGTCGTCTCGAAGGAGGGGAACGCCCGCCTGGTCCGGGCCAAGGTCGAGATGGGCGCCGCGGACGCCGCGATCGTCTACCGGACCGATGTCCAGCCGGGAAGGGTGCGGGAGGTTCCGATCCCTGAGTGGGCGAATGTGCGGGCGGAGTACCTGATGGCGATCCTGGCCGATTCCCCCTCCCCGCGGGCGGCGCGCCAGTGGCTCCGCTATGTGGCCACGGGGCCTGGTCGTGAGAGCCTCCTCCGCGAGGGCTTTCTCCCACCCGAAGAGCCATGCTCCGAAGGCTGAGCGGGGGCGCGTGGGCGCTCCCGATCCTCCTATTCACGGCGCTCCCGATCGTCGCGCTCGTCCTTGCGTCCACGCCTTCCGACCTCGCGGCCGGAGCCCGCCACCCGCTCTTTCTGCCAGCTCTCGCCCTGAGCGCGCGAACCACCGCCGTCAGCATCCTCGTGATCGCGGTCGCAGGAACCCCTCTCGCCTGGTGGCTCGCCCGGGGGACAGGCAGGCTGAAGCGCGCCGCCGAAGTTCTGATCGACCTTCCCATCGTCCTGCCCCCCGCCGTGATGGGGATCGCCCTCCTCCAGGCCCTCGGGCCCTCGGGCCTCCTCGGCCCGCCTCTGGCTGCCCTCGGCCTCACTCTGCCCTTCACCTCGACCGCGGTGGTCCTGGCGCAGGTCGCCGTCTCGGCGCCCTTCTACATCCAGGGTGCGGCGACCGCCTTCCGTTCCGTGGACGAGGACCTCATGATTGTGGCCCGCACCCTCGGGCAGTCCCAGGCCGGCGCCTTCCTCAGGGTCGCCGTGCCGATTGCGCTCCCGGGGATGGTCACCGCCGGGGCGCTCTCGTGGGCGAGAGCGCTTGGGGAGTTCGGGGCGACGCTCTTCTTCGCCGGGAATCTGGCGAGCGCCACGCAGACGATGCCGCTGGCGATCTACACCGCGCTCGAGTCCGACAGCCGCACGGCGGTCGCGCTGGCGCTCTTCCTGGCTGCGGCGAGCACTCTCCTGCTGGTCCCCCTGCGGATGGTGCCGAGGGCCCTGGCAGTGCGCGGCGCCCGGTGAGGGCACCCTGGGAGGCTGACGTGCGGGCGAAGGCCGGGAGCTTCCGCCTCTCTGCACGACTCTGCGGCGATGGTTCACCCACCCTCCTGATCGGACCAAACGGCGCGGGGAAGACCACCCTGCTCCGGACGATCTGCGGGGGCCACACCCCCGAGTCGGGCCGCATCCGGGTGGGCGACCGGATCCTCTACGACTCCGGTGCGGGGCTCTCGCTCCCCCCAGGCGAACGGGGCGTCGGGTACGTTCCGCAGGGATCGGGGCTCTTCACGCACCTCGACGTACTCGACAACGTGGCCTTCGGACTGGTTGCGAACCGGCCCCGACCGCCGCGCCGCGAACGCCGGAGCTCCGCCCTCTCGATGCTGGGCGACCTGGGATGCGAGCACCTCGCCCGGCGTACCGCCACCACCCTCTCCGGCGGGGAGCGGCAGCAGGTCGCGCTCGCGAGAGCGCTAGTCGCCGATCCCGATCTCCTTGTCCTCGACGAACCGCTGGCGGCGCTCGACGCGGGTGCCCGTCCCGCGACCCGCCGGTTCCTGGCCCGCCACCTGGCGGCCTGCCGGGCGGCCTCGCTGATCGTGACTCACGATGTGCGCGATCTCCGTGGGCTCGGAGCGAAGCAGGTGCACGTCCTCGAGGCGGGCGCAGTGGTCCAGAGCGGTTCGCCCGACGAGCTGGCCGCAAGTCCGGCCACGGCGTTCGTCGGCGAGTTCTTCGCTTATCCATAATGTAATCTATGCTTTACATTGTGTAATCCATGATTTACAATTCCCGTACTCGGGGCATCCCAATCGGCGCACCAGCGGGTAGACCGGCAGCCCACAACGGGTGCCAGGCAGAGAGCAGCAAGGACCGATCCCGCCAACCGTCTGCGGAGCAGGAACGTCACGGTCATCCAACGCTACCGTTCAATGAGTGCGAGGAGCTGTTCCTCGGTGGTGTGGATGAACCGCTCCCGGCCAGCCGTGCGACGGGTCAGACCGCCCGCTTCGTCATCGCAATACCAGCCTCCGCCCGACGACCTGCGGCCGCTCCAGCGAATCCAGCACGACCCCCCAGACGTGTGTCCGGGTCGCGTCGTTGAGCCACAGTCGTTCGGGCACGAGGACGCGGCGGGGACCCCCACCCACGTCGCCCCTTTGCACCACGTAATACGCCCTGAGCGTGTCCGACCGCTCGGTGGACCTGAGCCACACTTCGCCGGACGACGCCAGAATCGGCGGTCCTTCCACCGGCGGGACGAACTCGGGCCTATGTAAAGCCGCCTCGTATTTCTCGCGAAGCCTCGTTCTCGGCATCTCGGGAAACACACTGGCCCATCTGTCGAGCGTCGCTTCGATCGCCTCCGTCACCATTCGCGGGGTCAGCCTCCGTGGCTCTAAGCGTAGGTGCCGGTGCCACACGGTGTCGCCCTCGGCGCTGACTTCGATCAGTTCGACGGCACCGGGCACTTCGTTGAGTCGCATTACCACCGCCGCACCGGGCTCGAATCGCACCTGATCCGGATCACCGAACGGCTGGGCACCGTACATCTCTTCGCCGTTCGGAAACCTAATGACATGGGTTCTGTTGCGACGGTCCAGCCACAGCAACACCTCAGGTTCGTTCCACTCGCCACCACCGGAACCACTGACTCGCACGATGGGTTGTCGCTCGACGGGTCCAATGTCGTCCGTTCCCACCTCGAGCTCCGCGGGGAACCGGGGAACGCCCAGGTAGACCCCGTCCTCGTTCGGTCTGTGCAACTCGACGAGGACACCCTGATAGTCGACCGTCGTTCCCGGACCCCGTACCGCTCTTACCAACTCCCCATCGGAAGTGATCCCGCCTTATTCATGATCGACCTGGGAGCGGGAGCGACGTGAGGCGGTAAGTGTT
>JAPOYJ010000067.1 GCA_026706635.1 Gemmatimonadota bacterium | reverse complement strand
CCAAAGCGGACATTTCACATGCTCCGAAAACCGGACATTCTACTTGCTCCCAACAGGTGGAGTGGCCGCTACCGTGCCAAGGCACCCTCCGCCACCCGGTACCTCCCCGTGACGTCCGCCTCGGCACGCCCGGAAAGGAGGCGGAACTGGTCGGGCCGCATTAGGGGGTCGTCGCGCAGGTGGAGCTCCACGCCGACGGCCCGCGCGAGGTCGTCGAGGACGCGCGACTCCTTCTCGAGGATGTGGAGCGCGGTGCGCGGGTGCACGCACACCAGCAGGCGCAGCTCCTCGCCCGCCACGCCCGCCCTTCGGATCGACCGCTCGATCTCGCGCACGATCGTCTCGGCGGTCCAGAGGCGGCCACTCCCCTCGCAGACCGCGCACTCCTCGGTCAGCGAGTGCATGATCGAGGGCCGCACCCGCTGGCGCGTCATCTCCATCAGCCCGAGGTCGGATACCTGGGAGGTCCGCGTTCGGGCGCGATCCCGCCCCAGGTGCGATCGCAGCTCGTGGAGGACCCGCTGGCGATCCTCCGCGTCCTCCATGTCGATGAAGTCGATCACGACGATGCCGCCGATGTCGCGGAGCCGCAGCTGGGTGGCGATCTCGCGGGCGGCGTCGAGGTTGGTCTTTAGGATGATGCGATCGGGGTCCCTGCCCCGACGCGCCGAGCGGCCCGAGTTCACATCGATCGCGACCAGCGCCTCGGTCTGTTCGATGACGATGTAGCCCCCCGAGGGAAGATCCACCCGGGGCTGGAAGGAGCGCTGGATCTCGTCGGCGATCCCGGAGTCGTCGAAGAGGTGCCCTGGTCCCCCGAAGTAGTGCACACGGTCGATCAGCTCGGGAGCGAATGCCCGCACGTACTGCGAGATCTGCGAGTGGACGTCCCGGTTGTCGCTCGTCACCGACTCGAAGCGGCTAGTGAAGAGGTCGCGGATAACGCCCGAGATCAGCTTCGCCTCCGAATGCACCAGCGTCGGCGCCTCGGCCTTGCGTGCGCGTTGCTCGATCGCCTTCCAGCTGCGATGCAGCCGCCTGTACTCGTGCTCCAGCTTCTCCTTCGTCAGCTCCTTTCCGGCGGTTCGTACAATGACGCCCCCCTCCCCGCCATCCACGACCTCCCTGGCCATCGCCCGCAGGCGGGCGCGCTCGCCCTGGTGCTCGATCTTCCGGCTCACCCCCACCTGGCTGGAGTCCGGGATGTAGACCAGAAAGCGGCCCGGCAGCGAGATCTGGGCCGTCACGCGGGGCCCCTTGGCCGCGATGGCCTCCTTGGTGACCTTGACGAGGATCTCCTGCCCCCTGCTCAGCACCTCCTGGACCGGGGGCGCACTCCGGTCCCGCTGAACCCCGTCGCCGCCGCCCTCGTCGTCGTCGCGAGCCAGATCCGACGCGTGCAGGAAGGCGGCCTTCTCCCTCCCAATGTCCACAAATGCGGCCTGCAGCCCCGGCAGCACCGCCTCGACGACGCCCAGGAAGATGTCGCCCGCCACGCGGTCCTGGCCCGCGCGGTCGAACATGAGCTCCGCCAGCCGCCCATCCTCGCGGAGCGCGACCCACGACTCCTCGGCCGAGGCGCTGATCAGGATCTCGCGCCTCAAGCAGGGAAGCCCTCCGTCACCCCTCCATCCCCTCGAGGAGGTGGCGGGAGATGACCAGCTTCTGGATCTCCGGCGTGCCCTCGCCGATCTCGCATGCCTTGGCGTCGCGCATCATGCGTTCGACCGGGTAGTCCGAGGTGTAGCCCGCCCCCCCCAGGCACTGCACCGCCCTGCGAGTGGCCGAGGCGGCGAGCGCCGCCGAGGTGAGCTTGGCCATCGCCGCCTCCTTTCCGAAGGGACGGCCCCGGTCCTTCAGCCACGCGGCGTGGTAGGTGAGGTGACGTGCGCCCTGCACCTGGGCGGCCACCTCCGCCAGTCCGAAGCGGATCTCCTGGCGATCCCAGATCGGCCGACCGAACTGCCGCCGCCGCACCGCGTAGGCGAGCGCCACATCGAGCGCCCCCTGCGCGATCCCCAGCGAGAGGGCGGCCACGCCGATCCTCCCGGAGTCGAGCGTCCTCATGAAGTTGGCAAACCCGAGCCCCTCCTCCCCCAGAAGCTGCCCCGGGCCCACCCGCACATCCCGGAGGTGAAGCTCGCGTGTGTCCGAGGCCCGCCACCCCAGCTTGTCCTCGCAGGCACCGGCCGTGATGCCGTCGCTATACGGCAGCTCCGGGCGATGGCCGACGCCCACCCTCGCGGCCCCCTCCGGATCGGCGGTGGGCTTGCACACCACAAAGCTGGAGATGCCCCCGTGCCCCTCTCCCGCGCTGGTCCTGGCCGTGATCACGAAGATCTCGCCGACCCCGCCATTCGTGATGAAGATCTTGGAGCCGGTGATCGCATAGCCGTCCGTCCTCCTCTCCGCCCGGGTAGCGGTGCCGGCCGCATCCGATCCCGCGCCGGGCTCCGTCAGACCAAAGCCGCCGAGCACCTGGCCCGAGGCGAGGAGTGGCACGAAGCGCTCCCGCTGCTCGTCCGTCCCGAAGTGCACGATGGGCGAGGTGCCCAGAGTGGTGTGCGCAGAGACCGTGATCGCGTGGCTCGCGTCGTGCCGGGCCAGCTCCTCGACGACCACGATGTAGCTGAGGTAGTCGAGGCCCATCCCCGAGAGCTCCCTGGGCCACGGCACGCCGAGCCACCCCCTGTCCCCCATCTCCTTCACATTCTGCCAGGGGAAGGTGCTGGTCTCGTCGAGCTCGCGCGCCACAGGCACCACCCTCTCGAGGCCGAAGCGCCGCACCGCGGCCTTCAGTCTCAGATGGGATTCGTCGAGGTATGGTTCCACGGCAGCGTCGGTCGCCTCCTGGCCGGGGTGCTATGTAGCCACGGTGCGCCGTCCTTCGCAGCGGTCGCACGACCCGCAGCGACGCCCTGGGGGCTCCTCTCCAAGGTAACGCAGCAGCGCAGCCCTACGGCACGATCGGGAACGCGCGTACCGCCGAATGCCCCGCAGCCGCGCCCTGGCCTGGCGACGCGCCGCGACCAGGGGGGTCAGGTCGGGCTCGCTCCCCGCAGCCCTGACCGGCTCGTCCGCAACCTTCGGGGGAGCGTCGCCCGCACGGTGCGGCCAGTCGTCCAGCCACTCGGCCAGGGCGCTGTCCACCCTCACCGCGTCGGCACGTACCAGCCAACGGAGACGGGGAATGTGAGTTGCGCCTCTGCGGACGAGATCGGTGCCGTCAAGGCGGGGGCGCGATCTCCGTGACCTCAACGCCCGATGGAGCGCCAGGACCTTGCGCGGGCTCGGATAGGCGCGCTCCAGGAACATCTCCGGGACTCGCCAGTCGCCCCGGTGGACAAAGCCGAGCGCCACGGACTTCTCCCCGTCGCGTCCGGCGCGACCGGCCTCCTGGTAGTAGCTCTCCACCGAACCAGGGAGGGTGTAGTGGAAGACCGCCCCGACATCCCCCCGGTCGATCCCCATCCCGAAGGCGCACGTCGCCACGATCACCTGCGACGCGCCGGAGAGGAAGCGCTCCTGCACGGCCCCTCTCTCCTCGGCGGGCAGCCCGGCGTGGTACGCCTCTCCCGCCACACCGAGCGCGGCCAGCGCACGGCGGACGCTCGTCACCGTCCTGCGGGTGGGCGCGTAGACGATGACGGCCCGGCCCGGGCCGCCCCGCGCCCCCCTGGCGGCGCCCCGGACGATGCGGGCGATCCTGCGCACCCGCTCGGCGCCGGGCGGCATCTCCGACACCAGCCAGCGTATGTTGGGCCTGTCGAAGGAGGTGACCACACGGGTGGGGTCGGCCATGCGGAGCACGCCTGCGATGTCGTCGCGCACGGCGGGGGTGGCTGTTGCCGTGACAGCCAGGACGGGGGCGGAGACGACATCGCGCAGACGGTGGATGCGACGAAAGGAAGGCCTGAAGTCGTGGCCCCACTCCGAAATGCAGTGGGCCTCGTCAACGGTGACGAGCGAGACCCGCGAAGCGCCCAGGCGGCGGCGGAGCCGCTCGCTCTCCAGGCGCTCGGGCGAACAGAAGAGTAGGTCCAGGCGGCCGGCGGGGAGCGCAGCCTCCACCCGGCGCTGCTCGTGCCTGGGAATCTGGGAGGTGAGAGAGGCAGCCCGGAGACCCAGGCTCCGCGCTCGCTCTACCTGGTCCTGCATGAGCGAGATGAGCGGGCTCGCCACCAGCACCAGACCCGGCATCATGAAGGCCGGCAGCTGATAGCAGAGGGTCTTGCCGCCCCCGGTGGGGAGCACGCCCAAGGTGTCGCGTCCAGAGAGGACGCTCGCGACGAGGCGCTCCTGTCCGGGGCGGAAGGCGTCGAAGCCGAACTCCTTGCGGAGGGTGGCGCGGGCTGCCGACAAGGTGACGGGGGTGCTCGTCACTTGTAAACGATAGTTTACATATTGCAAAGTGAAGATTACATGCAGGAGGGAGCGCAGGCAACGGATGGGCCCGCCCCCCAAGGGTAATGAAAGGGCCCGAGGCGGGGCGATGGAATGGCGATTGGGGCCAGCTCCGGGGGGGGGCAACCCGGTTGAACAGATGCCCTCGAGCGCAAGAAGCAACACGGAAGCGAAGTGGTCCAGCGGGGATGCAGCGACGCTCCCGCCGTGGGAGCCTCGTCCACGGGCTGCTAGGCCGCTACTCGCCTCTCGGCAGGAAGCGGAGCAGGAGCCCGACCACAAGGACCCCGACGCCCACCCAGACAAGCCACCCGTGCGAGCTCCCCATCCCGGCAAGGCCGAGGAGCGCCCCCGCCCCCAGGAGGCCGACCCTCCAGGACAGGTGGTCGCCGCTACTCCGTCCGCGCCTGCGGGAGGGACGAAACACCGGCCAGTCCCAGCCTACCTGCGATCCAGGAAGCGCCTGACCCCGTCCCGGCAGGAGCGCGTCATGCGGGCGATTGCATTCGCCTCCGCCCCTCTCGCGATGGCGTCCTCGAAGGAGACGCCGTCGAGTCCCACGAAGAGGCGCTTCGTCAGCGAGACGGCCGACGCCGGGCGGGCCGCCAATTCGTCCAAGTAGCTCTCGACCGCGTCGTCGAAGTCGTCGCCCTCGACCACCCGGGTCGCTAGCCCCACCCTCGCAGCCTCGGCCGCGCCGAGCACCTGTCCTCGAATCGCCATCTCGAAGGCGCTGGCCTCGCCGACCTTGCGCCTCAGGACCGCGAGCACCACCGCCGGGACAAAGCCGATCCGCACCTCTGGAAAGGCAAAGGAGGCGTCCCGATGGGCGAGCACGATGTCGCACGCCGCGGCAAGTCCCGCACCGCCACCGATCGCCCGCCCCCGCACGACCGCCACAACTGGCACGGGGGCTCGGCGAATCCGGACCAGGAGGTCGCCCAGGGCGTCGGCGTCGGCCAGCGCATCCTCGATCGGACCGCGCTGGGAGGCGGCGATCTCCTCCAGGTCCGCTCCCGCGCAGAAGTCGGCGCCAACGCCGCTGAGCGTGACCAGCTTCACCTCGGGATCCGAGGCTAGGCGCGCGAGATGCCGCCCCAGGAGCTCGACCATCTCCGCCGAGAGCGCGTTGCGCCGGCCGGGCCGGTTGAGGGCGATGCGCGCAACCCCGCCCCGGAGCTCCAGCCGCACCGGCGCTCTCTGGCGATCGGCCATCAGCCTCCCTCCCCTGCGGCGCCCGCAGGCAGACGCCCCCGCCCCCGCACCCGCGCGGCGACCCCGCGCGGCACCTCGACCTTCATGCGGAGAAGCGCCGTGCTCAGCACCTTGCCCTGCGCATCGGTCTTGAGCGAGACGGTTCCGCCTCCGTCGAGCGCTCCGTGCAGCAGGAAGTTGACGGCGCAGAGGTTGTCGAGGCGGAAGCGCTCCACCTCACCCCTGACCATATCCTTAAAGTGATGCTTCACTCTTTCTGGAGTAACTTGTTTCACAATAATATTATAGTCTGCTTCATCGTAGACGATCAAGCCCACATTCGCGGTGTCTCCCTTGTCTCCGGAGCGCGCGTGGGCGAGCTCGAGGAGGCTCACCTCGACCAGCTCCTCACTCCCGCTCACAGCTCGTACACCTCCACAGAGATCTCCGGCTCGACGGCCGTGCGCTCGATCAGCGCCGGCCAGTAGGCGACTATCTCCTGGACGCGGGGCCGTCCCCCCGAGAATCCGGTAACCGAGGGAGGCCCCGTCAGGACGAGTGGCGCGATCTCGCGGGTGAAGCGCCCCACCGCCGCCCCGTCGCCGCCTCTCACGCCGACTCTGAGCTGCACCTCGGGGATATCCGGCGGGGGGTGCCCCACCAGGTGGCCATGCGTCGAGTCCCACCCGACGAGCTCGACGAGCACCTGATCGAAGGCGAGCCCCAGGCGGTCCATCCGTTCGCGGAGAATCCGGGCGCCCGCGCGGGCCTTCGCGGCGGCATCGGGCCAGGCATAGACCAGGGTGCCGACCGCCTTGTAGCCAGCCCCGTACGCCACCGAGACCTTCAGGTAGCCGGTCGGCGGGGCGCCTCTCACGCCGTGGACCCGGACCCTGTCGGATCCGTCCTCCTCCAGGCGGATCGTGGTGAAGTCGGCCGTCGCGTCGGGGGTGATGTAGCTCGACGGATCCCCCATCTCGTAGAGGATCTGCTCCTTGACGGTGCGGAGGCTGACAGCGCCGCCCGATCCCAGGTGCTTCGTCACGACGAAGCTCCCGTCGGGCGACGCCTCGACTATGGGGAAGCCGACCCCGGAGAGATCCGGTATGCTCCACCACTCTGCCGAGCAGTTGCCCCCGCTGGCCTGCGCCCCGCACTCGTTGATGTGGCCAGCGACGATCCCGCTCGCCAGCCGGTCCCAGTCGCTCCACGACCACCCGAACTCGTGCACGAGCGGGGCGTAGGTGAGCGCGGTGTCGGTGGAGCGGCCCGTCACCACGACGGTCGCGTTCTCCTCCAGCGCCTGTACGATGGGACCGGCGCCGAGGTACAGATTCGCGCTCCGCACCCGGTCGCGGACCGACGCCAGCGGCTCGCCGGTCTCCATGTTGGCGAGCGGGTGACCGGCAGAGGCGAGGTCGTCGAGGCGGTCCATAAGGTCGTCTCCGGTGACCACGCCGATCCTCGCGCGTCCCCCTGCGCCGACCCGCCTTCCGGCCTCGGCCACCGCCCTGGCGCACTCCTGGGGGCTCACCCCTCCGGCGTTCGTCACCACTCGGATGCCTCGCTCGACGCATGCGGGTAGGATCCGCTCCATCAGGGTGACGAAATCGCGGGCATATCCGGCTCCCGGGTCGCGCGACCGCTGCTTCTGCATGATCGACATCGTCACCTCGGCCAGGTAGTCGAGCATGAGATAGTCGATCCGGCCACCCTCGACCTGCCGCACCGGCGCCTCGAGGTCGTCCCCCCAGAAACCCTGGCCGCTGGCGACCCGCACTCTCCCCGGACGCCCGCTCGACAGAGCGCCCCTGCCGCTCATCTGTGGGCCTCGCCGAGCCCTGCCGGGAGCACGAAGGGCCCCAGGTGCGGCTCTGGATTCCTGCCTGAAGCCCGGAGGAGCAGGGCGAGCCAGTCGCGCACCTCCTCGGGGAGCACCACGGCGTCGACGAATCCCCGGGCCGCGGCGTAGATGGCGCCGAGCTGCTCCTCGTAGTCCGAATGGACGCTCTCGATGCGCTCCTTCAGCTCCGGGCCCGGCTCGGCACCCTCCGCCCTGAGCTTCTCCAGCTCGGGGCCGAAGAGCGCCATCGCCGCGCTGGCACCCTCCATGACCCCCATCCGTCCCGTCGGGAGCGTAAGGATGAAGTCGGGATCGAAGCCCTGCCCCGCCATCGCATAGTACCCTGCGCCCGAGGCGTGGTTCAGGGTGAGGACCACCTTGGGGACGACCGCGGTGGCCATCGCCTCGACGAAGCGCGCCCCCGCCCGGATGATCCCGCTCCGCTCGGCCTCCGGGCCGACCATGAAGCCCGAGACGTCCTGCACGAAGAGGATCGGCAGACCCTGCCGGTTGGCGTTGTCGATAAAGTAGGCCGCCTTCTCGGCCGACTCGGTGTAGATGATCCCCCCGAGTCGCGGGGGGCCTCCGCGCCGGTCCTTCACGATGTGGCGAGAGTTCGCCAGGACCGCGACCGGGATCGACGCCACCCTGCCGGTGCCGCAGATGATCTCGGCGGCGTGGTCGGGCTGGAACTCGGTGAGTCCGTCGCCGTCGAGGAGCGCCTCCAGCACGGCGTGCATGTCGTAGGGGTGGCGGTGGTCGTCGGGGAGGAGATCGTAGAGATCCCGGGCCTCGCGCACCGGAGGCACCGCAGGCCGAACCCCAGGAGCCGCGCCGCCGCCGACCTTCGTCGTGTCGGCGATCAGCCCCCGAATTCTGCCGATGCACTCCTCGTCGTCCCGGCACCGGTAGTGGGCCACCCCGCTCGCTCCGGTGTGCATCGCCGCCCCGCCCAGCTCCTCGCGCCCGACGGTGCGCCCGGTGGCCCCCTTCACCAGATTGGGGCCGCCCAGCCCCATGAACGAAGTCCCCTCGACCATCAGGATCACGTCGGAGAGCGCCGGGAGGTACGCCCCGCCTGCGATGCACGGACCCATCACGGCGGCGAACTGGGGAACCTTCAGGTAGCGGCGCATGATGGAGTTGTAGTAGAAGATGCGAGCCGCCCCGTACTGGCCGGGAAACACGCCCTCCTGGTAGGGCAGGTTGACCCCGGCCGAGTCGACCAGGTAGACGATCGGGATGCGGCATCGCATCGCGATCTCCTGGGCGCGCAGTATCTTGGCGATCGTCTCGGGCCACCAGGATCCCGCCTTGACGGTCGCGTCGTTGGCGACGACCACCACTTCGCGCCCCTCCACCACGCCCACCCCGGTGACCACCCCCGCGGCGGGTGCCTCTCCCTCGTAGCGGTCGTGGGCCACCAGGAGCCCCACCTCGGCCCAGGTGGCGCCTGGGTCCAGGAGGTGCGAGATGCGGTCGCGCGCGGTGAGCTTGCCCCGCTCGCGCTGCCGGCGGATCCTCTCGGCACCCCCGCCGAGCTCGAGGCGACGGCGGATCTCGAGGAGCTCCCGGCCGAGTCTCTCCATGCGGCGGCCGGAATCGGTGGGAGTCGCTGCGGGTCCGCCGACCCTCCGCGGGCTGCTAATAGGGCTGCTCCCGAGACAAGTACCAGTCGCGGATGTAGGCGATCGCCTCGGTGGTGGCAGTGCCCGGTCCGAAGATGCGACCCACCCCGAGCTCCCCCAGGGCGGCGGCGTCCTCGTCGGGTATGATCCCGCCTCCGGTCAGCAGCACATGCTCCAGACCCTCCCGGTCGAGGAGCTCGCGAACCCTCGGAAAGAGCGTCATGTGAGCCCCCGAAAGCACCGACATCGCAACTACATCCACATCCTCCTGCACGGCGGCCGCCACGATCATCTCCGGCGTCTGGTGCAGGCCGGTGTAGACGACCTCGAAGCCCGCGTCGCGAAAGGCGGCCGCAATCACCTTGGCGCCGCGGTCGTGGCCGTCCAGTCCGGGCTTTGCCACGAGAACCCGGACCCGCCGGTCGGAGAAGGACATCCTCAGCGCTCCAGGAGCGATGTGCGAGGTGGTTCCATAGGGTGGCAGGCGCCTGGCAGTGGGTTCGTGGACTCCTCGCAAGATAAGGCAGACGCCAGCGGGCCGCCCCGGCGCCCGGCCCGCGTGGTCGGTTGCCCTGGAGGGTGGCCAGCGCCAGACTTGGGCATGGACCCCGTGCTCGGACCGCAGCGGTGAGACCTCTGGCGCCGGCGCTCGCCGACGCATACTCGGAGGTGGTGGACCCGGTGAGGGTTCGGCGGGACGTCTTGCTGGCACCCTTCACCACCTTTCGGATCGGCGGGCCGGCCGACCTCTTCTACGGCGCCCGATCGGTCGACGAGCTGGCCCGGGCCGTCGGCGCAGCCAGGGAGATGGGCATCCCCTACCTCGTGCTAGGCCGGGGCGCCAACATCCTGGTCGCCGACCTTGGCTATCGGGGGGTGGTGATCCGCTGCGAGATCGGCGGGGTGGAGCTCGGCGACGACGGCCTGGTGGTGGCGGGGGCCGGCGTCGACACCTTCCCCGATCTGATCAACGCCACGGTGGCCCGCGGCCTCGGGGGAATTCACCACTTCGTCGGCATTCCCAGCACCGTGGGGGGTGCGGTCTGGCAGAACCTGCACTTCCTCGCACCTGCCCCCGGGAGGGAGCGGACCGTCTTCTGGGAGGAGGTGATGGAGGGTGCCACGATCCTCGACCCCGAGGGCCGGATTCGCAGCGTCGACACCAGCTACTTCCGCTTCGGCTACGACTACAGCGTCATCCACGACACCGGCGACGTGGTGCTCGACGTCTCCCTCAGGCTCGTCCCGACGGAGAGGGAGGAGCTGCGCCGCGTCATCCGCGAGAACCTGGCCTGGAGGAACGAGCGCCACCCGGATCTCTGGCTCTACCCGTGCGTGGGGTCGATCTTCAAGAAGATCGAGGGGATCGGCGCCGGTCGGCTCATCGACGAGTGCGGCCTGAAGGGGCGTGTGCACGGCGCGGCCGAGATCTTCCATCGCCACGCCAACGTCATCGTGAATCTCGGGGGTGCGACGGCGGCCGAGGTGTGCGCCCTCATCGAGCTGGCGCGGTCGACCGTCATGCGGGAGACCGGCTACGAGCTCGAGACGGAGATCGGCCTCGTAGGCGACTTCTAGCAGCCTCCCACGCCAGGAGCAGCGCCGAATCCCCGAAGTGTAAAATATGCTTTACAATATGTAAGTCATGGCTTACAACGCCTGTTACGCGGGCCCCTACATTATCGACGACACTCAGAACCGCTCCAGCTCGCCCTGCAGGTGCCTCCACACCCGCGCCAGGAGGAGGGCGGCCACCGCGGCGAGCCCTGCCGCCAGGCCCCACCAGAGCCCCTCCGGGCCCACTCCGGCCCCGAATCCGAGCCAGAGACTGATCGGCATTCCGACGAACCAGAATCCAAGGACGTGGTACGCCATCGGCCTGAGCGTGTCGGCCACCCCGCGCAGCACGCCGGTGCAGACGACCTGCACCCCGTCGCAGAGCTGAAAGACGCCTGCCACGGGGATGAGCAGCGCCGCCACCGCGGCCGCGCCGGGGTCCGTCGTAAAGGCACGTGCCAACGGGCCGGGGAGGAGCAGGAAGACGAGCGCCGTAAAGGCCATCGCACCCAGGCAGCAGAGGAGCGCGCTGCCCGCCGCCCGCCTCGCCAGTCCGGCGTCGCCGTTGCCGACCGCGCGCCCCACCAGCACCGTAGCCGCCTGCGAGATGCCGAGCGCGATCATGAAGGTGAAGGCAGCCAGGTTGAGTGCGATCTGGTGGCCAGCCATCGCAACGGTGCCCAGCCACCCCATCAGGAGTCCGATTGCCCCGAAGGCGCCGAATTCGAGGAATAGCTGGAGGCCGATCGGAGAGCCAAGGCGGAGGAGCCGCATCAGCGCCTCCGGGGCGAGCAGATCGCTCCGCAATCGGCGCAGGAAGGGGCCGATCACCCTCCACCCTAGGGCAAGCGCACCGATCCACATGCACCACCTCGAGATGGCGGTGGCCCAGCTGGACCCCACCGCGCCCATGGCGGGCGCCCCCACGTTGCCGAAGACCAGAATCCAGTTGGCGACCACATTCACGACGTTCGCCGCGGCGATCGTCCAGACGACCGGAGAGACCCGGCCCACGGCCTGCAGGACCTGGCGGACGACGAGGAAGGCGTAGAAGGGCAGCAGCGCCAGTATCTGGGTGCGCGCGTAGGCGGCGGCGACGGGCACTACCTCCTCGGGCTGCCTCATCACCGTGAAGAATGTCTCCGCCAGCGCCAGCGGCACGGCGGCCAGCACCGCGACGGCGAAGCTCAGAACGAAGCCGCGCTGCACCGCGACCTCCATGGCATCCCGGTCCTCGGCGCCGAAGGCCTGCGATACGATGGGGTCCAGAGCCAGGAGGAGCCCCATCCCGAAGACCGAGACCCCAAAGAAGTAGAGATTCCCCAGCGTCACCGCCCCCAGCTGGGTGGCGTCCACCCTCCCCACCATCGCGGTGTCGACGAGCCCTTGGGCCAGAATCCCCACCTGCACGAGCGCAACCGGGGCGGCCAGCGCCAGCAGCCGGCGAAAGTCGACCGCTGCGGGGAGAAACCCCGAAAGGCGCTGCGGCGCCCGATCCCTCCGCGAGCCGAAGGTCAGAGGCCGGAGACCGCCGCGTCCTCGCCCTTGCGCGGGATCGTGATCCTGAACTCGGTGAAGGAGCCCGGCTCCGTGTCCACCTCGAAGCTGCCACCGTGCTCCTGGACGATCTCGTGGGAGATGGAGAGCCCCAGCCCCGTCCCCGTGGTGCCCGGCTTGGTGGTGAAGAAGGGATCGAAGATGCGGCCGAGGATCTCCTCGGGGATCCCGGTGCCGTTGTCGCGCACGCTCACGGTCACCTCGTCCTCGCCGCCCTCCGTGGTGATCGTCACGGCCGGCATGTAGGAGTCGTCCTCGTTGGCGGCGCGGGCCTGGGTCGCGTGACAGGCGTTGGTGATGACGTTGAGGAAGACGCGGCTCAGGTCGCTGGTGACCGCGTCGATCCTGCCGGCATCCTGGTCGATCTGGTAGATCATGTCGCAGTTGAACGAGGAGTCTGTGCCGCGCATCCCGTGGTAGGCCAGCCTGGCGTATTCGCGCACCAGCGAGTTGATGTCCACCGACTCGACATGGCCAGCCTCGTCGCGCGAGTGCGCGAGCATCCCGTCCACGATGCTGTTCGCGCGCTGCCCGTGCTCGTTCACCTTGGTGAGGTTCATCCTGAGGTCGGCGAGAATTTCTCCGATGTACTCCTGGTCCGGCTCCTCGCCGCCATCCTTGCCAAGGTCGGTGATCTCCTCTCCGAGCTCCTCGATGAGCTCGGTCGAGAGGGTGGCGAAGTTGTTCACGAAGTTCAGGGGGTTGCGGATCTCGTGGGCGACCCCGGCGGTCAGCGCGCCCAGCGAGGCGAGCTTCTCCTGCTTGATCACCTGCTGCTGGGTGCGCTGCAGGTTGTCCAGAGTCTCCTCCAGCTCGCTGTTCTTCGCCTGGACCTGCTTCGCGAGCTCCTCCACCAGATTGAGGCGCTGGACCTCCAGCGCGTGCTGCCTGAAGACCTCGAGCGCATCCGCCATGTCGGTCAGCTCGTCGTTGCCCTCGATCTCGACCTGCACCTCGAGGTCGCCCCTGGACATCTTGCGGGTCGCGATCGACAGTCGCCGCATCCTCACTAGCAGCCGCTCGCCGAAGGCCTTCCAGGCGACCAGGCCCAGGCCGATCGTCAGGACGGAGACGACGACCATGAACCAGAATCCCAGCTGCACAAGCGTCTGGGAGCTGGCGGCCGCCCCGAATGCCGCCGAATCCGCATCCTGCTTCAGCATCTCCGCCCGCCCCACCAGCCGCTCGGCGATCCGATTGCTCCTCACGACCAGGGCCTCGGCGCTGGCTATCTCCTCCAGCTCGCCGTCCCTCGTCTCGAATACGCCGCGGGGGCTGACGGAGAGGTTCTCCATCTCCTCCATCAGTTCGCGCAGCCGATCTCGGGCGCGGGGGCGCACCTCGCCCAGCGCCTCCTCCACGTCGTTCAGCGCCGTCTGAAAGCGCTCGCGATTGACGCGAAGCTGCTGCCGGTCGCTCTCCATCATCGCCTGCGCGACCTGGGCCGCGACCTCGTTCTGGTACGCCTTGAAGAGCAGTAGCCCGCTGTAGTGGTTCAGCTCGGCCATCGTCCTGCGGCGGGAGTCGGGGACCGGCACACCCTCCAATTCGCGCAGCCCCACGCGCATGAAGAAGTGCTGGTCGTCAACTTCACCCTCGATGCGCTGCTGCAGGTTGAGGCTCACCTCGTCCAGGGCGACGCCCAGCTCCCGCAGTCGGCTCTGGTGATTGAGCCGCGATGCCACCGAGGTGCCGATATCCTGCACGACGTCGACGAGGCTGTCGACGAGCGGCACCACCTCGCTACGCACCGCGACCGAGGACTCCGGCTCCCCGTCCTGCGACTCCGCAACGACCGCGACCGTCTCCTTCAGAAGGTCCTCGGTGGCCTCCAGCTCAGCGAGTATCCGCTCGAGTTCGTCCGCAGAGGTCGCCGCCAGGAGTCCCGGCGTCGCGCCGACAAGCTCGGCGCTCCGCTGCGCCACGTCGAAGGCGCCCACGACCGCCGGAATGTGGTCTAGGGTGATCTCTCGCTGGCGGCCGCTGACGACCGACATCAGGACAAGCGCCAGCAGGATGGAGACGATCGTGAGGAGCACCCCCCCCCCCAGCCCCGCCACGATCTGGGTGCCGATGCCCAGACGTCCGCCCGTCGCCCGCTTGAGTCGGGACCCCAGCCGGCTCGGCAGCCGCTCCAGCAGCCACTCGAAGCCATGGTGTAGGCGAGCGTCGATCGACTTGGAGCGACTCGTCATCGCGAGAGGCGCTCCACGGGCACGAAACGACCGTCTCGAATCACCGTCAGGAAGACGGCGTCCGAGCCCTGGTTGTCGCCGGGACCGTAGCCGACGACGAACCCGCCGAGGTCGAGAGGACTCATCTCCTTCAGCGCGCCGAGGAATCCCTCGCGCGTCGGGGTGCCCTCGGGCTCGTCCGAGAGACCCCTGAGCACCTCGATCACGAGCCGGCCGGCGAGGTAGCCCTCGAGCGAGACGAAGCCGGGGAGCGCCCGCGGGTCGTAGGCGCGGATCGCCTCCTGGTAGTCTGCCACGACGGGTATGGAGACGTCGCGCGGAAAGGGAACGACCTGGGTGACGATAACCCCCTCGCCGTGGGGTCCCAGCTCCTCCAGGAGCGCGTTGCTGCCCACGAAGGAGAGGTTCACGAAGACCGACCGCAAGCCGATCTTGCCAGCCCACTTGATGAACTCGGCGGCTGGCCGGTAGGCGCCTATGATGATGACGGCCTGCGGTCTCGCGTCGCGGATCTTCAGCAGCGCGCGCTTCACGGCGGCCGTGTTGCGCACGTAGGTGCCCTCGGCCACCAGCGCCATGCCCCGCCTACCGAGCGCGCGCTCGGTGCCGTTCAGCCCGGCGAGTCCGTAGCTGTCGTCCTGGTAGAGAATGGCGATGCGCGTGAAGCCCAGGTCGGCAGTGAGCCTCTCCACCATCTCCTCTGTCTCCTGATAGTAGGAGGCCCGCAGATTCACGACGTGGCGCTGGTCGGGTCCCCTGAGCAGCTCCGCGCCGGTGAAGGCCCCGATGTACGGGACTCCGGCCTCGCTCGCAATCGGCTCGGCCACCCGCGAGGTGGGGGTGCCGACCGCCCCAATCAGCCCGAACACCCCCTTGGCGATGAGTTCGCGCGTGTTGGAGACCGCCGCCTCGGCCTCGTACCGATCGTCCCGCACCACGAGGCGGAGTGTGCGCCCCAGCACTCCCCCGGCCCGGTTGGCCTCGTCGAAGGCCGCCAGGACGCCCAGGCGCATGTTGTCTCCGAGCCTGTGCGCGGCACCGCTAAGGGCGGCCGACTGGCCGAACACTATCGAGTCGGCGAATACCCCGTCGCCGGGAACCCCGTCGGTCTGCCCCTGAGCGTCCCCCGGAGCGAACGGCAAGGCCGCGAGCAGCGACCCCGCAAGCGGGGCTGCGAAACCCCGGCCGCGACGGGACCTCGGCCCCGGGCTCACGCCCCCGGTTCAAGCACGCGCAGAGCGAGGCAGGTGATGTCGTCGGACTGGTCCGCCTCGCCGGCGTGCTCCTGGACCGCCTGCACCACCCTCCCACAGACCGCTCCGGCCGCAAGGCCCCCGGTCTCGGCGAGCACCTCGACCAGCTCGTCGTCGCCGAATTCGACCCCCTCTTCGTCCATCGCCTCGGTGATCCCGTCGGTGTAGAAGAAGACTGTGTCTCCGGCTTCCAGCGTCATCGAGCCGCCGGGGAAGCTGAACTCGGGAACCACCCCCAGCACCAGTCCGGACTCGCACCTGATCGTGGCGACCTCGCCGCTGTCCTTGACGACGTGGGGCAGGTTGTGGCCTGCGTTGGCGAACTCCATTAGCCTCGTCTCGGGGTCGAAGCTGGCATAGAAGAGCGTCACGAACATCGCCTCTTCGTTCGACTCCGACAGGAGACGGTTGGCCTCGCCGAGGCAGAGCGAGGGGTCGTTCTGTCCGATTGCGGTCCCCTTCATGATCGTCCGACTGACCATCATGAAGAGGGCGGCCGGCACCCCCTTCCCCGAAACGTCCGCCATCACGATCCCGACGCGCCCGTCTTCGAGCCGGAAGAAGTCGTAGAAGTCGCCGCCAACCTCCTTGGCCGGCGTCATCCAGGCGTGAAGCTGATAGCGCGGATCCTCCGGAAAGTGGGTCGGCAGGATCGACTCCTGCATGCGCGCCGCCACCCCCAGCTCCTGGCGGATCGCCACCAGCTCGTCGCGGGAGCGGAGGGCGTCCCGCATGATCTCGAGGTGGGAGAGCGTCTTGGCGATGGTGGCCTCGAGGTCCTCGAAGTCGAGGGGCTTCGTCACGAAGTCGAAGGCGCCCCGATTCATGGCGGTGCGGATGTTCCGCATGTCACCGTAGGCGGTCACGATCACAGCGCGGACATCGTAGCTGAGCTCGTTTAGCTGGCTCAGGAGGGTGAGCCCGTCCATCTGCGGCATGTTGATGTCGGACAGGACCATGTCCACGTCAGGATGCTCCTCGAGCCGTTCGAGAGCCTCGACGCCGTTCTGGGCGAAGACCAGGTTGAGCTCGCCCTTGCGCACCCGGCGGCGAAACTTCTGGCGCAACAGCAGTTCGAGATCGGGCTCGTCGTCAACAACCAGGATCTTGGCCATATGGTACTGGAACTCGGTCCTTGGGTCGGGCGGAGTGCACATGCAGCCCGCAGGAAGTCGCCAGCCCCACAGCCGGTCGGCACGGGGCCGCGCACGTGGTAATGTACGGTGCCGGCAGCCTCAGTCAAACCGTGGCCCCCCCCAGCGGCCGACTGCCGGTTGCGGCGGGAAATGCCGACTCGCCATACTCGCTCTGGATCTGGACCCACCTGCATCGTACCTTTGCACTGCGGCGCGACTGGAGACCCCCAGCGTGGTGGGAGCGATCAGCCGTGGGAGGGAGACTTGGAAGACAGGCTCGACATTGAGGTCGGACTGCACCGCGACGCTCCGCGCAAGGCGATGGAGCGGTTCGAGCAGTTCGCGCTCGGGCACAACCTGCCGATGGGGCTCATCTTCAAGTTCCAGCTGGCGCTGGACGAGCTCCTGACCAACGCGGTCTCGTACGCCTTCGAGGACGCCGAGGACGCCGAGGTCGAGCCGAGCATCTCCCTGGCGCTTGCTGTGACCGACTCCACGCTGGAGGCGACCGTCGAAGACAACGGCCGTCCCTTCAACCCCCTTCGGGACGCGCCCGTGCCGGACCTCAGCCTTTCCGCCGAAGATCGCCGCGTGGGCGGGCTCGGCATTCACCTCACCAAGGCGTTCGTACAGACCCTCAGCTACGAGAGAGTTGACGGGCGGAACCGCCTCAACCTGGTGCAGCCGATCGGGGCGCACTCGGAGGAACAAAGATGAAAGTGGAGACCAGCTACGCTGGGAGCATCGCCGTCGCGGAAGTCCATGGCAGGATCGATTCGGCGAACGCCAAGGAGTTCGACGAGGAGCTCAGCGCCATCATCGGCAAGGGCGTCAGCAGCCTGGTGATCGACTGTGGCGGCCTTAGCTACATCAGCAGCGCCGGGCTGCGCGTCCTTCTGATCGCCATTCGAAGGACCAACGAGGGGGGGGGCGGACTGGCGCTCTGTGCCGTTCCGGACCATGTGCGCGAGGTGCTGGAGGTCAGCGGCTTCGTTCGCCTGACAAAGGTCTTCGCCACCGCCGACGAGGCCAAGGAGAGCTTCGCGCAGTAGTGGCGCCCTCGCCGGTCGCGGGTGCTAGCAGCCCGTGGAAGAAACCCTGACGGCATTCGAGGCGCGCGGCATCCGCGCTGGACCGCTTCGCTCGCCTGTCCTACCGTAAAGTATGCCTTACAATATGTAATCCACGGTTTACAGTAACTGTGCCCAGGGCTCAGCCCGGCGGCGCGCGGACCGCTAGAAGAAGGCGAATGCCTGGAGCTTGAGGGACCACTCCCTCACTTCGCCGGAGCGATACAGGTCAAGGTTCACGGCGACCCCGTTGCGGCCAGCGAAGTAGACCATGAAGCCGGGTGTGATCACCGTCCCGGTGACGTCTCTGAAGTTGGCGTCGCTTCCGTCCCCGCCGCCCCGGTAATACGGGACGAGCCCGGGGCGCTCGGTGGAGGCCCAGCTGAACCTCAGCATCGGCTCCACACCGGCCAGCGACTGACTCTCAAGGGGGCGGTACCAGAGAGCCATCAGCTGGAAGGCGGTGAAGGTGGCGACGTCGTCGACCTCCCAGTTGCGGCCCGTCAGGCCGTTGACCAGAAGGTGGGGACCGTTGCGCCACGACCCGATCTCCAGCTCGGCACCGTAGGCAGGCACCCTCATCGTCTGTCCGCGCGAGCCAAGGGTCTCGTCGAGCGCCAGATAGGCGGAGAGGCGCGTCCCCTCCGCCGGGAAGAACGACAATCTCCCCGAAGCGGACTTGGCCGTGTTCACATCGGACGCCATCCCCTCTCCGTTGGTGAGCGTGACTCTGTAGCCGAGACTTCCGCCACCGAGACGGCCTGTGGCGAGGATGCCCGGCTCGTAGGTGTCAAGCCCCAGGGCCCCGGTCAGCTGCCCGAAGGAGCAGACGCCCCCCACGCCTGGACAGTGGTTGACACCCGTGACCCGGGCGTCGCGCTCGATCATCGGCAGGTCGGCGTTCACGGCCAGCCAGAAGTGCGACATGGCCCGCTTGAACTGACCCACCTGGATCTTGAGGGCCGGCGAGTGCGCGAGCTCGAGGTAGGCGTCCAGCACCGTGGCGCCATCCGCGTTGAACTGAACCCGCCCGCCGACTCTGTCGCTGACCCGGCCGTCGATGGTGACCCACACCCGGCGCACGGAAAAAGAGCTGACGGAGTCGCGAGCGCTTGAGGCCTCGTACTGAACCTGCACCCGCCCCCCGACCGTCACGGTGGAGCCTGTCCGGGCCTTGATCTCCTGGGCCCCGGCGGGCGCAGCGGCCACCCCGAGCCACCCCCCCAACACAGTTCCTGCCGCCAGCAATCGCAACTGCAGTGCCATTTGCGGTCCTTTCGCCCATGCACGAGGATTCGAGGATTGGCCCGCGACTGCCAGCGGGCACCCCGCCAAACTAGCGCCTTGGAGCGCAAATGGGCCAATCCGCCGCCCCGGGGCGGCGGCAGGTTGGCGGCGGAGCGTCGTCGCGCTATCTTATTTCGGAAGCTGTTCGGTAACCCACTGCGGGCCACGGAGCCATAGATGCCGCTCACCAAGCGACAGAGGGAGATTCTGGACTACCTGGGGGACTTCATCGCCGACAACGGCTATGCTCCCAGCTTCGACGAGATCCGCCAGGACTTCGGGTACGCCTCGCTGGCCACGGTCCACGAGCACCTGACCAACCTGCAGCGTAAGGGGTACATCCGCCGCTCCTTCCGGCGGAGTCGCTCGGTCGAGATCGAGTCCCAGGTCGAGCCAGCCGCCGCCCTTCCACTCCTCGGCACGGTGGCAGCCGGAGCACCGATCGAGGCTATCGAGGACGCCAGCGAGATGTCGATCCCCGGCGAGATGGTCGGGAGCGGCGGCGAGCACTTCGTGCTACGCGTGGAGGGCGACTCGATGATCGACGAGCAGATCCGCGACGGCGACCACATCGTGGTGAGGTCGGGCGAGACGGCCGCCGACGGCGAGATGGTGGTGGCGCTGGTTGGCGGCGAGGCCGCCACGGTGAAGAAGCTCTACCGGGAGCCCGGCGACCGGGTGCGCCTCCAGCCCGCCAACCCGGAGGTGGCGCCGATCGTGGAGCCCGCCGCAGAGGTGCAGGTGCAGGGGATCGTCGTGGGACTCGTCCGTAAGTACTAGCAGCCCGTGGAAAAACGTCCCCTCGGTGCTCGCCCGGGCCTGTCCACGGACCGCCAGCGCTTCGCCGCTCTCGGTGCTCGCGCGAGATCATTCACGGACTTCTAGCAGCCCGAGCGAGCCGTCCGATGGCCGAGCCGGAGGGGCGCTTCAGGCTGCTTCTGCACTACGACGGGAGCGACTTCTGCGGGTGGCAGGCGCAGCCCGGCCAGCCCACGGTCCAGGGTGCCCTCCAGAGGGCCGCCGAGCGGATCGCAGGCGGGCGCCGAATGGTCATGGGCGCGGGACGGACCGACGCCGGGGTGCACGCCACCGGGCAGGTCGCCGCCCTCGACATGCCCACCAGCTGGGGCGGGGTGGAGCTGGCCCGCGCTCTAAACGCCGTGCTGCCAAAGTCGATCTGGGTCGAGGCCGCCAGGGCCGCCCCGCCGGACTTCCACCCGCGCCGAGACGCCGTGGGGCGCAGCTACCGCTACCGCGTCGGGGTGAGGCCGGAGGCGGCGTCGCCTTTTCGGCGGCGCTGGTGCTGGCCGCTCTGCCGCGAGCTCGACATAGAGGCCGCACGGCGGGCGTCCCGGGTCCTCGTCGGGGTGCGCAACTTCCGCCGCTTCGCCAAGGCCGGGCAGGAGCACCGGGGGCACCTCTGCAAGGTCGAGAGCGCCGACTGGATGCCCTGGGGGGATGTGGGACTCGCGTTCGAGATCACCGCGAACCGCTTCCTGCACCGAATGGTGCGATACTTGGTAGGCACCATGGTCGAGATCGCGCTCGGACGAAGGAGCGAGGAGGAGATGGAGATGCTGCTCGAGGGCGCCGCGGGTCTACTGACCTCGCGGCCAGCACCACCGGGGGGGCTCTTCCTGACCGGTGTGGAGTTCGACCGGCAGCCCGTCGACAGACTTCCCACGGCGTGCGAGCCGGGCGGCACCCGCCCAGGTGGGGACTCCAGCATCTGCAACATGTAAGATAAACATTACATTGTGTAAAGTAACGTTTACTTTTCTGACAACCAAGGGGCGATGCTCCTCGTCCCGAGTGCCGCCGAATCATCCACTCTGGATCGCGGGGGTGGCGGCGGCCCTCCTCTGCGGAGGCTGCGGGCCCCCGGACGGGGCGGAGGGGAGGGTGGCCGAGGCGCAGGCGCTCGGCGGGACGGGTGCGGCTCCCCAGACTGGGGGGTGGGCGGACGACGCCCAGGAGGCGGCCGAGGGGAGCCGGACTGCGTCCGAGGAGGCCCAGGCCGCAGAGGGACTTTCCTCCAGCCGCTCGACCGCCATCGTCCGGGCCGCGCGCCATGTGGCGCCCGCCGTAGTCACGATCTCGGTGCTCAGGCTGGAGCGGGCGCGGCGGCGATCCTTCTTCGATCCCTACTACCTGCCCTTCCGCGAGACTCACGGCATAGGCTCCGGCTTCATCGTCGACGCTGCCGGCACGGTTCTCACCAACCACCACGTGGTGAGCGGAGCGGCGCAGATTCTCGTCACCCTTCCCGACGCCCGCGACTTCGACGCCCGTCTCGTCGGATCGGATCCCGCCAGCGACATCGCGGTGCTCGCCCTGGAGGACGCCTCCGAACTCCCGGTGGCACCTCTCGGTACCGCCACCGACCTGATGATCGGCGAGTGGACGATCGCTATCGGCAACCCCTTCGGCGGGCTGCTCTCGAACCACCAGCCCTCGGTCACCGCGGGGGTCGTGAGCGCGCTCGGCCGCCACCTCGTCCCCGACGGCGACGACGAGGGCTTCCACCTGGGGATGATCCAGACCGACGCCTCCATCAACCCGGGGAACTCCGGCGGGCCGCTCGTCAACGCGCTGGGCCAGGTGGTCGGGATCAACGCCTCGATCCTCTCACGCTCAGGTGGGAGCGAGGGGCTCGGCTTCGCGATACCGATAGACCGCGCACTCAGGGTGGCCCGCGATCTTGCCAAGCACGGCACCGTCCGCCGCGCCTGGCTCGGCTTCGACGTGAACGCGGTGGAGGCGGACGCCTTCGGACGCTCGCAGGGGGTCGGGGTGGCGCGGGTCTCGCCAGGTTCGCCCGCGGCCCTCGGGGGGCTGCGGCCCGGAGCACGCCTCCTGCGCGTCGGCGGAGCCCGCATCGCCACCCCCCTCGACTACGAAGCTGCGCTCCTCGACCTGCGCGCGGGCGACGTGGTCGAGGTGGAGGTCGAGGGCGAGACGCCGATCAGGGTGCGGGCCGCCCAGCTTCCCTCGGTCACCGCGGAGCGGGTCGAGCTCCTGCGCGACCTGGAGGTGGTGACGGTCACCCCCGCGATTCGGTCCGAACGCGGTCTGGCGTCGTCGGAGGGGGCGCTCGTCGTCTCGATCTCGGAGAGTCTGAGTAGCCGCACCGGGCTCGCCACGGGCGATGTGCTGCTGGGCGTGAACAACCGCCGCGTGGGCACCGCCGACGAAGCGGCCGAGGAGCTGCGGCGCACCCAGCGGGGCGACCGCTCCTTTGTCCTCGCCTTCGAGCGGGGAGGCCGCCTGGTGCGGACCGGCCTCCTCACCTGGACCGGGCGGTAGGAGTGGCGACGAGCTCGGCCGACCGCTATCGACACCCGCTCTCCGAGCGCTACTCCTCTCGGACGATGGAGCGGATCTTCTCCCCGGCATTTCGCTTCGGCACCTGGAGGCGTCTCTGGCTGGCGCTCGCGGAGGCGCAGCGCGAGCTGGGGCTGGAGATCCCCGCCGAGGCAACGGAGCAGATGCGCGCGCATCTGGACGATATCGACCTGGAGGCTGCTGCCGACTACGAGCGGCGCTTCCGTCACGACGTCATGGCGCACATACGCCTCTTCGGCGACGCCGCGCCCGCCGCGCGGGGAATCATCCACCTGGGCGCCACCAGCGCCTTCGTAGGCGACAACGCCGACCTGATCCAGCATCGCGAGGCGATGACTCTGGTGCGGGACCGGGTCGTCCAGGCGGTCCGCGCCCTGGCCGCATTCGCCGAGGAGCACGGTGAGGTGGCTACGCTGGCCTACACGCACTTTCAGCCCGCCCAGCCGACCACGGTCGGGAAGCGAGCCACCCTCTGGATTCAGGATCTGCTGATCGACCTCGACGAGATCGAGCACCGGCTCCAGGCGCTCAAGATGCGTGGCGTGCGGGGCACGACGGGCACCCAGGCCTCCTTCCTCCAGCTCTTTGCGGGCGACCACGGGAAGGTCGACGCGCTCGAGAGGGCGGTGTGCACCCGCCTGGGGTTCGACGAGTGCTACCCGGTAAGCGGACAGACGTACCCGCGCAAGGTCGACCAGGCGCTCATGGCGACGCTCGCCGGGGTGGCCTCCTCCTGCTCGAAGATGGCCCACGACATCCGGCTGCTCTCGCACCTGCGCGAGGTGGAGGAGCCCTTCGAGGAGGAGCAGGTCGGGTCGTCGGCGATGCCCTACAAGCGGAACCCCATGCGCTCCGAGCGGATCTGCGCCCTCGCCCGACACGTCATGGCGCTCTCGGCCGGACCGGCGCAAACGGCCGCGACGCAGTGGCTGGAGCGCACCCTCGACGACTCGGCCAACCGGCGCATCGCGATTCCGGACGCCTACATGGCGACCGACGCGGTCCTCCTGCTTGCGGCGAACGTCGCCGCCGGGCTCCGGGTGAACGAGGCCGTCGTGTCGGCCAACCTGGACGAGCACCTGCCCTTCATGGCGATGGAGGCCGCCATGATGCACACGGCGGCCCGCGAAGGCGGCGACCGGCAGGCCGCACACGAGCGGATCCGGCGGCACTCGCTGGAGGCGGCCCGGCGGATCGCCGCCGGAGAGCTGGGCAGCCTCTTCGAGATGGTTGCGGGCGACGAGGGGCTCGACATCACCCAGGCCCAGCTCGAAGCGCTCGCCGAACCGGCTGCGCTGACCGGGCGCGCGGGCTGGCAGGTGCGCGCCTTCCTCGCCCGCAGCGTGGCGCCGGTGCTGGAGCGCTACCCGGCGCGGTCGGGTGCGGCCGGGGCGGAGGTGCGCGTTTGAGGGGCAGCCAGCCCGAAGGTGCGCCGGGGGCGGAGGGGGGGACGCTGCCGCTGCCGCTCGTCGCCAGCGGCAAGGTCCGGGAGCTCTACGAGGTGCCGGACGCAGCCGGGGAGGGCGGCCACCAACACTTGCTGATCGTCGCAAGCGACCGGGTGAGCGCCTTCGACGTCGTGATGGCCGAGCCGGTGCCGGAGAAGGGCCGCATCCTGACGCAGATCACCGCGTGGTGGCTGAGCGCGCACCTGGGCGACGTGCCGCACCACCTCGTCTCGGTGCGCGCCGACGAGATAGTCCGCGCGGCGCCCGAGCTCGCCGGATGCCGCACGGCCTGGGAGGGCCGGGCGACGCTGGTGCGCCGGGCCGACCCGATCGCGGTCGAGTGCGTGGTGAGGGGCTACCTGGCGGGTTCGGCGTGGGCGGAGTACAGGAGGAGCGGCACCCTCGCAGGCGAGCCGCTGCCGCGGGGGCTGGTCGAGAGCGGCCTTCTGCCCCGCCCGCTATTCTCGCCGGCGACGAAGGCGCGTGGCGGCCACGACCGGAACATTCCCTTCCGAGAGGCACGCGGGCTAATCGGGTCCGGTCTCGCCGACGAGCTCCGCGAGCGCTCGCAGGCGATCTACGACATCGGACGGGAGGCTGCGGCCGAGGCCGGGATCATCTTGGCCGATACAAAATTCGAATTTGGATTGGCCGAGGGTGGCGAGGTGATCCTGATCGACGAGGTGCTGACTCCGGACTCCTCGCGCTTCTGGCCCCGCGAGCTCTACCGGGAGGGCCGCGGCCAGCCCTCGCTCGACAAGCAGCCGCTTCGCGACTTCCTGGAGGGTCTCGGTGGATGGGAGAAGCGCTACCCTCCCCCAAGGCTGCCCCCCGAGGTCGTCTCCGCCACCTCGGAGCGCTACCGCGAGCTCTTCGAGCGACTGACCGGAGTCTCGATCGACGACTTCGAGCCGCCGAGCTTCTCCCCCGTGCCAAGCGGAGCGTCGTGAGGCTTCCGCTGGCGCGCGAGGGGATCCCCTTCGTCCTCGTCTGCGTCCTAGCGGCTGCCGCGGCGCTGCTCTGGGCGCACCGCGGGGGCTGGGGCCTCCAGAGCGCAGTGCCCGCCCTTTCGCTGGCGCTCGCACTCTTCGTAGCGTACTTCTTTCGCGACCCCGAGCGGAGCTCGCCCGCCGATCCCGGCGTCGTCGTGGCGCCTGCGGACGGCAAGGTCGTCGGGGTAGAACCAGCCGGGGAGCCGGTCGGGGGATCGGCCGGGCGGGCGGCGACCAGAATATCGATCTTCCTGAGCATCTTCGACGTGCATGTGCAGAGAGCCCCCATGGCGGGACGGGTGACGGAGTACAGCTACCGGCCGGGCCGCTACCTGGCTGCGTGGCACCCGGAGGCGGGCCGTGTCAACGAGCAGGCATCGCTCGGGTCGGAGACCGACGCCGGGCCGATCGAGGTGCGCCAGATCGCGGGGCTGGTGGCGAGGCGGATCGTCACCTACCCCCGGGGCGGCGACCGCGTGGAGAAGGGCGAGCGGATCGGTCTCATCCGCTTCGGCTCGCGCGTGGAGCTGATCGTGCCGAGGGATTGGCGGGTGACGGTTTGCGTGGGCGATCGGGTGCGCGGAGGCGCGACGCCGGTCGCGCTGGCACCGGTCGGAGCATTCAGAGGTGAGAGCCCGTGAGACCGGCGCGCCGCAGGGCGGCCGGGAAGGGTCGACTCCGGCGGGGCGTCATCATCCTCCCGTCGGCCTTCACGATGGGAAACCTCTTCTTCGGCATGTACGCGGTCGTGGCGGCGCTCAGGGGGGACTTCCTCTGGGCGGCGTGGTTCGTCGTCTTCGCCGCCACCCTCGACCTGCTCGACGGCCGGGTGGCCCGCTTCACCCGCACCGGATCGGCCTTCGGGGCCGAGATGGACTCCCTCGCCGACGCGGTGTCGTTCGGTGTGGCGCCCGCGCTGATCATGGTGCTCCTCTACTTTTCCGACGGGGGGTGGAGCTGGGTGATTGGCTTCGTCTACCTCGCGGCGGTCGTCGTGCGGCTCGCCCGCTTCAACGTCGAGCAGGGGGGCGAGGCCAAGCGTCACTTCCACGGACTGCCGACCCCGGCGGCAGCGATGATGCTGGCCACGCACTACCCCCTCTCGCAGACACCCGCCTTCGAGTCGTACCTTGGGATGCTGCCGTGGTCGCAGATCATGGTGATCGCCATGGTCATCGCCTCAATCCTGATGCTGAGCCACATCCCCTACGCCAAAGTGCCGAGCATCGATCTGACGACCCGCCGGGGCGTGGTGCGCACCGTCCTCGTCTGCGCGAGCGTCGTCCCCGCACTCGCGATACCGGCGTACTGGTTCTTTCCGGCGCTCGTCGCCTACACCCTCTGGGGGCTCGGCCGATCGGTCGCTCTCGGCCTGACGGAGCGTCTCCCGGAGCGCGATCCGCTCCTGGATCCGGCCGGCGCCGAGGTCGAGCCGCGCGAGCTGGACTACCACGAGCTCACCCGCGAAGTAAAGTTGCACGACCGGTAAGGAGAGCGCTTCTTGAGCCGATTCAGAGTCGAGGTCCTGGTCACCCCGCGCCCGGGCCTGCTGGACCCCGAGGGCGGCGCCATCCACCACGCGCTCGCTTCGCTCGGCTACGACGAGGTCGCGGAGGTGCGCGTGGGCAAGGCCATCTACCTGGAGGTCGCAGCCGACTCCGCCGCCACCGCCGCGGCCCGCGTCGAGGAGTCGTGCCGCAGGCTCCTGGCGAATCCGGTCACCGAGGACTTCACCGTCACGGTCAGGGGGGAGGCGTGAGGATAGCGGTCATCACCTTCCCGGGCTCCAACTGCGACCAGGACTGCCACCGTTCGGTCGAGGCGGCCGGGGCGACGGCGGTTCCGGTCTGGCATCGCGAGATCTCGCTCGGGGGCACCGACGCTGTGATCGTCCCGGGGGGCTTCGCCCACGGCGACTACCTGCGCCCAGGCGCGATCGCCCGCTTCAGCCCGATAATGACGCCGGTCGTCGAGTTCGCCCGCGCCGGGAGGCTCGTGGTCGGGATCTGCAACGGCTTCCAGATCCTCTGCGAGGCGGGGCTGCTCCCGGGAGCGCTGCTCAGGAACCGCTCGCTCCGCTTCCAGTCGCACGACTGCGCACTCCGGGTGGAGCGCTCCGACACGCCCTTCACCAGCCGCTACCGCGAGGGGCAGGTCATCCGGATGCCGCTGGCACACGCCGACGGCAACTACTATGCCGACCGCGGCGCCCTGGAGGAGCTGGAGTCCGAGGGACGCGTCCTCTTCCGCTACTCGGACGCGGAGGGCGAGTCGACCGAGGAGGCCAACCCGAACGGCTCGCTGAACCGAATCGCCGGCATTGTGAACGAGGGCGGCAACGTGCTCGGGCTGATGCCGCACCCCGACCGCGCCATCGATCTGGCGCTGGGCTCGCAGGACGGACTTCCCCTCTTCGAGTCGCTCGTCGATTCGGTCCACCAGCGCACTCCGGCCCAGATGGCGGCAGCGGAGGGCAGGGCGCTTGCGGGGACCGCCCGATGAGCAGGGCCAACGGCGCTCCCCGGCCCCGGCCCGGCGACCCCCCGATCACTCCGGAGCTGGTGGAGGACCACGGCCTCTCGCCATCGGAGTACGAGCTCATCGTGGAGATAATGGGGCGGGAGCCGACCTTCACCGAGCTGGGCGTCTTCTCGGCGATGTGGTCGGAGCACTGCGGCTACAAGAACTCGAAGCGCCTCCTGCGGCTGCTCCCGACCACCGCCCCATGGGTGATTCAGGGGCCGGGCGAGAACGCTGGCGTGATCGACATCGGCGGCGGCTGGGCCCTCGCCTTCAAGATGGAGTCTCACAACCACCCATCGGCGGTCGAGCCCTACCAGGGCGCAGCCACCGGCGTGGGCGGGATCCTGCGCGATGTCTTCACGATGGGGGCACGTCCGGTCGCCACCCTCAACTCGCTCCACTTCGGCGATCTGGAGGGTGCACGCGTGCGCTACCTCCTTGCCGGGGTCGTCAGGGGGGTCGGCGACTACGGCAACTGCGTCGGGATCCCGTCGATGGGGGGCGAGGTCCACTTCGACCGGGGCTACGAGGAGAACCCGATCGTGAACGCCATGTGCCTCGGGATCATGCGCTGCGACGAGCTGATCCGGGGCACCGCCGAGGGGGTCGGCAACACCCTCATGGCGGTGGGCGCACGCACCGGGCGAGACGGAATACACGGTGCCACCTTCGCCTCGGAGGAGCTCTCGGAGGGGGACGACGAGGCGAGCCGCCCGCAGGTGCAGGTAGGCGACCCCTACACCGAGAAGCTCCTCCTGGAGGCTTCGCTCGAGCTGATCGCAAGCGGGGAGATCGTGGGGATTCAGGACATGGGCGCCGCGGGGCTGACCTCGAGCGGCGCCGAGATGGCGGGGCGATCGGGGACGGGAGTCGAGATGGACGTCGCGCGGGTGCCGGTCCGCGCGGAGGCGATGACGCCGTACGAGATCCTCCTCTCCGAGTCGCAGGAACGGATGCTTGTCGTCGCCAGAGCGGGTCGGGAGGAAGCGGCCTGCCAGATACTCGAGAAGTGGGAGCTCGAGGCTGCGACGATCGGCCAGGTCACCGACAGGGGGACCTTCCGGGTCCTGGAGGACGGCGTGCCCGTGGCGGAGATACCGGCGCTGCCGCTGACCGAGGGCTGCCCGGCCTACGAGCGCCCGGGCGAGGAGTCGGGGGAGGTGCGGGCTCTCCGCGCCCAGGACATCTCGCGCTACGGGGAGCTCTCGGGCGACGATCTCCGGGTGGCCTTCCTGGAGGTGGTCGGCACCCCCGCCGTGGCCTCCAAGCAGTGGATCTACGAGCAGTACGACACGACTGTGCGCGCCAGCTCGATCGAGCGCCCCGGGGGGTCGGCGGGGCTGATCCGGATCCCGGGAACCGATCTCGGCGTGGCGGCCTCCACCGACTGCAACGGCCGCCACTGCTACCTGGATCCGCGAAGCGGCGCGGCGGGCGCGGTCGTCGAGGCGGCCAGGAACGTGGCCTGCACCGGGGCCACCCCGCTGGCCATCACCAACTGCCTCAACTTCGGTAGCCCTCTCAAGGCCGAGATCCGCCATCAGTTCCGCGAGGCCGTGCTCGGCATCCGCGACGCCTGCGCCCACCTCGAGACTCCGGTCACCGGGGGCAACGTCTCCTTCTACAACGAGACCGACGGCAAGGCCGTCTACCCCACCCCGGTCATCGGCATGGTCGGCACGATCGCGGACGTCGCCAACGTCGTCGGCCATTCCTTCCGCCGCCCGGGCGACGCGATCCTCCTCCTCGGCCACAACAGGGGCGAGCTCGGCGGCTCGGAGTACCTCTACGCACTCCACGGCGTCGTCGCGGGAGAGCCTCCGAGGGTCGACCTGGAGGCCGAGCGCGCCCTGACCCGCTGCCTCCCCGCGATGGCCGCGCGCGGCGTGCTCGGCTCGGCGCACGACGTGGCGACCGGGGGCCTGGCGGCCACTCTGGCCGAGTGCTGCCTGGGCCGCCCCCGCACCGGGTGGCCGGTCGGCGCCTCCCTACACCTGCACGACGCGCTGCCTCCGGCCGCCCTCCTCTTCGGAGAGGACCACGGACGGGTGATCGTGAGCGCGAGCCCGGCCGACGAGGCCGAGGTGCGGGAGATCGCCGCGAGGCACGGGGTCCCGTGCACGCCGATCGGCACGGTCGGCGAAGAGCGGTCCTCGCTGCGGATCCACCTTCGGGGAGAGTCCCTCGAGCTGCCGCTCGACCTTCTCGCCGACCGCTACTTCGGCGCAATTCCCAGAGCCATGGACGACGAGCCGTGACCAAACCGACCGACGTGCACCTCCCCCTCCTCGACGACCGTCCCCGCGAGGAGTGCGGAATCGTGGGGGTCACGGGGGTGGAGAGCGCGTCGGAGCTCGTCTTCCTCGGCCTCTACGCCCTTCAGCACCGGGGACAGGAGGCGGCGGGGATCTGCGCCACCAACGGCGGGCGGACGAAGCTCTTCAAGGAGCTGGGTCTCGTCTCGGACGTCTTCGACGCGAAGCGCATAGCCTCGCTCGACGGCTCGACCGCGCTGGGGCATGTGCGCTACTCGACCGCGGGCGATGGCCAGCGCGTCAACGCACAGCCGATGGTCGTGAGGTACGCGGAGGGCGACCTGTCGATCGTGCACAACGGCAACATCACCAACGCGTACACGCTGCGCGACCAGCTCGTCGGCGAGGGCGCCATCTTCAGGAGCTCGTCCGATTCGGAGGTGATCGTGCACCTGGTGGCGCGCTCGCGGCACCGGACAATCGAGTCGCAGCTGCGCGACGCGCTCAGCTTCATCGAGGGTGCGTACGCCCTGGTCGTCACCGTGGGCGACGTGATGTACGCCGTGCGCGATCCCCGCGGCTTCAGGCCGCTTGTCCTGGGCGAGCTCGACGGCGGGCATGTGGTTACGAGCGAGACGTGCGCCCTCGACATCATGGGGGCGGACTTCGTGCGCGACGTCCGTCCGGGCGAGCTGGTCCGCCTTCGCGCGGGCAGGGCCGACAGCCTGCACGGAGTCCACCCCGAGGAGCCGGCGGCGTGCGTCTTCGAGCTCGTCTACTTCGCCCGTCCGGACTCGAGCCTCTGGGGCGTCTCGGTCGACCGTGCGCGACGTTCTCTCGGCCGGTCCCTGGCGCGGGAGCACCCGGTCGAGGGCGACTGCGTGATCGCGGTCCCCGACAGCGCCAACTCGGCCGCGCTCGGCTACAGCGAGGAGAGCGGCATCCCCTACGAGCTCGGACTGCTTCGGAACCACTACGTCGGCCGCACCTTCATCCGCCCCACCCAGGCCGACCGCGACTTCGCCGCCCGCATCAAGTACAACCCGGTGCGAGAGGTCCTGGACGGTCAGCGCGTGGTGGTGGTCGACGACTCGATCGTGCGCGGCACCACGTCGTCAAGTCTGGTGAAGTTCATCCGGGCCGCAGGGGCCGCCGAGGTGCACTTCCGCGTGGCCAGCCCCCCGGTGCGCTACCCCTGCTACTACGGGATCGACATGCCGTCTCGCGAGGAGCTCCTGGGGGCCACGGCATCGGTGCCCGAGATAGCCGCTGGCCTGGGGGTGGACTCGCTCGGATACCTCTCGCTGGAGGGGATGCTCGAGGCCGTCAAGGAGGGGGGACCCTACTGCTCGGCGTGCTTCTCGGGCGACTACCGCGCGCCGCTGGTCGACATGGCGGAGCGGAGATAGCGGCCTAGCCGAAGGCCTCCACCGAGCGACGGCAAAAGCGCCGATTCCCACCCGACCTTGTCAAACCCTCGGGAGGTCGAGTATTGGCCTCTCCGTCGCCCTATGGGCCTCGGATCCGGCCAGAAATCGGCATCCGCCCGAAACCGCCGTTGCCAGCCCGGGAGCCGGGCTACAGGCAGCGCCGGTACCAGTCCTCGACATGCTCCGGCAGACCGCCGGGGGAGGCGCTGTACTCGTCGCCCTGGTTGGTCTCCTCGGCGCGGAGGAGGGCCTTCCGGACGCCGTCGGTCCACAGAGTCTTGGCCGAATCTTCGGCCGCCGTCTCCGTCTTCCCGACGATCGCCTCGATCTTCGCCAGCCTGCCGTCGGTGTTCACGGCCCCGATGCACTTGTTGAGGCTGTTCTGGTGCTCCTCCTCGTGCTCGAGGACCTGCAGGCGGAAGTCGTCGAGGTCGCTCCAAATGCCGCACTCGTCGTTCAGGTCGGGGATGTTGAGGGAGTCCCCTGCAGGCACTCCGCAGGTTGGGTCCGCGACCACCCGCCCGCCGCGCAAAGGGCAAGTCTTGTCCAATGAGAAATGAGCATCCACGTCAACCGGCCCCCGGGGGTTCTCGAAGGCGACATTCCCGGCAGCGTCCTTGCGGCGCATCAGGTCTCCCAGCCCGGTGCTCTGACTGCCCCCGGCCGCAAGCTCCTCGAGCTGACCCGCGACTCTCGTTCCCCCTTCCGTCTGTCCAGATCATCCGTGGACCGTCGCTGCAGCGGGGAGCTCTGATTCAGAGTAGCCTCTGCTTTACATTTTGTAAAGTGGCGTTTACTTTATTCGTCGGCAGGTTGCTGAGATACACCTTTTCGGCACCCACATCGCGGAGTCTGCGGATCGACTCGGCGCAGATCTCGTGGGCGCTCATCCCGGCCTCGAAGTCCGCCGCGATTTCGCGGACGGGCACCGGGAAGTAGCGGCCCAGGTAGGCGAGAGTTCGGGGGTTCGGACTCCGGTAGAGGAAGACGCCGAAGACCACGGGCGTGGCCACTCCCAGGCGGCGGAGCTCCGAGACAAAGCGCTCCACCGGGCCAAGCGAATGGTGCGAGACGATCTGGGTGAGGACGTAGTCGGCGGCGAAGTCGCGGGCGGCGACGAATCTGGCCTGCTCGACGGGGTCGCGGTTCGGATTCGCCCACCCGCCCAGTGGCAGCCGGGGCTGCTCGAGCCCTAGCATCTGGCGGAGATCCTTGCCGTGGGGAACGCAACGTTCCACCTCCGGGGATGGGTCCCCTCCGACCACCGTCACCCCGGCCACTCCCAGCTCCGCGGCACGGCGCACGAAGAGGCGACAGTAGTCGAGCGGGTGGTTGCACGTCAGGAAGGGCAGCACGTTTCGCAGCTCGGCCGATCTCCCCAGGTTGGCGCTCAGGTGGGCCAGGCTCTCCTCCTCGGCCAATCCCGCCGCGTCGTCGGTGAGGAGCACGAGGGTGTCGTCGCGTGCCAGACGCTGGACGGCATGATGCATGTCGATCCAGACATCGATGCTCCGCTCGGCGTCCAGACCCAGCCTGGGGGGGCGCAGTTCGACCGCCACGAGCGGCCCCGGCACCTGCAGACGCGTGACCAGGTCGTGCGCGACGCCCGCGCGGCGAAGGCCCCGCATCAGCGACCTTTCGGGTTGGCGGGCGCTGTCGATCCCCCCATCAGCTCGTCAAGACCCTCCACCTCGACCGGCAGCCCCGCGGTCAGCACCTCGGTGCCGGCTGCGGTTATCAGCAGATCGTCCTCGATCCTGACGCCACACCCCGCGAGGCCGTCTGGCAAGTCCCGATCGTCCGGCGGAAAGTAGAGACCGGGCTCCACCGTAATGACCATCGACGGCAGGAGCGTCGCCAGCTCCCCATCCGGGCGGTACGGCCCGGGGTCGTGGGTGTCGAGCCCTAGCCAGTGCGAGGTGCGGTGCGGGAAGTAGCGACGGTAGCTCCGCTTCTCGAGCGCCTCGTCCAGCGACGAGTCGAGGACGCCCAGCTCGATGAGCCCGCTCGCGATCACTCTTGCGGCGGCCCGGTGCACGCACTCCAGCTCCACACTCGGCGCGCAGACCTCCAGGGCGGCACCGCGCGCTGCCAGCACCACCCCGTAGAGATCCCGCTGGATCCCGCCCAGCCTCCCCGACGAAGGCACCGTGCGGGTGATGTCGGCTGCGTACGAGCGGAACTCCGCGCCAGCGTCCACGACCACCAGGTCGCCCTCCTCGATGCGGCCCGAATTTGCGGCGTAGTGCAGCGTGCAGGCGTTGGCCCCGGCGGCGACGATCGTCGCGAAGGCTGGGCCGTCGGCACCCCTCGCGCGAAAGGCACCCTCCAGCGCGGCCTCGATCTCCCACTCTCCCGCGCCCCCTCGCACCAGCGGAAGCGCCTCGCGAAAGGCCTCGACCGTGATCTCGGCGGCGTGGCGAAGGCACCCGATCTCGGCGGGATCCTTGACCGCGCGCACTCCGTCCAGCAGAGCGCCGGGGTCGGCGAGGAGGCCGGGCCCCCTGCCCTCGCGCACCCGGCGGGCCCTCCCCCGCCCCAACGCCGCCCGCACCACCCGGTCGCAGCGCTCGCTCGTTCCCAGCCGGTACCAGATCTCCGATGCGTCGGCGAGGAGCGCCGGCGCACGTGTGGCGAGCTCGTCGATCGGGTAGGCTGCGTCGGCCCCGAAGCGCTCGGCGCACTCCTCCGGCTCCGATCTGAGACCGCTCCAGAGCTCGGCCTTCGCGTCCCGCTTTGGCACAAATAGCACAAATCGATGCTCGGCGGCGAATCCCCTGATCAGCGCGATCGCGTCGGGCTGGTCCCAGCCCGTCAGGTAGAGGAGCTCGGAATCGGGCCGGTAGCGGTACTCGGAGTCGGCGTTCTTGTAGCGCACCGGCGCGGCGGGGAGGAGCAGCGCCCCGCGCTCCAGGCGGGGATACAGAGCCTGGCGACGGGCCGAGTAGTCGAAGGTGGGACCGGAGCGCCCCGTTCTCGCCATCTCCTAGCAGAATCGAAGCGGTCGAGCGGGGATGCAGCGCCGCTCGAATGCCGTGGGAGGTCTGTCCACGGGCTGCTAGTCGGAGGGATCCGCGCCCGGCGGCGGAGGCCCCGTCGGTGCCGCGTCGATCAGGTAGTGGACGAACCAGCTGCGGATGCGCTCCAGCCGGTCCACCAGCAGCCACGGTTCACCCGTCCGGGAGAGCCCGTGCGACGACCTGGGGTAGCGCACCATCTCGACGGGCACACCCAGCTTCCTGAGCGACATGAACCACTGTTCGGCGTCGCCGATAGGGGTCCTGTAGTCGTTCTCGCTGTGGATGACGAGAGTCGGAGCAGTGACGTTCTCCACATAGGAGATCGGCGAGAGGCGCCGGTAGAGGTCTCTCTCCTCCCACGGCGGCCCGTAGAACTCGTATTCGGTCAGCGACTGGGCGTCGGAGGTCCCCCACCAGCTCTCCCAGTTGGCGATCGAGCGCGAGGTGACCGCGGCGGCGAAACGGTCTGTCGTCGCCGTGAGCCAGTTCGCCATGAAGCCGCCGTAGCTCCCCCCGGAGACGCCGATCCGGGTCGGGTCGATCTCCGGGTAGGTGGCGAGGGTCGCCCTCACTCCGGCGAGGAGGTCGTCCCGATCCACGATGCCCCACTCGCCGCGCGTCGCGTACTCGAAGTCGTGCCCGTACCCCGACGATCCCCGCGGATTGGCGTAGAGGACGTAGAATCCGGCCGCCGAGAGGAGGTGGAAGGTCGGGAAGAAGGTGTTGCCGTAGGCCGAGTGCGGACCGCCGTGGATCTTGAGTATCATCGGCACCGAGGCCCCCTCGGCGGGCCCAGCCACCGGCCTGACGATCCACCCCTGGATCTGGGTCCCGTCGCCAGAGCTCCAGCGAAGCTCCTCGGCCGGCATGAGCGTCACCTCCGAGAGCCACTCGTCGTTGAAGCGGGTGACCTTCTCCTCGGTGTTCCCCTCCGTGTCTCCCAGGTAGAGCTCCGTCGGGCTGGTCGCGTCGGTGGCCACGAAGGCCATGTTGGCGCCGTCGGCCGAGAAGGAGAAGGAGGACAGCCGGCGGGCGCCTCGCGTGACCTGCTCCACCCCCTCGCCCGGCACCGCCCGGAAGAGGTGCGCATCGCCCTCTACGGCGGCAGAGAAGAGGAGAGCAGTTCCATCCGCCGTCCAGCGCGGCTCGCCCGGCCGCAGATCCCACTCGGCCGTCAGGTTGACGGGCTCGCCCCGGAAGTGCCCGTCCGGGCCGATCTCCGCGACGAGGAGATCGCGCTGAGCGCCCCTCGTCGGGAGCGACCGGTAGGCGATGCGGTGGCCATCGGGGGAGACGGCAGGCGACTCCGAGCTCCCGGTGCCGGATGTGAGACGGCGAACCGTCCCCCCGGCGCCGTCCACTGCCCAGATGTCGCCGCTCGGCTCGGTGGCGAACTCGTCGTCCTCGCCCTCGTCCGCGGAGAAGATCAAACGGCCGTCCGGCGACCATACCGGCTCGTTCGCATGGAAGGGGAGGTGGGTCAGCGCCTCGGGCACCCCGCCCTCTGAGTCCACCACCATGATCTGCCGCTTGGGAACCGTCTGGTAGTGGGGTTGCAGCGCCAGCCATCCATCCCGCTTGTAGCGCGTCGAGGTGACGACTCTGCCGTCGAAGCGGTCGGGGTCGAGGGTGCGCGAGACGGCGTCCGGCGCAATCCACCCCTCTCGGCTCTCGGCGCTGGCAGGCGCCCCCCCCTGCACTTCGTCGTCGCGATCCGCATCCGGTGCCTCGACGAAGGCGATGCGGGTTCCGTCCGGCGACCAGACGGGCGCGGAGTGGACCCCCTCGATGTGGAACGCCTCGCCGCCCGGCGCTCCGATGCGGAGGAACCAGACCGGGTTGGGGTCGTCGCTCCGCTTGGAGGAAAAGGCCAGCAGCGACCCGTCCGGGGACCAGCGCGGGTCGCTGGAGTCGTCGCCGGAGCCGGTGATCGCCACCGCGGGGCCGGTCGGCCGCCCCCCGTCCAGCGGCTGCAGCCAGATCCGCCGGGCGCGCCGGTTCTCCTCCTCAACCACCCTCGTGACGGTGAAGGCGACGTATCGCCCGTCCGGGGAGAGCGCGACCTCGCCGACCCCCACTGTGCGGTAGTAGTGCTCGGGGGTGTAGCCCCCCCCCTGGGCGACGGCACCAGCGGCCAGGGCGGCGGTGAGGAGGGTGCCGACGACCAAGGCGGGCGGGCGCAGCCTAAGCAGCCCATGGGCAATGCTCCCACGGCATTCGAGCAGGCCTGCACCTCCGCTGGACCGCTTCGCTCGCTTGTCCATAATGTAATCTGTACTTTACAATGTGTAATCCATGGTTTACAACGCTTACCCCTATCTTCGCTCAGCCAACGCCTGCCGTGGGAACGGCCGGGACCGACGCACTTCTCATTCTGCAAGCTCCGACCCGGTGGACGACTGGGGAACACACTCCCGCACGGGCATTCGCCTACGTTAGACCCGAGGTCCGCCCCCTAGCAATGCTCCCACGGCAGGAGCGGCGCTGCATCCCCGCTGGTCCGCTTCTCCCGCCTGCCCACAGTGTAATCTATACTTTACAATGTGTAATCCACGGTTTACAACGCCCGTACCTATGGCTTAGCTCGGCGTGCGTCCGACACCCGCTGGTGTCGCCTCCTTCAGCGCCGGAGCCGCACGGCATCGGCGATCCCGCGCGTTGTCTCCACGGCCAGCCCGGTGGTGTCGCCCAGCACGGCCGGCAGCGCCCGGTCCCAGTCGTGCAGTATCGCCCGGATCAGCCCGGTGGCGGGATCGGTGACGACGGTGAGCGACCGCGGATCGTCGTCGTCCAGCGCCACCTCGCCCTCGGGCCCCGTGAGCGTGATCCGGTCCAGCGTGTCCTCCCAGTCCTCCTCGATGGGGATCCAGAAGAGGAAGTACCTGTTGCCGTCGATGTCCTCGCCCGGCGTGAAGGAGAACGAGAACTCGACTTCGCCGGTGTGGGAGATTCCGTCCAGACGGTACGGACCACTCTCCTCCGGCAGCTTCGCGGTCGTGTGCATCGAATGCACGGGCTCGATGCGCAGCTCGCCGTCCAGCACCCCTCCCCGCAGCACCAGCATCCGCCCCTCGGCCTCGGCTCCGCCCCTTCCCTCCTCCTGCTCCCCCTCCTCCTTGTCCTCCCGCAGATCGATCACCTTCTCGTAGTAGAAGTCGCTCAGCCAGCCTAGCTCGTAGCAGTACCCCATGATGTCGCGGCGGTGTCTGGGAGAGACCAGCGAGCTGTCGCGAGAGTCCCACCCCCACATCCCGATGCTGCCGTTGTCGTAGGGGAAGTCCGGGTCGACGTTGGACGGCCCGCCGCACGGGGCGTGCCGGAGATTCAGGTTGTGCCCCACCTCGTGAGCGAGCTCGGTGTCCCACGGCTTGCCGTAGCTCACCAGACCGTTCCGGCGTGCGATGCCGCGCACGTAGCCTTCCTTGCTGTCCGCCACGGCGTACCAGTACCCCGTGGCCTTCGCGGACCTGTACACCGTTTCCAGATCGAGGAGGATTTCCCACCCACTCTCGGTCGGGTCGAGACTGGTGACGTAGCCGGTATCCCAGGAGCTCGCGCTGAACTCCGAAAACGGGAACGAATACCTGAAGAGGCCCACATTCTCGCTGTCGTCGTCGATGCTGTCGGTCCACTCGAAGATCGACGAGTCGGGATCGTCGGCGTAGAGGACCGGCACCACCGTCAGCTCCAGCGGCGGAACCTCGATGACGTCCAGCGCCGCCGAGCCGGTCTCCGGATAGCGGGTCTGGCTGCCCGCCGCGCGCGGTATGACCTCCGCGGAGTCGGCCACGACGACGAACTCGGTGCCGTCCTCGAAGTACTTCGCCGGGATCACGGCGTTGTACGACCTGATGAGATCGCCCTCGTCCACGAAGGTGGGCACCCGGTCCTGCTTGCTCTGCATCACCACGCGGTGCACCTCCTCGCCGTCGCGCGTGAAGGTCGCGAAGACCTCCGGCTCGAAGAAGGCGTTCTCCTGGTCGCCGACCAGGAACACCCTGAGCAGCGCCTTCCGGTCCGGGAGAAGGGGAACGTCACCCTCGGGCCTCTGAATGGCCTGATTGAGGTAGACGACCGGCAGGGATAGCTTGACAGAGTCGGGATTGTCGCAGATCGGGCCCTCCGCCACATCGAGCGAGTCGAGCCACTCCTGGAAGGTCTTCGACGGGGATGCGCAGAGGTCGGTGTCCTCGTACTCGAGCGCCCTGAGGTTCTCCAGGTGAACCATGCGGAAGGGAAGCGCGCCCTCCATGTCTTCGTTGCCACCAATCCTGATCGTGTCCAGCGCGTCGATGATCAGCGCGACGGGGAACGCCCCGTCCAGGGTGTTGTCGGCGAGGTCGACCGATTCCAGCGCCAGCAGGTTGCCGATTTCGGGAGGGAGCGGTCCGTCCAGCCCATTGTCGGGGAGCCTGAGCTGCTCCACGAGCGAGTCTCCCACGGTCACGCCGTACCAGTCGCCCACATCCGCATCGCTGTTCCAGCCGTCGTTGTTCTTCCAGGAGTCCCCATCGGTGCTGGCGTAGAACTCGGAGAGGGCGTACCGCTCCACCTGGGTGGCGGGACACCACCAGCCGTATGCATTTGGAATCGAGGCCAGCCACTCCTGGAATTCGCTATCCAGCTGGGCGCACAGATCCGTGCCGCCGATGTCGAGGTATTCGAGTTGGAGATTCAGGACGCTTCTGGGCAGCAGCCCCTCGAGGTCGGGATTGTCCTGCAACCGGAGGTCCACCAGCTTGCCGAGGTCGCCGATCTCCGGCGGGAGCGGCCCGGAGAGGTTGTTGTTGTAGAGCGCCAGTTGGGCCAGTGAGGACAAATTGCCCAGCTCCGGAGGTATGGGGCCGCTGAGGTTGTTGTTCTGGACCCCGAGGTCGACGACGGTGGACAGCTGTCCCAGTTCGGCCGGGATGGTTCCCGTGAGCTCGTTCTCGCTGAGCCAGAAGTCGATCACGCTGGACAGGTTGCCCAGTTCGGGAGGCAACGCCCCGGTCAGTTCGTTTTCCCAGAGACTGAGGCGTGACAGGTTGGAAAGATCGCCCAGTTCCGGCGGTATGCTCCCGGACAGACGGTTCTGCGCCAATTCCAACCACGCGAGAGAGGTCAGATTGCCGAGTTCGGGCGGAATCGGTCCACCCACCTGGTTGCTCCGGAGAACCAGGTCCTCCAGGGCCTGGAGGTTGCCCAGTTCGGGCGGAATCGGTCCCGACAGCTCGTTCCGGTCAAGGATGAGCCGCTCCAGGCCGGACAAGTTGCCGAGCTCCGGAGGAATGGGTCCAGAGAGGTCGTTCCGGGAGGCATCCAGTATTTTCAGGGTGGAGAGCTGCCCCAGTTCAGGAGGTATGGGTCCACTGAGTTTGTTGTTGTAGACTTCCAGCTTCTCTACCTTGGGCAGACGTCCCAGTTCGGCGGGGATGTTTCCGGTGAGCTCGTTGTCGGTGAGCCAGAAGTCGACCACGCTGGACAGGTTGCCCAGCTCGGGCGGGATCGGGCCGCTGAGCTTGTTCTCGTAAAGTACAAGGAACTTCAGACTGGACAGGTTGCCCAGTTCGGGCGGGATCGATCCCGACAGGTCGGCGTAGGTGAGCCAGAGTGTCTCGAGGTTGGACAGCTGGCCCAGCTCGGGCGGAATGCTCCCAGATAGGCTGATCCGGTCCATCACGAGATGCTTGAGAGCCTGGAGATTGCCGAGCTCGGGAGGAAGCGGTCCTTCGATCTGATTTCCGGAGAGCGTGAATTCCTCCAGCTTCTTCAAGTTGCCGAACTCGGGGGGTATTTTCCCCTCCAGCGAGTTCCAGTGCAGGCCCAGGTACTCCAGGCTGGCCATGTCGCCGACTTCGGGGGGGATCGGTCCCTGAAGCGAGTTGCTGGACAGGCTGAGGTAGCGAAGGGTCGTCAAATTGCCCAGCGCTGCGGGAAAATCGGTCAACTCGTTGCCGTACAGAGTGATTTCTTCGATTCGCGCAAGGTTTCCGAATTCAGGAGGAATGGGACCGGCAATCCTGTTGTAGGGAAGGTCGATCCTAGTGACGAACCCCTCGTCGTCAGTGTAGATGCCCTCCCACGTGTTGATGCCAAACGATGTCAACCAGTTCCATTGATTTTCCCAGTCCGGACCTCCCGTCGTGTTATGGAAGGTGACGAGGACCTCGCGGTCCGAGGTCTCCGGTATGCAGCGAAGGGGATCGTCGTTTCCGAGTCGCTCGTACCATTTCATCAAGGACCGCGGCACGCACAGGCCAGTTCCGTCGTGGTAGAACCGCTTGACGGTAAGGTTGGCGAACGTCTCGGGCAGCGCGCCTGAGAGCTCCGTGTTGCTCAGGGACATGTAATCGAGCCCCGTCATGTCGCCCATTTCGGGGGGAAGCGGGCCCTCCACTCCGGTTTCGCGGAGGTTCAGGTCGCGAAGGCGTTGCAGCCGTCCGATCGCCGGCGGGATGGGGCCGGTAACGGTAGCGTCGCGCAGTTTGAAGCTGAAGAGGCTGTCCAGCAGCCCGATCTCGGCGGGGATCTCGCCAGCCACGTTGTTGTCCTGCAGCTCCAGGTACCTCACCCGGCCGCTCCTCCATGTGTCGACCCCGTACCACTCCCCGAGCGGTTCGTCGCTCATCCAGTTGGTGTTGTCCTTCCAGTCGTCCCCGCCCATCGCGCGGTACAAGGCCTCGAGCGCCGTGCGGTCTCCGTCGGAAAGTCTGACCGCCACCTCGGCTGCGGCGGAGGTCACCGAGTCGTAGGTGGCCGTGACGGTCGTCAGCCCACCCCCGCGCGCCGACACCAGCCCCGTCGCGCCGACCCTCGCAACCCTTGTGTCGCCGCTCTTCCACGTCACCTCCGCATCCTCCACGACTTCCCCCTCGGCATCGATGACCGTGGCCTCGAGGCGGGCAGTGTCGCCGCTCGCCTCGAAGGTGAGCGACGCGGGCTCGACCACCACCCGGCTCGCGCACTCGGGCGGATCGTCGGTCTCCGCGATCGAGTCCAGCCACTCGGCGAGCGAGGGGGGCACGCACACCGTGGTGCCGTTAACGAGGAAGCTCTCTAGCTCGAGGTCCTCGAAGGAGGCGGGAACGAGGCCGGAGAGACTCGTCGCCACCACCTCCAGCGTCCGCAGGCTGTTCAGCGTCCCAAGCTCCGGGGGCAGCCTCCCGACCAATCCGTTGACGCTCAGCGTGAGGTCTCGGAGCAAGGTCAGGTCCCCCACTTCGGCCGGAATCGAGCCAGAGATCCAGTTCCGGCTCAGGTCGAGGGTGACCAGGCGGTCCAGGAGCCCGATGGACGAGTGGATCGGCCCCCGCACGTTGTTGTCGCGCAGGCTCAGCTTCACGACCCGGCCGCTGTCGTCGGTCTCGACCCCGGCCCACTCGGAGAGCGGCTCGTCGCCCAGCCAGTTGGTGTTGTCCGTCCAGCCGTCCCCGCGCGCCCGGTCGTAGAGGACCTCCAGCACTTCGCGGTCGTTCTCGGGCAGGGCGACCACCGCGGCGATCGTCCCGGTGATGGAGTCGTAGGTGGCCGTGACCTCCGTCTCGCCAGAGCCGACCGCGGTCACTCTTCCGGCCGCGCTCACCGATACGACGGCCGTGTCTCCGCTCGACCAGGTGGCCGAAACGTCGCGCGCGGTGTCCCCTTCGGCGCTGATGTAGGTTGCCGTAAGGTCACCCGTCTCGCCGGGCGCATAGAACTTCAACGACGGCAGGTCGACGACTTCGATCGCGACGGAGGCCACGCAGTGCGCCGCGCTGTCGGTCTGCTCGATCCCCTCGAACCACTCCTTCAGCGAGGGCGGTACGCACACGCCCGAGCCCGAGGCGTAGAGGGTGTCCAGCTCCAGGTCGGCGAAGGGGCCCGGGACCACCCCGCTCAGCTCGTTGTCGCCGATGTGGAGGTAGCGGAGCCCAGCCATTTCTCCCATGACCGGGGGCAGCAGACCCTCGAGCGCATTCCCGTTCAGGCGCAGCCGGCGAAGCTGCTGCATTTCCCGGAAATCCCACGGAATCTCCCCGGCGAGCGCGTTCCCGCCCAGGTCGAGTGCGACCAGGGAGTCCAGCTCGGCTAGGAGACCGGGTATCGGGCCGGTCAGGTTGTTGTCGCCGAGCGACAGGCCCACGACCTCCCCCGACGAGTCGCTGACCTCGACCCCGAACCACTCGGAGAGCGGCTCGTCGCTCAGCCAGTTGGTGGTGTCAGTCCAATTCTCGCCTCCGGTGACCCGGTAGAGGCTGTCGAGAACCTGCCGGTCGCTGGGTTTGAAGACGACCTCCACCACGGCGGTTCCGGCGAGCGAGTCCGAGGCGGCCGTAATTTCGACCGTGCCGTAGCCGGCGGCGGTGACCAGTCCCGTCGAATCGACGGGGGCGATCGAGGTGTCGGCGCTCTCCCAGGTGATCTCGACGTCCGGCAGGGTGTCCCCGTCGGCGTTGACGGCCGCGGCCGTCAGTCTGGCCGTGTCGCCTAGCGCGGAGACCTCGAAGCGCAGCGACGGGGGGTCGAGGATGATCCGGGCCGTGCAGGGCGTCGGATTGTCGGTTTCGGGAATCCCGTCGAACCACGCCTTCAGCGAAGGCGGCACGCAGAGGTCGGTAGAGGCGGAATAGAACGTCCCCGGTTCAAGTCTCGCGAACGTACGCGGAATTGCACCTCCCAGGTGTTTGTTGTGCGCAACATCGACGTAGTCCAGCGCCCTCATCCCGCCCATCTCCGGAGGCAGTCCCCCTTCCAGTCCGTTGTTGTTCAGCTCGAGGCGACCAAGCATGATCAGCTTCCCCACTTCGGGCGGAATCGGGCCGGAGAGGGCATTGTAGCTCAAGCGGCCACTGTTCAGCTGGCTCAGTCCGCCGACCTCCGCGGGGAGTGCGCCGGTCAGTTGGTTCCGGTAGAGGTTCAGGCGGGTGACCCGGCCGCTGTCGTCGGTCTCCACCCCGTACCACTCCGAAAGAGAGTCCTCGTCGCTCAGCCAGTTGGTGTTGTCCGTCCACTCGTCGCCGCCGGTCGCCTCGTAGAGCTTCTCCAGGATCTCGCGGTCGGTGAGCGGCAGGGCGACCTCGACCGTGGCCCAGGCGCTCACGGAGTCGTAGGTCGCCGTGACCCTCGTCCTGCCGAAGTCGACCGAAGTGACCACCCCTGCCGTGTCCACCGTCGCGATCGCGGTGTCGGCGCTCTCCCATGTGACGGACGCGTCGTCGATCGTGTCGCCGTCGGCGTCGAGCACCGCGGCGGTCAGCGTGTCGCTCACGCCGGTCGTGTCGAGGGTCAGCCAGTGGGGCTCGACCACGACGCGCGTGGTGTCGTTGCCCATCATGGCGGCCAGAACGAGGGCATCCTCCTCTGCTGGAGCAACCGGGTCGTCCGCGCAGGCTTCGAGCAGCAGCGCGCCGAGGAGGATGGCCGCAAGTGCCGAAGCTGCCACTCCGAAGCGCGACGACCGCAAGCACGAAGAGCCGGACGGCAGCATCCTTGGTTTTCCAGTCCTTGGTTTTCCAGCCAGTTCCATCGGATTACCCTCCCGGGCTCGCAAGCCCTGGTCTGATCTGATCCTGTGTGCCGAAGCGCCCCCCGTGGCCATCGCCCTCTCTGCCAACATGCGCGAGACGGGAGAGAGATAGGGGACGGCTCTTCACCTGTCGTGGCGGGTGGGGAGCATCTGGAGTCGGGATCGTATCTTGGGCAGGCTGGAAGGTTTTCGCAAGCGAGCCACTCCGCTCACCCGCCCACAGTGTAATCTATACTTTACAATGTGTAATCCACGGTTTACACTGCCTGAACGCGTGGACTCTGCATCATCCCCCTCCCGCGTCATCGACCTGGTCCCCTACCCCCCACCGCGCGCCCCCGTCCACAACGACCACCTCGCCCGTCACGTAGTCGGCCCGCGCCAGGAAGCGCACCGCCTCCACCACATCGCCCGGCGTCCCGATCCGCCCCAGCGGCACCCGCCTGCGCGCGCGCTCGGCCTCCGCCTCGCCGTGGTGAGCCGGGAGGAGCACCTTGCCCGGTGCGACGGCGCTGACCCGCACCTCGGGAGCGAGACTCCGCGCCATCACGCGGGTGAGGTGAAGGAGCCCCGCCTTGGCCACCGAGTGGACCGGGTGGCTCGTCCAGGGCTGCAGCGCAGAGAGGTCCACGATGTTGACGACCGATCCCCGCGCGGCCCGCAGCAGATCGACCGTCTCGCGCACCAGGAGAAACGGCGCCCGCAAGTTCACCGCCATAACCCTGTCCCACTTGCTCACCTCAACCTCCATCAGCTCCGCGCTCTGGAAGCTGGACGCCGAGTTGACGAGCAGATCGAGCCGTCCCGCCCGCTCCCGCACCTCGTCGGCAAGCCGCCGGGGGGCAGAGGGATCGGCAAGGTCCGCACCGACGATCGCAGCTCGGCGCCCGCGTTCGCGCGCCAGCTCAGCCACCTCGCGGGCGCCCTCGCGCGAGGCGCGGTAGTGCACCACCAGGTCGTACCCGGCCTCGGCCAACCCGATCGCGATGCTCCTGCCCAGCCGGACGCCGGCACCCGTCACCAGGGCGACCGGGGAGCCGCCCGCGGGATTGGCTGAAGTTTCCACTCTGGGACTCGCGGATGCAGTTGACGCGGGAGGCTATACCAGCAGCCCGTGGACAAACCTCCCCCGGCATCCGAGGCGCGCTGCATCCGCGCTGGACCGCTTCGCTCTGCGTTGCTTCTTGCACGAACAGCGCTACTATTCGCACTGCGAAGCGCCTTGCCAGCCCAGCGCAGCGCCCCTCTCGGTGCGCGGGCGAGATTTCCCACGGACTACTAAGGTTCGCGGATCGCTGCTCGCACGGGATCCGCTCACCCGCCTCAACCTAAGCGCAGGCGCAAATTGGAGGTGTGGGGGATGGTCGAGCCGGGGATCCCGGGGATGAACTGAGTGCGCAACGCCACCCTCGGTGCTAGCGCGAGATCGGCCAGGGGATGCTGGCGGACCGCCCTCCCGCTCGCCGCAACCATCCAGCTCGTCGGCGCAGGCGGGGCGTATGCACAGGATGAGGCTACGGACACCGTCGCGCTGGACACAGTCGTCGTTTCGCTCACCGGTTCGCCGACCGGCCTGGCACGTTTTCCCTTCTCGGCGTCGCTGGCGGCCGGGCCCGACCTTGTCCAGGCGAATTCGGGACTCTTCATCGAGGAGGCGCTCCACGCCCTCCCCGGCGTCCGCGTCCAGAACCGTTTCAATGCCTCCGTCGGCGAGAGGATCTCGATCCGGGGATTCGGCGCACGCGCCCAGTTCGGGGTGCGGGGCATCAGGATCGTGGTGGACGGCATCCCCGCCACCCTCCCTGACGGCCAGACCACCCTCGACCATCTGGAGCTGGGGTCACTCGCCCGGGTGGAGGTGCTCCGGGGACCGGGCGCGTCGCTCTACGGCAACGGTGCCGGCGGGGTCATCATCCTCCGAAGCACTCCCCCCTACACGGGTGCGGCCAGGCACTCCGCACGGCTCGTTGTGGGCTCGAATGGTCTCGTCAACGCCCACGCCGCCACATCGGGAAGCGCCGGCGGAGCGTCGTACCGGGCAAGCGTCGGGCGGTCCTCGGCGCACGGCTTCCGCAAGAACGTCTCGGGAGAAGGTGTGGATCCCTACAGCAGCTTCGACCGCACCACCGCGAACGCCTTCGCCTCCCTTCCCACCTTGGGCGGGTCGCTGAGCGCACAGGCGAGCGGAGTGGTCCTCGATGCGCTGAACCCGGGGTCGCTGCCATCCGAGCTCTTCGACGATGGTAGCAGCCAGGCGTGGTCCTTCAATGTGGCGCAGGGGGCCAGGAAGTCCGTCAGGCAGGCCCAGGCGGGGCTCCGCTGGCTGGGTCCGCTGGGGGGCGCCGAGGTGGCGGTGTCGATCTACGGCGTCAGGCGGGAGCTCGACAATCCGATCCCCACGAGTGTCATCGACCTCGGGAGGAGTGGCGGCGGTGTGCGCATTGAGGCCGGGAGCGAGTGGCACCGTAGGGGCCAGGGCGCACGCATCGACTTCGGCATCGAGACCGAGGCGCAGATCGACGAGCGCAGGAACTTCCGGAACCGAGGGGGGGAGGCCGGGACGCTGACGCTCGACCAGGAGGAGCGGGTCGGTGCGCTGGCCGCCTTCGCGACGTTGCGCCTCTCGCTCGCCAGACGCCTGGAAGGCACCTTCGCGCTCCGAGCCGACCGCCTCCGCTTCCAGGTGGACGATCGTCTGGTGGAGGCCGAGGACCCCGACGACTCCGGCGTGCGCTCGATGGGGGCGGTCAGTCCATCTCTCGGGCTGTACCTGGGTCTCGGCGAGCACGGCCTCTTCGCCGCCCTTTCGGGCTCCTTCGAGACGCCGACCACGACCGAGCTCGCCAATCGGCCGAGCGGAGCAGGCGGCTTCAATCCCGAGCTGGGGGCAGCGCGGGGGCGGTCCGTCGAGGCGGGAGCGCGGGGCGCACTCGGCCCGGATCTCCGCTACGATGCCACCCTCTTCGCCACCTACCTCTCGGGCCAGCTCGTCCCCTTCGAGGTGCTCTCGGCCCCCGGTCGGCGCTTCTACCGCAATGCGGGACGTTCGCGTACGCACGGAGTCGAGGTGTTCGTTGACGCCGACCTCCATTCCCCGCTCTCGGTCCGCCTCGCCTACGAGTACCTGGATGCGCGGTACACCGACTTCACCGTGGACGAGGCAAGGCTGGACGGCAACCGGGTCCCGGGGGTGGCGCCCCACCTCGCCGAGGCGACGCTCCGGGCCGATGGTGCGGAGGCCGGGTGGGGGTGGTTCGCCGAGCTGCGAGTCGAGCGCAGGGGCGAGGTCCCCCTGAGCGACGCCAACGACGCGACGGCGCCAGGCCACACCCTCCTCGAGGTGCGCATTGGAGCAGACGCAGTCGAGTGGGGACCGCTCCGCCTGGTACCGCTCTTCGCAGTCACGAACCTCACCAACCGGCGCTACGCCTCCTCGGTGGTGGTCAACGCATTCGGTGGCAGGTACTTCGAGCCGGGGCCGACGCGGGGCGGCTACCTGGGGCTATCGGTCGGGTGGGAACGCCCCTGACTCGGCTGGGGGGGGTGGCCGACACCCGGACGGATCCCTCACCAGCCAGAGGCTGTTGGCGACGGCACGCTCTCCGGTGACGTCGGAGGGCGTGTTGGCGAAACGCGACCCGATCACCATCGTGGAGGATCCGCCGCCGTCGAGATTCAGCGCCTCGGTGGCACCGAGCGCCTCGAAGAGCCCGGCCAGCTCCGTCAGCGTCATCCCCGCCGAGCGGTCGCCCTGCCTGCCATCGACTACAGCCATCCATAGGAGGCCTGCGCCCGGGTCGTACCCCACGCCGGTGCGCGGATGCCGAGCCGCTGCAAAGCTCGGTCTCGCCTCCATTGCCCCACCCTCCACCCGCTCGCCCATGTCGATGAGCTCGGGGTAGCCGCCGACGATCTGTAGGCCCTCGACCGGAGCTACGACCCCGGCGGCGAAGGTGTCCGGACCGATGCTCGGCCTCCGCAGAGAGTCCCAGGATAGTGCCGGACGGGAAGAGGTCCGCCTCGTCCTCGCGGTCGCCTCGGGCCCGAGCGGCGAGCCTTCAGGGGTGAGGAAGTCACCATTCACTCCGACGAGCGGCGCGTGCGAGCCACCGGGTGCCATCTCCCGCACCGTCCGTCTCGTTCGGGCCAGGCTCTCCCCGCCCTCCTCCAGAGCCGCCACGACCAGGAGATCCAGCTCGCAACGCGCCAGGTCGGCTACCGCCAGATGCACCGCCCACGGCCCGCGCGGCGACCATGCGAAGTGGTAGTGGACTCCCTCGGCAACCACGGCCGTGCGGAGCGAGTCGGGTGCCAGCCAATCCTGGGCGTTGGCGGGCAGCGATGCCCCCGGGCCACCTCCATCCGGTGCCGCGCACCCCGAGAACGCCGCCAGGAGTAGCGGCGATAGGGAGCGGGAAGCCAGTGACTTCGGGGGCGTGGTAGCGTTCCGGAGAGGGATTGCGGGGGCGGCGGGCGAAGCTAATGTAATGCGGCATGCGATCGGCGGCGCAGAGGCCAAGCAGCCCGTGGACAAAACCTCCCACTGCAGGAGCGGCGCGCACCTCCGCTGGACCGCTTCGCTCGCCTGTCAGACTGTAAACTATGATTTACAATATGTAATCCATGATTTACAATTCCGTTGTTGCGAGGCTTTCGAGCGTCCGGGCTCTGGCCACGGTCGTCGTCTGCACCGCTGTCGCCTCTCTGGTAGCTCCCGGGAGCGTCAGTTCGCAGTACCGCTTTGGGGTGTCGATGGGGGGAGCAAGCGTGATCGCCGCGGTCGCCGAGCGCCGGTGGGACGAGCGGGGCGTCGAGGTGCAGCTCGGCAGCTGGGGCACCCGTGACCTGAGCCTCTCGGTGTCCGCCAAGCAGTACTTCGGCGCGCGGGCCGTGCGGCCATTCGCGGGCGCTGGCCTCTGGATCGCGGTCGCTCGCACCGACGCGGGGACCGGACTGGGCCTCGTGGCGCGGGCCGCAGCCGGGGCCGAGCGAAGCTTCGCCAGCCGTCACGCGCCAGCGCTCACGATCTACCTGAACCGTGCGCTGGCGGTCAAACGCCCGGGCAAGGCGTACCCTAGGCCGGTGAGGAGGGGCCTGGTCCCGACCCCCGAGCTCAGCTATCGGTTTAGCGCCGAGTCGTCCACAACTGGCGGATGAAGTCCTCATTTCTGTGTTCGATCCCTGAACTAGAGTCGCCGCGAGGCCGGAGCCCAAGCTGTCAACCGAACGGCAACCATACACTGACTGGTCACCATCCAACGGGCACGACGAACCCCGGGGGGCCGGTAGAGGCTGTGGGGCCGGGAGAAACCGCGCGACAAGAGGATTCGGGAGTTCAGGGATCGAGGCCCAGCTGATACGACGTGCCCGCGAAGGCGACGACCGGGCGGTACGCGCCCTCTACCAGCGCTACTCGCCGCGAGTCTACGCCGTGGTGAGGCGCATCGCGGGCGATGACGACCTGGCCAAGGACTACGCGCAGGAGGCGTGGATCCGCGCGATTAGGGCGCTTCCCTCATTCAGGGGCGACGCTCGCTTCTCCACCTGGCTGCACCGGATTGCCGTGAATGCGGCGCTGCAGGCCGTCAGGAAGGAGAAGACCCGGAAGCGGCGGGAGGCGCCTCTCCCGGAGGTCGTCGCGGTGCCGCCGGGTATGGGCGACACGCTCTTGGCGCGCAAGCTGGAGGTGGCGATGGCGAACCTTCCGGACGGGATGCGCAAGGTGCTGATCCTCCACGATGTGGAGGGGTACACCCATGAGGAGATCGGAAAGGCACTCGGGGTGACGTCCGGAACCTCGAAGTCGCAGCTGTTCAAGGCGCGAGCCAAGATGAGGCTCATGCTGAAGGGTCACGAGAAACGGCCGGAGGAAGTGGAGGCATGGAACGTTTGACCTTGGAGGACCTGGCTCGTCTGGTTGACGAGCACCCGACCCCGCGGGAACAGGCGGCGCTCGACGCCGATCCGCGGCTTCAGAGCGAGCTGGGCGCGCTCAGGTCGCAGACCGAGGAGCTGCGCACTCTCCCCGCGGTGCTTCCCGCCCCCGATGGGTGGGAGGAGCTGGAGGAGAAGCTGCTGGCGGCCGGATTGCTCCAGGGGCAACAGCTATTTGCTCCGCCGGTGTGGCGCAGGTGGATGCAGGGCGCCGCGGCGGTAGTCATCTTCGTCGCGGGCACCGCCTTCGGGTGGGTCGCCAACACAACGCCGGGCGGCACCCAGAACGAGGCGGGCGCTCCGGACGGTCCGGCGACGTACGCGAGCGCCGACGAGGCCCGCCATGCGGCCGAGGACGCAAAGCGCAGGTGGCAGGAGGCATACTTCGCGTACCATGAGCTGTCCGCCCCCGCGGAGGGCCGTCCGGCACCCCGGGACCCGCTGCAGCAGCTCGCCGCGCTGGAAGCCCTGATGGCCGCCACTCGCGTGGCGGTGGAGGAGTTCCCCGAGGATCAGTTCTTCAACGGGGTCTATGTGCAGGCCCAGGCCGAGCAGCGCCGCGCGGTGCGGAGGTTCACACTCGACAGCTGGCACTAGCTTAGCTAGCTAGCCGACTGGCCGATGTCGGCTCCCGATTCTCCAGATCAGGTGGGGACCCGCGCAACGAAGTGTTTGTCAGCGCCGTGTCCAGCTGGGGAATCGCGATCAGAGGGCGAAGGGCCGACTGGTGGCGCCGGACAATCTGGCTGTGGTGGTCGAGGAGAAGGGCTTCGGCCCACCTTCCCCCGACCTTCGAGCAGGCCGAGAGGGCCACGGCCCTGTCTGGCCATCTCCGCGACCCTTGCGACCGGATGCTGATTGCCCAGGCGCAGCTGGAGGGACTCGTCCTAGTCACACGGGACGCTCGCATCATGTCGCACCCCGTCTCCGTGGTGCCCGTATGACGAGGCCCATCCGCAGGGGAGCGGCGAGCCGGCCCACGGCCCGCTAGCGCGTTAGGCTTCGTGTTTCCGCAGTACCAGGTTGCCCTGGAGAGGATGGCCGAGGGTGGGGTGGACGAGGTGACGGGGGGTGATCCGGTCTGCCGCCATCGCGCCGGACTGGTTCGCGGCTACGGCTCCGATTCCGCGACCTCCCAATCGGTGTTGCAGGACCGGTAGACGAAGGGGATGCCCCAGCACCGGGTCTCCTGGACGTAGTCGGCCTGCGTCTTGCCCTCGTCAGGGACGCAGTGCACGGTCCGCGACACGCTCACCACCGCCGGGAACCGGACCACGCCGGTGAGGCCCATGACCAGAATTACCGCCAACCCGACGACGACGACGGTTCGGTTTCTCCGCATCCAACCGAAACACTCCTTGACCAGCTTCACGGTGTCCTCCCTCTGTCCACGTCCGTCTCGCGCCCTTCGGGCATGATACCCCGGATGTACCCTTCGGCTCGCACCTGCGCGGAAACGTGCAACCGCGTTACCGGGCATGCAAGTGCAAGCGTTGTCCAATGAGAAATGAGTATGGGCGGGGACCGGGTTTCCAACGGGAAATGAGCATGGGCGGGGGTGCGAGCAGATCATGGGAGCATGATCGTGACACTCGGCACCGAACGCATTCGCACCCTCGACGGTATCCGCGCCTTCCTCGGCGGCAGCGATGGAAGGAGGTTGGGCGAGGTTGGCTACGATGGCGGCTCCACTGAACGGAGGAGACGCGATGATCGGGAGACCGCCGCTATACGCCGCAACCGGCCGACCCTCCCCTCGAGGCGCTTAAGTACGTTCTTGATCGATTTTGCTCAATGACGTATTATTCTATCCATGCGATACTTGCCTCCGTATCGGCGCCCCCATGTGGCTCGCCTGACCGCTCTCCTCCAGGAGGACGGGCCGATGCGGCTGGTCGCGGTCACGGGTCCGAGGCAGACAGGGAAGACCACCCTGGTCCTTCAGGCGCTTTCGGACCTAGCGAAGGACGGCGTTCCCTGCTGGTATCTGCCCGTTGACGACCCCACGCCCGACGGCCCCCCGCTCAGCGTTCCGCCGGTCGCCCATGTCCTGATCCCCGGGCGGACGCCTGGTCCGGGATGGCTCGTGTCCACATGGGAACGCGCGCGGGCGGCGGCCGAGCATTCCCCTCGCGGTCTCGTCCTGGTCCTTGACGAGATCCAGCGCATCCCGAACTGGTCGGGGGTCGTCAAGGGCCTCTGGGACCGGGACCGGCGTACTGGCTGCCCGCTGCGCGTGGCGATCCTGGGATCCGCTCCGTGGTCGATGCTGACGGGGATCCACGAGAGCCTGGCCGGCAGGTTCGACCCCTTTCCCGTGATGCACTGGTCGCTGGACGAGATGCAGCGGGCGTTCCGGGTCACGCTCGACGAGTACATCGTCTTTGGCGGCTATCCCGGCGCCGCCGTTCACATCCGGGACCCCCGCAGGTGGCGAGAATACGTCAGGCACGCCGTGATGGGACCCGTCGTCGAGCGCGACATCCTCCTCCTGACGCGCGTGGAGAAGCCGTCTCTGATGCGCGCGCTGCTGGATCTGGCGCTCGACTACTCCGGGCGGATCGTCTCCTATCGAAAGCTGCAGGGGCAGCTCGAAGACGCGGGGAACACCACGACGCTGGCTCGCTATCTCGACCTGCTCGCGGATGCCGGACTGGTCGCCGGACTGGAGAAGCACAGCGCCAAGCCGCACCTGTCGAGGCGATCCACTCCCAAGCTGAACGTGCTCAACACCGCGGTGATGACCGCCGGATCCTCGCGATCGGTCGAACAGGTGAAGGGGGACCGGACCTTCTGGGGACGCCTGTGCGAGAGCGCGGTGGGAGCGCATCTGCTGAACACCCTGCCGCCGGAAGGGAGCATCCGACTCCGGTACTGGAGGGACGGGACCAACGAGGTCGACTTCGTGCTGTCCTCGGGCCGACGCCTCGTCGCGATCGAGGTGAAGAGCGGCCGGCACCGAGGCGGCCTCGCGAGCCTAGAGGCGTTCGAGCGGCGGTTCCCGGACGCGAAGCGGCTCGTCGTGGGAACCAGGGGGGTGCCGTTCAACGAATTCCTGTCGGAGACCGCCGAGTACTGGCTGGAGGATGCCCACCGTGTTGGTTGAACGGACCGTGTCGCGGTGGCGGGATCGGCGGTGGGAATCGGAGGGCGAGACGCTGGCCGACTATCGTTCGGCGCACGCCTATGTGCTGCTTGGCGAAGCGGGATCGGGGAAGACTACGGCGTTACGGGGCGAATGTGAACACGACCCCGTGACCGCCCGTCAGTTCATCCGTGGAAACCCTCTGGAGTGGAACGGCAATACGCTGTTCATCGATGGGCTGGACGAACAGCGCGCCGCGGGTGGCGACCCGGGCGAGCCGCTGAACCGGATCCTGCGACGAATCGAGCGGATCGGCAGGCCGCGCTTCCGGCTTTCGTGCCGCGACGAGGCTTGGCTGGGGGAAGACGATCTCCGCGAGCTGTCCTCCGTAACGAACGGTGAAGAGGTTCACCGGCTTCGCCTCGACCCGCTGAGCAGTGACGGTGCCCGAGAGATCCTGGCGTCCATGGGGATCAAAGAGCCGGACGATTTCCTCTGGAACGCGGGCGAACGCGGGCTGGATACGTTCCTGCGGAATCCGCTCCTTCTCGAGCTGCTCGCCGAGGTCGTGCATCCCGAAGCAGCGGGTTCCGAACGCTGGCCGGACACCCAGCGTGACACCTTCGAGCGCGCATGCCGCATTCTCGCGGATGAACCGAAACAAGAGAACCGCGACGCCCGCGATGGTCCGCCGTACTCCGGCGACGAGCTGGTCATGGCCGCGAGCCGCCTGTGCGCGATCGCTCTACTGTCGGACAAGCTGGGTTGGTCACGGCGGGGCCTGGGAGACGAGGACCATCCGCCGCTGAGCGACGCGGGTGCGCCACAGGAGCTGTTCAGGTTCGCATTGGACACGAAGCTGTTCGAGGGAAGCGCGGAGACCGGTAGATCGCCGCGCCACCGCCGGTACGCCGAGTTCCTGGCGGCAAAGTGCCTGGACAGGCGGATCCGGGCCGGGCTGCCCGCCACGAGAGTCCTCGCGCTGATGGCCGGAGGCGACGGGATGGTGGCACCGGACCTCCTGGGAGTCTCCGCATGGCTGGCGACGATGAATCGGGAGGCCAGAGCCCCTCTAATCGACATGGACCCCGCGAGCGTGATGTTCGGTGGAGACGCGGGGCCCCTCAGTCGCCAGGAGGTCGAACGCTTGCTGTCGCGGCTCGAGTCGCAGCTCGGCTACAGGTGGATTGAACCATCCTGGGCAGCGCTCGACTCCCTGCTGGCCGGACCGGCTAAGCACATGCTGTGGGCGCGTCTTCGCGATTCGGACCGTTCGCCGGGACGCCAGCAGCTGGTGGAGTTGTTGCTCCGTGGTCTGACGCCGATCGCCGGATCCGACGCGGGCTGGGCCCATCCCGCCCGCGCGAACGCGGCCGAGGCGCGGGACCCGTTGCTCGCGGTGGTTCGAGACGACACCTGGTGGGATTGGGTCAGGTACTCGGCGCTGCGCGCCCTCATCCATGTGGTGCGCGACGAACCCGACGGCACCCAGGTGCTGCTTCGGCTCCTTCGTGAGCTCTCCGATGATGGAGCGCGAGGAGACGATCGCGACGAGCTGCGCGGCGAGCTCCTGGTGCATCTCTATCCGGGGCACATCGGTCCGCAGCAGATCTGGGACTACATGCCGTCGAGCGCTCTCGGCAGGGGTGCCTCGTTCTGGAAGCGGGACCTAGTGGAGAACTCGTCTCCAGAGCAGGTCAGGGTGCTTCTGCAAATCCTGATGGCCAGGGCTGAGGAACTGCTGATTGCACTGGCGCACCATGGGCTGGAGGTTGTGCCCTTCCGTGTGCTGGCGCGGGCGCTGGAACTGTTCGGCGAGGAAGCAGATGTCGACGAACTGTACGAGTGGTTCGAACTCGTAGAAGCCGACTACGAGCGTGTCGGGCTGGTGCCGGCCCACTGCCAGGACATACTGCTAAGGTCCCGTCACGCCAATGACCAGAAGCGGATCTACGGGTGGCTCGGTGATCATCGCGATACCCAGTTGGCCCTCCTGATGGAGGGACTTGAACGCAACGCGTCTGCCCGCGAGGACCGGTCGCTCCATACTTCGGTCGGGCGAAAGTTCCTGGGCGACGATCCTCCGTCCGGCTTTCGCCGTTGGTGTTTGCGGCGAGCCGTTGAGATGGTGGAGGTCCGGCCTCGCGCTTCAACCGAGCTCCGGTGGTGGGCGACCATGCAAAACGAGCCGTGGGGCCAGCCCTTGAGCAATGAAGAAGTCGCCGCCCTGACCCGCAATTCGCCGCGGTTGCGGGAGTGGAACGACCGGCGACTTGAGGCGCGGGCTAGCGAGGCCGACGAAACGGCACGGCGATATGAATCACCACGCTACAAGCGAGTGCTGGAGCAGCAGTCCCGGTACGTGGCGTCCGTTCGCGAGCAGCTGACAACTCTGGAGGCGGGCGAGGGACCTCTAGAGATGCTGCACGAACTCGGGCGGGTCTACGTCAACGGTCTCGAGGCAGGCGGTCCCGAGAAGGCTCGCTCAGAGCTGGAGATCCGACTGGGCTCGGATCGACACACGGCCGATGCGGTCGTCCGAGGCTTCCGACGACTGGTGGACCGGACCGATCTTCCGACGATGGAGGACATTGTCCAGCTCCAGGAACGGCGCAGGATGTCCGGGTACGAGCTCCCCTTCCTCGCCGGTCTGACAGAGGACGAACGCGCCGAGGTCGACGCTTTCGAAAGACTGGACGAGGTGGGACTCCGCCGGGCCCTGGCGTTCTACTTTCGCTCACTGTTGCCAACCACCCGTCATCCCCTCCCGGGGAACTTCAGCCACGCGGAAGACTGTAGGCCACGCTGGTACCGCGATGCCCTCGAACGCCGCCCGGACGCGGTCGCCGACGTGATCGTCGCGGTGCACCGGGCCCGCGTGCGCGCCAAGGAGCTGCCCGATCAACACCTGTATGACATGGCGGCGAAGGGAGAATACGCCCGGGTGGCCCCGCTGGCAGTGGCGAGGATGCTAACGCCGTTTCCCACCCGTTGCGCGGGGGAAGGCCAGCTGTCTGCATTGCGCCAGGTCTTGCTAGCGGCGATCAGGTACATGCCTGATCACGAACTGGCCGGGCTCGTCTCGAAGAGACTGGCCCGAAGCGGAATGGACGTAGCCCAGCAGGCCTACTGGCTGGCCGCGGGCGGCCTTGTTGCGCCAGCCGAATACCTGCCCGGGCTACTCGACTTCCTGCTGGCGGAGGGAGAGGCGAGAGTCGGGCATGTGGTCGACTTCCTAGTGCCTGATCTGAAGCCGCTGCCGAACCAGGAATGGTCGACTGCCCACTTGGCCGGGCTCATCAGGGCCGTGGGATCCAAACTGCATTCGCCGCGGGATGATCTTTCCGACTCGACCGACCAGTTCATGGGCGGCGATGGCCTCGAGACTGGCATCAAGGCGGAGTCACTTATGAATGGTTGGATCAAGACCCTGGTGAACCGGATGGACAGCGAAACCAGCGCCGCCCTTGCCAAACTCGCGGACGACCCTGCCTTGGCGAAGTGGCGCGCCAGACTCCAGCGGGCCCGGGACGAACAGGCCGAGACGCGTCGAACGGCGACGCGTAGGGTGCCGGCCGTGGGCGAGGTCCGCGATGCGCTGGAGAAAGGGCCCCCTGCCAGCGCGGCGGATCTGGCAGCTCTGGTCGCCGAACGACTCCAGCACCTCGCCAAGCAAGTCCGCGACGGAAGCACGGACGACTGGATGCTGTACTGGCACACAGACCCGACGGACCAAGCTGGGCGCACGGTCATTAGACCCAAGCCGGAGAGCCCCTGCCGCCGTGTCCTGGTGTCCGCCGTGGAGCCACTGTTGGACCCCCATGGCGTCGCGGTCAGCCAAGAGGAGCAGGTTGCCGAAGAAAAGCGCCCCGACATCGTGGCGCACTACCATCGGCACGCGGTGCCCATCGAGGTCAAGAAGACCCACAGCCCTGATCTGTGGACCGCCGCCGCCGACCAGCTTCAGGGGCTATACTGCCGCGACCCCAGATCCGACGGCTACGGCATCTACCTGGTGCTGTGGTTCGGTGCCGACGACCTGAAGAAAGCTCCCCCGAGCGGTCGGCGTCCAGAATCGCCCGGCGAGCTACGTGATCGCTTGCTGGACGAGCTGGCGCCGGAACACCGGCCCAAGATCAGGGTGATCGTGATCGACGTGAGCGCCCCGCCGGGGCGTCGGGCGGAACTGGCCACATGAGCCCTAAGGCCACGGCTAGACCGGAAGCAAGGAGTGAAGGCCAGGGAGAGGGCCAGAGTATCCCAGACATGAAGCCAGAGTCCAGATCGAACGACGCCCGCGTGAACACCTTGTGACCTTGGAGACATACACCCGCCGCGCTATCTTGTCGCGGATGCGACAGGCCAGAGGCTAGAGGCCAGATAGAAGAGAGATGAGCCCACTGGACGAACGCGAACTGGACCGACTTCGAGTGGACCTCGAGTCGGACCGGGTGGCGCGCATGGAGTCCGCCGACGACGCCGACGAGCTGAGGCGGAACATCTGTGCGCTCGCCAACGATCTTCCCGGCCACGGCCTGCCCGGCGTCGTGTTCGTCGGGGTCAGGGCCATGTAGCCCTCTATCGTGATTTCGGCCGTGGGATCTAGTGTCATCGAATCCATCCATCCGCGATCCATCAGCAGGTAGTACAGAGCCAGCATTTCGCTTTGGTCCCACGAGTACGTGGCTGCAATAAACCTTGGGTCATCAAGATTGATGCTAGCGTTCAGCCGCTTCTGACCGTGCAGGGCCTCCAAGAGCAGTCTTTCCGCCCGTTCGGCTGTGCTCGGAAGGGGAAAAGACGCCATCTCACACTTGCCGCATCGTGGGCATTCAACCCCTGAACAGTCACCGCGCAGCGTTCTCGCCTTCGCGTTGTTCTCGCAGAAAGGGCAGCTGGCGTCCAAAGCGTTCATGCGAGTTCCTTGGATTCAGAAGTGGAAGAGCGCCATTGGAGGCTTATCGAGTCAGTCAAGTCAAATACCCCCGTCGCCCCGTCCTCCCAAACCCCACATCCCGCGTCCGCACGTTCGACAGCCTAACCCGGTCACCTCCCCGTCGTTCCGGTACTGGCAGGGCGGCTGTCGACGACTATCGCGCTGACCCCATTCGATCCGGTCCTCGGCGTGCCACCGCCAACGAGGCGACCGGACTGGTCGGCGCTCATCCGGCGCCTTTCGGACCATCCGCGACGTCGCAGGGCGTCGGGCTCTCCTGGTCCGGGATCGTGTCCAGCCACCGCTGGACCGCCGGATCGTCCACACGGAGCCCGGTGTCCGTCCAGTGGAACTCGGCGAGGGCGAGCGCCGTCCACTCCACCGGAATCGCCCCTGCGATGTCGTTGCAGTCCAGGTGCAGCACTGTAAGCGACGATAGCCTGCCGAGCGATGGCGGCGGCGGTCCGGTGAGCCGGTTCTTGGCGAAGTAGAGCTTCTCGAGGTTTTCGAGACTGCCCAGCGTCGCCGGCACCTCTCCGGTGAGATCGTTCCAGTCGAGATCGAGTACCTCCAGCTGGGTCAGGCCGCCCAGCTCCGCCGGGATGGGCCCGGTGATCTCGTTGTTCCAGAAGATCAGCTCCACCAGACTCGTCAGCTCGCCGATCTCCTCTGGAATCGTCCCGCCCACCCCGTTCTCTTGCAGGTCCAGCTTGGTGACCTGCCCGTCCGCGTCCACGGTGACTCCGTGCCATTCCCCGATCGGCGCATCCGTCAGCCATCCGTCGGAGACCGTCCAGCCGTCGCCGTCCATGCTCGCGTAGACGGCCTCCAGCGCCGCTCTCTGGGTGTCCCCGGGCACCGTCGTGTCGGTACAGCCGGGGGCTAGGAGGAGTAAGATCCACCGCACGCCCCCGCCTATCCTTCGCTCCGTCATGAGACGGCCTCCACAAGCCCGACCCAACCTGCCCTAGAAGCCCAGGAAGCGGAGCGCGTCGTTGCTGAGCGCCCACACCATGATCGCGAGGACGAAGACCATCCCGATCTGGCTCCAGCGGAGCCGCTGCCTGACCGACAGCTTGCGGCCGCGAACGAGCTCCAGGCCCAGGAAGACCATGTGGCCGCCATCCAGTACGGGGATCGGCAGCATGTTGAGGATCGCCAGATTGATGCTGAAGAGGGCCATGAAGTCCAGGTAGGCGGGCGCACCCCGCTCCACCGCGTCGCCCGAGGCCACCGCGATCGTACCCAGCGACCCGAGCTCCCTCGGAGAGATGCCGCCTGTCACCAGGTCGCCCAGGAAGCTCAGGATGCGGCCGGTCACCAGGACCGTCCTCCCCGCCCCGATCGCGATCGCATCGACGAGACCCACCGGGACGGCGTGCGTCTCGACGGGGGCCACGTACACGCCCAGCCGACCGACCGGCTCGCCGGTCGATGACCGGATCTCGCCCAGCTCGACGGTGCGGAAGAGGGCGTTGCCCTCGCGGAGGAGGCCGATTTCGATCGTCTCGCCCGGCCTCGAAGCGAGCTCGCGGGTGACTTCCGTCCAGCTCCGCACCTCCACCCCCGCCACGCTCGTGATCAGGTCACCCACCTCGATCGACGAAGTGGCGGCAGGACCGCCTCGCACAACCTCTCCGACGACCGGATCGACCCAGTAGAGGAGAGATGAGGCGATCCGGCCGCGCTCGGCCCGGCCCTCCGGGAGCACGATCTCGAAGACCCCATCCGGGGACTCGGTGCGCAGCTGCACCGGGCCCGGCTCGCCGTCGGCCAGCGCCCGCTCGATCTCTCCCCAAGTCTGCGGCGTCACGTGGCCCACGCGGACGATCGTCGCCCCGGGGGCGATCTCGGAGAGCGCCCCGGCGCCCGCGGGGAGGATCGCGCCCTCGACGGCCATCACCCGCGTGGTGGCTGGCCTCTCCACCCCCCACGCGCCCGCTACGAAGACGTAGGTCGCAAATGCGAAGATCATGTTCATGATCACGCCCGCCGAGATCACGAAGGCGCGCGCCGGGATCGACTTGGAGTCGAAGTCCGCGGCGGAGGGCTCCCTCTGCGCCGCCTCCTTGCCCTCGAGGCGCTCCATGACCTCGTCGTCCATCCCCTGCATCTTCACGTACCCGCCCAGCGGGATCGCCGCGATCCAATACTCGGTTCCGCCCCGGATGAAGCCCCAGAGGCGCGGCCCGAACCCGATCGAGAAGCGCTCGACCCCGATTCCGACCAGCCTGGCGGCCCAGAAGTGCCCCAGCTCGTGCACGAAGATCAGGACTCCGAGGAGGAAGAGAGTGGAGAGTACGTAGATCATGCTCCGATCGCCTCGATTTCGGCCCGGGCGCGACCTCTGGCCTCGCGGTCGGCCCCGAGCACATCGTCCAGCGTGTCGGCCGGGAGCCCGCCGAGCACCTCCAGCGTCGCCTCGACGACCCGGGCCATGCCTGCGAAGCTAACCCGTCCCTCGAGGAATGCCTCGACCGCCACCTCGTTGGCCGCGTTGAAGACGGCCGGAGCCGCGCCGCCCGCCCGGCCCGCGTTCACGCCGACGCGGAAGAGGGGGAAGCGGCGATCGTCGACGGACTCGAAGGCCAGCGGCGAGGTCGCCACCGGGTCGAAGCCCCGCAGCTGCGCGTCGCTCGCCCGCCCGGGCCACGTCAGCGCGTAGAGGATCGGGACCTCCATGCTGGGAGCTCCCATCTGCGATATCACCGATCCGTCCACGAACTCCACGAAGGAGTGCACGATCGAGGTCGGGTGCACGACCACGTCGATCCGGTCGTAGGGCATCCCGAAGAGGTGGTGCGCCTCGACCACCTCCAGGGCCTTGTTGGCGAGCGTCGCCGAATCGATGGTGATCTTCCTCCCCATCTCCCACGTCGGGTGCCGCAGGGCGCTGGCGGCGGTGACGCGCTCGAGCTCCTCGTCGGTCGCCTGGCGGAAGGGGCCTCCGCTCGCGGTGAGTATCAGGCGGTGCGCCTCCCCCGGCCGGGCGCCGCTCAGGCACTGGTGGATCGCCGAATGTTCGCTGTCCACCGGCACCAGCTCGCCCCCGTCCCGTTCGGCTGCCGCCAGCACGATCTCGCCGGCGGCGACCAGCGACTCCTTGTTCGCGAGGGCGCAGCGCTTGCCCTCCTCCAGGGCGGCGATGGTCGGGACCAGCCCCGCAGCTCCGACTACCGCGTTGACCACGATATCGACCTCCGGCAGCCGCGCCAGCTCCTCCACACCCTTGGGGCCGGAGCGCCAGCCCCGACCGGCCAGCGGGCCGAGGGCGGCGGGGTCGGCGACGGCCACCTCGGAGACGCCGAACTCGGAGGCGACGCTCTCGAGCTCGGCGACCGAGCTGAGGGCCGAGAGGGCGACGACCCGGAAGCGGTCCGGGTGGCGCCGTGCGACCGCCAGCGTCGAGCGTCCGATCGACCCTGTGGCACCGAGGACGGCGATGCGCTTCATTGCAGGGTGCGGGCCAGCTGGAGGAGGGCGTAGGCGGTCGGGAGGGTGAAGAAGGCTGCGTCGAAGCGGTCGAGCATCCCGCCGTGCCCGGGAAGGAGCGTGCCGGAGTCCTTGACGCCGGCATCGCGCTTCAGGAGCGACTCGGCCAGGTCGCCGAACTGGGCCGCGGCGCCCAGCGCCAGCCCCATCCAGGCCCCGGCCGGCGGCGAGACGGGCGCCGTCGCAAGATCCTGCAGCGCGAGACCCATGAGAGCCCCGGTCGCCGTGGCGGCGACGAGCCCTGCAACCGCACCCTCTACGGTCTTGCCCGGGCTCACGCGGGGGGCGAGGCGCCTGCGCCCCACCGCCCTGCCGACAAAGTAGGCCGCGCTGTCGCCGACCCAGATCACGCCGAACGCCAGGAGGACGAGCATCGTCCCCTCCCAGGGCAGCTCCGCGGGTGCACCCCGAGCTTCGGGGATGTGGCGGATGAGGAGCGCAAAGGAGAGTGTGGCGCCGATGTACAGCGGAGCCACGACGGTGGCGCACGCCGAGGCTAGGAAGGAATGCTCATGCTCGCCGCTCCTCAGGAGGAGGACGCCGGAGGAGACGAGCCCCACGAGGAGGAGGAGGACCAGCACTCGGGCACCCCACTCCGCAAAGTCGGGTTCGTGGGCGGCTAGAAGAGCCGTGCCCGCCGACGCCGCGACGCCGAGCCACCCGACCGGACGCACCCCGACAGCCCGGGCGAGGGCGAAGAGCTCGCGTGTGGCCTGCGCCGCCACCAGCGCCACGAGCGCCCCCAGGTACCAGCCGCCCAGGTAGAGGACCAGCACGAAGAGCGGCACGCCGATGACGGCGACCATGACCCGCCTCTGGAGCTCGCCCGCACCGGGTGCGCCTCCGCCGGTCCCAGTCCGCGGAGATCCGGGTTCCGTCACCCGGTCCCGACCTCGCCGAAGCGGCGCTCACGCCGCTGATAGTCCAGGAGGGCGGAGTAGAAGTCATCCCGGTCGAAGTCGGGCCATAGCGTCGCCGTGATGTGTATCTCCGTGTACGCGAGCTGCCAGAGCATGAAGTTGCTGATACGCTGCTCGCCCGAGGTGCGGACGAGGAGGTCCGGATCCGGGAGACCCGCCGTATAGAGTGCGCCCTCGAGTAGATCGGCGTCGATCGAGCCCGGATCGAGGAGGCCGTCGCCCGCCTTCCGAGCCATCGACCGCACCGCCCGCAGGAGCTCCTCCCGGCCGCCGTACGACACCATGAGATTCAGCCGCAGCTCCGAGCCCCCACCCGTCACCTCCTCGATGTGCCTGACGGCATCGCGCGAAGCGGCGTTGAGGCGCTCCACCTCCCCGAGCACTCGCACCTCGACCCCGGCGGCGGCAAGCTCTGCCGACTCCTTGCGGGCGTAGATGCGGAGCACCTCCATCAGCGCCCGGACCTCGACCTCGGGGCGCTTCCAGTTCTGGGTCGAGAAGGCGAAGAGCGTCAGAATCTCCACCCCGGCCGCGAGCGAGGCCTCCACCGATTCCCGCACGGCCTTCATCCCCTCCCCGTGGCCCAGGTGCCGCGCCAGGCCCCGACTCTCGGCCCAGCGACCGTTGCCGTCCATGACGATGGCAACATGGCGGGGCACGCGGGAACCTGCACGGACGGCGTCCAGAAGGTCAGAGACCATTGAGTAGCGGCGGTTCGGCGACGGGCTTCAGATCGCCATCACCTCTTTCTCCTTGGCCGTCAGGAGCTCGTCGATGCGCCGCACATGCTCGTCGGTGAGCTTCTGGATCTCCCCCATCGCCCGGCGGGCCTCGTCCTCGCCGACATCGTGGCTGCGGAGCGTCCCCCGGATCTGGTCGTTGGCCACCTGGCGCGCACGCCGGACCGAGACGCGGGCCTCCTCCGCCATCCGGTGGAGGAGACGCACGTACTCGCGGCGCCGCTCCTCGCTGAGCGGCGGGATCGGGACCCTGACCAGCGTACCGTCGTTCGACGGATTGAGGCCCAGTCCGGCGGCCATCACAGCCTTCTCGATCGCTTCGATCAGCGTCGCGTCAAAGGGCTGGATCGCGAGGAGGGCGGCATCCGGAGCGGTCACCGTGGAGACCTGGTTGAGCGGCATGCGACCGCCGTAGGCGTCGACCAGCACGCTGTCGAGTATCGAGGGGACGGCCTTGCCGGTCCGCACCTTCCCGAACTCGCGCTCGGCGGCGGCGACCGCCTCGCCCATCCTGGTCTCGGCCTGCGTCAGCTGCTCCATCTGCTCCTCCCGTTTCGACCGGCGCCGCTTCGGATCCGGCGCACGGTCACGACACCAGCGTCCCTACCTGCACGCCGCCAACCGCCCGTCGCACCGCCCCTCGTTCGTCGAGATTCAGAACGATAATCGGAAGGTCGTTCTCGCGACAAAGCGAGACCGCCGCCCCGTCCATCACCCGCAGGTCGCGGGCAACGACCTCCCGGAAGGAGATGTCCGGGATGAACTCGGCATCCGGGTCACTCGCCGGGTCGGCCGAGTAGACTCCCCGCACCTTGGTGGCCTTGATCACGACGTCGGCGCCCATCTCGATCGCGCGCAGCGCCGCGGCCGTGTCGGTCGAGAAGTACGGACTGCCCGTCCCGCCGGCGAAGAGCACGATTCTGCCCTTCTCCAGGTGGCGCACGGCGCGGCGGCGAATGTACGGCTCGGCAAGCTGCGGCATCCGGATCGCCGTCATCACCCTGGTCTCGACGTTCTTCCTCTCTAGGAGGTCCTGCACCGCCAGCGCATTCATGATCGTGGCGAGCATCCCCATGTAGTCGGCGGCCACGCGGTCCATTCCCTCCCGGCTCGCGATCGCGCCCCGGACTATGTTCCCGCCCCCGATCACCAGCCCCAGCGAGACGCCGAGTTCATGGATCTCCCGGAGCTCGTCGGTGATCTCGTCCACAACCGCCGGATCGATCCCGATTCCGTGCCCGCCTGCGAGAGCCTCGCCCGAGATCTTGAGGAGGACCCGCCCGTAGCCCGAGCTCCGCCGCTCGAATGCCGTGGGTGGCTCGTCCACGCGCTGCAAGCGCTACCCGCCGACCTGGAACCTCGAGAAGCGCCCGACCCTGATCTTCTCGCCGGTGCGCGCCGAGACCTCCGTGACGAGCTCGCCGACGCTCCGGTCCGGGTCCCTGACGAATGGCTGGTCCATCAGCACCCGCTCCCTGAAGAACTTGGCGAGCTTCCCGTCGACAATGCGGTCGCGGATGTGCTCCGGCTTCCCCTCGCGGGCGACCTGCTCGCTAAAGACCCTTCGCTCCCGCTCCACCGTCTCGGGATCCACATCCCCCGACTCGACCGCGATCGGATCGCTCGCCGCCACATGCATGGCGAGGTCACGCGCGAGCTCCTGGAAGTCGTCGGTGTTGGCCACGAAGTCGGTCTCGCAGTTCAGCTCCACGAGGACGCCGATACGGCCACCGTGATGTATGTAGCTCGCCACGACGCCCTGATTGGCCGCCTTCGCGGCGCGCTTGGCCGCCTTGGCCTCGCCCTTGCTCCGGAGCAGATCGATGGCAGCCTCGATGTCGGCGCCGGTCTCGGTCAGCGCCCTCTTGCACTCCATCATCCCCGCGCCGGTCCGGTCGCGAAGCTCCTTGACGAGCGTCGCCTTGATCGCCATCACGGGGTTCACTCGGCGGCGGCCGGAGACTCCTTGCCCCCGTCCGCGGTCTTGTGCACCCCTTCGGCCTCCCCGGCGGCGCGCACCTGGGCGATCGCCTCGGGGAGCGGACGGCGCCTCCGCCGACGCGGCCTGAAGGTGCGCGTGTCGGCCGCCTTCTCGCCGGTCTCGGTCGAGTAGGTCGTCGCCTCCAGATCGGCCTGGCGGCGCAGCTGCTCGTCGGGGACCTCGCGGCGGGCGATGTCGATGGCATCGGCGATCCGCCCCGCGATCAGGCTGACCGAGCGGATGGCGTCGTCGTTGCCGGGGATGGGGTAGTCGATCAGCGAGGGGTCGGCGTTCGTGTCGGCGATCGCGATCACCGGGATTCCCAGCCGGTAGGCCTCCCGCACGCCGATGATCTCGCGCCTCGCGTCGACCACGAAGATCGCCCCCGGCTGCCGCACCATGTCGCGCGTTCCCGCGAAGTACTTCTCGAGCTTCATCCGCTCGCGCTCGAGCAGGAGGCGCTCCTTCTTGGTGTAGAACTCGTACGCGTTCTCCTCCTGGCCGCGCTCGAGCTCCTTCATCCTGCGAATCTGCCGCCGTATCGTCTGGAAGTTGGTGAGCATCCCGCCGAGCCACCGCTCCGTGACGTAGAGGGCGCCGCAGCGCGTCGCCTCCTCCTCTATCACCTGGCGCAGCTGCCGCTTCGTCGACAGGAAGAGGACCTTCTCGCCCTTCAGGACGACCCTGCGCACCGCGTCGCACGCCTGGCTCAGCCGATCGACGGTCTTGCGCAGATCGATTATGTGGATGCCGTTGCGCTGCCCGAAGATGAAAGGGCTCATCTTGGGGTTCCAGCGCCGGGTCTGGTGCCCGAAGTGGACGCCGGCGTCCAGGAGCTCTCCGAGCTCGACCTGCTGCGAAGGCATCGTCATGGTGGCGGGAGACCTACCTCTTGCTGAACTGGAAGCGCTTGCGTGCCTTGGGTCGGCCCGGCTTCTTGCGCTCGACCTCGCGAGAATCCCTTGTGAGCATCCCGGCCTCGCGGAGCGGCCGGCGAAGCTCCTCGTCGTGCAGGAGGAGGGCTCGCGCCACCCCCATGCGGATCGCATCGGCCTGGCCGGTCAGTCCCCCGCCCCGAACCCGGGCCTCGATATCGAAGCGCCCATCGGAGGCGGCGACCGTCAGCGGATCCGCGATCCTCGCCCGATGGGTGGCGCGCGGGAAGTAGTCCTCGGCGCTGCGGCCGTTGATCCTCCAGCGGCCAGCGCCCGGCCGCACGAAGATGCGGGCGACGCTCGTCTTCCTGCGCCCCACCGCCTGGATCGGCGCCTCTCCTCCGCTGCTCATATCTCGAGAGCGCTCGGGTTCTGGCCCCGGTGTGGATGCGACGGCCCCGCGTAGACCCGCAGCTTGCGGCGCATCGCCCTACCCAGCTTGTTCTTCGGCAGCATGCCCCGGACCGCGAGCTCGATCACCCTCTCCGGAAAGCGCTCCAGCATGGTCCTGAAGGGGATGTGCCTGTCCCCACCCATGTAGCCCGAGTGCCGGAAGTACGTCTTCTGGTCGGCCTTGCGGCCCGTCAGGGCGACCTTCGAGGCGTTGACGACGACCACATGGTCGCCGGTGTCGAGGTGCGGCGTGAAGTACGGCTTGTGCTTGCCGCGCAGGTACGCCGCAACCTGGGTTGCGAGTCTGCCAAGCGGCTTCCCCTCGGCATCCACAACCCACCAGTCCCGCTTGATGTCGGCTCGGCCGGGCGTAATGGTTGCGTTCACAGCGTCGTCGGACTCACACCGGTGTCGCGTTGAGGGCCTCTCCGCCGCGGGGCACCCCGGCGAAGTGCGTACAGCCTCGGACGCTATCGGAAAGGAGATAGGGGCGCAAGGGACTGCTACCGGTCGTGTCGGGAGCACATTATCTGTCCGGTTTCGTAGCACATAGTCTGTCCGGTTCTGA
>JAPOYJ010000038.1 GCA_026706635.1 Gemmatimonadota bacterium | reverse complement strand
CCAAAGCGGACATTTCACATGCTCCGAAAACCGGACATTCTACTTGCTCCCAACAGGGACTGCTACCGGTCGGAGGCGTAGGTCGCCAGCGCCCCGGACCAGGAGTCGAGCCGGATCCGCGTGAGCGCCCGCTCCTTGATCTGGCGGGCCCGCTCCCTGGTCACGCCCATGCCGCTGCCTATCTCCTCGAGCGACTTGGGGGCGCGGCCGTCGAGTCCGTAGTAGCTCCGGAGCACCACCGCCTCGCGGGGCCCAAGTGTCGAGAGCGCCCGATCCAGGACATGCGCAAGCTCCTTCTCCATCACCTCGGCGTCGGGCTCCGGCGATACCCGGTCCGGCAGGCGGTCCACAAGGCGGTCGTCCTCGCCGGGCGTCACCGGCGAGTCCAGAGAGACGTGCTCGCTGGCAATTGCCTGCGCCCTCTCGACCTCCGCCGGCGCGATATCCAGCGTCTCGGCGATCTCCATCACCCCCGGCTCCCTTCCCAGCTCCTGCGCCAGCGCCGACACCCGCCTGCCGATTCTGTACACGGACCCGGCCCGGTTCAGCGGAATCCGGACGATGTGCCCCTGATCGGCCAGAGCCTTCAGAATAGCCTGCCTGATCCACCAGACGGCGTAGCTCATGAACTTGGTGCCCTTGGTCTCGTCGAACTTCCGGGCGGCCCTCATCAGCCCCAGATTGCCCTCGTTGATGAGGTCGGAGAGGGGGACGCCCTGATTCCGGTACCGCTTCGAGACCATCACCACGAAGCGGAGATTCGAGCGCACCAGCTTGTCCAGCGCATCCTCCTCCCCCTGGCGAATCCCCTTGGCGAGGCGAGCCTCCTCGGCGCGGCCGAGCAGCGGGAAGCGGCTGATCTCGCGCAGGTACTGCCCGAGCGAATCGTCGTTCGACGTGTGCCCCTGGCTACGCATCGTGGTCCTGGCTCTCACTCCCTCTCCAGGCCGTGCCGCTCGATCTTCTTGTAGAGGTTCGACCGTGGCATCCCCATCCGCCTCGCTGCCTCCGAGACGTTCCAGCCGGACTCGCGGAGCTTCCCGGATATGAAGGTCTTCTCGGCCGCCTCCTTGAACTCGTGCAGCGTCTCGAGCGCCATGACGTTCGCTGGCACTCCCTCATCCTCCGCGCCCTGCTGGACGAGTTCGACCACGTCGCGCCGCCCGACCGTCTCCCCGGCGCTGAGAATCATCAGGCGGGCCACCGCGTTCTTGAGCTGACGCACATTGCCCGGCCACTCCGACGCTTCGAGTGCTGCAAGCGCCTCGTCGCTGAACTCCCGGGGCGGAGCTCCGTAGGAGGCCGGGGCGAGCTCGGCGAAGTGGCGGACGAGCATCCGGATGTCGCCAGCCCTGTCCCTGAGCGGCGGCACGTGGATCGTCACCATGTTGAGGCGGTGCAGCAGATCCTCCCGGAAGGCGCCCTTCTCGATCTCGGCGGGCAGGTCCTTGTTGGTGGCGGCGACGACCCGCACATCGACGTTCACCGACCTGGCTCCGCCGACCGGGGTGATCTCGCCGCCCTGGAGCGCCCTCAGCACCTTTGCCTGCGCCCGGCTCGACATGTCCCCGACCTCGTCCAGGAAGAGGGTGCCTCGGTCAGCCTGCTCGAACTTCCCCGTGCGGTCGGACACCGCACCGGTGAAGGACCCCTTCCTGTGGCCGAAGAGCTCGCTCTCGATCAGCTCCGATGGGATCGCCGCGCAGTTGACCTCCACGAAGGGGCCGGAGTCCCGGGGCGAGCGGCGGTGGAGCGCACGGGCCGTCAGCTCCTTGCCGGTGCCGTTCTCGCCCGTAATCAGGACCGGTGCGTCGGTGGCGGCCACGCGCTCGACCTTCTCGAGCACGAGCCCGATCGCAGGTGAACGGCCGACCATGGCGTGCCGGACCTCGATCTCGTGCGCGAGCCTCTCGACTCTCTCGGAGAGCCCTCGAACCGCGAGCGCATTCCTGAGGGTGACCAGGAGGCGATCGGTGTCGAGCGGCTTCTCCAGAAAGTCGAAGGCACCCTCGCGGGTCGCCTGGACGGCGGTCCCGATCGTGCCGTGGCCGGAGATCATGACCACGACCGCGCCCGGGTCCTGCGCCCGAATCCTCTGCAGGACCTCGATCCCGTCCATCTTCGGGAGCTTGACGTCGAGGAGGGTGACGTCGGGCCGGAAGTCGGGGTAGTCGATCAGCCCGCCGGGGCCGTTCACCGCGACGTGCACCCGGTGGCCCTCATACTCGAAGAGCTGCCTCAGGGCGTCTCCGATAGACGGCTCGTCGTCGATGATCAGGATTCGCGCCAAATCTCGCCCCTATCCTACGGCCGATCTCCCACGGCAAGGAGCAGCGCCGGATCCCCGCTGGACCGCTTCGCTCGCCTGCCCAACCTGCAATCTATGGTTTACAATGTGTAATCCACGGTTTACAATTCCCGTCCCGTGGCCTCGCTCACCTATCCATAATGTAACGTACGATTTACAATATGTAATCCATGGTTTACAATACCCGTGCCCGTGGCTTTGCTCGCCTACCCCACAGGCACGGCGGCGGGACTGAGCAGCGAGTCGACCGCCTCGACCGCCGCCTCCACATCCCCGGCCGTCGACGCCCACCCGAGCGAGAAGCGAACCGCCCCCTCCTCCAGCGTCCCGAGGATTCGATGCACCTCGGGGGCGCAGTGCAGACCGGCGCGCGTGTGGATTCCGAAGTCGCGGTCGAGCGACCCGGCCAGCGATGCCGCGTCGACGCCCTCGGCCGCCACCGTGACCAGGGGCACTCCATCCGGGGCGGGTGGCGAGAGGACCCGTAGCCCCCCGATCGCCAGCAGCCCCTCGCGCAGACGCGCCTTCAGAGCCATCTCGCGCGCGTGCAGCGCCTCGACGCCCTGGTCGAGGACGAAGTTGCAGCCAGCCATGAGTCCGGCGAGCCCAGGGGTGTTCCCAGTACCGGCCTCGAGGCGATCGGGCATGGCGGCCGGCATCCTTCGGTTGCGCGAGTCCCCGCCCGTTCCCCCGAGGAGGAGCGAGCGGAGCTGCAGCCCCTCGCGGACCCAGAGCCCCCCCGTCCCCTGAGGACCGAGGAGAGCCTTGTGCCCGGTGAAGGCGACGACATCCGCGCCCTCCGCCACCGGACTGGCGCTCAGATGCCCCGCGGACTGCGCGGCGTCCACAAGCACGACGGCGCCTGCCTCGTGGGCGATCGCGGAGAGGGCGCCGAGCGGCGTCACGGTGCCAAGCACATTCGAGGCCGCATTCACGGCGAGCACGCGCGCACCGTCGACCAGCCGGGCCGCCTCGTCCAGATCCACCGCGCCGTCCGGCGCTCCCGAGAGGACGCGGAGGCGCACGCCGCGCTCCCGGGCGAGGAAGTCCGCAGGCCTCAGCACCGCGTTGTGGTCGTACTGCGAGACGACCAGGGTGTCCCCCTCGTCGAGGAGACCCCAGAGAGCCGCGTTCAGGGCGTGCGTGGCGTTCTGGGTGAAGGCGATGCGACCAGGATCCCCCGGGAGACCCATCACCCGCGAGACCGCCCGTCGGCAGCGCAGCGCGAGGCGAGCGGCCGCCAGCGCCCCCGAGTGCCCCCCGCGTCCGGGAGTGCACCCCACTCCGCGCAGAAAACCGGCCACAGCATCCGCCACCGCCGGGGGGCGAACCGCCGAGGTCGCGGCGTAGTCCATGTAGTGTCCCATGACGCGAATCCCTCCCCCAAGTCTCGCTCCGGGCACGGAGTGCCATCGCTGACCCTAATGCGTTGGGGTTGCGGGAAACAAGGGGACGGTGGCAGGGTCGGGGACCGCAGTGCCCGCCGATAGGCGCGCGCGCGCATCTCGGCCCGGCGTCGGCAGCCCCACCCTCAGGCGTAGCGCCTCGGCGATCTCCTGCTCTCCCAGCCCACTGCGATCCTCGAGGTCGGCGATCGTCAGCGCAACGCGGAGCGTCCGGTGCACGGCGCGCGCCGAGAGCCCGTAGCTTGCCACCGCGCTCTCCAGCAGCTTCTCTCCCCTCTCGGTCAGGGTGCAGTCGCTCATCACCTTGCGGGCGGGCATCAGGGCGTTGACCCCGTCGTCGGCGCCGAAGCGCTGCCGTTGCCGCCGTCTGGCCCGGACAACGCGCCTCTGGGCCGTCGCCGAGTCGAGCCCATCGGGGCGGCGCTGCGAGTTCAGGTCGCTCCACCCCACCTGGCCTATCGCCAGCTGCAGGTCGATGCGATCCAGGAGCGGGCCGGAGATGCGGGACCGATACCTGGCAATGTCGCGGTCGGAGCAGGTGCAGTCGTCGCCCCCCTGGCCGCAGGGGCAGGGATTCATGGCGCCCACGAACTGAAAGCGCGCCGGGAAGTTGACGGTGTGCCCCACCCGCGAGACGCTGACGCGGCCGCTCTCCATGGGCTGGCGCAGGGTGTCGAGGACGCTCCGCTTGAACTCGGCCAGCTCGTCGAGGAAGAGGACTCCGAGGTGGGCGAGGCTGATCTCGCCCGGACGTGGCGGATTGCCCCCTCCGACGAGTCCCCCGGCGGAGATGGTGTGGTGCGGAGCGCGAAAGGGCCTCTCGAACTTGACGGGCTCCTCTCGGCTGGTGAGACCCGCCACGGAGTGCACGCGCGTGACCTCCAGCGACTCCGCCTCGGCGAGTGGCGGCAGAATCCCCGCGAGGCGAGCCGCCAGCATCGTCTTCCCGGCCCCCGGCGGGCCGGACATGAGCAGACTATGACCCCCCGCCGCCGCGATGAGCAGCGCCCTCTTGGCGAGCTCCTGACCGCGAATGTCGCCGAGATCGCGACGGCTGCCCGCGGCCCTCGCGGTCGGCGGGAGCGGCGGGGGGGCAGGGTCGATCTCTCCTCGCAGCAGCCCCACGACCTCCCCGACGGTCCTGATCCCCACCACCTCGACCCCCGGCACGGCTGCGGCCTCGGCAGCGTTGTCCCACGGCACGTACAGCCTGCCGCCTCCGTGGGCCCTGCAGCACATCGCCAGGGCGATCGCGCCCCGGACAGGTCGGATCGAGGCGTCGAGGCCGAGCTCCCCGACGAATCCGCACCTCTCGACGGCTGCCGCTGGGAGATGCCCCAGCGCGGCCAGGAGCGCAACCGCCACCGGCAGGTCCAGCCCCGAACCGGACTTGGGGAGGTCGGCCGGCGCCAGATTCACGGTGATTCGGCGCGGTGGGAGCGCCATCCCGCTCTGGGCCAACGCCGCGAAGACCCTCTCCTTGCCTTCCCGTACCGCCCCGGCTGGGAGACCCACAACGGTGAATATGGGCAACCCAGTCTGCACGCTGACCTCGACCCTGACGAGCTGGCCCTCCACTCCGTGTACCCAGAAGGAAGTCACGACGGATAGCATGCGGGTCAGGATAGCGCCGACCGTGGGGCCCTGGAATGCGTAAAGGGGACAACCGGGCGCCAGATTGCACCGATGCCGTCCGTGGAGCACCGCAGAGCGAAGCCAGAGCTACGAACACCGTAAACCCCTGCCCTGGAACGAGGGGGCCGTGGGGACCGCGAGGCTACTCGCGGATCGGGATGCGGACGATCATGCGGGTTCCCCTCTCCACCTCGCTCTCGACCCCGATCTCGCCGCCCCACGACTCCACCAGCCTCCTGGCGACGGCAAGTCCGAGCCCGCTCCCCTTGGACCGGGTCGAGAACTGCGGCTCGAACACCCTCGGCAGAAGCTCGGACGGGATGCCGGTGCCCTCGTCCTCCACTATCAGAGCCGCCATCGTCTGGGGTCCCGTCGGCCGGGCTCCGCGCACCCGCACCACCCCGCCTCCCGGCATCGCCTCGCGGGAGTTCTCGATCAGGTTGAGGATCACCTCCTTCAGCTCGTCCGGTCGGCACTCGAGCGTCGGCATCCCGGGTGGCAGCTCGCCGACCACGCGAATCCCGCTCTCGCCGCCGACGCGGTAGAGATCCAGGACGTCCCTGACCACCTCGCCGGCATCGACCGCGACCAGCGGCCCCTGCTCCTCCGCGCCGGGGGAGGAGAGCCTGGAGAAGCTGGTGGCGATCGCCGCGAGACGGTCGATCTCCCGGAGGATCGCGCCTGCGTTCCTCTCCAGGATCGGGGCGAAGTCCCGGGGTCGGTCCCTCCAGGCCCGCACCAGGTGCTGCACGGAGAGCTTGATCGGCGTAAGGGGGTTCTTGACTTCGTGGGCCACCTGCTTCGCCATCTCGCCCCACGCCAGGATCCGCTCGCTCTCGACGAGCTCCCGGCGCGCCTTGCCGAGCCTTAGCACCATCCGGTTGAAGGCTGCGAAGACGGAACCGAACTCGTCGACCCGGTCCTCCGGCAGGGTGACATCCAGGTTACCCTGGCCCACCTTCTCCGAAGCGGCCTGCAGCGTCTGAATGGGCTTCGCGAGCGCCCGGCCCACGACGAGGGCAAGGCCCAGCGAGAGGACGGGGCCCACCACCACGGCGAAGAGCAGCAGATCGGCCACATCGCGGCGTCGGAGCGCGGCCGCACCGGCGGGAAGTGGCACCGGCGCGGCTACGATGTCCCCATCCTGCAGCCGCCTGTGGGCCACAATGTAGCTCCACTCGCCGAGACTCTCCACAGTCGATGCGACGAGCTGCTCGTTGCTGTCGAGCACGTCGCTGACCGCGGGGTCCAGCCATCCTTCGTAGAGACCCAGCTCGACCAGCTCCCGCGCCGAACCGGCTGCGAGCTCGCCGTCCCTGTACTCGAGCAGATCCGCGCCCACGCGCCTCCCGAGACGCTCCATCGAGCCGTCTTCCTCTCCGTAGCCGGCGGCCGTGCGGTGCACGATACGCTCGGCGAGGGCCTTCGCGGTGCGCTCCGAGCCCCCGGAGAGAGCACGATAGGCGAGCGACCCGAAGAGCGCCGCCGAGAGGGCGAAGAAGCCGAAGAGAGTCCAGGTCGCGCGAGCGCGGAAGGAGTGGACCAGCTCGCGCCAGCCGATCGGGGTCGCCAGCCGGTGGCCCAGCGTCGCCGCGGCGAAGAGCCAGAGGAGCATCAGCGGTGCGAAGGTCGCCGCCAGGACCAGCGTCGCCCGCGCCAGCATCACCTGGACATTCGGAGTGCTGATCGTGTAGTAGACGGAGTGGAGGCCGTCCGGGTAGCGAGCAACGCCCTCTCCGCGCCACCCCTCGTCGTTGCGCCGCCACTCGACGGTGTGGCCGGCCGCGCCCTCGTGGTCGTGGTCGACCCGCACCAGCGTCAGGAACTCCTCGTTGCCCGCTTCCTCGACCGACGCGAAGAGGGGACCGAGCGTCGCGGGCGCCCCGATGCTCCGGCGCGGAGGGACGGCACCGGTCACCAGACGTCCGTCGTGCAGGGGCGCCGCGAGGAGGTGGTGGACATCCGTCTCGGCCGGGCGCAGGTAGCTCCAGTCACCCCTGGCCATCAGCTCGGCGAGGGTGGCGTCGACGACCGGCGGGCGGTCCCCCGCCACCCCGAGCCTCAGCTCCTCGGCGGGCTGGCCGTCGGGGGACCAGAGCGTCAGGAAGATCGGAACGCCCCTCTCCGCCAGGCCGCTCCCAACCCAGCTGCCGTAGAGGATCTCCACATCCGTGGCGCCGACGCGGTCGAGCGAATCGGCGCGGCTGGCGAAGCCCTCGACCAGGTCGGCGGGGTAGGGATCGGCCGTGACGCCCAGTCCGGCCATCTGCCGTTCGGCGATGACCTGGCGAGCTTCTGTTCGCATCGACCAGGCGAAGGGCAGCACAGCGGTTCCGGCGAGCCAGCAGGCGAAGAACCACTGCCGGTGCGACATCCTGCGATCGGGATCGGCACCCCTGGCGAAGAGCCATGCGGGGATGCACCAGAGGGACGCCAGCGCCAGCGGCACCCCCGGGCCAACCCGCACGCCGAAGCCGACGGCGGCGCTCAGCAGTGCGCTCGCGACGATCGCGGCGCCCAGCATCCTCGGCCGCGCCGCGCTCCCCGTCGCCGGCGAACTCGCGAGGAGTGGCCAGCTGCCTACCGCCAGGATGAGCGCCAGGATCCCCTGCACTGCGATCCAGCGGGAGTCGGGCCCTCCCATAAGCTCCGACGTCACCGCGCCGCCGAGCCATCGCAGAGCGAGGGGGTACCCGACCGCCACGGCCACCGGCGCCACTGTGCTCCCCAGCTGCCAGCGCCCGGCGGCCAGCCCCGCCAGCGGCATCGCGGCGACGGCCACGAGGGCCAGGCGACCGAGACCCGGGGAGAGCGGCCCAAGCAGCTCGAAGTAGACGGGATCGGTGAGCTCCGGTGGCAGGGGAAGGTGCTCCAGTGGGACAAGCAGCGCCGCCAGAGCAAGTCCCCCGAGCGAGAATGGGCGCACCCCGCCACCTCTGGAGAACGTCTCCACGAACCAGAGAAGCGCCAGAAGGGCCAGCACGATCGCAGTCCCTCTTCCGCGACGATCCAGGGCGCGCACCTCCCGGTCGGGCTCCTGAACCCTGAAGGCGACTGCGGGCGGGTCGGGCCAGAGGAGATCGGCGCGGTCGGTGCCTACGGTCCTTCCGAGACCGGTGATCGCGATGCGCTCCCCAGAGGTGCCGGCAAAGCGCGTCGCGAAGTCACCCAGCCCCGCGGAGTGCGCCGCCGGAAGCTCCGAGTGCAGGAGAACGGCGACAACCGCGCTGCCATCGCCGCCGGAGATGGGCGCGACGAAGTACAGGTAGGAGAAGAGGGGACTTCCGCCGTACTGGTAGCGACCGCCGCCCTGGAGAGCCTCCTTGGGGAACTGGCCGTGATGCTGCCCGCGCCACGCCACCAGCGTCCCGTCGGCGCCGTACACGGCGGCAGCCAGATCGGTCTCCCCCACGATGGCGGCGATCGAGTCGCCCAGGGCGCCCCGACCCATCTCCTCCGCCCATGCCTCGGCGACGCGAAGGAGGCGCTCGAGCGAGGCGTCGCCATGGGCCGCAGCGGCACCGAACTCGCTCTCCAGGAGGCGCACCGTCTCTGCCCTCCGCTCCGCCCAGTACGAATCCCACTCTGCCTCGATGGCGCGAACCTCGCGATCGTTGTGCAGCGCCACGCCGACGGCACAGGCAAGCACCGCTGCAGACGCCAGACGCCGGAGGTCGCGGGAAGCCAGGAGCGCCGAGAGCGCCAGCACCGGCAGCGCCGAGGCGGCGACCCAGGGGCCGGCCGCACGGGTCCAGAGGACAACCGCCCCGAACCCTACCCAGACCAGGATCCGGGAGACCGCGGCGCGGTCGGCTGCAGTGCGGAAAAGCCGAGGTCCGGTCATCGGACCTGCAGCAAGCCGCCGAGCCTTCGTGTGCGCATAGGCTGTGCGTCCGGGAAGACGGCTCCCGGCGTGCGGGAGCGGAGTGTGCAACCCTCGTTACGCTATCTTCAACCTAATGGCCGATCCACGCCTGTCGTCAGAGCCCGGCCGGGCACCACGTCATCTGGCGGGGGAGGCTCGGCGCCGCGGGAGAAGCGTATTGCGAACCCTGAAGCGCCGATGGACGGGCTGGGTGTCGTTTGCGGTCGTCTCGGCGGCCATCCCCCATCCCGCTCGTGGCCAGCTCGTGGACCGGGGCGCCTTCGTCCTCTACCGAAACGGCGTCGAAGTCGGCGTCGAGGACTTCTCGATCCACCGGCAGGGCACCGGTGGAGCCCAGCTGGTCGTAGCAACCAGCATGGTCCGGGTGCGCGGCGGCTCCACTCTGACCACCTCGCTCAGCCTCGCTGGCCCGGAGATGGCGCCCAGCGAGTATTCGGTGATGGCAGCGGGCGCCGACACGACGTCCGTCAGGATCGTGCGCGCCGGGAGGCGGTTTCGCTCCCGAAGGATCGACTCGGCCGGGGAGGAGGAGCGGGCGTACCCGATCCGGGGTGCCAGCGTGATCCTCGACGCGGGGGTTGCGCACCTCTACTTCGTCCTCGCGGAGCTCGCCGACGGATCGGTGGTGCACCCGCTCATGCCCCTCGAGGGTCGCCAGCTCGGCGCCGCGAGGGTCGAACGAGCGGCGGAGACGATCCGCATCGGGGGAGCTCCGACGGAGACGACGCGGGTGCGGCTGGGGTCCGTCGGCGAGGCGTGGTTCGACGGGAGCGGCCGCCTCCTCAGGGTGCGCGTCGGCGAGGGAGGGTTTGTTGCCGAGCGCCGCCCATGACGCCGGCCGGTCGAAGCTAGTTATCTTGCCTGCCGTCCTGACGGCGGGACCACAGGGGATCTACTAAGGAGATCGAATTGCGAACGAGGACCAACACCCCCGCCTGCAGCGCTCGCAGTCCGGAGGGCGAACACCCCTTGCGAAGGTCGCTCGGTCGCCCCAGGTCGCTGCCGCTCCGCCTTCGCGCCACGGTGGCCGTCCTCCTCGGCCTCTTCGCACTGGCTCCCGGACCGCTGTCGGCTATCGGCCAGGTGGCGGCTATCGGCCAGGAGGTGCCCGAATCCCTCTCGCTCCAGGAAGCGCTGGAGATCGCCCTGCGTAGCAATCCGGGGCTCCTCGCCGCGCGCAACGACGGCACGGTGGCCGACTGGAGCGTGCGGTCGGCGTACGGGTCGCTCCTCCCCTCCGTCTCGGCCGGATCCGGGTTCTCCTGGCAGGGCTCCGGCGAACAGCGCTTCGGGAGCATCACGGCGGGCCAGCTCGGGATTACCGACCAGCCCTCGTACCTCTCGAGCTCGTACAGCGTCGGGGTGAGCCTCTCGGTTAGCGGGCGCACCCTGATGGCGCCGGGGCAGGCGAGCCGGGACCGAGAGGCCGTGCGCGCGCAGCTTCGCGCCGCCGAGAGCACGCTGAGGCTCGCCGTGACGCGGGCCTACCTGGAGGTGCTCCGCCAGAAGGACGGCAGGGCGCTGGCCGAACAGGAGATGGCCCGTGCGGAGCTCAACCTGCGCCTCGCCAGGGGAAGGCAGGCCGTAGGATCGGCGACGCTGATCGACGTGCAGCAGGGCGAGGTGGGCGTCGGACGAGCCGAGATCGCCCTTCTTCAGGCCGAGACCGGCGTGCGCAACGCCACGATCCGGCTGCTCGAGCAGATGGGCGTCGCGATCGGCGCGGAACCGGTGCTGACGACCGAGTTCGCGGTCTCCGAGTTCGAATGGTCGGCCGACGAGCTCTTCGAGAGGGCGCTCGCGCAAAATCCCGACCTCGCCGCGCTGCGGGCGCGGGAGCAGTCCGCGCTCTACGGCGTCAGGATGGCGCGCTCCTACTACTACCCCAGCCTGACGCTCTCGACCGGATTCAGCGGCTTTGCCCAGAGCGCGAGCAGCACCGATGCGCAGGAGGCGGCCGCGAAGGCCTCGGGAGAGGCTGCGATGCTCCGCTGCGAGTACGAGAACGAGGTGGTGTCACGGCTCGTCGACCCCCTGCCCACCCAGGACTGCTCGCGGCTCGAGGTGACCGAGGCGGTTCTCGAGGGCATCCGGGAGCGGAACCGCGCATTCCCCTTCGACTTCACGAGGAACCCGCCATCTGCCTCGCTCTCGATCTCGATCCCGGTCTTTCAGGGCTTCGGGCGACAGCACACCGTAGAGGCGGCGCGGGCAACGCTGCACGACAACCGGCTCCTGATCCAGCAGAGGGAGCTGGCGCTCAGGGCCGACATCGAGTCCCGCCTCGCCACGGTCCTCACGGCCTACCAGTCGGCGCTGATCGAGGAGCGCAACCAGGCGCTGGCCAGCGAGCAGCTGCGCCTGGCGCAGGAGCGGTACCGCAACCAGCTCCTCAACTTCGTCGGGCTGGTGGAGGCCGAGACCGTGAAGGCCCAGGCCGACCGACAGCGCGTCCTCTCGATCTTCACCTACCATGACGCGATCGCCGACCTGGAGTCGGTGGTCGGCGCACCGCTCAGGAACCCATAGGAATGCGAACCAGGAACAAGCTCATCATCGGGGTGGGGGCGGCCGTCGTCCTCACCGCCGCCGCGTACTTCAGCCTCCAGGGCGGGCGGCAGGGCGGCGTCGGGGCGCGCATCGAGGTCGTCGAGGCGCGCGATCTCACCGAGACGGTCACCGCCAGCGGCAATGTGCGCGCCAGACGCAAGGTGGACATCAGCTCCGACATCTCGGCGCGGGTAACCGAGCTCCTCACCGACGAGGGCGAGGAGGTCGTGGAGGGCCAGGTCCTCCTCCGGCTCGATCCGACCAGGTACCGGGCAGCCGTCAATCGGAGCATGGCCACCCTGAAGCAGACCCAGGCGCAGGTCGCGCAGGTGCGCGCGAACCACCTGCGGGCGGAGCGGGAGGCCAATCGGCGGAGATCGCTCTGGCAGACCGACTCGCTGCTCGTGAGCCGCCAGGAGGTCGAGAACGCCGAGAGCGACCTGGAGGTGCAGGCCTCGCTCCTCGAGTCGGCGGAGTTCGGGGTGGGACAGGCCGAGGCGGCGCTCGAGGAGGCGGAGGACCAGCTCGCCAAGACGATCATCCGGGCGCCGATGTCGGGCCGGGTGACTCGGCTGAATGTCGAGGAGGGCGAGACCGTGATCGTGGGCACCATGAACAACCCCGGCAGCCTCGTGCTCACGGTCTCCGACCTGTCGGTCATGGAGGTGGTGCTCGAGGTCGACGAGACGGACGTCCCCGACATCTCGATCGGGGACAGCGCGATGGTCGAGCTGGACGCCTTTCCGGAGCTGGATTTCGGCGGCGAGGTCACCGAGATCGGCAACAGCGCGATTCGCCCCCCGTCGCAGGTGGGGGGAGCGGGTCAGACTCCAACGATCGACTTCGAGGTCGTCGTGACGCTTCGGTCTCCCCCGGCCGAGCTGCGCCCGGACCTCTCCGCCACCGCGCAGGTCGTCGTCGAGTCGCGCGAGGACCAGCTGAGCATTCCGATCATATCGCTGACTCTCCGCGAGGAGGAGGATGTCGAGAGGGAGGCGGCCGACAGCGCCGGCGAGGCGGCAGACAGCGCCAGCGAAGAGGAAGCGAAGGACGACGCGGGCCGGGAGGGACCCTCGGAACCCGTCGAGGGGGTGTTCGTGGTGAGGGAGGGGCTGGCGCACTTCGTGCCGGTCGAGGTTGGCATCGCCGGCGAGGAGCACTTCGAGGTCCTCTCCGGGGTCGCGCTTGGGGACACCGTGGTGAGCGGGCCCTACCAGGTGGTGCGCACCCTGAGGAGCGGCACCCCCATCGAGCCGATCAGGGACGCATTTGACGCCGGTCCCGGGGCCGGCTAGCCGCAGCAGCTACAGGTGCGGTTGACGGCGGCGCGGCGTATGGCGGTCCCAATCCGTGATCCGCAGTTCTCGTGCCCGAGGCCTCGCCTCGCCGCTCTCGGTCCTCGCCTGAGTTTATCCACGGACCGCTAGGCATGCGTCTCCTGGAGGGGATCCGGCTGGCGTGGGAGCAGATCGCGACGCAGAGGCTCAAGAGCCTCTTCACGCTCCTGGGCGTCATCGTCGGCGTGATGTTCCTGGTCGTGGTCGTCAGCATCGTGGAGGGGATGGACCGCTACGTTCGCGACACGATCACCGAGAGGGTCACGGGCGTCAACACGGTGACTCTGTCGCGCTACCCCATGAACTCGATCAACACCTCCACCGAACAGTGGCGGGCGTGGTACAGGGCGCCGGACCTGAACTACCGAGACCTCGACGAGCTGCGCGAAAGGGTCTCCCTGCCGGCGGTGATCGGCGCACAGTCCGACAGGAATGGCGAGATCGAGGCCGAAGGCGGACTCAAGGCCGAGAACATCAACCTGGTGGCCGCGTCGGCCGAGATGTTCGAGATCCGCAACTGGGTAGTGGAGCGCGGCCGCGCCTTCACCCGCCAGGAGGTCGAGCAGGGCGCGTCGGTCGTGGTGCTCGGGATGTCCACGGCCGATGTGCTCTTCGGCGCCGTCGATCCCGTAGGCAGGACGGTGCGCATCGCGGGACGGCCCTACCGCGTCGTCGGCGTGCTCGAGGACCAGGGATCCTTCCTCTTCGTCTCGCTGGACAACCTTGCGGTGGCCCCCTCCCACTCGCCGCTCGGGGCGTACATGACCCGGCCCGGCAGGATCGAGCAGATCGTCCTCAAGGCGCCGGACCCGAGCCTGACGGTGCCCATCAGGGAAGAGGTCGTCGAGATCATGCGGCAGCGCCGCCAACTCCGGCCGCACCAGCTGGACAACTTCGCCGCCGAGACCGCCGAAGCCTCGCTCGGCTTCTGGGACAGGATAAGCAGTGTCCTCTTCGTGGCCCTGCCCAGCTTCGTCGGGATCTCCCTGGTCGTGGGCGGCATCACGATCATGAACATCATGCTTGTCTCCGTCATGGAGCGGACTAGGGAGATCGGGGTGCGGAAGGCGATCGGAGCGCGGCGCGCAGACATCCTCACGCAGGTGCTCGTCGAGAGCATGACGCTCTCGGGTGTGGGTGCCGTCGTCGGGGTGGGCGTCGGGGTAGCGCTGACGCTGCTGGTGGGGGCGATCTCGCCACTCCCTGCCGCCGTGGCGCCCCGCTGGATCGCCCTGGGCGTGGCGCTCGGGCTCGTCGTGGGAGTCGTGTCGGGCGTCTATCCTGCGTCCCGAGCCGCCCGGCTCGACCCGGTGGACGCGCTGAGGTACGAATGAGCGCCGAGCCGGCCCACGAGCCGAAGGCTGCGCCCCTGGTGGGCGATGTGCCGACCGGAAGGGTCCTGCGCGAGGGTCTCAGGGTCGCCGGGTCGGCTCTCCGCGCCAACTGGATGCGCTCCGCGCTCGCCGTGCTCGGGGTCGCCATCGGGGCGGGCGTTGTGGTGACCGTCGCCGCCGTGATCACGGGGATCAGGAGCGAGGTGATGAGCGTGATCGAGTCCGCCGGTCCGGAGAACTTCGCGGTCATGCCCTTCGACTTCTCCGATGCAAGGGCGTTCTTCGTCGGCGGAAAGCCGCCCTGGTGGGACCGACCGGAGATCACGGACGCCGAGGTCAGGAGGGTGCGCTCGCTCCCGGCCGTGGCCGAGGCGGTCTCCGGGTTCGAGTTCTCGGCGTTCGTGCGCTTCCGGTCGGATTGGGTGTATGTCCCATTTCGCGGCTACTCCAACGGATGGGCGTCGTTCACGGGGGGCGACTTTGTGGCCGGACGGGACTTCACCTCGGCGGACGTGCGGCATGCGCGCAACGTCATGGTCGTCTCCTCCGCGCTGGCCGAGAGCGTCTTTGGCCAGCTGGACCCGGTTGGCAGGCGCGTGCGGGTGAATGCGGGGCGTCGGGCCGCGAACGAGCTCTTCACGGTCGTAGGGGTATTCGAGCCGCTTCCGATGTTCCTGGGCGAAGCAGTCGAGAACTTCGCCCTTATCCCGGTCACGACCGCCGACAAGCGGCTCAAGGCGCGCACGCGCTGGAACTTTCTGAGCGTTCAGGTCAAGCCCCGCGATATGCACGGCAGAGCCGAGGCGGAGAATCAGGTCGTGGCCGCGCTACGCTCGATGCGGGCGCTCCGCCCGGGCGAGGACAACGACTTCGCGATCATCCGGAGCGATGACACGATCAACCTCTTCAACCAGCTTACGGGGATGTTCTTTGCGGTGATGGTCGGCCTGTCGTCGATCGGTATGCTCGTCGGGGGCATCGGCGTCATCGGGATCATGCTGATCTCGGTAACGGAGAGGACTCGCGAGATCGGGGTGCGCAAGTCGCTCGGCGCCACACGCCGCGAGATCAAGTGGCAGTTCCTCATCGAGGCATCGCTACTGACGGCCGCGGGAGGCGCCTTGGGTCTGCTCGGCGGATGGGGCGCTGCCGAGGGGGTCGCCGCCGTCACTCCCCTCCCAGCCCGCATACCTCTGTGGTCGGTCTTCGCGGCGGTCTCTCTGGCCGCCGTCACCGGCGTTCTCTTCGGAATGCTCCCCGCGATGCGCGCCTCGCGCCTGCCACCGGTCGACGCGCTCAGGTACGAATGACGCCGCCTCTGGATGTGCTGGCCGTCATGGCGCATCCCGACGACGCCGAGATCTTCTGTGGAGGCGCCCTGCTCCGATCGGCCGACGCCGGCGAGCGTACGGGAGTCCTCGACCTCACCGCTGGCGAGGCCGCCTCGCGCGGCACGACCGAGACGAGGGCGCGCGAGACGGCGGCCGCATCCGAGATCATGGGGCTCGCCGAGCGACGCTGCGCGGGCCTGCCGGACACCCAGGTGGCAAACAGCCACGCGGCGCGCCAGATCGTCGCCGGCATCGTGCGCGAGCTGCGGCCCCGGGTGGTCGTCACCCACTGGACCCGCGGCCGCCACCCGGACCACCGCGCCGCCGCCGCCCTGGCCCGGGACGCCGCCTTCCTGGCCGGTCTCCGGAACTTCCCGGCCAAGGGCCGCCCGCACCGCCCCCACAAGGTCGTCTACGCGCTGGCATTCGCCGAGGACGGGGTCAAGCCGACCTTCGTCGTGGAGATCGCCGAGCAGATCGAACGTAAGATTGCGGCTCTCGAGGCGTACGGCTCGCAGCTGCGCGCCCGAAGCCGCATCGGGGAGGTGTTTCCCGGTGGAGACCGACCGGTCGTGGAGCAGATCCTGAGCATGCACGCCGCCTACGGCTCGCTCGTTCGCAGGCCGTACGGAGAGCCGTACTGGACGGCCGAGACCACTCTGGCGGATACTCTCGGCGGTTTGCGAGTGGCCACTTTCTGAGCGCCTGGCAAACTGCGAGGGAGCTGGCAGTCGACGCACAGGATGGTAGTCAACGAGTCGACTGGCAGCAGACGAGGGGAATGGCAGGCTATGAGGGACCTGGTATTAGACGAGAGTGTTGGCAGATTGTGAGTGGATTGGCAGTTGTCGAGGATGATGGTAGACAACGCTGGGAGTGGCAATTGGCGAGAGAACTGGCAATAACGAGAAGGCTGGCAGGTAATGCGGAAGCTGGCACTCTACGAGGGGCCTGGCAGTCAACGAGGGGACTGGCAGGCAACGCGGACGCGGGCACGGCTTGAGTGCGCTCCCCGGGGGGTGGGGGTCCGCGGGCTGGAGGGTCTGGCTGACGGGCCAGCGGCCCGTCAGCCAGACCGGGGGGTCAAACGGAGGAACCGCGGGCGGGTTCCTGGAGTGCTCTTGTTACCCTGCCACGAGTCCTGGTTCGTTTCTTCTAATGCCGATTGATGACAATTATGCAGCAGCGTGGCGCAAACCACCAACACTTGAATCCACAGAGCGTCAGGCCATTAAAGGACACAGCCAGCATTTTCTTGCTAACTGTACCCCCCTCCGGTTGCTGAGCCGTTACGGTTCCATATGCCGCGGGAGCCGCGATGGAGACGACCGCGGCCACAACTGCGGCCTTGATCGTACGCGCACTGCGTGCGCGCAGAATCTGCATGCTAGTCTTGTTCATCTTGATTTCCTTCCTTGGTTGATGTTGTCTTCGGTTTTCTACAATTGCCGCCGAATCGAGCGGCGATGCAATACCATGCAATGATGCCTACTTCCGATCCACTGCTAGTCTCGCGACGAAGCTATCCAGCTCCACCCGATCCGGAGTGGAACGCCATTGATCCGGCGCATCGGCGGCGGCGACCACTCCTGCCACAACCGAATGCCGATCCACGACATAGAGGATGGGAAGGCGTTCCACGCTGAACTCCCGTTCGAACCACCTCCGGTCGCGCAGCAGGACCCTCGCCGCAATCCTCTCCGCCTTCAGCCACGTCTCGACCCGCTCCAGGTCGTCCTCCTCCCCCTCTCCAACCGCCACCACCACGACCTCCAGGTCGCCCTTCAGGGTGCGCCGAATCCTTCGGAGCACCCTTGCCAATTCATTGAGTTCGCAACCTAGGCACTGGCTAGGCGCCAGCGCCCACACCACCGCCGCCCCGTCGCCCGACGGTCGAGCGACCGCCGGAAGCGTGTCGCCCGTCCCCAGGCCAGCCGCCGAACGAGTCGGCGCCTCCGCCAGACAACCTCCCATGACCGACGCCAGGGCGCTGGCCACACCCAGGTACACGAGCGTCCTCACCCTACTCGCCCGCCTTCCGCCGAGCTACGACCCAGCGATTCGGTAGAATCGTGAAGGGGTCGGCAAAGTAGAAGTCCGCGCCAATTACGGCGTGCAACTCCGGCGTGCGAGCCGCGCTCCACACCACCGATCCCTGCCGGTCCATCAGCACGAGGTCGTGAGTCGTGCCCGCTGTCAGCTTCCTTAGCGACTGAACGGCCAGCCCGCTGTCCGTAGCGAAAACACCCACCACTTGGGTAATGCCCTCGACCTCCTTCTTCTCGGCCTCAGACCTTCGCTCATAAGGGGTGGTCGGGAGCACGATCGGTGCCGGCAGCGCCACTGGCAGCTTGTTCAACAGCTCACCGTTCAGGTCGAAGCTGTATACCGTGTCGGAAAGGGCCCATGCCGCCCAGATCGTGTCAGCCTCCACATGCACGCTGATCGAAATGAACGTAATTGCCTCTCCAAGTGCAGCCTCCGGGACGACGACCGGCAGAAAGCTGCGTTCGATCGTATCGGTGCCGCGGTTCCAGATGTGCAACTGCGCGGGCCAAAGTTCCTCTGAGCGCCCCTCGATCAGGTACCGACCTCCACCAATGTCGCTCACACCGAGCAGGATCAGCCCTGGAGACTGGACCGTGACGGCGTCTCCGCCCTCTGGAAAGAAGGTCATTCGGGAAGCCTCGAAGTCCGCGACCACGATTCCGCCGTCGAGCGTCGGGCGGGCCGTGAAGGGCATGCGGAACTCGCCGGGACCGTCGCCCCTGCGCCCGATCACCCTCACCAGCGACCCATCCGTGTCGTATATGTTGACCTGGCTCTCCTTCGGCTCGGCGACGAACAGCCTGTCGGGTCCACCTACCTCCACCATCGGACTCACGACCATGGCGCGGTCGGTCTCCTCCAGCTCCAGGCGCCTGGCGATCTCGAAGCCGCTCTCGAAGGCCTCCATGTCGACGAGCTCGGGTTCCGCCACGCTTCGCGCGGCATCTTCGGTCTCGGAGCTTCCGGTCTGGGGCCGATCGGCTGGATCGCCGCCCCGCCCGCATGCGAGCACTAGCGCCAAAGCGATTGCGGAGACCGCTTGTCGAAGTAGTCGGGTCGGCACCGAGCCAACGCCCAATGCGCGTGAGTCGCTACAATCTGCGTGGACTGTCTGGTTCATCGCTCTGGCCTCGGTCAGTGTGGGTTGCAACTGCGCCCCCCGCCACGGCCCGCCCGGCGCTTGTCGGTGCGCCGAGGCGAACACGCGAATATTGGGGGGATCTCATGGGCGCCTACATGGCGAGATGGGACAAGGTGCCACAGAGGGGATCGCCCCGCTACCGAGCCACCCTTCGGGACCGGGGGAGGGTTTGTCCGCGGGCTGCTAGTCTGCGGTGTGCTCGTCGCAGACCGAGCACGCGCCGCTCCGGCAGATGCGGGCCCCTTGCAAGAGGGCGACGGCGAGGGTCAGGCTGCCAGCCGCCGATGTCGCGGGTTCGGGCACGGGTTCGAGCCAGCCGGCGAGGGAGGCGGCCCAGAAGACGGCCCCTCCGCCGAAGGCGAGGAGCACGCCCCGGTGATCGCGTGCCGGGCCCAGCGCGAGCATGATCCCGCCGAGGAGCACGGTCACGAGATACAGGACACCCTCGGCCTCCCCGGCGAGCCCGAGGGCGGGAGCCGCCACGGCCAGCAACGGCGTGAGCGCGCAGTGCACCCCGCACCAGGCTGCGGCACAGGCCACGAAAGTTGATCCGAAGGCCAGGTAGGAGCTCGACGGGTGGGTTGAGAGTATCTTCTGCATCCTCCCAAGCTAACGTCTCGGAACCGCGCGCAACCTAGCGGTACGTGGATAATCTCGCGCGAGCGGCGAAGCGCCCCGCACCCGATTCTTCAGCCCACCCCATTCGTGAGCATGGAGCGCAGGAAGCGGGAGGGCTACCTTCCGGGTCCCACGCCCGCGAAAGGTCGGCCATGAAGACCCAGGACTACTCCCGCCACATCAGGTATCCTCCCTTCTGGACCGTGTGGGGCCCCTTGGCGCTGGGGCTCCTCGTCTCCGCGTACTTCGCGGCTCGGACGATCCTCGGCTTCACGGTGGAGAACCTGGCGCTCACGATTCTGGCCCTCCTGGTCGCCTTCCTGGTTCCGCAGTCGCGTCGTCACGCGCTTCCCGTGCAGGACCGTGTGATAAGGCTCGAGGAGCGGCTCAGGCTGAAGGCGCTGCTCCCGGAGGTGCCCGCGTCGCGGATAGACGAGATCCCCACCAGGCAGCTCATCGCGCTTCGCTTCGCCTCCGACGGCGAGGTGGGCGAGGTGGTGGAACGGGTTTTCGCCGGCGATCTGGTCACCCAGCGCGAGATCAAGGAGGCCGTGCGCGAGTGGAAGCCCGACCACGAGCGGGTGTAGGGCGCGCACGCCGGTTGCGGCCACGCGGGCCGTGGGGTACGTTTCCTGAGCAACCGGGCCTGGGCCGTACGGCCACCACCATTCCCGCCACCTAGGGGAGCTACACGGAATGTCTAACACCGAGGCGCGCCTGCTCGCGCTAATCAACGAGAACATGGATCTGGGACGCGACCCGGACTTCGACCTGCCCTTCGGCGAGGCGGCCGGTGTGTCCTCGATGGACTGCGTTGCCTTCGTCAAGCTGGTGTCATCGGAGTTCGGTCTCGAGATCTCCCCCGAGGAGTGGATGGGGCTCGGATCCCTGCGAGGTCTGGCCGCACGCATCGACGCCGGCTGATCCGACCAGGAGCATACGCCGGGCGGCGCCGTAGCGGTGGCCGCCCACCCCCAGGCCGGCACGCCGAACGGTAGCCGCGGTCAGACATGAGCAGTGCAGCCCGGTGGGAGATTCCCGAGCCGCGCTCGGTGCATGAGGTCCGTCTTGACGACGGCAGCGTCACCTTTCTGCGCAGGCATGGGAACCCGGCCGGGCCGCGCCTTATCCTGGGCCACGGGAACGGGCTGGCGATGGACTTCTACTATCCGTTCTGGTCGCTCCTTACGGATGACTTCGATGTCCTGCTCTACGACATGCGGAACCACGGCTGGAACGCGGTGGGAGACCGCACGGAGCACAACGTCCCCAACCTGGTCCGCGACCAGGAGCGCGTCGTCGAGGCCGCGACGCGCCACTACGGCGAGCGGTCCACGACAGGGGTGTTTCATTCGCTTTCCGCCCTGACGGCACTCCTGTCGGGGACGCTGGGGACGGGCGGGTGCGACACGCTCGCGGCGTGGGTCCTCTTCGACCCGCCGCTCTACAGACCCGGCCCGAAGGATCCGGATTTCGACGCCGTCGCCGAGCAGTCGGCCGGGGTGGCTAGCCGTCGCGCCGACCGATTCCGGACGAGGCAGGACTTCGTGGAGCTCTTCGAGTTCCTGCCAGTGCTCCGCAGAGCGGTTCCCCAGGCCGCGGAGCTGATGTCCCAGACGATTCTGCGGGAATCCTCCCTCCTGGGACTGGGGGGCTACGAGCTCCGCTGCCCTCGCGACTACGAGGCCCAGATCATCGCCTTCATCAGGACGTACGCGTTCCTGGTGGACTTCGGCAATCTCCCCTGTCCGACGAAGGTGATCGGCTCCGATCCCACGCTGCCCTACGCCTACCTGCCCACCTTCGACCTAAGCCACATCCTGACCGTCGACTACGACTTCATCCCCGAGACGACGCACTTCCTGCAGGTGGAGAAGCCGGCGGAGTGCGTGGGGGCGATGCGCGGCTTCCTGGAGGAGAACGGGCTGCTAGGCTAGCAGTAAGTCATCCTGCTACCGCGCTAGTCCGGGACCGCCTCGACCCGCACCGTCACGACCTCGGTGTCATGGTACTGCTGGTGGCGAACCGAGGCGGCCATATGGCGTAGAAGGCGCAGCAGGACCTCCCGCTCGATCGCGGCCTCGTCGGAGGGGTCGCCGAGGAGGGCGACGCGGTCCTCCAGGTTCTCCTCTCCGGTGCCGACGATGAACTCGAGCACGGCACCGTCGTTTTCCCGGTGGGCGGTCAGGAGAAGGCGGGAAGGGCGTTCGGGGCGCCTTGCGCGGGGGGTCTCCGGTTGCGTCACCTCGGGATGGGCGAGCGCGAGCAGCGCTTCCTCGGCGACGGCCCCCAGCCGGAGGGACATGGCCTCGCCCCACCCGCTTCTGGCTGCGAAGTCCCGAAGGAAACCCTGGATCCGCGGCAGCTGCGACGGATCGAGTGCGGTCCGGAGGCGGCTGTGTGCCGGCCCCGTGAGGCGCAGGAAGAGCGTCATGAGGATCGCGCTGAAGCCGCCGGCGTTCATCCCGTTCTCCAGCAGGCCGCCCGCGAAACGGGACAGTTCCTCGGGGAGGATCAGGCCGTACTGCGCACCCACTCCGGCCAGAAAGGCGATGCCGACGACGAGTCCCTCGCGGTACCCCAGCCCGCCCTGCACCACGATCTTCACGCCGATCGCGAAGAGCATGGCAAGGAGGACGACCAGGTAGCCGGTGAAGACCGGATCCGGGATGGCGAGCACCGCGGCGAAGGGCTTCGGGAGGAAGGCGAAGGCGATGAAGGCGGCTCCGGCAACGAACCCGACCGAGCGCGCGGCCACGCCGGTGAGCTGGGTGAGCGGTACGCTCGTGGTGGTCGCGCTCCCGGGGACTGTCCCGGCGAGACCGGCGAGGAGGTTGCCCGCGCCGTCCACCGCCATCGCGCCCTGCACGGCCCGGAAGTCGATGGCGCGGCTCCGGCGACGCCACGAGACGCGCTGGACCGCCACCGCGCTGCTCATCGTGCGGACGGCGGCGATCACGGCCACCAGGAGGAAGGAAGGAAGGAGCGTCCAGAAGGCCGCGCCGAAGCCGAGATCGAGACCGGGCACCCGCAGCTGCGGCAGAGCGATCCAGGGGGCCGCGGCCACGCGTTCCAGGTCGTAGAGGCCGTAGCTGGCCGCTATCGCGGAGCCCAGTGCGACGCCGATCACGGGCGCCCACAGCCGTAGCGCTCCCGTCGCCCTGAGCGCAAGGACGCCTATGACGAGCACGGTAGCGCAGAAGCTGAGCGGAACGCCCGGGGGCGGAGCCGTGCCTGCCGGGCCGGACAGAAGGCTCGAGACGAAGGGCAGGACCGTGATCGGAATGAGCATGATCACGGTGCCCGAGACCGCGGGCGTGAGGACGCGCTGGAAGAGGGAGAGCCGCCACGAGAGGAGGAGGGGGACCAGCGCGGAGATCGCGACGAGGGTGGCGAGGAGTGCCGGGCCGCCCTCCTGCAGCGCCGAGATGGAGGCCGGGATGAAGGCGCCGGAGGTGCCCATGACCAGTACGTGGCCCATCCCGATGCGTCCCGCGCGCCGAGCCTGCAGGATGGTCGCCACCCCGCAGACGGCGACCGATGCGAGGACGGCCCAGGAGAGGTAGGCGTCGGAGACGCCAGCAGCCCGCATCACAACCATGGGGATGAGCATCACGGCGGCGACGTTGAGCGCCGCGAGCTGGAGGCCGACGCCGAGGGAGAGTCGGAAGGGGGGCTTCTCGTCGGGCTGGTAGAGGGGGGAAGGTCTGCTCCTACTCATCGGGCAGCCCCTCTCCCGCCAGCCTCGGTGGCCGAGATGCTTCCGCCTGCCGGGCAAGCAAGTGTAATCCGCACATTACATTATGTAATGTTATCATTACATATTGAGTATGTGAACCGATCATTCCCGCCCGGCTGCAAGCCGCTCGCAGGCCAATTCCCTCCACGAGCTACCGGAGAGCGCTCACCGCGCCGGTGCGAACCAGTGGCGTCTGCGTTGGAACGGATAGCCGGGCAGTGCGATGCGGCGCCGCGCCTCCCCGGCGAAGAGTCCGGCGAAGGAGACTGGCAGACCCACCTCGTAGGCGCTAGCGACCGACTCCGCGAAGGGGCGCTCAGGGCGGTCGGCCGCATGAGCGCGACCGTCTCCACGGCCCGCACCCGACCACTCGCCTAGGGGGATGGCGCCTCTCCCGGGCCCCGGGCCGATCTCCACGACCTGCTCCACCCCCGCCTCCGCAAGAGCGGGGGCGAGGTCGCCGGATCGGCGGCGCGCACCCGCCCGACTCCGCCAGTACGCGCCGTCCAGCGCTCCGCCCGCACCCGAAGCGGCTGCGCCACCCCCGCCCACCACCACGATCTCGGGGCGCGAGAAGGTCACCCCGGCGCACGCCGCCTCCACCTCCTCCAGTGGGTCGGGATCTGAGGCGGAGGGCTCGCCGGTGGGGACCGCGACCGCCATCCGCACCCTCGGTCGGGCCAGCGCGACACCGCGGGCCGCGGCGATGCGAAGCCCGTCCTCCAGGGTGAAGACGCCCGCGGCCCACGCGGCGGCCAGCTCCCCGACGCCGTGGCCGGCCACCACCGCGGGGCGCACGCCCACGCTCCCCCACAGGGCGGTGTGCGCGCAGGCAAGGGCGTAGGCGGCTGGCTGCGCCCACCCGGGGTCGTCGATCCTGCCGGCCGCCTCCGCCCGCCCGAAGATCACGTCGAGGAGGGAGGCACCATCTGGTTCCCCCGCCAGTGCCGTGTCGCACCGATCCAGCAGGGCGCGCACCACGGGCTCGGTCGCGTAGAGATCCTCTCCCATACCGAGGTGCTCGCCTCCTTCGCCTGGGTACACGAAGGCGGTCCTGGGGGGCGAGGGGGGCTCGGGCAATCCTCGGGGCTCCGGCCCCAACTCCGCCTCGATCAGGGCGGCCAGCCCCTTCCGGAGCGACCCGGCGTCGTGGAAGGGGACGGCTGCGCGGCTTGCGAAGTGGGAGCGTCCCACCCCGGCCGTCCAGGCCATGTCGGCGAGTACTGACCCGGGTGCAGCGTCGGCGAGCGAGGCCGCGGCCGCGCCGTCCTCCGCCTCCGTCGCGAACGCCTCCTCGCGCTCCTCCAGCCAGCCAAGGTACCGCCGCGCCAGCGCCCTGAGCGCCGCCGGGGACTTGCCGGAGAGGGGAAGGAGGCGCGTCTCCCTCGGAGCGAAGTCGCCCTCTGGGGCTGGCAGCCGGGCCACATTGCCGGGGAGCTCGGCGGGCACCGCCAGCGCGCTCCCCAGCGCCCATGGGGGAGCCGGGTTCGGACCCTCGGTCGCCGCCCCGTTCCTACAGTCAGCCCCCGCCTCCACAACCACATGCGCGTTCGCCCCCGAGATCCCGAAGGAGCTCACGCCGGCGCGCGCAGGGCGGTCCGGGCGGGCGGGCCACTGGGTCGGCTCCGAGACGACCCGCACTGGGAGCCGGTCCCACTCGAGGTGCGGACTGGGATTGTCGAAGTGGAGCTGCTTCGGGATGCGGCCCTGGTTCATCGCCAGGATCACCTTGATCAGGCTGGCAACCCCCGCCGCGGCCTCCTGGTGGCCCAGGTTGGTCTTGACGGAGCCCATCAGGAGCGGACGCTCGGCGGCTCGTCCCCGTCCGTAGACCGCGGAGGCCGCTAGGACCTCGATGGGGTCGCCCAGGTCGGAGCCGGCGCCGTGCGCCTCCAGGTAGTCCACCTCCGCGGAGGCGATTCCGGTCCCCGCGAGCGCCATCTCGATCACCTGTTCCTGAGCCGGCCCGTTGGGGACGGTGAGCCCCGCGCTCGCCCCGTTCTGGTTCACCGCCGATCCCCGGATCACGCCCCAGATGCGGTCGCCGTCGGCCACCGCGTCGCCGAGGCGCTTCAGCACGACCATCCCGCACCCCTCGCCGCGCACGAAGCCGTCGGCGGCGGAGTCGAAGGTGCTGCACCGGCCCCGCTTCGAGAGCATTCCGGCCTCGCGCATGAAGATCGCGACCTCCGGAGAGAGGATCGCGTTCGCCCCGCCGGCCAGCGCCATCCCCACCTCCCCCTGGCGCAGCGCGCCGGCGGCCTGGTGCACGGCGGCCAGCGCGGAGGCGCATGCCAGGTCCACCGGGACGGCGGGCCCGTTCAGGCCGAGCGCGAAGGCGATTCGGCCAGCGGTCACGCTGATGGTCGTGCCCAGGTAGCCGTGATCCTCGCCGGCGGCGGCGGCCACATCCCGGTAGTCGCCGTTGCCGACGCCCACATACACGCCCGTGGTGCTGCCCCGCAGCGCCGATGGATCGATCCCGGCGTCCTCCAGGGAGTGCCATGTCGTCTCCAGCAGGAGCCGCTGGCGCGGATCCATCGCGCGCGCCTCGATCGCCCTGATCCCGAAGAAGCCGGCGTCGAAGGTGTCGATCTCCTCCAGGAAGGCGCCGCGCCGGACGGCGTCGCGCGGGTCGTCCGGGTCACCCGCCACACCCTTCCAGGGACCGGGGTCGAGGCGCCCCTCGGTCACTAGGTCCCGGCCGTCCTCGAGAAGGCGCCAGAGGGCGTCGAGGTCGGGCGCGCCGGGGAAGCGGCACGCCATCCCCACGATTGCGATCGCGTCGTCCGGGGCTGCGATGGGCGTGCGCGGTGCCCCCTCGGGCAACTCTTCCGGTTCGCGCAATTCTTGGGGTTCGCGCAACTGTTGCGGATTCCGCACTAGTTGCGGCTCGCGCAGGGGCGCCGATTCGCGGGGAGCTCCCGGCTCTCCCACAGCCTGGGGGGTGGCCCCGGGCACGGGAGCGGCGCCATCCCCAGCCAGCTCGCCCGCCAGGTGCCCTGCCAGCGCGGAGATGTCCGGGTAGTCGAAGACCAGGGTGTTGGGTGCCGTGTAGGCTCCCGCCAGCGCGCGGTTGAGCCGATTGCGGAGCTCGACGGCCATCAGCGAGTCCATCCCCAGATCGACGAACCCGACCGTCGGCGCCGGGGCCGAGGGCAGCCGCAGCACGGCCTGCACCTCGCCCTGGAGGAAGGAGACCAGCACATTCTCCCGCTCTCCGGCGGGGGCTTCGCCGATCTGCGCGAGGATCTCCTTCGGGGCGGCCGAGGAGTCAGCCCCGCCTTCCGAGGCCGCGGAGAGGATCTCCTCCAGCAGGGGCGGCCGCGCCTCGACCGCCTCCTCGAAGACCGCCCAGTCCATCGCCATAACGACGGAGTTCGTCACATCCTGGCGCACCAGGCGCTCGAAGGCCCTGATTCCCTGCTGCGGGGTGAACCACCGCCCGCCGAGCGCCGAGCGCCGCTCGTCGATCCGTTCGCGCTGCTCCGCGGCCTCGCCGATCTCCGACCACGCCCCCCAGGCGATCGCCTGCCCCGCTAGCCCGAGCGCACGCCGGTGGCCAGCCAGCTGGTCCAGGAAGGCGTTGGCAGCGGCGTGGTTCGCCTGGCCGGGATTGCCCATGACCCCTACCCGGCTCGAGAAGAGGACGAAGATGTCGAGACCGCGGTCCATCGTCGCGCGGTGCAGGTGCCACGCGCCCAGGATCTTGGGGCGGAGCACCCGCTCGAACCGCTCCCAGCTCTGGTTGGTGAGCGCGCCGTCGGAGAGGACGCCCACGCTGTGGATAACCCCGGCGAGCGGCGGCAGACGCCGCTCCAACTCGGCCAGCATCCGGTCCAACGCGGCCTCGTCGGCCACATCCGCCAGTGCCACCTCGACGGTCACGCCCCGCTCCCTGAGCGCACGGATCGCCTCCTCGGCGGCGGGGTCGGGCGCGCGGCGCCCGTTGAGCACGATCGCACCCGCGCCCCGGTCCGCGAGCCACTCGGCCACGGCGCACCCGATCCCCCCCAGCCCCCCCGTCACGAGATAGGTGCCGTCGGGGCGGAGCTGGCCGCCGGAGAGCGGGGGCGCGGTCACGACGATCTTCCCTAGGTGGCGGGCCGAGCGCATGAAGCTCAGCGCGGCGCCCGCCTCCGCCAGCGGCCACCGGCTGTGGACGATCGGTTCGAGCTCGCCCTCGGCGATTCGCGCCATCACATCGCGCAGCACCCTCCCGACCCACTCCGGCTCGGTCTTCTTCAGGACGTCGAGCTCCAGGATGTCGTAGGAGACGTCCGGGCGCGCCGCCGCCATCTCCTCCTCGGTCAGGATGTCCCGCCGGGCCATCTCCACGAAGCGGCCGCCCTGCCTCAGGCAGGCCAGGCTCGCGTCGATGAAGCCCTCTCCGGTGAGGCTGTTCAGCACGACGTCCACTCCGGCACCGCCCGTCGCCTCCAGGATCCCCTCGCCGAAGGCCGTGGTGCGGCTGTCGAAGACGTGCTTCACCCCGAGCGACCGCAGGTACGCCTGCTTGGGGGCGCTCGCCGTGGCGAATACCTCCGCGCCCGCCGCCTGCACCCACTGGATGGCGGCCAGCCCCACGCCGCCCGCGCCGGCGTGGACCAAGACCCGCTCGCCGGCCTCCAGCCCGGAGTACTCGAAGGAGAGCGCCGCCGACACGAATGCGCTGGGTATCGTCGCGAGTCCGGTCTGCGAGATCGCCTCCGGAGCGGGGGCGACCAGCTCCTCGTGGGTGATCATCCGCGGCCCGAAGGCCCCGAATCCCATCCCCACCACATGGTCGCCCGCCGAGATCCGGGAGACCTCCGACCCGACTTCGACCACATGGCCGCACATCTCCCTCCCGAGCAGCCCCTCCTCGATGAACCCCAGCGAGCGGAAGACGTCCCAGAAGTTGAGCCCGGCCGCGCTCACGGCGACGCGAACCTCCCTGGGCTCGAGGGGACGCACCGGGAGCGGCTGCACGAAGGGCCGGTCGAAGACCCCGCCCTGATCCGGAGCGAGCACCCAGTCGGTCTCCTCGGGGAGCGCCAGCCGCGCCCCATCCGACTCCGCCCGGACAAGGCGCGCGACCCTCCGGCGTCCGAAGCGGTGGACGACGTGGTTCTCGGAGTCGGGATAGAGGAGTTCGTTGGCGAGGTCGGGATCGGGTGCCATCGGGCGCGGATCCAGGTCGACCATCCGGGGCTGAAGGTCCGCGGCCTCCCGCGCCACGCCCTTGCCGAAGCCCCAGAGCACCGCGCCAGCCAGCTCCCCTCCGCGCTCGCGCTCCAGCACCTGCGCGCCACGGGTGACGAACCAGAGGCCGTTGTCCGGCACGAGCCCCGAGTCGGCCACGCCCTGCACCACGGCGAGGGCGCTCGCCCCCATGCGCTCGATGTCGGAGGCCACCTCCCCGGTCGTCGCTCCCTCCCCGTGGCCATCCAGCGCCATGAGGTGCACGACACCGCTGAAGGGCGCGTCACCCGGCAGGCTCTCGAGGAGCGACCGCCACGACCCGCGTCGCTCCATCTCAACCCCTGCGGCGAAGACACCGGGGCCGTCCACCTCCGGCCACCCGCCCTCCTGATCGCTCGCGGCGGCCAGCACCACCGTCTGGTTGCGGGCCGCCAGCTCGTCGGCCAGCCGCCTCGCCTCGCCCCCCTCGTCCGCCGCCACGATCCACACGCCCCGCGGCTCCCGGACCTGGGCCGGTCCGCGGGCGACGATCACCCCCTTGTCCGGGGTCCGCTCCAGCTCGGTCTCGTCCGGTCCGAGCACCTCGACCGCATCGAATCCGGCGTCGCCGAGCGCGCGCCGCCAGACCGCCGGGGCCGCCAGGGCGTGATCGGGCCGGTAGTCGTCGGCGAAGCGCCACCAGCCGTCGAGCTGCCCGAATGTGAGGTCCATCCACCCCAGGCCGCTCAGGTTCTCGAGGGCGACCAGCTGTCCCGAGGGCGCGAGCAGACGGCGGCAGTGCCCGAGCGTCTCCTCCAGGTACCGGGTCGCGTGCAGCACGTTGGACGCCAGGAGGAGGTCGTAGCCGTGGGCGGCGAAGCCCTGCCCGACCGGGTCCTTCTCGATGTCGAGCGGACGGTACTCGATGCACCCGCCCCCGTCCCCGAAGCGGGCCTCCGCCTCGGCGAAGAAGCCGGCCGAGATGTCGGTGTACATGTAGTCGAAGCGCCCCTCGGGGAGGAGCGGCAGCACGGAGGCCGTCGCCGAGCCGGTGCCCGCCCCGACCTCGATCACCCGCAGGCGGCGTCCTTCGGGGATCGCGCCCAGGAGTTGCCGGACCGCCTCCTCCAGGAGCCCGTTCGCAGCGCGCGCCACCGGCGCCTTGAGGTAGAGGTCGGCGGCGGTCGGCTCCCCGCTGCTGAAGAGGAGAGTGAGCGGGTCCTCGCGGCCGCGAAGCACGTCGGGCAGGGCGCTGGCGGAACGCCGGAAGAGCCCCACCTCCGTCAGGCCGTGCGAATACCGCCGGGCCATGACGGCGGCGTGCGCCTCCGGGTCGGGCGGGAGGACATCGGGCCACGGGTCCTCTGACCCCACCGCGACGACGAAGCCGGACCCGTCCTCGTCCTCGGCGAGCACCCCCGGCCGGGCGACCATCTCGAGGATTCGCCGGAAGAGGCGCCGGTGCTCCGGATCGACGCCGAGCCGTTCCCGCAGAGCCTCGGGCTCCACCCTCTCGCCGCGGCTGCGCCGCCAGCCCAGCCTGTCCAGGGTGGTGAGCGCGTAGGACCACGACCAGTGCTCCAGATCGGTCAGCAGCGCGGCTCGGTCGTCGGGGTCGACCTCCGCCTGAATCAGGTGTTCCGAGAAGAGCCGCGACTCCGAACTCACCGCTCCCGGGCTCGGGAAGAAGTCCGCCGAGGGCATTCCCGGCGGCAGGGCGCGCTCCCGCCACACGACCTCGTAGAGGAGATCCTGGACGCCCTCGATCGTCGACAGGAATGCGGCGCGCGTCGCCCGCTTCACCGTGTGGCCGCTCAGGCCCCCGAGCAGCACCCCGCTCCGGTCGTAGATGCGAAGCTCCCCGGTCAGGACCTCGGGCGCTTCGTCCGCATTCGCATTGGCCCGGGCAGCCCCCTCGTTCAGGCGCGCATGGCACACCACCCGGTCGGGGAGGCGGTCCCCAGTCAGCCAGAGCCGCTCCCACCCGAAGGGCAGGTAGGTGACCGAGCCGTGCGGTCCCGTCAGATCGCGCGCCGCCCCCATGACCTGGAAGCAGCCGTCCAGGACGAGCGGATGAAGGTCAAGTCGGTGCGAGCCCATGCCTTCGGGGAGGGAGACCTCGCCCAGCGCCTCCCCGGAACCGGACCAAGCCCTGCGCAGCGTCTGGAAGGATGGGCCGAGGTCGACTCCGGTCTCGGCCCGGGCGCGGTAGTAGTCGGCCACGTCGAGGGAGTCGAGGCGGGCCCTGAGGCCGTCCAGGTCGATCTGCTCGCGGGCCTCCGGGGAGGGCGGAGAGCCGCCCGGCGAGAGGCGTCCCTCCACATGCGCACTCCACTCCTCGCCGCCGCCCTTGCTGAAGAGCTGGAAGCGGCGCGCGGCCGACGGATCGCCGTCGTCGAGCACCAGCTGCACCCGACGCCCGGCCTCGCCCGTCCCCTCCCCGGACTCCTTGGCGTCGAAGACCAGCGCGCTCTGCAGCTGCACATCCTCGAGTGCCATCGCCCCGCTTCCCTCGGCGCGCGCGGCCGCGAGCGCCATCGCCCCGTAGAGCGCGCCCGGGGCCACGACTCGCCCGAACACCCGGTGGTCGTCGAGCCAATCCGGATCCGAAGGGTGGATCTCCGTCTCGAAGGTCACTTCGCCGCGCGCCGACTCATGCCGGGACCCCAGGAGGGGATGGCCCGCCCCGAGCCTCCGCCGCCTGGGGGCCTCGAGCCAGTGGCGTCTCCGCTGGAAGGGGTAGCCGGGGATGGAGATGCGCCGTCGGGCCTCGCTGGCGAAGAGCCCCTCGAACCGGATGGGCAGCCCCGCCTCGTAGGAGCGGGCGACGGCCTCCGCGAAGTCAGAGCCCAGAGGTGCGGCCGTGCCGCCCGCCGCCGCGCCCGCCTCGCCTCGCGAAGCCGTGTCTCCCGCGGGTGCACTCAGCGTCGGGATCACCGCTGGCGCCGGGGTCCCCGGCGACTCCGGCCACACCGAGAGCGCCATCGCACCCAGGACCGGGCGCGGCCCGATCTCCACCACCAGATCCACGCCCAGCTCCGCGAGCGACTCCACCCCGTGGGCGAACGCCACCGGCTCGCGGGCGTGCCGCCTCCAGTAGGCGCCGTCCAGCGTCTGGCCGGGATCGACCGGCTGGCCGGTCAGGTTGCTGACCACGGTCAGAGAGGGCGGGGCGACTGGCACGCCCTCCAGCGACCCTTCCAAGGCGTCAAGGATCGGCTCCACCAGGGCGCTGTGGAAGGCCTTGCGGGTGTTCAGCCGCCGGACCCGGATCCCTGCGGAGGCGAACTCCCCGGAGATCGCCTCGACCTCCTCCAGCGGACCGCTGACCACCTGATGGGTGCCGTTGTCCCCCGAGATGCTGAGTCCGACTCCGCCGAAGCCGGCGTTGTGCGCCTCCAGCGCCCCCGCCACCCGCCCGGGCGGCGCGAAGACCGCTGCCATGGTGCCGTCCGCCATCTGCGACATGAGCGCCCCGCGCGCGCAGGCGAATCGCATGCCGTCCTCCAGGGTGAAGACGCCTGCGGCCTGAGCGGCGGCTATCTCGCCGACGCTGTGCCCCACCACCACCTCGGGACGGACGCCCACGCTCGACCAGAGGGCGGTGAGCGCGCACCCCAGCGCGTAGAGCGCTGGCTGCTCCCAGGCCGTGTCGACCAGCTCGGCAACGTTCCCGCCGCCGCTCGTCTCCGCTCCGCCGCTGCCGAACATGACATCCAGGAGTGAGGCGCCCCGCACCTCGCGGACAACTGCCTCGCAGCGGTCCAGGACGGCGCGCGCCACCGGCTCCGTCTCGTACAGATCCCGGCCCATCCCCACCCACTGGCTCCCCTGCCCCGTGTAGGCGAACGCCACCCTGCCGACGCCGCCCGGCCGCGGCATCGCGACATCGCCGGACTCTGCCAGCGCCTCCAGCTCCCGTCGAAGCGACGCGGCGTCTCGGAAGACCACCCCGGCGCGGTGATCGAAGTGGGTGCGCCCCACGCCCGCCGTCCACGCCATCTCCGAGAGCGTCGGCTCGGCGGGAGCCGCCTCGGGGACCGTCCGATCATCCCGCTCGTCGAGCCACGCCAGGTACCGACCCGCCGTCTCCCTCAGCGCGGCCTCCGACTTGGCCGAGAGAGGGAGCAGGCGCACCCGGCGCGGCCTCATCGCCCCCTCCGGGAGCTCCAGGTGCTCCAGCGCCGGGGGAAGCGACGCCGCGACCGGCTGCCGCGACCCCGACCCACGGTACTCCTCCACCACGATGTGCGCGTTCGTTCCCGAGATCCCGAAGCAGTTGACCCCGGCCACCCGCGGACGCCCCGCGCGCTCCGGCCACTCCATAGTCTCCGAGGTCACACGGAGCGGCATGCTGTCCCACTCCACCGCCGGGTTGGGATCGCGGAAGTGCAGGTGCTTCGGGATCACCCCCCGCCTGACCACCAGCGCCGCCTTGATGAGCCCGACCACCCCCGCCGCCGACTCCATGTGCCCCATGTTCGTCTTCACGGAACCGATCAGGAGCGGGGTGCCGGCGTCGCGCCCCCTGCCGTAGACGCTGGAGACGGCGTCCAGCTCGATCGGGTCGCCGACCGCGGTTCCCGTTCCGTGTGCCTCGACGTAGCCCACATCGAGCGGATCGACGCCCGCCTGGGCCAGCGCGTCCTCCATGACCTGCTCGAGCGCGGGGGTGTTCGGCACCGTCAGCCCGACCCCGGTTCCGCCGTTGTTGACCACCGAGCCCCGGATCACCGCCCAGATCGGGTCTCCGTCCGCCTCGGCATCGCAGAGGCGCTTGAGGACCACGACCCCGCACCCCTCGGCCCGCACGTACCCGTCGGCGGAGGCGTCGAAGGTCTTGCACTGCCCCTCGGGCGAGAGCATCATCGCGTCCGCGCGCAGCTCGTAGATGCGCCCGTTCAGGATCGCCTGCACCCCGCCCGCGATGGCGAGATCCGCCCTCCCCTGCTGCAGGTCGGCGACCGCGTCGTTGATCGCCACCATCGCCGACGCGCAGGCGGCGTCCACCGCCTTGGCCGGGCCGTTCAGCCCGAGTACGAAGGAGACGCGGCCCGCAGTCCCATTCAGGTTGGTGCCGCTCAGGGCGTAGAGGCACGCCGCGGCCTCGGAGGGCTTGGCCGAATCCACGACCAGCATGCGGTACTCGTCGTTGCTGATCCCAGAGTAGACGCCGGTGCGGCTCTTCTTCAGGCGGTCGGGGTCGATCCCCGCGTCCTCAAGGGCCTGCCAGCTGACCTCCAGCATCATCCGCTGCTGCGGATCGAGCAGCTCGGCCTCCACCGGGGAGATCCGGAAGAAGGCGTCGTCGAAGAGGTCGATGTCGTCGACGAAGGCGCCGAAGCGGCACGCCGCGCTCTCCACCGGGTCGTCGCCGAAGATCTGGCCCCAGCGTCCCTCGCCCGAGCCCGGCACCCCTTCGGTGACCGCGTTTCCGCCAATCTCCAGGAGGCGCCAGAAGGCCTCGATGTCGTCTGCGCCGGGGAACCGGCACGCCATCCCGACTATCGCAATCGGCTCTCCGGGGGCGAAGCGGGCGGGGGTGGAGCTGGGAGGTTGCATGCGACCTTCCTCCGGATCCCTCCGGACTGGGGTGGGCGCTTCTCACAGTGCGAGGGTCGGGGCGATCCCGGTGTTCGCGCGGTCCCGCTACAACGATAACCGGGCTGGCGGGAGGGGTCACGGTGCGGGACGGCGGTGCGAGGCGCTGGAGACCTGCCCTTCAGGATACCGGGTCGGGGCCCGCCCCGGGTCGCGAATGCGATCAGCCCGATACAGGGACGGCACCCGGCGGTGAGCGATAGACGAGGCCGCCCGAAAGCGATATCACTTTCACATTTAGAGTGATATCACTCCGGGCGACACCAGTGGCGATCTACCCGAGGCGCCCCCTCGTCGATCGGCCTGCCCCCCTTGCGAAGGCAGGAGCCGCCCAAGTCAGTGTTCGTGCACATGAATGTGGAGCGCCGTGGTCACGAAGTCGGCGTGTCCAGAGCCGACGGTGCCGTGCATCAGGCGGAAGACGACGTCGGTGTCGCCCTCGTCACCTCCGTGTAGGTGCCCCCCGAACTCCCCGGGGGTGTCCTGCTCGAACTCGGCGACGGACTCGTCCTCGACCTCGACCTCCAGGTAGAAGTCGTCGCCCAGCTGGACCTCCTCCATGTCGTGGTCAACGAAGGTCACGGCAATGTGGCCGGTTTCCTCACCCGGCTCCACCTCCAGCTCCCCGGTCCACTCGCTATCGTGCCCGTCGTAGGTCGCGAGCGTATCGCCGCCCAGCACCAGGATCACACCCTCGACCTCCTCGGCGTGGTCTTCGTCGGGTTCGGTCTCGCTATCGCACGCCGATAGCGCCAGAATGCCCGCCGTCAGCACGGCGAAGGGCAGCTTCAGTCTCGATTCTCTCATCTCTCTTCACCTCGTTTGTGTTGATGTTCTGTTCGTCCCCGCGAAGCGCCTCCGCAACAGGCGTGCTCGCTCTAGAAGACGACTCGATATGTCACGCTGACGGATCTCCCCGCCTCGGGCATGATCTCCTTGACGCGCGACAGGTGGTTCCTGTATTCGGTGTCGCCGAGGTTCTCGAAGTGGAGCGTCACGACGTGCAGCCGCCCGGCGACAGTGAGACGCAGACCGCCCGAGAGGCCGAGGGCCGCGTACCCGTCGGTATGCTGCTCGAACCGCCCGGTCCGCTGCTGGCTGCTGGCCAGCCGCGTCTCGGCCTCCACGAACCAGTCCACCGGAGAATAGCCGACGGCAAGGCGACCCTGGAGCGGCGGGATGAAGGGGAGAGGCTCCTCTGTCGCGCGGAGCGTGCCGTGCACGTACGATGCGGCGGCCTCCACCCTGAATCCGGCCGGCATCAACCACTCCAAGAGACTCTCGAGGCCGGTCAGAACGGCGTCCTCGCCCACGAACTGATAGATGGGGAGCTGTGTGCGGCTTCGTCCCCCTGTCGCCTGCGGAAAGATGTAGCCCGCCATCGTGTTTCGAAACCACGTCACCTCGGCGCTGAGGCGTTGTCCGGTGATGCGCCCGAATACATCGATTCCAAGTCCGGTTTCCGTCTCGAGCTCGGGGTTGCCAACGTCGAACGAATTGGCCGCGAGGTGAGGCCCCTCGGAGTAGAGCTCGGGCACATCCGGGGTGCGGAAGGCCCGGCCTACGCTCGCTCCCAGGGCGATTCGCTCCGTCAACGGCAGAAGTGCGCCCAGCGATCCGGAGACCGCGCCAAAGGAACGCGCGCGGATGTGTCCGATGTCGGACACCTCTTCCTCGTTGGGTTTCAGCTCGACCCGATCGTAGCGGAGCCCGGCCTCGACCGAGACCGGTTCGAGCTGGATCTCCTCGAGGGCGTACACGGCCTGCGTCGTGCGCTGGGTATTCGGGGAGTAGAGCTCGCCTCCGAATCCGAAGTGCTCCCACGAGACTCTCGCTCCGACGGCGCCGGACGTGAAGGGTCCCCACCCGGCGTGCCGCGCCCGCGCCTCCCCGCTCGCGATCTGGCGCTCGAAGACCGTTCCCAGGATGGTCGTGGATTCCCACTCGTGGTGCCGGTACCAGGTGTAGCCAGCATCGATCTCAATAGCCTCGAGACCTCGATCCGGCCGATAGACGCTGCGAAACCTGCTCGCGGCCCTCTCCTGCTCCGTGCGAACCGGGTTCGTGTGGCCGCCTGCGAAGCCTCCGGGGATCCCATAGTCGTTACTGTAGAAGCGAACCGAACCGCCCGCGTAGCCCCAGTCGTCAACCCACGACGTCCCCGCCGCCACGCTCCAGATGTCGGTCTGGGTTCCCGCCAGCGTCCCGATGGGCGTCCGCAGATTCCCTCCCTCGCGCTTCGAGACCTCGACGCGAAGAGGAATGTGCTCGGCGACTCCGACCGTCACCTGGCCGCTCCCCCCGATGGCGCGAGTCGCCGTCTGCGTCTCGAGCAAGGCGAAGCCGGTCGCGCGGTAGGGGACGGCCCGGGGTATTTCGTCCCGAACCACGTTGATCACGCCGCCGAGTGCGCTGCTCCCGTAGAGAATCGCGCTCGGCCCGCGAATCACTTCGATCCGCCGAGCGGAGGAAGGAGCGACCGCCGTGGCGTGGTCCGCTCCGCTGTTGACGACGTCGCCCACCCGCTGGCCGTCTTCGAGCACGAGGATCCGGTCTCCGCCGAGGCCGCGGATCGCCGGCTGGGAAGTGCCCGGCCCCATGCTGGTCACGGCTACCCCGGGGACCGACTCCACCGTCTGCGCGAGGGTGCCCGCCAGGTGCCGTTGCAGCTTCTCCTGCGCGAAGACGGCGGAGGGCCGGATCGCCTCGTTGGTGGGCGTGGGGCTCAGGACCGCGGCGACGACGACGTCAGGCAGTGGGATGGCGGCCACCTCGAGATCGACGGTGGCGATCTCTCCCGGGCAGAGATCGACGGCAACCGCCGCGTACCCGAGTCGATCGATGCGGAGCCGATGCCGCTCGGCATCCGGCACGGCGATGCGAAACGACCCGTCTCCGTGGGTGATTGCGCTCCCGCCCGTGCTGACGACCGTCGCCGTCGCGCCCGCGAGAGGCTCTCCGCTCTCTGCCGACCGGACGATTCCCGCTACGTGGTCGATGGTGTCCGCTGCGTGCCGCTCGACGGGTGTCGAGCCAGCGGCGAGCGCTGGAACGCCTGCGAAGACGGTCCCGAGAAGGACGAGGCGGACGGCAAAGCGGCATCTGGAAACGCCGGATGATGACATGAGTGTCTCCTGTCGGGGGTACTGTCAGCGGACAGCGGCAAGGGGGGAGTGGTGTGCTTGAATGATAATGATAATGTATTATCAATAATGATCAAGGGGGACGACCCATCTACGGCAGCGATGGTGTCACCATGCGCAGGTAGGTGCGGCCCTCCGGGGTTCCCAGGCCGCCTCTACGGACTGCTGGGCGCGGGTAGCAGTCCCCGGACGATCTCGCGCGGGCTGCTTAGTCGGAGGGGGTCAGGTACACTCCGCGCAGCGACCGAAGAGAACCAGCTCGTGGCTGTCGACCTCGAAGCCGTCGGGTGCCAGCATCTCGATTTCGTCCGGGCACCGATGGACGTCAAAGGCCTGGTCGCAGGCGCGGCAGAGGAAGTGGTGGTGATGCGGGCTGCCGGCCAGCTCGTACCGAAGGACTCCGCCTGGGAGCTCCACCTCCGAGAGCCACCCCTCGTCAGCCAGGATCTTCACGTTGCGGTAGACGGTCGCCACCCCGAGTGAGGGCACGATCCGTTGGCCGTACCTGAGGACCTCGTCCCGCGTTAGAGGGCGACCGGCGTCCAGGAAGACGCGGCAGATCGCCCGGCGCTGACGGGTGTCTCGTCGCATCGAAGCAGGGGGGGGGAGAAGGACGCGTCGCGTGAGTGACATGTACGATAACGCCCCCGGAATCCGCATGCTCTGCCCCCCTCGGAGGCACGGAGGAGTCGCTTCTACCCCCCGAGCCTCATCTCCCAGGAAGTGATATCATCGTCATTTCGAGATTGATATCACTTTCTTCCACACAAGGCGCCCGAAGGCCTCGATGTCGTCTGCGCCGGGGAACCGGCACGCCATCCCGACTATCGCAATCGGCTCTCCGGGGGCGAAGCGGGCGGGCATGGAGCTGGGAGGTTGCACGAGCTCAGCTCTGCGTTCCCCGTTGGTCACGGGCTGTCATAAGATAGGCGCGGGCGGCGGCGAACCGGCGTTCCCCGAGATCCTCCAGCCGGTACTGGTCGTGAGGCAGGTGTGGGAAGCGAAAGGTGGCGGACCGCTGGCCCTCCAGCATCACGGGCGGCACCTCGAAGCGCGCGGGGCTCAGGGCGAAGCCGGTGCCCAGGGCCTTGATCAGCGCCTCCTTCAGGCTCCACAGCCGGTAGAAGAGCTCCGGCTTCCTTGGTCCGGAGTCGGCCAGCGCGCGCTGCTCGCGCGGTCCGTAGACGCGGCTCCCGATGCCGTCGAAGTCCCGGTCGGGCCTGCGCATCTCCAGGTCCACGCCGAAACCGGGGCCTTCGGCGAACCCGATCAGGCCGTGCTGGCCGCTGTGGCTCACGTTGAAGCTGGCGGCGGCGGGCCTGCCGTTGACCATGGCGAAGGGTTTGCCGTGTTCCAGGTAGCCGAAGGTCAGCTCGCTATTGGAGCACCCGAGCCGCCGACAGAGGTTGATCCTCAGCGCCGCGCGGCACAGCGCGTACCGCCGTCGCGCCCCCCTGACCACGAACCTCCTCCAGCGCGCCCGCTCGTCTTCGTCGAGCAGCTCCAGCGCCCGCTCCTCGCAGTCGGGGTGGGGCCGGAGATCGACGTGAAGGACGAACGAGCTCCCGTTCGGGCGCCACGGACTCCACCACTCGTCTTGAGAGCTCATCTGGCAAATCGTACTCTGGAGATTCGCGGGGCGCAATTCACGCAGCCGACCCTGACGAGGGAATCGTGGGGCAGGCATCGTTCGCGCGTTCATCGATATAATAACCCGGCAGCCACGCGACCACGCTCGACCGAGCGCGGATGCAGCGCCCCTCGAATGCCGCCAGGGTGCACCCGCGGGCTGCAAGGGCTGGTGGCAGCGCTACCGGGCCGAGGAGCAGCGCAGAGCGAAGCCACGGGTACGGAAACTGTAAATCAGGGATTACAAAATGTAAAGCATAGATTACAGTATGGACAGGCGAGTGAAGCGGTCGAGCAGGGATGCCGCCCCACTCCTGCCGGGGAGGATTGTCCGCGGCCTGCCCAGCTTCTTGCGCGTGGGCCAACCTCAGGGCTATGGTGCCAACGACAGGAGCGTGCCATGTCTGCAGGTTGTCGCCACCGAGCTACTCACCGCCACCGAGCGCGGGGCGCTCTCCGGCTCGCCTTGCGCGTCTCCGTTCTGGCGGTCGCCCCCTGGGTCGTCGGGTGCGGCGAGCCCCAGCCGCCAGTCGCAATCGGGGGCATGCCGAAGCTGACGGTCGAGGTCGGCAGCACCGAGACTGTTGACCTCGCGGGGTACTTCAGCGACCCGGAGGGAGATGCCCTTACGTACACGGCGAGCTCCTCGAACACGAGCATAGCCACGGTCAGCGTGTCGGGTGCCACGGCGCATGTGAAGGGGATTGCCGCGGGAAACGCCACAGTGACCGTCACCGCTACGGACCCCGACGGGCTCTTTTCCGATCAGGCCTTCACGGTGACGGTGCCGAACCGGGCGCCGGTAGCTGGCGAACCGATCGAGGACATCGAGGTATTCGTAGGGGAGGCGGCGCAGGTAGATGTCTCGGGCAACTTCAGCGATCCAGACGGCGATGCGCTCAGTACTTTGGACCTCATCAACAATGGGTTGACGGGCGAGATTCCGCCAGAGCTAGGGAGTCTGTCGGACCTCGAAGTCCTGTCTCTCGACAGCAATTCGCTGAGGGGCGAGATTCCGCCAGAGCTAGGGAGTCTGTCGAGCCTGAGGAACCTGTCTTTCTACTCCAATTCGCTGACCGGCGCGATTCCGCCCGAGCTGGGCGACCTGTCGAATCTCAAGGAACTGAACCTTAGGTACAACGAACTTAGTGGCGAGATTCCCTCCGAGCTGGGCAACTTGTCGAATCTCGCCTCCTTGCGTCTGGAATTAAATTCGCTAACCGGCGAGGTTCCCTCTGAGCTGGGCGACCTGTCGAATCTCGAATACCTTTATCTCTACCATAATTCGCTAACCGGCGAGATTCCCTCTGAGCTGGGCGACCTGTCGAGCCTCAAGGTACTCAACCTTAGGTACACCGACCTTACGGGTGAGATTCCGCCAGAGCTGGGCGACCTGCCTAATCTCAAGGAGTTGGAACTGCGGGGCAACCGCTTTACGGGCGAGATTCCCTCCGAGCTTGGCAACCTGTCCAGTCTTACTTGGCTGAATCTCAGTGTCAATGAGCTAACCGGCGAGATCCCGCCAGAGCTGGGTGACTTGTCGAATCTCGAAGCCCTCGGACTTTATTACAATCAGCTGACTGGCGAGATTCCCCTAGAGTTGGCCAATCTGTCGAATCTCGAACGCCTGGCTCTCGGGCGCAATCAGCTGACTGGCGAGATTCCCCTGGAGTTGGCCAACCTGTCGAATCTCGAAACCCTGGGTCTCGGCGTCAATCAGCTAACGGGCGAGATTCCGCCCGAGCTGGGCGGCCTGTCGAATCTCAAGGTACTCGACCTTAAGGAACACCGACCTTACGGGTGAGATTCCGCCAGAGCTTGGAAGTCTGTCTAATCTCACGCATCTAGTGCTCATTGGCAATCAGCTAACCGGTGAGATTCCACCGGAGCTTGGCCAGCTGTCGAATCTAAGGGTACTGGAGCTCAGGATCAATCGGCTAACCGGCGATCTTCCGTCCGAGCTTGGCAGCCTGTCGAATCTCAGAGATATGTTTCTAAATCACAATCAGCTAACTGGCGAGTTTCCGCGCAGTTTCCTCAACCTATCGTCGCTACGGTTATTCTATTGGTCCAACAACGACGGCCTCTGCGCGCCGAACACGAGCGAGTTCGACGAATGGCTGGACGGACTCGTCGGTTGGATCGGTCCGAGGTGCGATTGATACCCCAATATCGACCCGCCGACAGGAGCGTGCCATGTCTGTAGGTTATCGCCACCGAGATACTCGTCGCCACCGAGTCCGCGGCGCTCTCCGCCTCGCCTCGAGCGTCTCCGTCCTGGCTGCGGTCGGCGCCTGGGTGGCCGGGTGCGGCGATCCCCAGCCGCCAGTTGCAGTCGGGGGCATCCCGAATCTGACGGTCGAGGTCGGCATAACCGAGGTGGTTGACCTCGCGGAGTACTTCAGCCATTCCGACGGCGACATCCTCACCTACGCGGCGAACTCGTCGAACACGAGCATAGCCACGGTCAGGATATCGGACGCCACGGCGCTGGTGAGGGGGATTGCCGCGGGAAACGCCACGGTGACCGTCACCGCTACGGACCCCGACGGGCTCTCTGCGGATCAGGCATTCACGGTGACGGTGCCGAACCGGGGCCCGGTGGCAGGCGAACCGATCGAAGACATAGAGTTATTCGTCGGGCAGGAGGCGCTAGTGGATGCCTCGGGCAACTTCAGCGATCCAGACGGTGATACGCTCAGCTACACCGCCAACACATCGGACCCCCGAGTGGCGACGGTGTTTGTGTCGGGGAGCGCGGTTGTGGTGATCGGCGTGTCGGAGGGCGTCGACACGGTCACCGTAACCGCTACGGACCCCGGCGAGCTCTCTGCCGTTCAGACCTTCACGGTGACGGTGCCGAACCGGGCGCCTGTGGCCGGCGAACCGATCTAGGACATCGAGGTGTTCGTCGGAGAGGCGGCCCAGGTGGATGTCTCGGGCAACTTCAGCGATCCAGACGGTGACGCGCCCGGCTACGCGGCCACCACATCGGACGCTGGTGTGGCGACGGCGTCCGCGTCGGGGAGCGCGGTCACGGTGAGCGGCGTGTCGCACGGTACGGCCGACGTGACGGTGGCGGAGACTGACCCGGGCGGGCTTTCAGCGACGCAGGCCCTTGCGATGACTGTCCGCCTCTCCGACCGGGAAGTGCTGGAGATCCTCTACGACGAACTGGACGGCGACAACTGGAGAATCAACTCGGACTGGCTGACGGATGCACCGCTCGACGAGTGGTACGGGGTGAGCACGGATGCGGACGGCCGGGTCCATACGCTGCGTCTACGGTCCAATTTTCTCACCGGCGCTATCCCGCTGGAGCTGGGGAGTCTGTTGAATCTAGAGTCGCTGGCACTCGGCAGCAATCCACTCACCGGCGAGATTCCGCCAGAGCTTGCCGAGCTGTCGAATCTCGAGGACCTGGGACTATACGCCAATGAGCTAACCGGCGAGATTCCACCCGAGCTGGCGAGTCTGTCGAACCTCGAGTCGCTGGCACTCGGCAGCAATCCACTCACCGGCGAGATTCCACCCGAGCTGGGCGACCTGCCGAATCTCGAACACCTGGGCCTCTGGGACACTTCGCTGACCGGCGAGATTCCGCCAGAGCTGGGGAGGCTGTCGAATCTCGAAGAGCTGTATCCTTACAACAATTCGCTCACCGGCGAGATTCCGCCCGATTTCCTCGACCTATCGTTGCTATGGCGGTTCTATTGGGACGACAACGACGGCCTCTGCGCGCCCGACACGAGCGAGTTCGACGATTGGCTGGACGGAATCGATATGTCGCGTGGCCCGAGGTGCGATTGATGCCCCATGTTGACCGGCCAACAGGAGGCGTGCCATGTCTGTAGATTCTCGCCGCCGGGATGCTCATCGCCGCCGGACGCTCGGCGCTCTCCGGCTCGCCTCGAGCGTCTCCGTCGCGGTCGCGGTCGCCTCCTGGGTGGCCGGATGCGGCGATCCCCAGCCGCCAGTCGCAGTCGGGAGTATGCCGGAGCTGACGGTGCACGTCGGCAGCACCGAGTCGGTTGATCTCGCGGGATACTTCAGCGACGAGGACGGAGATGTCCTTGCGTACTCGGCCACCACATCGGACGCCGGGGTGGCGACGGCGTCCGTGTCGGGGAGCGCGGTCATGGTGAGCGGCGTGTCTCAGGGTATCGACACGGTGACCGTAACCGCTACGGACCCCGGCGAGCTCTCTGTCGTTCAGACCTTCACGGTGACGGTGCCGAACCGGGCGCCGGAGGCTGGCGAACCGATCGAGGACATCGAGGTATTTCTCGGACAGGAGGCGCAGGTAGATGTCTCGGGCAACCTCAGCGATCCAGACGGTGATGCGCTCAGCTACACCGCCACCACGTCGGACGCCGGGGTGGCGACGGCGTCCGTGTCGGGGAGCACGGTCACGGTGGGCGGCGTGACGCGGGGTACGACCGACGTGACGGTGACGGTCACCGTGGCGTTCCCCGCCGCAACCGCCGTCACCTGCGCCGTGGCACCCGATACGCTGACCGTGGCTATGCTCGTGTTCGATGAGCTCGCCCCGTACATGAGCTCGTCTCCGTCCGGGTCGCTGAAGTGCGCAGCGAGATCGACCGGCTCGGTGCTGCCCACCTCGACCGTCAGGTCTTCTATATTCTCGGCAACTGGCTGCTGCGGATCTCCGCACCCGACCACCGAGGCGGCGACCGCGGCCAGGACGGAGACGCCCAGGGCGAGACGGAGCGCGGCGCGCACTCGGTGGCAACGAGTATCCCGGTGGCGAGAACTTGCAGACATGGCACGCCTCCCGTTGGCGGGTCGATAGGCGTTATCAATTTGCCTTGGGATTGGCCCATGCGCAAGAATCCAGGCAGGTACGCAACGGCCGACGGACCTATGGCAGCCCGTGGACAAACCTTCCACGGCAGGAGCGGCGCTGCAACCCCGCTGGACCCCTGCGCTTGCTCGCCTATACTGTAATGTTTGCTTTACAATATGTAATTCCAGGTTTACAATTTTCGCCGGGGCGTCCTCTGCGTTGCCCCGTGGGCCTGTAGCGGTGCTGCCAGCCTTTCCAAACCGGCGCCTCGCTGCCCGCGCGCGATTTTTTCCGGACCGGAAGCGTTGACTCGCGGGAGGACGCTGGCCGCCTCGATCCTGAAGCAGGTCGAGGCAGGCCGCCGCCTCGACGTCGCGTGGCGGGAGTCGGGTGCGGAGGACTCGCCCGAACGTGGCTGGATCCGCGCGCTCGCCTACGGCACAGTGCGGCTCCAGGGCCGCCTCGACCACCTGCTGGCGCGCTACTGCGACCGCGCCTTGGCCAAGCTGGACCCGCCGGTGCGGAGGGCGCTCAGGATGGGCGCCTTCCAGATCCTGGAGATGACGAGCGTACCGGACTACGCCTCGGTCTCGCAATCGGTGGAGCATGTGCGGCGCTCGCCCGGCCGCGCCGCCGCCGGACTGGTCAATGCCGTGCTGAGGAAGGTCGCGAGGCACGGCTGGGTGCGGTCGAGCTACCCGGATCCTGTCGTCGACGTGGCGGGCTACCTGACGGCGTGGGGGTCGCATCCGAGCTGGTTGGTGGAGAGGTGGATCGAGGCCTTCGGCGCTGTCGGTGCCAGGGCGCTGGTCGAAATGAACAACCGGGAGGCGGACACCTACATGAGGCCGATTGGGACGAGTCGCGAAGGGGCGGTCGCCGCTCTCGCCGGAGCCGGAATCACGATCGAGGAGGCGGAGGTCGGGGCAGGGGCGGAGGTGTGGATCCGCCTGCCGTCGGGGGCTAAGCCCGCCGATGCGCTGGCGGCGACACCGGGCATCATCCAGGATCCGGCAGCTTCGCTGGTTGTGGAATACGCCGCGCCGGACGCCGGCTCTGTCGTCGCCGACCTCTGCGCGGCGCCCGGGTGCAAGGCGCTGGCGCTCGGCGAGAGGGCCGCACGGGTGCTCGCAGCCGACATCTCGCCCTCCAGGCTGTCGCTGGTAACTGACGCATGGCATCGTCTGGCGCGATCCGGTGCCGCGCAGCCGCGTCCCTGGACGGTAGTGGCCGACGCCCGCTTTCCCCCCGTGACCCAGGCGGACGCGGTGATTCTCGACGCTCCCTGTTCCGGGACCGGCACCTTTAGGCGCCGTCCGGACGGGCGGTGGCGCATCACCGCGGAGAGGCTTAGGTCGCTTCAGCTACTGCAGCGCGAGCTCCTGGACGGCGCAGCCTCCGCAGTACCGCCCGGAGGACTCCTTGTGTACGCTACATGCAGCCTCGAGCCGGAGGAGAACTGGTGCCAGATCAGGGACTTCCTTGCCCGTCGCCGGGATTTTCGCATCGACGCCGGGAGCGGGGCGTCACGGCATCTCGATGGCCGGGGGTGCCTTCGCCTGCTACCGCACGAGAACGGGTTCGACGGTGCATTCGCCGCTAGGATGAGGAGGGCCGGGTGAAGCGACGACGCCTCTTTGCGGGCACTGGTAGGGCGAGCCCTCCTCGCGCGAGGGCTCGTAGACGGCGCGGCCTCCGGTCGCGGCGAGTCCCCGTCCGGCGGCTGACTGTGCCGCTGGGTCTCGGCGGCGTGGGGATGCTGGCGGGCTATCTGGTCGCCACCACCCACTACTTCCCCGCGCCCGAGCCGCCACCTGGGCTACAGGGAGTGCCAGATGTCCGCGGCATGCCGGTGGGGGCCGCGGTGGCGCTCCTCGGTGACTCGGGCCTCTCCGTGACTTCGAGCGACTCGGTTCGGCACCCCGTCGCTCCGGCCGGGTCGGTCATAGGGCAGAGTCCGCTCCCGGGCCGCACTGCGCTCCCGGGCGCAGGGGTGCGCCTGACCCGGTCGCTGGGCCCCGAGGTCCGCTCGGTGCCGGATCTCACCCGCCTGAGGGGCGCACGCGCGACGGCCGCTCTCGAGGCCGGAGGCTTCGAGGTCGAAGTCGACACCGTCGAGTCGGAGGTGCAGCGCGGCTGGGTAGTCGCAATCGACCCGATCCCGGGGACTAGGGTCGGCATCCCCGCGACCGTGCGCCTCAGCGTCAGCAGGGGGCCACCATCCTCTCGGATGCCGTCGCTGGCGGGCCTCGCCCAGGCCGAGGCCGAGGCGCTGCTCAGCGGAATGGGCCTGCTGGTGGGAGCGGTCGAGCGGCGCTACAGCATCCTCTACGTTGGCCGGGTCTTCGCGCAGCGGCCTGCCGCGGGCGCACAGGTCCAGGCTGGCACCTCGGTGCGCCTGGTCGTCGGCCAGGAGATGCTGGGGAGACCGGCTAGGCAGCCTCGCAAGCCCTTTATTCCCAATCCACTCGACAGGCCTGGCAGACGCCCGGCGCGCGACGGGAGCTGACGGCAGGTGGCCGACCAGACGCGCCAGGGGGTCCTCGGACGGTTGATCGGGGTGGCCGCGGTGATCGTCGCCGTAGCAGCTGCCGCAGGCGTCTTGCGGAGCGGCGTGGGAGCGCGCCCGGTCTCGGCCGGGTCCCCCGCGCCGGACTTCTCGGTTGCGGACGTCCACGGCGGCGAGGTTACCCTGGCGACATTCGGGGGCAAGGTGCTCCTCCTCAACGTCTGGGCGACGTGGTGCGCCCCGTGCAGGGAGGAGATGCCGTCGATGCAGCGCCTCTACGACCTCTTCGGGCGCGGCGACTTCGAGATTGCCGCAGTCAGCATTGACGCGCCGCAGGCGGGCATCCGCTCCGCCCTGGGCGGCGGCGGAGACCCGGTCGCCTTTGCCGAGGATCTGGGGCTGACCTTCCCGATACTGCTCGACCCAGAGGGCGAGATTCAGAGAATCTACCGGACGTACAGCGTCCCGGAGTCGTTCCTGATCGGACGGGACGGCTACATCTACAAGAAGGTGGCAGGCGCGACCACCTGGGATTCGCCGACGAACATCGAGCTGGTGCGGCGGCTGGTGGACGGCGCCGGGACGGGTGCCCCCGCCCCTTCCGACCGCGACGGCTCGGCCCCTGCGGCGACAGAGTAGATTGGCGCTCCCCGGCATCCTGGCGCGCAACTGGCGCCTCAAGATCAGCGCCCTGGTCCTGGCCGCGATCCTCTGGGTGACGATGCGCCTGTCAGACGACCGCCCGGAGCGCCTCGCGATTCCAGCCGTCGAGGTGCGGGTCGAGCATGTGCACCGGGACTGGTATCTGATCGGGGATCCATCGCCCGGCGAGGTTCAGATGAGCGTGAGCGGTCCGCTGGGCGACATCCTGCGCGTTGCGATGTCGCGCCCCAAGGTGGCCATTCGCGTGGACTCGGTCACGAGCGCCGATTCGGTGCTGACTCTGATGCGCGACTGGGTCACGGGCGTCGACCGCAACGAGGTCACGATCGAGGATCTCCACCCGAGCACCGTGCGTCTTTCCTTTGGGCGCATCAAGGAGGAGGAGATTCCCGTCTCTGTGCGGCTTACGGGCGAGCTTCCGGAGACTCTGGCGCTCGTCCGCCCTCCCCGCGCCAACCTCCTCTTTATCAACGTGCGCGGCCCGGCGCAGATCGTGGACGAGCTCCAGACCGTGTTCCTCGCGCCCTTCGACCTCGGCCGGATTGACGGAGGCGGGAAGTTCGAGGTGGTGGTCGACACGACCGGCATGGCGGAGCTTGCGGTCAGCCCGATGTCCGCGACCCTCACCGTCGACGCTGCCCCCAAGAGCAGGCGGGCGCTGGTGCCACTGCAGATCGAGCTGCCCGACGGGGGTGCCTCGCTCGACCTCGATTCGGCGACCGCCACCGTCACCCTCCTCGGTGCCGACCAGCTGCTGGAGCAGGTCGAAGCGTCGAGCCTCTCGGTGCGCGTTGCGGCCGAGCTGGAGGCGGTGCAGGCAGCGATCGGCGAGAGCGGCGAGGCGAGAGTCGCGCTCTGGGTGGAGGGGCTGCCCGCCTTCGTCTCCGCCGAGATCTCGCCGGACTCCGTGACGGTCTCCGAGGTCGCCGAGCGGTGAGGGGGGCAATTCTCGGCATCGAGACGACCTGCGACGAGACTTCGGCGGCTGTGCTCGACCGCGAGGGGTCGATCCTGGGGCTGGCGATCCACTCGCAGGACATGCACCAGGTATACGGCGGCGTCATTCCCGAGCTGGCCGCGCGCGATCACCTGAGGCGCATCGAGCCGGTTGTCTCGGCGGCGCTGGGCGACGCGGATCTTGACCGGAGGGAGCTTGGCGCCGTCGCCGTGGCCGCCTGCCCGGGGCTCATCGGCGCCCTCCTGGTCGGCGTGTCGTGGGCGCGGGCCGTCGCCATGGCGCTCGGCGTGCCCTACGTCCCGGTCCATCACATGGAGGGGCACCTCTTCGCTCCGATCCTGGAGGACCCGGAGGCGAAGCCCCCCTTCGTCGCCCTCCTGGTCTCGGGGGGGCACACAATGCTGCTTTGGGTGCCGGAGTGGGGTGACTACCACCTCATGGGCGAGACGCGCGACGACGCCGTCGGCGAGGCGTTCGACAAGGTGGCCCGCATCCTGGGGCTGCCGTACCCGGGAGGCCCGGGGATCGAGGCGGCCGCGGCGAGGGGCGACCCGGCCCGATTCGCGCTGCCACGACCCCTCATGAGCGGCGTCGAGTCTCTCCGAAGGGGTGCCCACAGCCTCAACCCGCAGGATCGGAGGGCCGACCGCGACATCTTCGACTTCTCCTTCTCCGGACTCAAGACGGCGGTTGCGCGCAGAGTCGCCGAAGTGGAGGGCGGCTCGCCGAGTCCCTCCAACCGGGACGACATCGCCGCCGCGTTTCAGGAGGCCGCCGTCGAGGTTCTGGCGTCGAAGACGCTCGCTGCGGTCGCGGTCACCGGTTGCGCCCGCGTGCTCCTGGGTGGGGGGGTTGCCGCCAACGGAGCTCTCAGGGAGAGCATCCGGACCGAGCTTCCGCCGGGTGGCCGCCTCTTTGCGGCCTCGCCCAGGCTCTCCATGGACAACGGCGCGATGATCGCCCGCGCGGCGCTCTACCGCCTCGATTCGGGCGACTTTGGCGGCATATCGGAAGCCGCGGCGAGCGCACCGCTACCGGCGGTGCTATCGTGGTACCCGAAGCCGTCGGACGACCCGGCGTCGGGCCCCGCGTCAGAGGGTGCCTCGGCCCTCACCCGCGCATAAGGAGGACGCGAGCAATGTACCCGAACCTCTTCACCCTGCCCGAGTGGCTCCCGCTGGTTGGAGGGGCGCCGATCACCTCCTTCGGCGTCATGATGCTCGCCGCCTTCCTGACCGCCGGCTATCTCCTCAAGGTCGAGCTGGTGCGCCAGGGCCAGCGGCCGGACATCGCCTGGGATCTCCTCTTCTGGGCGGTCCTCGGCGGCATCGTGGGGGCGAGGATCTACTATGTGCTCCTCAACTACCCGCGCTTCCTCGACGACCCGATCGGGATGCTCCTCTCCCGCGCTGGGATGGTGTGGTACGGTGGGTTCCTTCTTGCCGGTGCGCTCGTGCTGCGCCGCATACGCACGCTCGACCTCCCCATGGGCACCATCGTGGACGCCTCTGCGCCCGCCCTGGCGCTCGCCTACGGCGTGGGGCGGCTGGGCTGCTTCCTGGTCGGCGACGACTACGGCCGCCCCACCGACTCCTGGGTGGGCATCGCCTTCCCGAACGGGCAGCCCCCGACCACGGTGACGACGATCGAGAGCCACTTCGGGATTGCCGTCGATCCCGCTCTCGTAGAGAAGTACGGCGAGGTGGTGCCGGTTCACCCGACCCAGCTCTACGAGACGGGGATATCGACGCTCATCTTCCTCCTGCTCTGGTCGCTCCGCCGCCACCGTCACCGCCCCGGCTGGCTCCTCGCCCTCTGGCTGACGCTTGCGAGCGCCGAGCGCTTCCTGGTCGAGTTCTACCGGGCAAAGGACGACCGCTTCCTCGGCCCACTTACCCTGGCGCAGGCGGTTTCCGTTGCGCTGGCCGCAGTCGGTGTCGCGTGGATAGCGAAGCTGCGAATCTCTGGGGGTCGCCGATAAGCATCGAAGTGACTATCCTCCACCTCTCGGATGTGCACTTCGGCAGCGCCCACTCCCCGGCGGCTGCCTCCGCTTTGGTGCGTTTCGCGCACTGGAAGCGTCCCTCTGCGGTGGTCGTCTCGGGCGACCTCACCCAGCGGGCCAAGGTACGCGAGTACAGGGCCGCCCGCGCCTTCCTCGACGGACTGGCCGCGTACCCGGTCGTCGTCACGGCGGGGAACCACGACGTGCCGCTCTACCGTTTCGGCGAGCGCATTCTGGCACCCTTTCGCAACTACCGCCGCCATATCCAGGCGGCTCTGGACACCGTCACCGACGTAGCTCCGGGGCCAGGGGACGACCGGGGCGCCCGCTTCGTGGCGCTGAACTCCACCTCGCCGCGCACGGGATTCGTGAACGGTCGCCTTCGCCGGAGACAGCTCGAGCTCGCGGAGCGATCGTTCGGCGACGCGCCCCCGGGCTTCCTGCGCGTCCTCGTCGTCCATCACAATCTGATCGCCCCCGAGGACGGCTCCTACGGAACGCCTCTTCGGCGAGCCGGCCGCGTCCTCGACGCCCTGCCGGGGTGGGGTGTGGATATGGTCCTCGGCGGCCATGTCCACCGTGCCACCCTCGCCGAGAGCAGTGCGGGCGTGCCGGTGCTCCTCGCCGGTACCGCCACCTCGACCCGCGGCCGGGGACCGGAGAAGGGGCGCAGCTCTTTCAACTGGATCCGGGTGCGGAGCGACGGCATCGAGGTCAAGGTGCACTTCTTCTCGGGCGAAGCCGGGTTTCGCTCCGAGTGGGGCCGGAGCTTCGGAGCGCCTTGACAGTCCTTCCGTTCCGCCGCTCGCGCGAGATTATCCACGGACTGCTAGCGCTGGCGGCACTCCTGGCGCCGTCCCCCAGCATCCTCCTCGCCCAGCCGCCGCGCGACGAGGTGGCGTCGGTGAGCTTCGTGGGCAACGAGGCGTTTTCGGACTCGGATCTGGAGCTCGCGGTCATCACTCGCGCCTCGAGCTGTCCCTCGCTCCTTGGCGCCGTTTCGTGCGCGCTCGGGATTGGCTGGGGCCGCCAGCGCTCCTACCTCAGCCCACGCATCCTGGAGCTCGACGCCCGGCATCTGCGCATCCTCTACCAGGCGCACGGCTACCGTGGGGCCGCCGTGGTGCCCGAGGTCCTGCCCGCGGACTCGGGGAGCGTCGACGTCGTCTTCCACCTCACCGAAGGCACGCCCTTCCGGGTGGGCGAGGTGGCTCTAACCGGGGATTCGGTACCCACCGAGCTGGCGCTGGAGGATATGATCCCCTTCGGAGCTGGCGATGTGCTCAGCCCGCTCCTCCTCATGGAGGCTGCCGACACCCTCTCCAGAGTGCTCCGCGACGCCGGGTACGCCTGGGCCGAGGTGCTCGAGGGCTTCCGGCGTCCCAGAGGCGCCGACACCGCCCTCGTCACCTACCGCGTGGAGCTTGGCCCTCCAGCCACCTTCGGACCGATCCGGGTCGTCGGCAACCGGCTGCTCGACCGCAGCGCGATAGTCGACCGCCTCCCCTTCGAGGAGGGGCAGCCGTACAGCGAAGAGCTGCTGCGGACGGCTCAGCGCAACCTCTACGAGCTGGCGATAGTCTCGCGCGCAGTCGTGATGCAAGACTCGGCCAGGATCGAGACCGACTCGGTCGTGCCGATCGCGGTGGTGGTAGGGGAGGGCGACCTGCGGCGTCTCAGGGTCGGAGGGGGCTTCAACAGCGCCGAGTGCCTCAACGCCGAGGGGCGGTGGACCCACCGCTACTTTCTGGGCGGCGGCCGCATCCTGGGAGCGCAGGTGGGGGTCTCCAACCTGCTGGCCTCGTCGCTCCAGGCCGCGCTGCTCTGCGGGCAGGCGGGCAGCGGCGAGTACGGACGCGCCAACTGGCTGGCCCGCCTGGACTTCAGCCAGCCCTCGCTCCTACTGCCGGACGTTTCCCTCTCGCTGGGACTCTTCGCCGAACGCCAGTCGCAGAGAAACGTCTTCGTGCGCGATTCCAGGGGACTGGAGCTTCGCCTCGGCCGCCGCTTCGGAGGCGCCTTCGCAGGGCTGAGGTTCGGGGCGCAGCTGAGCAGGCTCGACGCCGCCGAGGTTACACTCTGCGCGACCTTTCTCGCCTGCACGCCCGACGAGATCGAGGTGCTCGCGGGAGCCCGCTGGCTCGCGCCGACGGGCCTCTCGTACAGCCGAGACATGACCGACGATGTCCTGAGCCCCACCCGGGGGCACCGTGCCCTGGTCGATCTCGAGTTTGCGGACGGGATCACGGGGTCGGAGTACTCGTACACCCGCCTCCTCTCCGACGTGAGCCTCTTTCGCGAGCTGGACAGGGTGGTGCTCGCTCTACGGGTCCGGGCGGGCACTCTGGCCACGGGCGCCTCGGAGGACAAACTGGACGAGGCAGCTGCGGCGCCGGCGGAGAAGCGATTCTACGGAGGCGGCGCCAATGGCGTACGCGGCCTCGCCCAGGGGACGCTGGGACCCCGCACCCTGTCGATTCCCGTCGAGGATCTGCTCGTGCGGCGCGGTGCCCAGCGCGAACCAGCCTGCATCCCAGCCGCGATCAAAGACCTCACCTGCGACGGCACCCCCCTCTCGGGGTCGGGCCTCTTCCGGGTGCGTCCCATCGGCGGCCTCGCGAGCTTCGAGGCGAGCGCCGAGCTGCGCTTCCCCCTTGCCGGCGAGATGTGGGGCGGGGCCGCCTTCCTAGATGTGGGCCAGGTCTGGCCGAGCAAGCTGGAGTTCACCAACCTCGAGGCCGCGCCGGGTGTTGGCGTGCGCTACAACACTGCCATAGGGCCGCTGCGCCTCGACGTTGCGTACAGCTTCCGCGAGCGCCAGTCGCTGCAGGTGGTCACCTCGCAGCTCCGGCCCTTCGACACAGCGTCTGATGCCCCCGCCGACCGAATCGACATCGGGGGGGACGGTGGCCCCAGCGAGCCGATCGACTGGGTTGTGGCCGACGACCTCGCCCTCCTGGGGCCTCAGGTTCCCTTCGGCGACGAGGCGGGCTTCTCGATCCGCCGCTTCCAGATCCACTTCTCGGTCGGCCAGGCATTCTGAGTGTAATGTGTGCTTTACAATATGTAATTCACGGTTTACAATGCCCGTACTGGTGGCTTCGCCAGCCCGCCCATTCTGTAATGTATGATTTACAATATGTAATCCACAGTTTACATTTTCCATATCCGAGGCTTCGTTCCCCGATTCAGGCTTGCAGATCCGGGGGCTTCCACATGCGGAGTGCCGAGGGTCATGTCGGACTCTAGTGGGGGCTCCGCGCGAGCGCCGACACCCGCCAGGGTACGCCGCACGATCATCGCCTGGGCCAGGTGGAGCGTCCTTGCCATCAGCGTGGCGGTGGCGGCGAGCGTGGCCTTTGCGGCATTCGTCAGCCACACCGCCACCGGCCGGGCGGCGGCACTTCGTTGGACCTTGGACCGCCTTTCCCCGCTGGTCGAGGGGACGCTCTCGATCGGATCGGTCGGCCCCGGGGGGATCTTCGCCGGAGTCACGCTGCGCGATGTCGAGGTGGTCGGGCCGGAGGGCCAGCCCACGCTGCTCATTGACTCGGCGGCGGCGCGCTACTCGCTCGTCTCGGCGCTGGGGCTGGGCGGCGCGCGCCAGATCGGCGACCTTCGCCTCTGGTCGCCGGTCGTCGATCTCTCGGGAATAGGGGGCGACACGACTCCGCGGTCGGCGCGAGCCGTGTCGACGGCGAGCGCATCCGCTCTGCCGGACTCGCGCTTCGCCGCTGGCGATGCCAGCCCCGGTCAGTCGCTCAGCATCGGCCGACTGAGGGTGATGGGCGGGACCGTTCGCCGGGACGGAGGGGATGTGGCCACCGCGATCGCGGCCGACCTTCGAGATGTCGAGGTTCTGCTCGACGCCGAGGCGTGGCTCTCGGCGCGGGTGCGCGACCTGGAAGTGCGGCTGCGGACCCTACCGGACCACGAGATTTCGGTCTCGGAGGTGGAGGCCGATCTGGAGATCGCAGGCGGAGGCGCTCGGATCGAGGTGGAGCGCCTGCGTGCGCTGGGGTCCGAGATGTCCGGCGAGGTAGCGGTGACTCTCGGAGACGGCGCGCCCTCGGGCCGTGCCGAACTCGACATCGCCGGACTCGAGATCGCCGAGCTCCGGTGGCTGGACGAGAGGGTGCCAGCGGGGACGATCAGCGGAGGCGTGGCGTTGGCGGTGGATGGCGGCACGGCGGAGATCGAGCTTGCCGACCTTCAGGTTGACGCCGACGAGGCTCGTTTCGTGCTCGACGGCGGGGTTTCGATTGGCGAACGGGTGCGCCTGCGCGACCTGCGCGTTGCCGAGCTGCGCGTCGCGACCAGCGAAGCCAGGCGCTGGCTCCCGGAGGTGCCCGCGTTCGGGGGGTTTCTGGAGGGTGACCTTCGCATTGACGGACTCCCGCGCAGTCTCCTGATCGAGGGCGAGATCGCGGTTGTCGACGGTGCCACCGGCTCCGTGCGGGGCCGTGCGCGAGGCGGCGGCAAGGTCCTGGGCGCGCGTTCCTTCGAGCGAATGGAGGTCCATGTCTCTTCGCTCGACTACACCCTCCTGGGGCACTTCGCGCCCGACGTGAGGTGGGGGGGTCAGGGAGAGCTCCAGATCGTCGCCGACGGCTACCTGCACGACGGGCTGGCCCTCAGGATCGCCGGAAGCCAGCGTCTGGACGAGGGGCCCGAGAGCGTCTTCGAGGTCACTGGCACCGTCTTCGGCGATACCGCGATTGCCTCCGTGGATATCCACGCCGAGCTCGCACCCCTCTCACTCGAGGCCATCCGGCAGCGCTGGCCGAGGGTGGCGGCGACCGGACGGATCACTGGCTCGGTCTCGCTCGTGGGCACGGTCGAGGATCTGCGCTTCGATGCCTCGCTGACCACGCCCGGGGGCGACCTGACGGCCACCGGGCGGCTCAACGGAGACGATCCGGCGGCAGGCTACGAGCTGGAGGTGGCGAGCGAGCGGCTGGATATCGCCCAGGTGGTGGCCAATGGCTGGGACACGGTGGTCGTCTCGGGGCGGCTCGCCCTCGCGGGCAGCGGCCTCGATCTCGGTTCGCTGCGGGGCAGGGCGACGGTGGCGATGGGGCCGTCGGCGATCGGCGCCCTCGAGGTCGATACCGTCGGGGCGAGCGTACGGGTCGGCGAGGACGGAGTCCTGCGCCTGGACGAGCTGACCGCACGCGCGGGCGGCGTGGCGGTGACGGGGGAGGGTGGAAGCCTCGGTGTGGCGCCGGGGGCTGTTGGCGACGGAGTGCGCCTCCGCATTGCGTCACCCTCCATTCGCGGACTCAGGCCGCTCCTCATGGAGGGCAATCTCGTCGCCTGGGACGAGCTCTCGCCTCTCCAGCGGGAGAGCCTCAGGCTCGCGGGTGCCGACGAAGACACCTTCCCCAGCGCCCGCGAGCTTCGTTTCGACGGCAAGGTGGATGGTGCGGCGACCATCTCCGGCAGTCTTCACTCCGCCAGCGCCGAAGTCTCGCTCGCGCTCTCCGACCTCGTGCACCGGCAGGAGAGCGCGAGATCGGTTCAGGTGGCGGTGTCGATAGACGGAATTGCCGTTGCGCGAGGCGACAGCGCTGCAGCGCCGAACCCCAGGCCGCACTTCAGCGGAGAGATCCGCGGCGACTCGGTCGTGGTGCGAGGGCGCGAGTTCCAGGCCGTCACCCTCGGTGGCCGCTATCGCTCCGGAGCCGGGGGCAGCCTGCACGCGGTGGTCGCGCGTGCCGAGGACGAGTCGTACGAGGCGCTTGCCGAGGTCGTCTTTCGCGAGAAGGGTGGGCGACTGAATCTCGACCGGCTGACCTTCGCCTTCCCGGATCGGCGCTGGAGCCTGCAGGGCCCCGCGAGCGTGGAGTGGACCGACGAGGTGGCGAGAGTCAATCACTTCGGCCTGATCCGGCCCGGGGCCCCCGGCCTGCGTCTCTTCGCGGGTGGCGAGATTGCGAGGGGCGCCTCCTCGGATGCCCGCTCCGGCTTCGAGATCGACGTATCCGACCTGGATCTGGCAATGGTGGGCAGACTGCTTCAGCTCGAACGGCCCCCTTCCGGCCTCCTGCACGCTCGTGTCGCGGCCGCCGGACGCACGGCGCCGCAGCGGTGGATGGGATCGCTCAGCATCGGAGACGCCAGCCACGGCGGCCTCTCGACCGACAGTGTGGTCGCCTTCGGCAGCTACCGCTCGGGGGTCCTGGCCGGGAAGCTGGATCTGTGGACCGGAGGTGGGAGGGCGCTTGGCGTCGAGGGGACCGTGCCGTTCAGCTGGGGCGACGACAATGAGGCAGCCGAAGGTGAAACCGATTCGATTCGCCTGAAGGTCGCGGTGGACGGCTTTCCCGCGGCGCCGATCGTGATGGCGCTGACCCGCATGGACGATGTGGCCGGACAGATTTCCGGCACGGTGGAGGTTTCTGGCCCAAGGGGCGACGCCGAGGCTCTGGGGACGCTGCGGCTGAAGAGCGCCACTGCCTTCATGCCGACGCTGGGGGTGAGGCTCTCCGAAGTGGAGCTCGAAGCTCGGCTTGGCCGTGGGGGCGCCGTCGGCCTGAGCGGTCGAGGTCTCTCGGGGGAGGGCGAGATCAGAATCGCAGGTGAGATCGACGTCAGCAACGCCGAAGAGGATGTGCCGATCGAGCTGGCCTTCTGGCCGAGCGACTTCCAGGTCGCCAACACGCCCTACATGACGATCGCGGCGACCGGAGACTCGATCACCCTGACCGGCTCGCAGCGCTTTCCGGTCCTTCAGGGCGAGGTGGAGGCGAGGAACGGGACGGTGTTCCTCGAGGAGTTCGAGCGCACCACGGCGATGGTCGACTTCTACGACCCGGTCATCTTCCAGGCGGCCACGGCGGGGCTGGGCTCCGAAGAGCTGGGAAGCGAGGCGAAGCCGACCGCCGGCGACCTGTTCAGGCGCAATCTGGTTGTCCAGCTCGCAGTCGACGTGGGCCGAGGCAACTGGCTGAGGTCGCGCGACCTGAATGTGGAGCCGGTCGGCCAGCTCACGGTGGCGTTCGACCGACGCCGAGGGCAGCCGGTCCTGGAGGGCGAGATCGAGGTCGCGCGAGGCACCTACTCCTTCGGGCCGCGCACCTTCACGATGGCCGGGGGCTCCCTCCTCTTCGTGGGGACTCCCGGCTTCAATCCCGGGATCACCCTGGCGGCCGAAAACCGGCTCCGCACGCGCGACGGCGAACCGCTCGTCGTTACGGCGAACATCTCGGGCACCCTTCTCAATCCCCAGCTCTCGCTCTCGAGCGATTCGGAGTACCCGATCTCGGAGGCCGACCTCTACGGCTACGTCCTCTTCGGTCGCCCCACCTCGGCGCTTGCCGGCGAGGTCACCACCGCCTCGGTCGGGGTCGGGAGGGATCTGCTCGTCGGCCGGGTCGTGAACCAGCTCGGCTACCTCCTCACGCAGGAGCTCGATGTGGATCACCTCTCGGTCTCGCAGAGCGAAGAGAGCGGCGGCGCCTTCGGCGCGTCGTCGGTGCAGGTCGAGCTGGGCTGGTACGTGCTGGAGAACATCTTTCTCACCGGAGTCTATCAGCGTGGGTTCTGCGCCGACCCCACGCTCCCCGTGGCGAGCGGAGGCGTGCGCGTGGAGGTGGAGATGCCGGCGGAGGTGAGGCTCGAAGGCTTCCTGGAGGGTCGCTGCACCCGCCAGCGCTACCGGGGCTTCGGCGACCTCTCGCTCGAGCTGGCGCGCATCTGGGGCGTCGAGTTCTTCCGCGAGTGGGGGTATTAGCAGCCCGTGGACAAACCTCCCCCGGCATTCGAGGCGCGCTGCATCCGCGCTGGACCGCTTCGCTCGGTGTTGCTCCTCGGGCCAATAGCACTGTGGCTATTGGCCCTTCGTCGCGCCTTGCCAGCTCGGCGCAGCACCCCTCTCGGTGCTCGGGCGAGATTATCCACGGACCGCTAGGGAAATGCGCCCCACCGATCTCGTGATTCGCGGAGCTCGCGAGCACAACCTCCGGGCAGTCTCGCTCAGGATACCGCGCGACCGGCTGGTCGTCGTGACCGGGCTGAGCGGCTCGGGGAAGTCGTCGCTCGCCTTCGACACCATCTACGCCGAGGGCCGGCGCCGCTACATCGAGTCCCTCTCCGCATACGCGCGCCAGTTCCTGGGCGTTATGGAGAAGCCCGACGTGGATTCGATCGGGGGGCTCTCCCCGGCGATCTCGATCGAGCAGAAGACGGTGTCGCGCAACCCTCGCTCGACTGTCGGGACCGTCACCGAGATCTACGACTATCTGCGTCTCCTGTACGCGCGGGCGGGCACGCCCTACTGCCCCGAGTGCGGCCTGCCGATCGAGCGTCAGCCCGCCTCCAGGATCGTGGAGCAGCTCCTGGCGCTGGAGGAGGGGACGCGCATCCAGGTGCTGGCCCCGCTCGTGCGCGGACGCAAGGGCGAGTTCCGCGACGTCTTCGAGCGGGCCCGCCGCTCCGGATTCGTCCGCGCGCTGGTCGACGGAAGCGTCTACGAGCTGCACGAGCCCCCCACTCTCAGCCGTTACGAGAACCACGACATCGGCCTCATCGTGGACAGGCTGGTCGTGCGCGAGGAGGACCGCGCCCGCCTCTCCGACTCGGTCGAGACGGCGCTTCGAACCGCCGACGGGGTGGTGCAGGTCCTGGAGAGGCGCGACGGGCGCGACCACTCCCACCTCTTCAGCGAGGACTACGCCTGCGCCGACTGCGGCGTGAGCTTCCCGGAGCTCGAGCCCCGCGTCTTCTCCTTCAACTCTCCGCACGGGGCCTGCACCGGGTGCGGCGGACTCGGGACCTCGAAGGAGGTGGACGGCTCGCTAGTGGTGGGCTCCGCCGGGTTCTCGATGCTGGAGGGTGCGATCCTGCCGTGGGGAGAGCCCGGCGGCCATCTGAGGAGCTCGGTGATTCCGGGTCTCGCCGACGCCTACGAGTTCGACCCGAAGACACCGTGGGGAGAGCTCCCGAGCGCGGCCCGGGAGGCGGTGCTCCACGGATCGGGCGAGATGAAGATCCGCTTTCCCTACAACGCCGGGAAGATGCGCGGCCACTACGAGGACTACTGGGAGGGAGTGGTCGCCAACATCGAGCGCCGGTACCGCGAGACGACCTCCGAGCATGTGCGTAGCCAGCTCGCGCAGTACATGTCGAGCCGAAGCTGCGCCCAGTGCACGGGATCGCGCCTGGGACCCTTCGCGCGTTCGGTGCGGGTCGGGGGGATGCCGATCAGCGAGCTGGTCGAGCTCCCGATCGACGAGGCGCTCGCCTTTGTCGAGAGTCTGCCGCTGGCGGGAGAGGATGGGGACCGGGGAGCGAACGGCTCCAGCGGCCGGGCGCTCGTCGCCGAGGTCGCCCGTCCCATCCTCGCCGAGGTGCGCGAGCGGCTGCGGTTCCTGGGCAACGTGGGGCTCGACTACCTGACGCTCAGCCGTTCGGCCGCGACGCTGTCGGGCGGCGAGTCGCAGCGAATCCGTCTGGCGACCCAGATCGGCAGCCGCCTGGTGGGCGTCCTCTACATACTCGACGAGCCCTCGATCGGGCTGCACCAGCGCGACAACCACCGCCTCCTCGAGACGCTCTGCGCGCTCCGCGACCTCGGCAACTCGGTGCTGGTGGTCGAGCACGACGAGGACACCATCCGCCAAGCCGACTTCGTCGTCGACCTGGGCCCGGGTGCCGGGAGCCGCGGGGGGGAGGTGGTGGCGGTCGGCTCTCCGGAGGAGGTGATGGCCGAGCCCGCCTCAATCACGGGTGCCTACCTGCGCGGCGACCGGGAGATCCGTCTGCCGAGGCGGCGGCGTCCCCCCAAGGACGACCGCTGGCTCACGGTGCACAGTGCCTCCGAGCACAACCTGCGCCATATCGACGCGGCCTTTCCGCTTGGCTGCCTTGTGTGCGTCACCGGCGTCAGCGGGTCGGGAAAGTCGACGCTCGTCAACGGCACCCTCTACCGCGCATTGGCCCGTCGCATCTACCGCAGCCGGGTGGTGGCGGGTGCCCACGACCGCATCTCGGGGCTCTCGGCCGTGGACAAGGTGATCGAGGTCAACCAGTCGCCGATCGGTCGCACCCCCCGCTCCAATCCCGCGACCTACACGGGGCTCTTCACCGCGATTCGGCAGCTCTTCGCAGGAGTGCCCGAGGCCCAGGTGCGCGGCTACAAGGCGGGCCGCTTCTCCTTCAACGTCAAGGGAGGGCGCTGCGAGGCGTGCGCCGGCGACGGCCTTGTCAAGATCGAGATGCACTTTCTCCCGGATGTGTACGTGGCGTGCGACACCTGTCGAGGGCGCCGCTACAATCGCGAGACGCTGGACATCCTGTACAAGGGAAGGAGCATTGCCGATGTGCTCGAGATGCCCGTGCGCGACGCGCTTGGGTTCTTCGACGCGGTGCCGATGGTCCGCCGTCGGCTCCAGACCCTCGACGACGTGGGGCTAGGCTACATCCGCCTGGGCCAGAGCGCGACAACGCTCTCCGGCGGCGAGGCGCAGCGCGTCAAGCTGTCGGCCGAACTCTCGAAAAAGGCAACCGGTCGCACTCTCTACATTCTCGACGAGCCCACCACAGGCCTTCACTTCGAGGATGTGCGCATACTCCTGCGAGTCCTGCACAGCCTTGTCGACATCGGGAACACCGTCGTGGTCATCGAGCACAACCTGCACGTCGTCAAGACGGCTGACTGGGTGATCGACCTGGGGCCCGAGGGGGGCGACCGCGGCGGCCGAATTGTGGCCGCGGGCCCCCCCGAGGAGGTCGTGCTCGAGTCGGCGTCGCACACCGGGAGGTTCCTGGAGCCCCTCTTGACCGGTCATCATGACCAGTCGGATTGAGCGAAGCAATTGCGTGGGAACCACCGCGTGCCGATAGCCGGTGGGCCCGTGCGGGGCACCCGGGCTAACCTTCGATCTTATCGATATCGGCGAAGTCCACCAGGATGGTACCGGTGCCGAAGCAGTTGCTCCCGCCCAGCGCGACTCCGGTGGCCGTGGCGGGCACGTCCCCGTCCCCCGGCCAGTCGTCTCCATCGTCCTTCGGGTGAAACCGCGCGAGCTGGACCGTATCGGTGTACATCACCGCAAGGGTGTCGTTCGCCACGCTCAGCGCCAGATCGAAATAGTCGCCGACCCCCGGGATATCGTCGGTGTAGTCCTCGAAGTATCCCTCCCTAAGGCCGTGCCACCTGTTGTCTCCCGAGTATCGGACGTAGATGAGGAACGACTCGTCCCAGTGGTCGATCTCGAATTGCCAGCTCGGATAGGTCTCGTCTCCCGTATGCACCGTGAACTCGGAGCACTGCTCGATGTCGCCGTCCTTCAGACCCATGTACGTCGACGCTACCCAGTCGCTGCCAATGTCCACGACGTCTCGCGCGTGGGCCCGAACTACGTCGTAGTCGTCCGTTGGCAGGTGGATCAGCATGGCTCCGGCCTCCTCGTCCACCTCCACCGATGCGCCGGCCGGGGCGATGATGTCCCAGCTCTCGAGCGCGCCCGCGCTGTCGAAGTTCTCCCGCCATTCGGACGATGGCCGGCTCACGACCTCGACCTGGAACGCCTGCGCAACGGTGGCACCTTCCGAGTCGGTCGCGGTGACCTCGATCTGGGCGCCGCCTGAATCGGAGCCAGCCGAGATGGTCAGCGTGCTGCCGGACACCGAGACACTCGCGGTGGCCGGGGCGTCGCTCTCGGCGCTGTATGCGAGCGGCTGGCTCTCAGGGTCCGTGAAGTAGGGCTCGAGGTCGATGGCGACGGTGCCGTCGGCAGGGAGATCGCGATCCGCGATGCTCTGGGCCACCACCGGCGGCTGGTTGATGGCTGTGACCCTGAACCTGTGCGAGGCCTCGGCCGTGTCGGGATCCGTGGCGACCACCTCGATGTCCGTAGAGCCGACCCGGTCGTAGGTGTCCAGCTGGAGAGTTGTGCCACTGACGACGGCGCGGGCCACCGTGGAGTCCATGGATCGGGCCCGGTACACGAGTCTATCGCCATCGTCGTCGGTGAAGTACCCGGACACGTCGAATGCCGTATCGGCCAAGGTTGTCAGCTCGATGTCGGGGACGGAGCCCACGACCATTGGTGACTGGTTCTCGGGCTCCGTCTCCCCGCATGCGACGAGGATGAGGCAGAGGAAAGTGAGTCGCTTCATGCTGGTTCTCGCTTGGGTGTGGACGTAAGCGGGACGCTAGGCTCGTCGCTCGAGCCTGCTAGGGAATCAGGACGCGGGTGACTGCTGGACTGGCCGTGCCCTCAAGCACTTACCTGAAGTGAAAAATTTACTTGAAGTGTCTCTGAAGTGTGCAATGAGCCCGGCAAGGGCTCACTGTGGGCACCCGCCGGACTGCCCGGGAGCTTGAGCAAGCGGCCGCAACCTCTGGAACTGTCGGAGGATAGCCTGGTGGACGGACGTCGGGCCTCTCCGACACCTCCGCCTCATCTCCGCAGCGTGACCGCCTCCTGGAGTCCGCGCGTGGTCACGACCTCGAGTCCGCTCGTGTCACCTAGCGCGCCCGGCAGCGCCCGGTCCCAGTCCCGCAGGATCGCCCGGATCAGGCCCGTGGTGGGATCGGTCACGACCGTGAGCGAGCGCGGGTCGCTCGAGTCCACCGTCACCTCCCCCTCGGGCCCTGTCAGCGTGACCCTTTCCAGCGTGTCCTCCCAGTCCTCCTCGATGGGGATGGTGAAGAGGAAGTACTTGTTGCCGTCCACATCCTCGCCCGGCGTGAAGGACAGGGAGAACTCGACACCGCCGCCGCTCGCGATCCCCTCCAAGGTGTAGGGGCCGCCCTCCCTGGGCAACGCCCGGGTCGTGTACATCGAATGCACCGGCTCGATCCGCAGCTCACCGTTCAGCACCCCGCCCCACAGCACCAGCATCTCGCCCTCCTGCCTGGCACCGGGTAGCTCCTCGTTCCTCCAGTCCTCGACCTTGTTCTCCCGTACCCGGATGACCTTCTCGAAGTAGTAGTCGCTGAGCCAGCCCAGGTCGTAGCAGTACCCCATGATGTCGCGACGGTAGCGCGGAGACACCACCGTGCTGTCACGGAAGTCGTACCCCCAGACGCCGATGCCCCCGTTGTCGTAGGGGAATTCCGGGTCGGTGCCGAGCGCGCCCCCGCACGGGGCGTGCAGGAGATCCAGCGTGTGGCCAACTTCGTGTGCGAGCTCGGTGGCCCACGGCTTGCCGAAGCTCACCAGTCCGTTCAGGCGTGCGATACCCCGCACGTAGCCCTCGTCGCTGTCCGCAATGGCGTACCAGTAGCCCGAGGCCTTCGCGGACTTGTACACCTGTTCCACCTCGAGGAGCACGGGCCACGTGTTGTCCTCCTCGGTCATGTCGAGGGATGTGACGTAGGCGGTGTCCCACGCGCTCGCGGTGAACTCGCCGATCGGGAACGAGTACTCGAACAGGCTCACCTGCCGATTCACCGCCTCCATGTCCGCAATACTGTCGAAAACCGACGAATCGGGTTCGTCGGCGTAGAGCACCGGCACTATCGTCAGCTCGAAGTCCGGGACCTCGACAACGTCGAGAGCCACCGACCCCGTATCCGGGAATCGGGTCTGGCTCCCCTCTGCGCGCGGGATCACCTCGGCGGAGTCGGCCACGATCACGAACTCGGTGTCGTCCCGGATGTACCTGGCGGGGATCTCCGCGTTGTACGACCTGACGAGGTCGCCCTCGTCGGCGAAGGTGGCCACCCGGTCCTGCTCGCTCGGCATCACCACCCGGTGGACCTCCCTGCCGTCGCGCGTGAAGGTCGCGAAGACCTCCGGCTCGAAGAAGGCGTTCTCCTGGTCGCCGACCAGGAAGACCCTGAGCAGCGCCTTCCGGTCGGAGATGAGCTGCACGTCGCCCTCGGGGCTCTGGATGGACTGCGTGAGGTAGACGATCGGCAGCGACAGCCTGACCGAGTCCGGGTTGTCGCAGGTCGCGCCCTTCGCCACGTCGAGCGCATCGATCCATTCCTGGAATGTCGGGGCCGGAGATGCGCACATGTCCGTGTCCTCGTACTCGAGCGCCCTGAGGTTCTCCAGGTCGACCATGCGGAAGGGAAGCGGCCCCTCCATCTCCTCGTTCTCGCTGATCCTGATCGTGTCAAGCGGCTCGACGGAGGTGATCGCGACAGCCACCCCTCCGGTGAGGTCGTTGTCGGCGAGGTCGAGGGTCTCCAGTCCCAGCAGGCTGCCGAGCGCGGGCGGCAGCGGCCCCTCCAGACCGTTGGCGGGCAGCCTGAGCTCTCGCACGAGCGAGTCCTCCACGGTCACGCCGTACCAGTCGTCCAGCTCGGAGTCGCTGTCCCAGCCGTCGTTGTCGGTCCAGTTGTCCCCGCCCGTGCTGTCGTAGAGCTCCATCAGCGCGTACCGCTCGGTCACGGCGGAGGGACACAGGAGGCCGTACGCTTTCGGGATACCGTCCAGCCACTCCTGGAACTCGTCGTCGAGGTACGGACATATCCAGGTGCTGGAGATGTCGAGGTAGCCGAGGGGGAGATTCATCATGCTCCTGGGCATCAGGCCCTCGAGATCCTCGTTGTTTCGCAACGACAGCCATCCGAGTGAGATCAGTTGGCCGAGTTCCGGCGGCAGGGGGCCGGTGAGGCCGTTGTTCCTGGCACCCATCTCCTCGAGCTCCGACAGCTGCCCGAGTTCTGGTGGTATGGACCCCGTGAGCTGGTTGTCTCCCAGCTCCAGCCTCTTCAAGGCCGAAAGGCCGCCGAGTTCGGCGGGGATGGATCCCGAGAGCTCGTTCTGGAAGAGCCAAAGCGTGTTCAACCTCGACAGGTTGCCCAGTTCCAGAGGGATGGACCCCGTCAGCTCGGCTCGGGGAATGAGCAGTTTCTCCAGCGCGGACAGCTGCCCGAGTTCCGGCGGGATGGAGCCGGTGAACCCGTTAGTGCCGATCGACAACTCCTTCAGCTTCGAGAGGTTGCCCAGTTCCGCCGGTATCGTCCCGGTCAGGTCGTTTCGGAAGATCCACAGAATTTCGAGGCTCGACAGCTTGCCCAGCTCCGGTGGAATGCTGCCGGACAGCGAGTTCCGCATCAGAAACAGCTGTTCGAGCGCAGCCATGTCGCCGAGTTCGGGCGGTATCGGCCCGGTCAGCTCGTTGTCGCTGAGCCTCAGCTCCTTGAGCTTCCGAAGCTTGCCCAGCTCGGGCGGGAGCGAGCCCGTGATCTCGTTGTATCCCAGGCTGAGGTCCTCGAGCGCGGCCATCTCGCCCAGCTCGGGCGGCAACGGTCCCTCGAACTTGTTATCCACCATCCAGGCGGTCTTCAGCTTCTTCAGATTGCCGAACTCCGCCGGCAGCGGCCCGCTCAGCTCGTTCTCGAAGAGCGCTAGGAACTCGAGGTTTTCGAGGTTGCCGAACTCGGGCGGAATCGGTCCCGACAGTTCGTTCTTGGAGAGCCACATCGTGGCGACGCTGACCATGCCGCCGATCTCGGGGGGAATCGGTCCTTCCAGCTCGTTGCCGGAGAGCGACAGCTCCGTGACCGTAGTCAGCTTGCCGAGTTCGGGAGGGATACGCCCCGTCAGGTTGTTGCCGTAGAGCGCCAGCACCTCGAGCCGCGCAAGGTCGCCCAGCTCCGGCGGGATGCTGTCGGTGAGGTTGTTCCACGGGAGGAAGATCTCGGTGACGTAGCCTTCGGCGTCGGTGGTGATCCCGCTCCAGGTGTTCAGGCTCCTCTCGGTCCGCCAATTGTCCTTCCGTCCCCAATCCTCGCCCCCGGTCTTGCCGTAGAGGCTGTCGAGCGCCTCCCGGTCCGAGGTCTCCGGGATGCAGGGAACGAGTTCGTCGGCGTCGTCGCGCGACTCGTACCACTCGGTGAGGGACCGGGGAAGGCACACGTAGGTCCTGCCGAGGTAGATCCGACTCACATCGAGATCGGCGAATGTCGCGGGGAGGGGGCCGGAGAGCTTGGTGTAGCTCAGGCTCAGGTAGTCGAGTCCCGTCATCTCGCCCATTTCGGGGGGAAGCGGGCCCTCCACTCCGGTTTCGCGGAGGTTCAGGTCGCGAAGGCGTTGCAGCCGTCCGATCGCCGGCGGGATGGGGCCGGTAACGGTAGCGTCGCGCAGTTTGAAGCTGAAGAGGCTGTCCAGCAGCCCGATCTCGGCGGGGATCTCGCCAGCCACGTTGTTGTCCTGCAGCTCCAGGTACCTCACCCGGCCGCTCCTCCATGTGTCGACCCCGTACCACTCCCCGAGCGGTTCGTCGCTCATCCAGTTGGTGTTGTCCTTCCAGTCGTCCCCGCCCATCGCGCGGTAGAGGGCCTCGAGCGCCACCCGGTCGCCGCCGGACAGCCTGACCGCCACCTCGGCCGCGGCGTGAGTCACCGAGTCGTAGGTGGCAGTGACATCGGTCAGCCCGCTCGCTCGCGCCGACACCAGCCCCGTCGTGCCGACTCTCGCAACCCTGGTATCGCCGCTCTTCCACGTCACCTCCGCATCCTCCACGACTTCCCCCTCCGCGTCGAACACGGTCGCCGAGAGCGTGGCCGTGTCGCCGCTCGCCTCGAAGGTGAGCGACGCAGGGTCGACCACCACCCGGCTCGCGCACTCAGGCGGATCGTCCGTCTGCGCGATCGAGTCCAGCCACTCGGCGAGCGAGGGGGGCACGCACAGATCGGTTCCTCCGACCAGGAAGCTCTCGAGTTCGAGGTCCTCAAAGGACGTCGGAACCAGGCCGGAGAGACTCGTCGCCGCTACGTTCACGGTCCGGAGGCTGTCCAGTGTGCCCAGTGAGGAGGGAAGCCCGCCCACAAACCCGTTGACGCTCAGCGTGAGGTCGCGCAGCAGGGCAAGGTCGCCCACCTCGGCCAGAATCGGGCCGGAAATCCAGTTTCGGCTCAGGTCGAGAGTGACCAGCCTCTCCAGGAGCCCGATCGACGAGTGGAGCGGCCCTCGCACGTTGTTGTCGCGCAGGCTCAGCTTCACGACCCGGCCGCTGTCGTCGGTCTCGACCTGCGCAGCGACAATCAAGATGAGAGCGTTGCGACAATCAAGTTGAGAAACGGGGG